>JAZRSG010000012.1:0-38329 GCA_045651465.1 Christensenellaceae bacterium
AAAACTCTTAAACCTAAAGGATTAGTTACAGTTTCTATTTCATCATAAACAGGATTTTCGAAATATCTAACGTAATTCCACTGGGTTTCTTTATATTTTTCACCATAAACACAATCACAATATTCCTTAAAAAATTCAGCAATATAAAGTGAGTGGTTGTTTTTCAAGAAAAAAGTAAGGAATATATAATGGGTAGGTTGCAAAATAAAAAATCTTTTAGCATTTAAAAATAGATGGTTATTTTTTAGTAAAAAAGTCAGGGATATATAGTGGAAGGACAAACAAAAATATAACCGCTTGGTGCGGTGCGGAAATCAAAAAATTGTAAGCAGGTTAAGAAAACCGCACCAAGTTGCGATTTTGACCTTTTTCAAACAATCGGGAAACCCGTTTTTTGCCCTAAAAATAGTAAAAAACCACAAAAAATGTGGTTTTTTTGGTACTCCCAGCGGGAATCGAACCCACAACTAGCCCTTAGGAGGGGCTTGTTATATCCATTTAACTATGGAAGCTTATGCGTTTTGCTCGTTAGAATCACTAAAATTATTTAGTGTCTTAAAATATTCTACTACAAATCATATCTAGTGTCAAATAATACTTAAAGATTTTTAGCCTTTGCCATGGTATATTTCCGCTAAAATAAGGTAAAAATTCAAAGGTGTTAAGTAAACTTATCGTAACCGTCCACCTATTAAATACATAAAATAATAGTGGATAATACTTGACGCATCGGAGACCATATGATTAAACGAGGAGAACTATACTACGCGGATTTAAGCCCCGTGGTAGGAAGCGAGCAAGGTGGCGTACGCCCCATTTTAATAGTACAAAACGACACCGGTAATAAATACAGCCCGACCATTATTGCCGCCGCCGTGACAAGCCAGCTAAATAAAGCAAGACTGCCCACACACATTGAACTTAGCGCAAACGAGTTTGGATTGGTGAAAGACTCCGTGGTATTGTTAGAACAAATACGAACGCTTGACAAACGACGCTTAAAAGAACGTATCGGCGAACTTCCCCCCGATACGATGGGAAAAGTCGACACCGCCCTACTTATAAGTTTAGGATTTAACGGGGATCATCTAAGACAATAAAAGGTTACTTTGGGTAGCCTTTTTTTATTTATAAATAAAAAGAATAATATTCTTTACAAATAAAAGTATAAAGTGATATAATAAGGGTGCGACCTAACTTAATATTTGATTGGGAAAGTATACTTCTTGGGTAGAAGTGTATCTTTTTCGCAACACATAAAACTTTTTCAATCAAATGTTTTTTATGGTTAGTGTCGCAACGAAGCGGAAAGATCATTTTTACTAAGTGTCGTTCCGTTTTGGAGCGACACTTTTTATTTATACAAAACAAGGAGAAAATTTATGAAAAAACACCTACTTAAAATTTTAGCATTGGTACTTATGATTTGCGCAGTACTATGCGTATTCACGGCTTGTGGTGGAGATAGCGAAAATGAAAATAGTACCCCACCACACGTTCACGAATACAATACTCTAAAAAAGGGAGATACCGAGCACTGGAACGAATGCGAGTGTGGAGTTTTTTTATATAAAGAGGAACACTCTTTTATTGATGGAAAATGTGAATGTGGAAAAAAGGTGCCCAGTCAAGGGTTAATCATTAGACTTATAAATAACGATACCGAATATGAAATTATAGGCCTTGGCTTTTGCCTTGATGCTGAGGTCGTAATACCCCATATGGTTGGGGATAAGCCTGTCACTTCTATCGGAGAAAAAGCGTTTTATAGGTATCCAACATTAATAAGTGTAGAAATACCCGCTAGCGTTACTATAATTAAGGAGTGCGCATTTATGAGTATACATGAACTAGAAAGCGTGAACATTTGTGCGAACAGCCAATTGAAAATTATAGAAGAAGCTGCCTTTTGTGATCTTCGAAACTTAACAAGCTTTATCTTCCCCAATTCAGTTACGGAAATTGGAGAATCTTCTTTCGCTGGTTGTGAAAAATTAACAAGCATAGAGATTCCAAACAGCGTAAAAACGATTGGACATGAGGCCTTTTTGGAATGTTTTGGTTTGCAAGAGGTCAAAATAGGAAATTCGGTAGAATATATTGGGTGGGGTGCTTTTGCTGAGTGTATAGAATTAACAGATATATTTATCCCCGATAGCGTTACTTCTATTGGAGATGGTGCGTTCGAATGGTGCGACTCGCTCACTAGCATTTCTTTCAAAGGAACTATTGCCGAGTGGAATGCTATTAGTAAGGGCCGCTATTGGAATGATGACGTCCCGGCGACTTACGTTCAATGCTCGGATGGAAGGGTAAACATTTAATCTAAACAATGACAAAACTAAAAAAGACTGCGAATTCGCAGTCTTTTTTAATTGAAAATTTTTAATTCTTGATATGAACGTCTAGTTGATTGAACGGGATCTCTATGCCGTTTGCATCAAACTCTTTTTTAACACTATCTAAAAGGTCAAATTTAACCGTCCAGTAGTCTCCGCTCTTTACCCAAACCCTTGTGGTTAAATTTATACTTGACGCGCCGTGCTCTTTAATTTTAATAAAGGGAGCGGGGTCTTTTAATACTAACTCGTGCTTATCACAGAGACTAAATATGAGTTGTTTTGCCTTGTCGCTATCTGCAGAATAGCCGATAGCAAAATCTAGATCTACCCTTCTTAAGTCCTTTTCCGAATAGTTTACTATGGTGTTTGCAGACAAGTTTCCGTTTGGAATATATATAACCTTATTATCTGGGGTTATTAGTTTGGTGTTGGTGATGTGAATTTCCGCCACCGTTCCCTCGTATCCTTGAGCCTCAATATAATCGTCCACCTTAAACGGACGGGTAATAATTAACATTACGCCACCCGCTAGGTTAGATAAAGCGCCGTTTACCGCCAAGCCTACGCACACACCGAAGGACGCGATTAACGCCGTAATTCCGCTAGTATCTATGCCAACGAATCCTATCATAGAAACTGCTATCGCAATCTTTAAAACTAGCCTTAATACATACATTAAGGTCTTGATAATAGTTTTATCTGCGTTTTTCTTTATGGCGCGTTTCTCTATTCTTCTAGTTACTAAATTTATAACCTTAAACGATATAAATAAAATTAGTAGCGCAATCAATACTCTTGCAATCGTGTTCCATAACGCATCGCTAGTAAGCCATTGTTTTATGCTTTGCCAAATTTCTTCAAACGTCATTTGCCTTACCTCTCTTTATTTTTATATCAAAAATAATATCACCTCTATCTATATTTGTCAATATCCTAATTCATGGTCAAACCTCCTTTTTTATTTGACTATTTTATTTGGTTATGCCATAATATGATTAAACTAAGGAGAAAAAAATGAAAAGACTAATTTGTTTTGACCTTGACGGGACACTTACACAACACCGCTCGCCTCTAGGTGAAAAAAATAAAGCCGTTTTAGACAAGCTTTCTAAAAAATACAAACTTTTAATGGTTGGCGCAGGCAATACTACGCGTATTCACAACCAAATGAACGGCTACCCTATCGATATCATAGGCAACTACGGAAAGGAAGAGGCCAAAATTATTGACGGAAAGTTTACTATCGTTCGTCAAGACAAATCTACTCCTAACAAAGAGTTTTTTATCAAAAATATCTCTTATCTTCGCCAAAAATACGGCTATACCGAGTTTAAGGGCGAAACGGTGGAATTTCATGATTCGGGCATGGTAACCTTCCCCCTACTTGGCACTAAAGCGGACGTAAAAGATAAAATTGCGTTTGACCCCACTAGAAAAAAACGTCACGTTCTATACCCCGAAGTTTTAGAAATTTTTAAGGATTATTCAGTTTACGTTGGTGGATCTTCTTCTTTTGACTTCGCCGAAAAAGAGTATAATAAATACGATGCTATTATAAAGTATGCCCGTGATAACGGCTACGCTAAAGACGAGATTTTATACGTTGGCGATGACTTTGGCGACGGCGGTGGAGATAGCCATATTCGTATTTACGGTATGGACTATATAGAGATTTTTGACTATACCGAACTTGAAGAAAAACTTGCATATCTATTTTAACTATAAGCAGAGTGAAAATTTTTTTCACTCTGCTTTTTTATTTTCTATTTTTCACTTGCTTTAACATTTTAAAAATGTTAATATAATTAAAAACCCTCCAAGGAGTTCCGTTTTATGGACTACAAAACTTATCACAACTGTTTAAGAATGCAAATCACCGTTGACGATAATCAAGACGATCGTATTGAGGCGGTTGCTAAGCACTGCGCTAAATACGGCTTTGATAACGTTATGCTCATGCTTAACACCGAAGAATTCTTTGACGGACATATCACTATTGATGAATTAAAAGTGATTATTAAGCTTCTTAAAAAAGCATCTAAAAGACTTTCTGAATACGGTATTTCTACCAGCATAAACAACTGGTTCGAAATGGGACACGTGGACAGAGGTAGAAAACTTAGAGAAGGTCAAAATTTCGTGACCTTAATCGACATCAACGGCAGAGAAAGCACGGTTTCGGCTTGCCCTCTTAGCGAAGAATGGCTAAAGTATTTTGAAGAATATATCAAGACCTTAGTTTCTAGCGTCGACACCGATACTTACTGGATCGAAGACGATTTTAGAGTGCATAACCACCCACCGCTTTCGGATATCGGTTGCTATTGCTCTCTCCATATGAAATATTATAACGAAAAACTCGGCACTAATTATACCCGTGAAGAGTTTATCGAAAAGGCGTTTGCTAAAGGCCCGTTAAACAAGGAAAGAGAGGTTTTCCTTGACGCTAACCGCGACATCATGATCGCTACCGCTGACCGTCTTGCAAAAGCGGTTAAATCGGCTAGCCCCAAAACGGACGTTGCGCTTATGTCTTCTCCGCCCGCTATCCACTGCGTTGAGGCACGTGATTGGAATAAGCTTTTATCGGCGTTTGGTCAAGGCGGAAAACGTATCAACCGTATTCACCTACCCTACTTTGAACCTAGTGGCAAAGACGCGCTTTACTATTTTAACTCAGTAAGTATGGGCGTTCGCGCTATGCACGACGACGACGTTATTATTATGCCCGAAACCGAATGTGGTTCTTCTTGTCTTTACGGCAGAGGCGCAAGATACTTAAAATACAACCTAGAATTCTCTACCCCCTTAATTTTATCGGGTATGACCTATTCTATCTACGATTTCGTGGGTAACGGCGTTAGAGAATCTTATGGTTTTGGTGAAATCGTTCGCGACCTTCAACCCTTTATGCAAGCCATTTTGGACCTTGATATTAAGTTCTCTTCTGGCTCGGGCGTTATCGTTCCCGTCGACGTTAGAGCTTCTTACTACAAGACTATCGATAAGAAGGGTTGGCGCGATCTTCTCCCCACCGAATTTAACGTTGGTGCATATCTTAACGCTATCGGTATCGCTTATAAATACTCTCGCGAAAAGGATTTTGAAAATCAAACTATTTTCCTTTCGGGATCGAGCGTGGATTACTTTACCGACGAACAAGTTAAGTCTTTATTTGAAAAGAACTTCGTTATGATTGACGGCGCTTGCGCGCTTAAACTTAAAGATAGAAATCTTCTCTCTTTAATCTCGGCTACCGACGCTGTGTTACGTCCCGTAGATACCGGATATCAATCTTACGAACAATGCGAGGGCGATCTTTATATAGACGGAATTAAAAACTTACGTGCGTCTTGCAGAGCAAGAGGTGGCGACTTCGTTGAAGTTAAATATAACGACGGCGTTGACGTTAAAACTTGCGTTTATAACGAAAAGCAAGTTAACCTTGCCCCCTCTATCGTTTACGGAAAGAATTTTATGGTTTTCCCATTCTTCCTTGACGATAACCGTCCCTCTCTTTACTGCGATCTTCGCCCCTACTTTGCAACGGACTTCGTTAAAAATCAAAATAACGATTTCGTCGTTTGTGATAAACACGGCGTTTCACCCTACCTATACGAAAAGGACGGCAAGAAGATTTTATTCGTTACTAACAGTAACTACGACAATTATTTAGACTTCGGCCTTACCGTTGGCTTTGACTTCAATAAAGTTAAATTGCTCAACAAACAAGGTAAGATTAGGCCTGTTAAGTTTAAGAAAGACGGCAAGCACGTTACCATTAAAGTTCCGCTTGAATACCTATCTACTAACGTCTTTATTTTTGAATAAATCTTATATTTTACGCAGTCAAATAAATTTTGACTGCGTTTTTTCTTTTTTGTATTGCAAAATTACTCTCTCTTTTAGTATAATAATATTATGAACGATAACTTTAATAAAAACGACTTCAAGCAAAATAACGAAAAATTAAAGATTATAATCGATTGTGATCCCGGTGTGGACGATAGTGCTTGCCTTATCTACGCCCTCTTTGACGAGAATGTGGATTTAAAACTTATCACTACCGTCGTTGGCAACGTAAACGTCCATTTAACGACGAGAAACGTCCTTCATCTATTAGATCTTCTAGGCGCGTCCGTTCCGGTCGCTAAAGGCGCTGAAAAAGCGCTAAAACGCGTTAGCCCTACCGCCGAATTTATTCATCAGGCGGACGGACTAGGCGGTTATATCCCTCCTAAGACAACCAAAAACAAGCCCGTTCAACTTGACGCGGTTGAAGCCATGTATCAAACCATAATGAGTGGCGACGGGGATATCGTCCCCATTCTCCTAGGTCCGCAAACTAATATGGCCACCCTTTTAACTTCTCATCCCGACGTTAAAGATAAAATTCCAAAGATAATCTTTATGGGCGGTGCACCACACGGCAACCCCGATTACCCTGAACATATATCTTTTAATTTGTCTAGCGACCCAGACGCGTTTAAGATAGTTTTAGGTAGTGGCATTCCGCTAGTGATGATTCCCTCTATAATGGGCAGAGAATGGGCGCATTTAACCGAGGATTTCGTGCTTTCTCTGGGCGAAATTAACGACGTTGGCAAGTTCCTCGCTCTTTCGTATTCAAAGTATTACGAGCCTAAATACTTCCCCGAAAAGAGAAT
The DNA here is from genome assembly GCA_045651465.1 of Christensenellaceae bacterium. Taxonomy (GTDB): domain Bacteria; phylum Bacillota; class Clostridia; order Christensenellales; family Borkfalkiaceae; genus UBA1259. The sequence goes on from JAZRSG010000012.1 coordinate 7,010, forward strand.
TACCACCAACGACACGTGTACTTTTTTTGCGCACGTATACCCCAAACTTTTCACCTTCAAAAAAGCATTCGTTTCGGTCGACACGGAAGAGTTTTTCGGTAGGACGACGGTCGATTTTAACCAAAATGGCAACGTTATGTTCGCTTGCGGTATCGATAGAGAGAAATTCTTAAATCTTTTAACCCATGAACTAAAAAAATTAAATCATATCAAAATACCACTAAATAAAGAGTAAAAACCATGTCACACTTAAAGAGATTTTTTATAAACGATAACATTGACGATTTCGTTACGCTTACGGGCGAAGAATTCCGCCACGCAACTAGCGTTTTACGCATAAAGGAAGGCGACGATATTTTAGTTTGCAACAACTCTGGCTTTGAACACGTTTGCAAGGTGGAAAAAATCACTAAGTCCGAACTAAACTGCAAAGTGCTAGAAAAAAACGTATGCTCAACTGAAACGAAAAACGCAGTTACGCTAATTTGCGGTTACCTTAAAGGGGATAAAACCGAACTTATCGTGCAAAAAGCCGTTGAACTTGGCGTAAGGGAAATTATAACCTTTTCTTCTAAATTCTCATCGGCGTTTATTAACGAAAATAAACTTGCAAGACTAAATAAGGTTAGCGTTGAATCGGCTAAACAATGCGGACGAGCTATCGCGCCTATCGTTAGATATGCGCATACGTTAAAGGAGGCTTTAGATACGTGCGCACACGTTAAGAATAAACTTTTTGCTTGTGAGTTCGCCCGTTACAACGACGTAGACTTTTCTTCTCTTGAGGGCGACGTTGCGCTAGTCGTCGGTAGCGAAGGCGGATTTAGCGAAGAGGAAAACCAACTTGCTCTATCTCTCGGCTATAAGACGGTGTTTTTAGGAAAAAGAATTTTACGCGCCGAAACCGCGTGCATTGCCCTCACCGCGATAGTTATGCACTCGCTAAAAGAACTTGAATAAAAAAACGCCCGACTTTAGTTAAAGTCGGGTTTTCTTTTTTGCCGTTAAACTCTTATGTCGTTTTTTATTTGCATAAGAGCGTTTTTTTCTAGTCTGCTTACTTGCGCTTGACTTATTCCTACCTCTTTTGATATTTCGGTTTGCGTTTTGCCTTCGAAATACCTAAGCTCTATAATCCTTTTTTCTCTATCTCCCAAAACGCTAATCGCTCTATCTAACGCCACCTTTTCCGTCCAGTTTTCGTCAGTATTTTTTTGATCGCCTATTTGATCGACCAGTAATAATTCGTCTCCATTTTTGCTATAAACGGGATCAAAAAGAGATACGGTGTCTGAAATTGCGTCTAGAGCGTAAGCAACGTCTGACACCGCTACGTTCATATGCACGGCGATCTTATCTAAAGTTACGTCCTTATCGTCTTTTTCTAGTTCGGCGCGTGCCCTTAATACTTGATAAGCGGTATCCCTTATAGACCGCGCTACGCGCATTGAGTTATTATCTCTCAATAACCGTTTTACTTCTCCGATTATCATCGGCACGGCGTAGGTCGAAAATTTCACGCCAAACGACACGTCAAAGTTGTTCGTTGCTTTTATTAGACCTATGCATCCCGCTTGAAAAACGTCGTCAGGGCTTTTCCCTTTAAAGTTAAATCTTCTAATTATTGACAAAACTAATCGCACGTTGGCGACAATAAATTCTTCTTTTGCCTCTTCGTCCCCGTCCTTTATTCTTAAAAGAAGTTTTTCGGCTTGCTTTTCAGTTAGCGTTGGCAAAGTTGAAGTATCCACTCCGCAAATTACTACTTTACTACTCATAATACCTCCTATGTACCACACGAAGGTATAGTAAAGTATAACCCTAAACGATTTTTTTATACCATTTTTGAGAACTCTTTTTTTAATCTTGATATGATTTTCTTTTCTAATCTCGATATATAACTTTGCGAAATCCCCATCATATCGGCGACCTCTCTTTGCGTTTTTTCTCGACCACCGTTTAGCCCGTAACGCATCTCCATAATCTCTCGCTCACGCGTGTTTAGTTTGGTTAGCGCAATACCTAAAAGTTCGGTTTCCACGCCAAATTCGATCTTTTTATAAACGACGTCTCCGTCCGTTCCCATAACGTCGGATAAAACTAGTTCGTTGCCCTCCCAGTCGGTATTTAGAGGCTCGTCAAAAGATACTTCCGCTTTTAATTTTACACTTCTACGAAGGTGCATAAGTATTTCGTTTTCTATGCAACGGGAGGCGTAGGTGGCAAGCTTTATATTCTTCTCGGCATTAAAGGAATTTACTGCCTTTATAAGCCCTATCGTTCCCACCGAAATTAAGTCGTCAAGATCGACGCCCGTGTTTTCAAAACGGCGGGCAATGTAAACCACAAGCCTAAGATTGTGTTCTATAAGCTCGTCCTTTACCCACTCTTCTCCGCTAGTGAGTTTCGCTACGAGTTCTTGCTCTTCTTCAGCCGTAAACGGGTTCGGCAAGACTTCGCCTGTCCCTATGTATCTTAAAAGATTATCGCTTAGTGAAAAGATTTTAAGAAACTTTTTGAGTTTTTGAATAATTTTTTTCATTGTCCGTCTCCATAAACGCAGGGTGCAAAATTACGTCGTAAATCTCGTCCGTTCCAGAACTTATAACACACGCCGTTACGTTATTAAATATATTCTTTTTGTCGCCGTTATATATCACGAGCTCGTCTAAAATAAATGCAGTTTTTTTGTCTTTTTTGTTTATAGTTTGAATATAAACGTTAAAAGTTTTAACCTTAAACTTGTTTTTTTCAAGTAGTAAAATCGCTAGGTTTTTACTGCAAAATATAACGGGAGATAAGTTGTGGTAAACTCCGTTTCCCGTATCAAAAAATCCTCGCGAAGAAATTTTAGTTTGACCTAATATAAGGTCAATATTTACGCTAAAATTTATCTCGGGTTTTTTGCGTAAAAAATAGTTTATCACCCTTGAAACTCCGTTTAGTAGTAAACACACTGGGAGCGCAATAAACGCGGAAAATATTTCTGCCGTATAGTCTATATTAAAAATATTAAAAATGGAAATTAACGCTCCGCCCACGAGAGCCGTATAACAAAAGAATATTAAGAAATGTATATAAAAGGATTTTAGCGACGAAAAAACGTTCGACACCGCTAAAATTAGTAGCCCTACCGCAATTTTTAAGGGAATTAAAATTAGATTATTGTCAGTTATAAGTGGATAAAAAAGTGCGAAAACCGCCCCTAAAAAAGCGCTAAAAAAAAGACGCTTTCGCTTGCAATTTTTTCCCGTCAAAGCGAAAGTGGCTTTAAGTAGCATATAATCGATAATAAAGTTATCAATTAAAACGTATTCAATGTAAATAGTCATTTCGCCCCCGTGCATAAATAGTAGCACGAGGGCGAATAAATTTTAGAGTTAAATTTAGTCTATTTTGGTTTCTTTTGTAGAAAGAATACTGCCTTTTTAATAAGGATCGTCGGCGTCTATATCGTAAGAACTAGTCAAAACGTCTTGATCCTTAAATAGCATGATTTCCATTTCTAATTTTTGATATTCCTTTTTCATAATTTTCTCCCCTATAATATTTTTTTATTTCATAAATGCTAGAATTATATCGTTTTGAACGTATAGGTAGTCGTCTTTTATCCTTAAAATCTCTCCGCTTAATTCTAATAAGTCTGCCTTTTTGTCCAAAACCTTTTTATATTCGTTCATAAAATCCTTATTAAAGGTTTTATTAAACTCTTTTATATTTATTCCGTCGCGAGTTCTTAGCCCTAGCATAATAAATTCAAACTCGGCGTCATCTCCTTCGATTATATCGCTTGATATCTCGGGGGTTTTATTGTAGATTATCGCGTTCATATATTCGTCTATCTTAAACGTATTGGTAAATCTTCTTCCGTCCATGAACGAACTTGCCGATACCCCAACCCCGATATATTCTCCGCGTTTCCAGTAGTTTAAGTTGTGCTTTGACTCAAAGCCAGGTATTGCAAAGTTTGATACTTCGTATCTATCATACCCTTTTTCTTTTAAATAGGCTCTTATCTCGTCGTAAATATCCGCCGTTTCATCGTCGGACAAAAGTTCGCCGTTAAGATAGTCTGTGTAAATAGGAGTTCCAACTTCGGGCGTTAAGGCGTATACTGAGATATGTTTTACTCCGCCTGCTATCGCAAGATCGATAGTCTTTTTAACTTGTTCCGCCGTTTGGTCGTGAAGTCCGATTAAAACGTCCGCACTGATATTTTCGCCCTTAAGCATATTCGCGCAAAGCAAAAAGTCTTTTGCCGTATGCACCCTATTAAGTCTTTTAAGTTGATCGTCGTATCCCGTTTGAAGTCCTATGCTAAAACGGTTGATTCCCACTTTTTTATACTCGTCGATTTTATTTTGATCGACCGTGCCGGGATTGATTTCAATAGTAATTTCAGGGTTTTCGCTAAGATTATAACACTTGCGCACTTGTCTTATCGCCCCACAAATAAACTTTGCGTCTACCACGGACGGCGTTCCCCCACCGATATATACGGTATCGTAAACTTTATCGGGGTATTGCTTTGCCCTTGCCTCTAATTCTCTATAAAGGCAAGCAAAATAACTCTCCGTCTTTCCTATTTCTTTAGGAAAGGACGCAAAGTCGCAATACGTGCATTTTTGTTTACAAAAGGGGATATGAATATAAATTCCACTCATTTTAATTCTCTTCTAAATTTTTTGTTCTTTTGCTCGTCACGTAAGCCATTATAAGCCCGACTATCGCACCAACCACTGCCAACGCCTCGTTAATCATTCCTGAAATAGATAGAACGAACGCATCATAAGTAAAAATTAGTGAACTCGTAAGTATTACACTTGCCTTTAACACGTTAACGTTTTTAACAGATAAAAATACCGTGTTTATGCCAAGCCCAACTATAATAAATAGTGAATAATAAGCCTCGTAAGAAAGCGCTCCAACCCCAACCATTATCGCAGCAAGAATATAAGGAATACCTTTCCACGACAAAAACCTTACGTCATCAAAGAATAAAATTATATTCCTTATCGTTCCGACTATTAGTAAAAGATATCCGGTTTTTGCACCTATTAAGAAAAAATGCAATACCATTACCGCGTTTCCTATTATTTGAATAAATAGTAACCTTTTTTGCGTCTTACACAAATACGAAACGAAAAACAATGAAACGCCTATTCCACCGATTATTTGGCCTATTATATACCACATAACTTCTACCTATCGTTATCAGTCTTAAGGATAGAAATAAACGCCTCACTAGGAATTTCTACAGTTCCGATTGAACGCATCTTCTTCTTTCCTTCTTTTTGCTTTTCTAAGAGCTTTTTCTTTCTCGTAACGTCACCGCCGTAGCACTTAGCTAAAACGTCTTTTCTATACGCCTTAACCGTTTCTCTAGCGATAATTTTTCCACCGATAGCCGCTTGAATAGGAATTTCAAACATTTGACGCGGAATAACGTCTTTTAATTTTTCGGCGATTTGTCTACCACGCTCGTATGCTTTGTCCTTATGCACGATAATGGAAAGAGCGTCGCAAATATCGCCGTTAAGCATCATATCTAGTTTTACTAAATCGCTCTTTTGATAGCCCGAAATTTCATAGTCGAACGACGCATATCCACGCGTTCTCGATTTTAAACTATCAAAAAAGTCGTAAATGATTTCGTTAAGCGGAAGAACGTATTTAAGTTCTACACGCGTTTTATCAAGGTAAACCATATCCTTATAAACGCCACGCTTATATTGACAAAGTTCCATAATCGGTCCAACGTAGTCGGGCGGAGTGAATATGCTTGCATTGATAATGGGTTCTTCCATATAATCAATTTCGGTTACGGGCGGTAAGTGCGTTGGGTTTTCCACAACCATTTGAGTGCCGTCCGTCTTATACACTTTATAAGATACCGAAGGTGCAGTCGTGATGATTTCTAGGTCGAATTCGCGCTCTAATCTCGCTTGAATTACGTCCATATGAAGAAGTCCTAAAAATCCGCATCTAAACCCAAAACCTAGCGCCGCAGAGTTGTCGGGTTCGATTGAAAGTGCCGCGTCGTTAAGCTTTAACTTTAATAGCGCGTCCTTTAAGTCGTTAAACTTACTGCCGTCAAGAGGGAACACGCCCGAGAACACCATCGGAAGCGCCTTTTTATATCCGTCAAGCGGAGTGCTTGCGGGATTATTAACGTCGGTAATAGTATCGCCAACCGCAGTATCTTCAATACTCTTTATACTTGCGGCGATATACCCTACTTCGCCAGCGGATAGCGTTTCTTTGGCTTGCATTTTAGGCGAGAAAATACCAACCTCAGTAACGTCGAACTGCTTATCCGACATAAAAGTCTTAATTTTAGTGCCAACCTTAACAGTTCCATCCATAATTCTAACGAAACATATAACACCCTTAAAATTATCGTAATAACTATCGAAAATAAGCGCTTTTAAAGGTCCGTTTTCATCGCCGTTTGGCGCAGGGATCTTTTCTATAACTTGTTCTAAAACTTCTTCTATGTTCGTGCCGTTTTTAGCCGAAATTCTAGGCGCGTCGCTTGCGTCAACCCCTAAGATGTCTTCTAATTCTCTTGCCGCCTCATCGGGGTTTGCAGACGCTAAATCGACCTTATTTATAACGGGCATAATCTCTAGATCGTTATCGATTGCAAGATATGCGTTTGCAAGTGTTTGAGCTTGAACGCCTTGAGTCGCGTCGACGATTAAAATCGCGCCTTCGCACGCCTTTAACGAACGAGAAACTTCGTAGGTAAAGTCAACGTGACCAGGGGTATCAATAAGGTTAAAAGTATATTCCTTGCCGTTCTTTGCCTTATAAAACATACGAACGGGCGTGAGTTTTATAGTAATACCGCGCTCCCTTTCTAAATCCATTGAGTCGAGAAGTTGTTCTTCCATATCCCTTTCGGAAACTTGACCGGTTTTTTCCATAAGTCTATCCGCCAAGGTGGACTTACCGTGGTCAATATGCGCTACTATACAAAAATTTCTAATGTTTTCCTTGTTTGTTGCCATATAATACCTTACTAGAGTATAATCATTTTAATTATATATCATAAATGCGTTTTTTGCAAGTAAATTAAAATTTGAAAGATTTATTCGTTAAAATTTACGAGCATTTTTTATGAAAAAAGCAAAATAAAAAACGGACTGAACATTCAGTCCGTTTTTTTGTTTTTAATTATTTTTTAATTTTAATTCTTTCATCCGTCGGATCTAACGACCAATCTTCTGGGAACATTGACTTAAAGCCATTTAAATCCTCTGCTAATTGTACGTTTTCAATATCGGTAAGAGCAAATCCAGAAAGATCGTCTACTCCGCCAACGCTGAATTCACCGAGTTCATCTAATAAATTATTTCCTAAATCAGACATATTATACAGCCTCCTTTAATTCAATCTTATCCCAATCGTCTCTACCAACGAATTCATTAACGATCTTGTTGGTTTCAATTCTTGCGTTAACTGCCGCTTCGAGTTTATCAATGGTTTCTTTAGACTTCTTAAAGTATTCAACTTCTAATAAGCCCTTAGTTTTCTTAAACTTATTCCACATCACTAAAGCACCAATACCTAACGTGAATACGCCAGCGAAAATCATCTTGCCCATAGAGGGTTTTGCTCTTAAAATAGCGGCGTCTTTTGCCTTTTCAAAGGTGCTAGTTAAAGTTTTCTTTAATTCGGCAACGTTTTCACCGTTAACGGTTGAGCCACTCCACTTAACGTGGAATTTATTGTCGTTAACTTGTAGGTTAATCTTTTCAGGATACGTATCCTTATTTTCGGTAATATATTCGCCGTAAGCGTCGATAATATATTCTCTAAGTAAGAAAATAGCAGTCTTTTTAGCAGCGATAGTTTCAGGGGTTAAGCCGGGATCGACAACCGCTTGTTGAAGTCTTGAAGCGAAGTCAACGGGTTGGTCGATTCTCTTATACTTAATGAAATCCATTTCTTGTTTAGCGCGCTTTTCGTCACCTCTATATTTCTTAACTAATTGTAGTTGAGTTTCTTCGTCTCTAAGCGCTTCTTCTTTGGTTTCGTAAAGGGTAACGAGTTTCTTTAATTCGTTGTCGACTTCTTTAATTAATTGTTCTTTATCAACTTCGGCAACGATAATGTTGTTAATTTGGTCTTTACTACCACCGTCGTTGTTAAACGCAGTAATTCTTGAAACGAATCCGTCTATTTTACCAAATTCGGGGCTTAACTCTTTTAAGCAGTTATAGCCGTGAGATTGATATGCAGCCGATGCGCCGGCAACGCTAAAGAAGTTCTTCCAGAAATCTCTTTGTTGTTGGTCGAACGCCGAATTGTTATCTTTTAAGATTCTAATCCAGTTAACGATGTATTCTTTGCAAACGTTGCTTTCGTCAATACCGAAAACGCCGTTGGTATACGCGTCGATAAACGCGATAACGCTCTTGGTCATGCTTAAAGGATTTTGTTCTTTTAAGTATTCGAACAACCAACCAAAGCATTCTTTAGTTCTTCCGTTTCTACGACATACTAACGCGAATAATAGGCAGGTTTTTTCCTTGTCGGTTGCAAGAGCCTTATTAACTGCACGGTATGCTAGATCTTGATCGTTTCCGATCCACGCTGCGAGCGCGATTAAGCAAGGAGCAAGCCAGTATTCTGAGTTGTTGAGCATGAGCTCTTCACTGCTCTTAAGAATAGTTGCTGCAGAAACGAGATTATCGTCAGTCGCTTGTAAAATACCAAGCATATGATCTCTAACCTCTTGATATTTACCGAATTTTTGTTCAACTTCTTGTCTAACTCTAATAACTTCGGTAATTGCTCTTTGTAAAGCAGCTTGTTGACGTTGTTCTTTTATCATTACGATAAAACTTCTCTTGAGTTCTTCTAACTCTTGGTCAACCTGCTCTAAATGCCCGTTTATAAAGTCTACCTTATTGTTTACGCGTTGTATCGCGTTCTCCAAGTAGTCTAGACTTCGGGTTGGGACTTGTACATAATCACTCATTTTTACTTCCTCCTAAGTTTATAATTTTGCTTTTATTGCTTGTTTAGTTTTTTCAAAAGCGCCGTAGAACTTCGCTTTTAATTGCGCGTCTTTGATGTTTGCAAATACTTCACCCACTCCTAAAACGAATTCGTTATAGAACTTTTCCGATTTGGTCTTTAAGAAGTACGCACCCGTCTTTTCAGGTGATTCGGGGTTTTGGGTTATTTGTTGGAATAACGCATACCACGTTTTTGGAACGTTCGCCGCTCTCGTTACCGCGATATAAGCGTCTTTTGTTTTGTTAAACCATTCAACGCTACGTTTACAGGTTATTGAATACGGGCTAAACGCCTCAACGAACTCGGTTAGATCCTTTTCTTTTTCGGTTTGAACTAACTTCCATAGAATTTCGGCTTCATACTCGAAATTCTTTACTTTAGTCATTAAAACGATCTTCTTAAAATGCTCCATTTCGTATTCTAAAACGTCCGTCTCTTGCAAGGTTTCCTTAAAGAAATGATCTAAGAAAGTCGGCGTTTTATTGCTATCGCAAAATGCGTTGTAATAAGCGATTATGTATAACGCAACGATATTATCGTTTGCTACCGCGAGTGCTGATTCAGCACTGTTTTTAGCCGATACGAAGTTTCCTTCTTCAAAAAATCTTACTGCGTTATCCAAGTGATGCAAAACGACTTCCGAAGTGTTCGCCTTTGGTCTTTGAGGCGTTACGACGTTTCCACATCTAGGGCATTTACCTCTTCTCTTTGCAAAGTCGATATGTTGTTCCTGAAGTGCGTAACCACATCCAGGGCATATATATTGTCCTTCCATATATCCTTTTTCCTTTGTATTTTTGCTTTTTTATTTTACTGCTTTTAAGAGTTGATTTCTAATTTCTACTTTATTTATGCAATCTTCAACTGCTGAAAGAACTGCCGTTGCGTCCACTCCATCTCTCAATAGTCCACCGATAACTTCAATTTGTTGCTCGATTTCTTCTTCGGCATCTTTGGTTTCGGCAACTCCCATAGGATCGCTATAATCGATTAAGTCTTTTAACTTTTCAAGTTTTTTCTTAACGTCGGCATCCGTTGCTTTATAAATTAAAGAAGAAACTTTAACTAATAAGAGTTTTAAACTCTTAACTTTTTGTTCTACGACTTTGTCGTCGTTATTGATGTGTCTTAAACCCATATAACAGAAGATCATTACGATTACGTATAAAGCGATAATGATCATGTTGATGATTAGGTTTGCTTTAGTCTTTTCCGATGAGAAACAAAGGAAGAAGAAGTTTGCAACTAAGGTAACTCCAAAGTATACGAAAGATGCAAGGTACATAGGCACGTAAACGCCTATCATCGTGTTTTTACCAAGTTTGGTAAGGCAAATTAACGCGCCTACTAATACGAACGCCACGTCGATAAACGTAAACGCATACCAATAACTAACCTTAATCGAATCAAAGTCGGTAAGAATTAATACTAGCGCGTTCCAAAGCGCACAAAATACGCCCCATGCAATTAAAGATAAAAATCTATTTTTTACTTGTTTCATGACTATCCTCCTTAGATTTTGGTGCCACATTCGGTGCAGAATTTTGCGCCGAGAGGTAATTCTGCCTTACAAGATGGACAAACCGATGCTAATTTCGTGCCACATTCGGTGCAGAATTTTGCGCCGGCAGTTATAACCGCTCCACATTGCGGGCAGAAATTTCCAAGTTTCTTACCACAAGAATTGCAGAACTTCGCGCCCGGTGCTACCACCGCTCCGCAGTCGGGACATTTTTCTTCGGCTTGTTGAACGTTTTGAGCCGGTTGTTGCATCATGTTACCCATAGTATTTTGAGCAATATTAGTCATGCCCGTGCCGAAAGCACCGCCCATTCCAACGCCCATACCAAGACCCATACCTGCGCCCATGAACGTTCCTGCCATACCTTCGTTTGCGGCTGCAGTACCCATAACTTCAAAGCCTTTTTCCATGCCGTAGGTATAGCCTTCTCTAGCACGCTTACGAGCAAGCGCAGCTGATTCAACGTCCATAGATTGAGCCTTCTTGAGGTCGTCCATATCCTCTTCGGGGATATTGATTGAGTCGAACGAGAATAAGTCTAACTTGATGCCGTATTCATCAAAATACGGAACCATTTGCTCATAAATGGTATCTGAAAGCATGGTGTAGTAAGAAGCCATGTTGAAGATATCAACGCCGTTTTTGTTGATTGCTTCGCCAAGCAACGTGCTAACTTTTTCGATCAATTTACCTTTTAATATTTGCTCGATATCTTCTTTGGCGTAAAGTTCACGAGTACCGTTTAAAAGTCTTAAGAATTTCTTAGCGTTTTCAATATGTATACCAAACAAACCGAACGCACGAAGATGTAAGAACACGGGAACTGAGTCAACCATTACTCTAAAAGGAATGGGAGCGGGAGTTCCCCAAAGCAAATCGGTCATACGAACTTTGTTTACAAAGTAAACTTTTGCCGTAAACGGAGTTTCGCCACCGGTAACCCACTTAACGAATTTACCTAACAACGGGATGTTCTTAGTCGATAATGTATGTCTACCTGCAGGGAAACAATCGAGAGACATTCCGTCTTTGAAGAAAACGGCTTCTTGATTATCTTGAACGATAAGCTGAGTCTTAGTGTTAAAGTCCTCTGCCTCGTGTCTATAAACGACTATGTCGTTTGAAGACGCGTCGGTATCGTCCCATTTTACGATGTCAAATAATTTCATTTGTGATCTCCTTTTTTTCCTATCTTTCGACAAGAAATTTTAATTTTTTACAAAAATTACCATTTTGGTAGTTTCTATATAATTTTACTACCGAACTGTTACCATGTCAATAGCAAAAGGAAATATTTATGAAAATATTGTTAGGACAAAGGCTTAAGGAATTACGCAAAGAAAACAATCTAACGCAAAAGGAATTAGCCTATAAATTAGGAATAAATAGTGTTACTTATCTTCACTATGAAAAGTCACAAAGAGAACCCCCTCTTGCCCTTCTTGCGGAGATCTCTCTTTTTTACGACGTTTCAATTGATTTCCTTTTGGGATTAAAAGATTACTGAGGTAAACATTTAAAGGCGATCCCCACTAAACCTTAAATTTAAACACAAAAAACGGACTGAATATTCAGTCCGTTTTCCTTTTTTCGTTAAATTAAAATTATTCAGCAACAACGGTTGCGCCAACTTCTTTGAATCTAGCGATGATCTTGTCAGCTTCTTCTTTGGTTGCGTTTTCTTTGATAACGCCCTTAGCTTCAACAAGAGCTTTAGCTTCGCCAAGACCTAAAGTGGTGAATTCTCTAACTGCTTTGATAACGTCGATCTTCTTGTCGCCGATTTCTTTAATAGAAACCTTGAATTCGGTCTTTTCTTCTACTACAGGAGCAGCTGCAGCAGCAGGAGCAGCAGCAACTGCAACGGGTGCAGCAGCGCTTACGCCAAATTCTTCTTCTAAAGCCTTAACGAGTTCGTTAAGTTCTAAAACCGTCATACCTTTAACTTCTTCTAACATTTTTTGAATGTCTGCCATTTTTATATCCTCCAAAATCCTTTTTTAAATTATATTTTTTTATTTTTTGTTTTTTTGTTTTGCTTTTACGCTTTTTGTTCTGCAATTGCGTTAAGTGCAATTACTAAGCTACGCGGCATTGCTGAAAGAACACCAACAAAGTTGCTGAGGGGTGCTTGCATAGAACCGAGCATCTTTGCAATAAGTTCTTCTTTCGAAGGCATAGCTGCGAGTTCCTTAACACCGTCAACGTTTACGTATCCTCCGTCAACGTATGCGCTCTTTACTGAAACCTTTTTATCATACTTCTTAACAGCGTCGATAATAACTTTTGATGCGCCCGTTTCGTCCGATCCGAATGCCACTGACGTAGGTCCGTTAAGATCTTCGTCAAAATCGGTAATTCCAAGGTCGTTAAACGCACGTTTGATTAAAGTGTTCTTTAATACTTTATATTCAACGTTGTTCTTTCTGAATTCTCTTCTGAGTTCGGTGTCTTCTGCAACGGTTAGACCGTCGAATTTAACGAACACTACAGATTTAGAACCCTGAATTTTTGCCTTAATGTCTTCAACTACTTGCTTTTTTGCTTCTAAATTTGCTGACATTTAACTGTTACCTCCTTTATTTAATGAAAAGCCCTCGTACTCCGAACGGAATACAAGGGCATACTAATCTTTTCGTTAGTTTTTTCCTAATAATTTCCGCCTCGGTCGGTCCACGGGAATCCCGCAAGTTAACACCTACTGTCTTGGGCTATTTAATTTTTTACGTTGTCAGTATACCACATATTTTGCGGTATTGTCAACTAAATTTTAGCGTTAATTTTTACGCCAGGGCCCATCGTGCTTGCTACTGCAACGCTCTTAACGTATTGACCCTTTGCTGCTGCCGGTTTTGCTTTAACGATTGCTTCCATTAAAGCTTCGTAGTTTTCTTTGAGTTTTTCTTTACCAAAGCTCTTCTTACCGATTGCGCAGTGGATAATAGCGTTCTTATCAAGTCTATATTCAACTTTACCTGCTTTGGTATCGTTGATAGCCTTTGCTACGTCCATAGTAACCGTTCCTGATTTCGGGTTAGGCATTAAACCTTTAGGGCCTAAAACCTTACCGATACGACCAACTAATCCCATCATGTCGGGAGTAGTAATGATTACGTCGTAATCAAACCAGTTTTCAGTTTGTATTTTTTGGATCATTTCTTCTGCGCCTACGAATTCTGCGCCTGCAGCCTTAGCTTCGTCTGCCTTTGCACCTTTTGCTAAAACTAATACTCTAACGTTTTTACCCGTTCCGTTCGGAAGAACGATAACGCCTCTAACTTGTTGGTCAGCTTGCTTAGGATCTACGCCTAAACGAACGTGAAGTTCAACAGTTTCGTCGAATTTAGCCTTAGCGGTGTCGAGAACGAGACCAAAAGCTTCGTCTACTTCATAAAGTTTTGCGCTTTCAATGGTTTTAGCGCTATCAATATATTTTTTACCGTGTTTCATTTAATTTACCTCCTGTGGTACATTCGGGTATATAACCCTCCCACTTAGTCCTTAATCTACGACTTCTACACCCATACTTCTTGCCGTACCAGCGATCATGCTCATAGCAGCTTCTAAAGTATTTGCGTTAAGGTCGGGCATCTTTAACTTTGCGATTTCTTCTACCTGTGCTTTGGTAATCTTTGCAACTTTATTCTTGTTGGGCGTTGCACTTGCTGACTCGATCTTACAAGCTTTCTTGATAAGAACGGGTGCCGGCGGCGTCTTTAAGATAAAAGTGAACGAACGATCTTGATAAATCGTCATTACTACAGGGATAATCAAGCCTGCCTGATCTTGGGTTTTCGCGTTGAACTCTTTAGTGAAACCGGGAATATTGATTCCGTGCGGACCTAAAGTTGAACCTACGGGCGGACCAGGTGTTGCCTTGCCTGCGGGCAATTGTAATTTTACGATTGCGGTAACTTTCTTTGCCATAATAGTTTCCTCCATTTGGTGGTATTAACGTTGCTCCAGTGCAAAAAATTTAGTGCAACTCCCACTTATCTACTAACGGTTTCTTCCGTTTGTATACATTATTATATACGCATATACGCGCACGTTAGCGTTTACGCTTGTTCTTCAGTAACGGTAACTTTCTTTATTTTTACAAAGTCTACTTCTACGTCCGTCGCTCTTCCAAACATCGATACGTTAACCATGGCTTTTTGCGTTGCTTCGTTAAGCGATACGATTTCTCCGCTAAACGATTCTAACGGGCCCGATACTATCGTAACGGTATCTCCAACTGTAAAGTCTACGTTGATTGCAACTTTAATAAGTCCCATTCTCGCCACTTCTTCGTCGGTTAAGGGAAGCGGTCTTCCTTGAGGACCTACGAAACCAGTTACACCACGAGTATTGGTTACTAAATACCAAATGTCGTTGCTGTAAATCATCTTTAAGAACACGTAGCAAGGGAATTTCTTTCTTTCAACGAGTTTCTTCTTTCCGTTTGCCTTTTCTTCTAAGGTTTCTTCGGTGGGAATTTGTATCTCGAAGATATTCTCTTGCAAGTTATTGTTCTCAATGAGCTTCTCTAGACTGTCTTTCACCATTGCTTCGTAACCGGAGTAAGTGTGGATGACATACCACTTTGCTTGTTCTTCTGCCATCTTAAACTCCTACTATATTTGAATTTGTTGACCGGTCATAAGCCCCAATAAGTGGAGTAAACCAAAGTCAAACGCCGTGATTACGATTAAGAAAATGATAACGACAACTAATACTACGCCCGTTTGTTTTACAACCTTCGGGAAAGTCGGCCAAATTACCTTCTTCAATTCTGAGAAAGTATCTTTAAGTCTTGCGCCGATTCTTCTAAAGATTCCGGGTTTCTTGTCCTTTTTCTTAGACTTCTTCGCGTCTTTTTTCAAGGTTTCGTTTGCGTTTGCATTTGAAACGAAATCAACCTTTAATTCCTTATTTTTCATTACGTTGCCCCTTAATTTTTTAGCCCAACTTGGGCCAATTGATTAATTGCGAACTATTTCGCTTCTTTATGAACGGTATGTTTTTTGCAGAATTTGCAATACTTGCTCATTTCGATTCTATCGGGATCGTTTTTCTTGTTTTTGAAAGTATCGTAATTTCTTTGCTTACATTCCGTACAAGCCAAAGTTATTTTGTTTCTAGCTCCTTTTGCTGCCATAATGCACCTTCCGAACATCAAAAAATTAACACCCCGAAACCGAGATGCTAATTGATTTTATCAAAGATTGTTTTTTTTGTCAAGTTTTTTGGGCTATATTTTGCTCTTTTTTAAATTTAAAATACTTATTTTTTGCGTTTTTCTATATATAGACTTTCTCGATGCTTTTTTTCGCAAGATCTTGTTATTGTACTACGTAAGATATTTGCCTATCGGGGCGTGTAAATCACCTTTTTCAAGTATTTTTAGAAGTTTTTCTTGCGAAAGAGAGAAAACCTTGTTCTGTCCGTCGAACACCACCACTTCGTTTACGGCGTTATAGTCTAATAATTGCATCACCTTTTTTAAGCTAGTTTTAGTCGACACGGCTTGCGCTTTAATCGGCATACCGCGACTAAGTCTTTTCTCGTCTAATCCGCCAAAGAGCCTAACGTATTTAGTGCCGTCTTTCTTGCCAAGCGAGCCAAACAAACAAAAAAACGAGAAAAACAGTAAAGACGGATTTATCACGTAAAACGCGCTTACGATAAAAAGGGCAAACATCGCGATCGACAATACAACGCCTAACGCCGTACACACCCCGTTCGACGCCTTCTCCCCTGCTTTTTCTCTAATAAGCGCAAATAAAACCCTACCGCCGTCTAAAGGATACGCAGGAATGAGATTAACGAGCGCAATAGACAAATTCGTGCTCGCAACCACGTCCGTGAAGGCGTAAGTTTCGGGGAAAATCCACCACGACGCTATGAAGAAAAGGGTTATTGCAAGGCTAAATAACGGACCTGCGAGCGCAATTTTAATTTCGTCAAAACTTTTTAGCCCGTCCGTATCCCCCTTAACCACCGCGCCAAAGGGCATAAGCGTGATTTTATTGAGCTTATACCCTAAGTTTTGCGCGACTAACGAATGTCCTAGTTCGTGACAAAGGGCAGAAAGGGTGCAAATCAAAAACACCGTTATTCTGCCCGTTAACGCTTGGTATAATCCGAATATGAAAAATAAAGGATGAATAGACAGTTTTATACCGCCCATATTACCGAATTGTCTATTATTTCGTATCCCGTAATAACGCTTCCGTCACTACCGATAAAACAAAGGCTTACGCCACCCGACGTCGAGTATCCTACGGGGATATTATAATACACACTATCGTCAAGCCCTACGTATGCGTAATCAAGTCCACTAATTAACGACTTAAACGAAGAAGTATGCGTGATTTCGAGCGTATAAAGTCCGTCGTCGCCCTTAACGATAGAGGATACTTTTCCGTCTACCGTAGAATAAACGCTACCCTTCCCAGAAAATGTCATAACTCCGTTATTTACGCTTACTAGACTTTCTTCTTCTACGCTTAAAACGGGAACGAATTCGCTAAACTCTCTTTGGTCTACCTTTTGAGTTTGATTAGTGCCGAATACCGAACGCAAAAACACGTTTATTCCGCTCTCGGAATATAGAGTGTTAGTGAGAAAAATAGTCAAGATTAGCCCCACTATTACGCATGCTTGAACGCCTACGATCGAGAACTTAAATCTCTTCTTTTTATCTACTTTTTCGTTCCTTACGCTTGCCGTTTGAACGGACGGAATTTCTTCTAAAATTTGATCGTCTAAAAGGTTTTCATCGTTAAGGAGATTTTGATCGTTATTTTCTTGAACCAAAGCAAAATTTTCCGCATCGCTATCAGGCGTATCCATATAATCATTACTCGGTTCTCGTGAGGAATTTACCTTCTCTAAAAGGCTTTCTTTGACTTGTTCGTGATCGACCTTTTTTCTTCTTCTAAATAAACTTTTTTTAGGTTTAACGTACGTGAGATTACAAGTATTTGTTGGGATTTCAAGCATCTCGGCGTATTGATTTTTTTCGTTCATAATTTTCTCTCCTTTGGCTTTACTAGTTGAATATATGAGAAAATTTTGCGCGATATGATATTTTATCCCTTTAAAAAAATTCCGTCCGTGTCGAATAACCGAGCACGGACGGGTTTTTTAAGTTTTTTTTATTCTTTTAAGAACTTTTTCATTAGTTCTACGGGATTATCGATAAATATTTTTGAGTTTTCAGCGTTTTGTTCGTCGTATGCGGTAGCGCCCGAATTTACAACGTCGTTAGATCTATAAATCATATAAGGAACGGGATCGCTACAATGCGTCATCGTAGCAATAGGCGTGGGGTGATCGGGCGTAACTAAAATACTAAAATCTTCTCCCCTATCTTTTAGCCCGTCAACGATTACCTTAACCACCTTTTCATCGATTTGTTCGATAGAATAAATTTTATTCTTTAAATCCCCGTGGTGTCCGCATTCATCCGGTGCTTCCATGTGAATATAAACGAAATCCGCGCCTTTATCGAGCACGCCGAGTGCGGCGTTCGCCTTGCCTAAGAAGTTGGTATCGTAATTACCCGTTGCTCCCTCTACTTCAACGACTTCCATGCCCGTGAGCTTGCCTATACCTTTAAGCAAATCCACCGCCGAAATCATAGCGCCTTTAAGACCGAATTTTTCCTTAAAGCCTTGTAGCTTTGGCTTAGTTCCCTCTCCCCAAAACCAAAGTGAGTTGGCGGGGTTTAGCCCTCTTTTCACTCTATCCTTGTTTACGGGGTGATCTTTTAGAAGATCGTAAGACTTCTTCATAAAGTCGAGATAAACCTTTCCTTCTAAAGAAGTGGGAAGATGTCCTTTCACGGGTTTACCCGTGATATCGTGAGGAGGGGTTAAGTCGCCCGCAATCTTTCCAAACGCCGTAACTAAACAATGTCTATAACTTATACCCGCATAAAGTTTATGCGCGTCGTCGTTAAGTTCTTTTGCGAGATATTCGATTAGAATTTTAGCTTCTTCGGTGGTAATTTCCCCCGCACTATAATCTACCATGGTTTTATCTTCGTAATTTTCTTCGTCGGTCACGGTCACTAAATTTGCTCGCGCAGTCACGTCGGTATCCAAAAGGTCGATACCGATACTTGCCGCCTCTAGTGGCGATCTACCCGTATAGCACGATTTAACGTCGTAACCTAATACCGAAAGGTTAGCAACGTCGCTTCCCGGTTTCATACCGCAAGGAACGGTGAGTGCTAGTCCTATTTCGCTCTTACTTGCGAGTGAATCGATAAAAGGTTTATTCGCAACCATTAAAGGGGTTTTATTATCAAGTTCTTTCTGGCGATAATCCGCCATTCCGTCGCCCAAAATAACAACGTATTTCATTATTTACTCCAATCTACGGGCGTTTTGCCCTTTTTTATTAAATATTCGTTACATTTAGTAAAGTGCCCACAACCAAAAAATCCGTTATACGCCGACAAAGGACTTGGGTGAGCGCTTTCCAAAATCAAATGTTTTTTGCTATCGATAAGCGCTCTTTTACTTCTTGCGTTCGCGCCCCAAAGAAGGAAAACGACGCCGTCTTTATCGTTTGAGATTTTCTTAATGATAGCGTCGGTAAACTGTTCCCAACCGCGACCTTTATGCGAATTGGCGTTATGCGCCCTTACCGTTAACACGGTGTTAAGTAGAAGTACGCCTTGATCCGCCCAACCGCTTAAATCTCCGCTCTCTCTTATAGGAATACCCGTTTCGGCTTGTATCTCCTTAAAAATATTCACGAGTGACGGCGGTTTTTTAACGCCTTTCGGCACGGAAAAAGATAGCCCCATAGCCTGACCTTCTTCGTGATAGGGATCTTGCCCTAATAATACTACTTTTAGGTCTTCAAAAGAGGTGCGTTTCATACTGTTAAATATGTCGTACATACTAGGATATATAGTTCTTTCGCTATACTCGGTTTTTAAAAAGTCCCTTAACGCGAGATATTCTTTAGAACTAAACTCTTCTTTTAATATTTCATCCCATTTTTCGGTTATTTTTACCATAGTTTTATAATAACATAAAATAATTGACAAAATCAATACTTTTCTTTATACTCAATACAAGGTTTTATGCAAATATACGAAATTATTTTAATCGGCGTGGCTCTTTCCATTGACGCATGCGCCCTAACTATCGCAAACTGCGGGACTTATAAAAATTCTTTGACCAAGGCTAGAGCGTGGCTCATGCCCTTGTTTTTTGGTTTGTTTCAAGGCGTTATGCCTCTTATCGGGTATTTTGTCGGCTTTATTTTTGCTGGTTTTTTAGGCGAGTTTATAAAATATCTCGTATCCATCGTTTTCTTTCTTTTAGCAGTTAAAATCATCGTTGATATCCTAAAAAATAAAAATTGCGAAAAGGACGATAACGCCACTTGTAAAATCAGTAAACTTACTCTCGCTATCTTGCTTATTCAAGCGCTTGCAACGAGTATAGACGCGCTAATCGTAGGGGTAACTTTACTTAGCACTACCATCTCGATTTTCATTGCCGTTTCGATTATCGCAGTAGTAACTTTTCTATTAGTTAGCATATCTCTATTCTTTGGCAAAAAACTTGGCGATCTATTCGGCAAATACGCCGAGTGGATAGGCGTTGGAATTCTACTATTTCTTGCGATCAAAAACCTTATAGAAACGTTAATCGCATAGCCGTTATAAAAGATAACGCCCGTGGATGATCCACGGGCGTTTTTTATTGAAAAATTCTATTAAATATAATCTTAAATTCTACTTGCGATTGCGGTTAAGAAATCTCTTGAATTGAGTTTTTTAGCCGTTACGCCGTCCTTTTTGAATAAGCCGACTAAATCGCCCGTCATTTCTCCGCTCTCGATAGTATTTATCGTTGCCTTTTCTAATCTATTTGCAAAGTCCACTAAATCGGGAAGATTATCGAGCTCTCCTCTCTTTCTAAGCGCTCCGCTCCATGCAAAGATAGTTGCAACGGGGTTGGTTGACGTTTCTTCGCCCTTGATATATTTATAGTAGTGTCTAGTTACCGTGCCGTGAGCCGCTTCAAATTCGTAAATACCTTCGGGAGAAACTAAAACGCTGGTCATCATCGCTAAACTGCCGTAAGCCGTAGCAACCATATCGCTCATAACGTCTCCGTCGTAATTTTTGCAAGCCCATACTATTCCGCCTTCCGAACGAACGATTCTTGCAACTACGTCGTCGATAAGCGTATACATATATTCAATGCCTGCCTCTTCGAATTTTTCTTTATATTCGTTTTCGTAAATATCGGCGAAAATCTTCTTAAAGTTTCCGTCGTAAATCTTGCTAATGGTATCTTTGGTCGAAAACCATAGGGGAAGTTTAAGGTCTAACGCGTAGTTAAAGCACGCTCTAGCAAAGCTTGCGATCGATTTGTCGGTATTGTGCATTGCCATTACCACGCCGTCAGAATCAAAATCGTGTATGGTTTTAACCGTTTTATTACCGTCTCTATCCGTGAAAACGAGTTCGGCTTTGCCTTCGCCCGACAAGCCGTCTACCGCCTTATATACGTCTCCGTAAGCGTGACGAGCGATGACGATAGGCTTTTTCCAAGTGGGAATATATGGGGTTATGCCGTCAACTAAAATAGGCGCTCTAAATACCGTGCCGTCAAGCATGGCTCTTATCGTGCCGTTGGGGCTCTTCCACATTTTCTTAAGGTTATATTCTTCTACCCTTTGCGCGTTGGGGGTGATAGTTGCGCACTTTACCGCAACGCCGTATTTTTTGGTCGCGATCGCGCTATCACTAGTTACTTTATCGTCCGTTTTATCTCTTTCGGGAAGACCTAAATCGTAATATTCGGTCTTTAATTCAACGAAGGGTTCGATTAAGATTTCTTTAATCCATTTCCATAAAATTCTAGTCATTTCGTCCCCGTCCATCTCTACGATGGGCGTGATCATTTTAATCTTTGACATATGTTTTCTCCTAAACGTTATCGTTAGTATTTTACCACAAGCATTTTATTTTTACAAGCGTTTATCTATGCGGTATTTATTTTTTATTTACTCTCGCTTTCGCGCCTTTGCTCCCAAACCCGTTTATTATGCCCGAACTAAACTTTCTTTGCACGCTCTCCCCTTTTGCGTAATTTTTTTCGGCAAGCCTAATAATGCTATCGAGCATTTGACTAAACCCTTTAAGAGTATCTGAAAAAAGATAATACGCAAGCGAGCCGGGCACGGAATTTATTTCGTTTAGATAAATCTTGCCGTCAACCAAGAAGTAGTCTATCCTAATTATCCCAGTAAAACCTAGCGCTTTATATACTTTTTTGGTTATATTTTTTATCTTTTCGCTTTGCCCCTTTGAAATATCTGCGGGAAAAACTCTATCTCCCACCTTATATTTATCGTCAAAGGAGAGAACTCCGCTCCTTCCTATTGGACGTTCACACTCGGACGGAAGAATCTCTCCGTTATCGTTCATATAACACGCGCAATTTATTTCGGTAACCCCCTCGATTAAAGGCTCGACTATCGCACTATCGCCAAACTTCATAGCGTATAGAATAGCCGAAAAAAGCTCCTTTTCGTCTCGCGCGGACTTTATTCCTATACTAGATCCTAAAAAAGTAGGTTTAACTATCACTGGAAACTGGAGTTTTTTGCTTATTTCTTTAACGTCTACTACGTTTTTAACGAAAACGCTCGGTAAAACGCTAACGCCTATCCCTTTCATAGCAATTTTTGTAAACCGTTTATCCATGCTAACGGCCGACGGCATTATAGACGGAGATGCAAGTGGAATTTTACAAAGGGATAATAGTCCTGATAAAGAACCGTCTTCCCCACGTTCGCCGTGCATACAATTTATTGCAACCGATATCGCGCCAAGCGCCTTTATTTTGTTCTTTTTTAGTAAGTATAGGATATTATCCCCGCCAAAAAGCACAACTCGTTTTAATTTTTTTATATCTAGGTTTTTATATCCGTCAAGATCTAATAACTCTTCGCCCGTATACCATTTGCCGTCTACATCGACGTACACGGGAAAAACTGAATACTTTTCCTTGTTTAAGGAATTTGCGGTCATAACACCCGTTATTATTGAAACGTCGTGCTCAACCGACTGTCCGCCAAAGAAAACCGCTATTTTTTTCATAAAAAAACACCTCCGCAAATTTTTTTGCTTTGGTGCTTTTATTTGATTTTCCGATTAGTTATAGTTGTCGGGTAAATCGTTCTCGAAAAGAACCACGTCCCCTTCTTTCATGATTTCGTTAAGTATCGCGTTGCCCTTGTTTAAGGTTTTTGCAAACTTAATGTTCTCATTTGAAAAACCACCGTCTAAAAGTCCGTTAATCAAGGTTTCGGCGTTGTGCGTGCCGATTACTATAACTTGGTCTGCGTGTTTTGCAAGCGTTTTGCCAAAGTTGAAGTTGGCTAAATTTTCCGCCTTGCCAAGTTCTACGAGCCCCGGAGTTAATACGATTTTTCTTCCCTCAAAGGTCGATAAAACCTCCATTGCCGATTCAACTCCGTCTTCGTTACTATTATAACTGTCGTCAATAATTACGATATTCTTATTGTTTGGCAAAAGTTCAAGTCTATGCCCTATCGATTGAATACGGTTTATTCCAACCGCAATTTCTTCGGGAGTTAAGCCTATCTTATAAGCAACCGCCGCCGCAAGACAAACGTTATTTACGCTATGCTTTCCAAGTAGAACGGTCGAACACTCTACCTCACGTTCGCCCTCTATACACAAAGTAAAAGTCATACCACGTGAACTTAGATTTATATTTTTTGCGGTAACTAAATTGTTTTGACCGCTTATACCGGCAAGATATTTTTCGCCTTTTTTTTGCTCGTATAGTTCAACCGCTAAAGCGTTATCCGACGAGAAAAATCCCACTCCGTTTTCGCCCATGCCTTGCATGAGTTCGTTCTTGGTGTTTTTAGTGTTTTCTATATTCTTAAAACTTTCTAAATGTTGGTTATTTATGCCCGTTATTATGCCTAGCGTGGGTTTTACTAACTCGGTTAATTCTTTAATGTCCCCTTTTTCTCTAGCTCCCATTTCGGCAATAAACACGTCGTGCGTGCTATCGATATTTTTAACCGTACGCGCAATGCCAAGCGGTGTGTTATAAGATTCGGGCGTTGCGATTACTCTATATTTTTGTGATAATATAGTTCTTAAAATTTCCTTTACGCTAGTTTTGCCGTAACTTCCCGTAATGCCTATTTTTATTAGGTTTAGGGTGCTTAATTTGTTTTTTGCTAGGAGCAAATAGTGCCTTCTCACCATGCGTTCAAAGGGCTCGTTAATTCCGTAAGCAACGATTAAGATATAAGGAATTAAAATGGGCAATCCACAAAGTAAACTATATCTTAAAATCGCAACTACGTCGTGCCCGATAAAGTACGCCAAAAGGTCAAGTCCAACCAAGAAGCCGAAACTTACTGCAACCAAAACTAAACAGTAAGTTATACATAGTCTAACTAATCTCTTGGTCTTTTTTAAGGGTATCTTTGCGTTTACGCTAGATTCGGTGTTAATATACGCAATCGCAAATAATAAATAAGACGCAAAGCCCATATACGAAGCGATTTCCTTATCTAAAACGGGCTCAAAACACATATTAAGCACGCAAAAGAATAAGAACGCCAGCAAGCATAGTAGCATTAGTCTTGACATATAAGGGGTGTCTTTGCCCGATACCCACTTAAAGTATCTCTTTCCTCTATATCCACATTGTTGCAATACGAGTAAGAATTTTACGGATGCAAAGAATAGCAATAAGCCGTTTGCGATGCTTATGAATAAATAAATAGATAAATTCTCTAAACTAAATAATTGAGATAAACTTTCTATCGACATGGGAAATGCCATATTTTTTAAGAGAGCAAAAACTCTCTTACCTCCGTGTTGAACGCGTGCGTTTTTTCTATAAAGCAAAAATGCCCTGCGTCCCTTAATATTATTAACCTACTATTTTTTATGCCTTTGTTTAACCTTTTCGCCATATAAACGGGGGTTTCTTTGTCTTTTTCCCCGAAAACTATAAGCGTTGGATTTACTATTTTTTCGAGCGTATAATCTAAATGCTCGTTTACGATTTTAATAAAACTTTGTTTCATTACGGGAGATATTGCCCTATAATCGCTAGAATAAAATCTAGAGAGTTTCTCTTTTGGGATAAAGAGTTTAAGCGTCTTAAACGCCACGCTTTTTATCCGTTTTTTTAGCGTTTTTTTAGGTCTTAACCCCGCCGAGCCAACGAGCACGACTTTATCGATTAAATCGGGATAGTTAAACGCTAGTTTTAGCGCAATTCTTCCGCCGAACGAGTGCGCCACCACGCTTGGGCGAACTAAATCGTTCTCTTTTATATATTCTTTCACCCACGAAACGTAATCGTCGAGCGAATAAGGTTTTTCCATTTGCGCGTTCTCGCCAAACCCCTTTAAATCGGGTGCGTGAACGGTAAAATACTTAGAAAAATAGGTCGTTTGATAAGCAAAACTTGCTCCGCTAGACAAATATCCGTGCAAAAAAAGCAAGTCTTTTTTTCGGTCGGTGCGTAAACTTTTGCCGACTATAAAAGCTCCTTCATCATGACGAGCGCGTTCTCTCCGTCGTGATAATATTTATTTCTTTTCGATATCACGCTAAATCCTTGACCTTGGTATAGCGATATAGCGGGAAGATTACTCTCTCTTACTTCTAAGAGTATTCTTTCTACCCCTAAAGTCTTAAGTTCTTTTGTAGCCCTTTCAATTAGCGCTTTCGCAACTCCTTTTTTTCGGTGGCTAGGTCGAATTATTATCCCTTCGATATCGGCAGTATCAACGCTTTGCGACACTGAGATATAACCGATAAGTTCGCCCTCTATTTTCGCTCCTAAAAGGTGAAATCTACCCGAATTAAAGGCAGATTTTAGCATATCTAGAGTCCAGCCGTCGTCAAAGTAAAGCCCGTTGAACTCGGAAAGGGCGTTTATGTCTAGGACGGACAACTTCTCAATGGTCATCGTCCTTCCTCCGCTTGGCTCTTTCTAACGTAGACGGGAACTAAACTTTCAATATCGAACGAAACTTGATCGCTCTTCTTCTCCGTGGCGATAACTAATCCGTCTTTAATGCTCACGATAGTCGTATCTAGCCCTTCGATCTTTTCTCCCGATAAAGGCTTATACTCTTTCACGAGCTCTAATAATTGATCCTTCATTACGTACGACGGCTCGATTTTAACCGAAAAATCTTCGTATGCGCAAACGTAGAACCCGTTATGCTTAGCGTCGATAATAGAAATTACCTTTCCGCCGTTTATATTATATGCGATCGTATCGAAAGAAGTTATAGATAAGCAGGGTTTATTAAAGGCAAAGCACAACGCCTTTATCGTCGATACCCCTATTCTTATACCCGTGAACGAGCCTGCTCCAACCACACACGCAAAAAAGTCGGCTTTTGTAAAATCAAAGTCGGCTTCTTTAGCTAATCTCTCTACCGTCGGCATAAGCGTGGTAGAGTGTTGCAATTTTAGATCGGCATCAAAATGCGAATAAACCTTTCCGTCTTTACATAATACGACGGTTAAAGTCTTTCCGCTCGTGTCTATCGCTAGATAGTTCATAGGGTAATCTTTCTCTCTTTCGTTCCGATTTTTTCTATGGTTACGATTTTAACGTTAGAGGGCAAAACGTCCTCGATAATATCCGCCCACTCGATCAGACAAATATTGTCTTGACCGAAATAGTCGGTAAGCCCTAAACGTTCAGCGTCTTCCCCACAAGATAATCTATAACAGTCGTAGTGGTATAGAAAATCTCCGTAAACGTTCAAATACGCGTAAGTAGGACTGGTCACGCCGTCAACCCCAAAGTATTTAGCAACGCCTTTAACGAACGCGGTTTTACCAGCGCCCAAATCTCCGCGTAAAATAACCACGTCCCCACGGTTTAAGGTCTTAGCGTACTCTTTTGCAATTTTAATTGTTTGGCCTTCGTTTCTAGTAATGTATTCCATATCTTTATTATAATATCAATTTATTGATTTGTAAATAATTAACGGCTAAATTTTCTTTATAAACCTTGATAATCTTTTATATAGAATAATTGTAAGCACGCTTACGGATACCGCTTTTATAAGGTTAAATAACGCCACGAAATGCCATAGCGACTTAAACACTTCGCCTGCGGATTCACCCATAAATAACGGAAAATTGACAAACCTATTCGCAACGAGCGCTAGCGTAACCTGAACGATACACGCAATAATTAGGGTGATTATAACCGTTTTTATTCCCTTTTTATAGCAATATACGATTGCAGGAATTAAAATATAGCCCGTGATTACTAAAAAGTTTGCAATCTCGCCAACGCCACCCGTTGAACTTTTAAGTAAGCACAATAGTTCCTTAACGGCGCACGCGCCAACTCCCCAAATAGGTCCAAACATAAACGCCGAAAGTAGAATAAATACCGCCGAAAAATCTAGCTTTAAAAAAGGCGCTGCGGGAAATATGGGAAATTCTAAAAAGGACACGGCGTAAGCAAGCGCCGCAAAAACTGCACTACCTACTATTCTTTTAGTTAAATTGATTTCGTTAGCCATAAAAAAACGCTCCGATAGTTCTCGGAGCGTTACTTTTTACGTAAAAGCGCGACAAAAGCACGTGCTTTTATCTAGTTCTTATCCCATCCGGACTATACCGTCGGTTTCGGAATTGCACCGAATCAACCGCTTTCGCAGTTCGCAGACTTTACTGCCGGTGGAGAATTTCACTCCGCCCCTAAAGAACTTTATTAATTTACGCTTTTATTGTATTAAATTTATTTTGATTTGTAAAGCG
The DNA here is from genome assembly GCA_045651465.1 of Christensenellaceae bacterium. Lineage (GTDB taxonomy): Bacteria > Bacillota > Clostridia > Christensenellales > Borkfalkiaceae > UBA1259. The sequence continues at coordinate 34,384 of JAZRSG010000012.1, forward strand.
TTTTTACGCTTTTACCACTTTTACCCCAAATTTTTCTTCAAACGAACGAATAAGCCCGTCAACGTTCGGCGTGTATACCGCGTCGACACCCGTCGCTAAAAGGGGAGGTAATTCGTCCGCGTGCGAAATAGTCGCCATAACCTTAATTTTATCTTCGCCGATATAACTTTTTAGGTTATTAACCTTTGAAATGGCTATATCTACGCTATCTCCTAACGCATTAATTACCACCTTGCCTCCAACCGACTCGATCGCCCTACATACTCTTCTTAAGCTTTCGTCCGTTGCTCCGTCGCCTATTACGAAACTTCGTTCGCCCTTGAATTTTTTAACGAGTTTACTAAGTTTTCCCTTAACAGAATTTGAACTCAAATATTTTTCGCTATTTGGCAAACTTACGATTACCCCTTTAAGTTTATGCTTTATAGCCGTCTTCATCTCTTCAAGACGGGCAAGCATAGAACTCTCCCCCGAAGGAAAGTCGATTAAAAGCTCTCTGCTGTCTTTCCCTAATTTTTTCTTCTCGGGAATTTCTTTTAGATAGTACGGGGTTAACGCCACCGAATAAAGTTTTAAGTCCTGATTTTGATTTTCTTCGCTAGCTCCGTCCTCTAATTTACCGTCGCCGTAAACTAGTTTTGACACGCGAAGAAATAGTTTTTGGATTTGATAGATAAAAAATTCTTCTTCTAGCGCTTTTTCGCTTTTACCCAAAACCGACGCGAACGAGATTTGCTCTTCGCTCTCTACACACGGGATTTCCGCTATGGTTTGTTCTTTTATTTTTAACATTTTTCTCCTTTTGGTTTGATAAAATATCACATTAACTTGCAAATTCTATCACTATATTTTTTGCTTTTTTTGTTATCTTTTTATAGAGGTGACTATGTATTTCGTTTTATTGGCGGGATTTATTCCCGAATTTTTGACCACGGCGATGCTTTTTGCACTATGTTTTTTTACCGTCGTCGGGGTTAAATACGTTATCGTTCTTATAAAAGAATATTTGCCCAAAAGTGAAAGTTCTATTCCTAAAAAAAGAAAAAAACCTTTGTCGCACTCAAAAATTAAGCGCGCAAAGGTTAAATCTCGTGATGACAGTCTGTCAAGAACGCTCGAAATAGATCCCGAAAAAATCGATAGGATCTACGTCAAGAAATCTTCTTAGTCGAATTTCGTGGTGTTTTCATCGTTGCTCCAAAGGCTTTCTAAATGATAGAAGAGTCTTGATTCGTCGTTGAAAATATGAACTACGACGTCGCCGTAATCAAGAACTGCCCAACGACCTTCTCTTATGCCTTCTTTATGAACGGGCGCAACGCCGATTTTATCCATTTCTTCTTCAACGTGTTCGATAAGCGCACGAGTATGCGTCATAGATCTACCGCCTGCAATAACCAAATAATCGCAAACGTCAGTCTTTCCCGTAACGTCGATTCTAACCACGTCTTGTCCTTTGTGTTTAGTGAGAACTTTGCAAATTTCTTCTGAAAAAGTTTTAGCGTCTAACATAAATACCTTCCTTTTAATCTTTAACGTAATATCTAAATGCGTTTAGCGTTTCGCCGTAAATATACTGCTTTTTGTTTAGTAAGTGCAAAAATTCTTCCTTTAAACACTCCAAAAAGCATTTTTCAAAATCTTGAGCGTCGTAGAGTGCCCTTAAGGTTTCCACTCCTTCGTAATCTCTACCCTTTTCCACCATATCGGCAACGAATATTAGTTTTGATAACGTGCTCATCTCCGCTTTTCCCGACGTATGAAATCTTATCGCGTCCAAGATCTCAGGGTCGGTTATTTTAAGCTCTTTTTTCGCCACGAACGCGCCTAAAAAAGCGTGAACTACGGGGGCAGGAACGTCTTTTGGCAAAATAAAATCGGGATAATCTTTATAATCTAAATATTTCGCGCAGTCGTGAAGGAGTGCCGATAGATAAACCTTTTTCTCGTCAAGGTGCAAATCCTTGGCTTTTTTCATTGCCGTTTCGACTACGTTTACCGTGTGAATAAGCCTTTTTTCGGTTAGATTCTTTCTCAAAAATTCCGTGTAAATATCACCCTTATAAAGGTCAAATTTATCTATATATTCTCTAACTTTTTTATCGATTAGATTTTCGGTTGAAAGCCCTAGAATAACCCTTAATCTTATCTCGGTTGAAGATATCGCTTTGCCGTCTATCGGAAGGCGAATAAACTCCTTATTAAACCTCGATAAAAAATACTCTTTTTCGGCGTTAAAGTCAAGCGAAAAATCACTTCTTCCAAACACCGCAAGATCGCTTAGCTCCATAATTCTTTCGGGGTTTTTCCACGTCTTAAAATCGGAGAGCATGTCTTCGCCAACGATTAAATATAGCTTGCTATCGGGATAAAGATTTTTAAAGTGCTCCACGGTTAGATAGGAATAACTTTTACCCTGTTTTGTCATTTCGTAATCGCTAATCTCTATTTTTTCTTCGCCCGAAAATGCAATAGATAGCATATCGAATCTATATTTTGTGTCGATAGGCGCGGTCGCCTTATGCGGGGGAAGAAAGGTTGGGATTATGAAAAGTTTATCGAGATTAAGTTGTGACACGGCAAAACGCGCTAATAAGGCGTGCTCTAAGTGAACGGGGTTGAACGTTCCGCCGTAAATTCCTATTCTTTTCATACTTTTATTATTGCATATTTTATAAATAATTGCAAGGTTTTGTTTTATAATTTCCCCCATAAATTAAGCGTAAGTATAATTTCTTATCTTTTTGGGCAAAACCTTAAAAAAAGGAGAAATTATGAAATCTTCACTCGCGCTCGTTTCCGATCTCGTTTTCACAACCGTGATCGTGTTTATAATTTTAACCGTAATACTTGGGTATTTTATCTTATACCCCTTTTATATAATTTTATCGCTGACTGGAACGGCGCTATTTTTACTGTTTTGCGCAAGGTTTTTGATAGGACGATTTAAGAAACAACAAGCAAAGGCAAAAGAACGAAAGGAAAAAGAGCAAATGACGACCGCCTTAAACCTTATGGATAAAAAAGAACTCTCGTCACTTTTTATTCGCGCTCTTAACAAAAAAGGATACTCGACAGAAGAAAAAAACGGCAATCTAGCCGTAAAAAACGAGCGAGCCGTGATCTATCTATTCTTTGAGTTTACTAGGGTTAAAAAAGCGGACGTTGTTAGATCGTTTAATCAAAGCCGAAGCGAAAAGGCGGTGATATTTTCGGACGAATTTTCGGCGGAGATAAAGGACTTTGCCTTGCGTTTCGGTGGAAAGGTAGAACTGGTTGATCAAAATAAGATTTATTCTCTTTTAAAGTCCACGAACTTACTACCTAAAATTGAGCCCGTAAAAAACGAAAAAGAAAAAAAGACGCTTAGACAAGCAATCAAAGATAGCATAAAAAAAGTCAACGCAAAAAAATTCTTTTTGTTTGGAATAGCCTTTTTATTTTTTAGTTATTTCGCTCCCATAAAGATATATTATTTGCTTTCTGGAAGTGTCTTTTTAGCCGTTGCTCTTCTTTGTAAACTCGCCGTATTTACCGAAAAAAAAGAGGGAAATTAAAAAAGACTGCAAAATTTTGCAGTCTTTTTTTTGTTTTGCTTGATTATTATAGACCTACGTTATCTTTCCAGGTTTCCCATTGAGAAGATGCGTATGAATATTCTTGAGCCATGTAAGTTTCAGGAGTTTTAATTCTATCTCTTAAAGCCACGAACGGAGAATATTGCCAGGGGAATACGCTTGCATAACCTTGTAATGCTATAGGATTAGTAGTAATAAGTCTATAAATAGTTGAAGAATTCGCAACGTCACAAACGCTCTTTTGGAAATTAGTTAAGCCAGCATATAAATCTGAGCTTGAAGAATAGTCGTAGATATAGTTACGAACTGCACCTGCATACTTAGTCCAAATTTCACTAGCTTCGTCTGAAGCAACGAACGCTAAGAAT
>JAZRSG010000013.1:0-9129 GCA_045651465.1 Christensenellaceae bacterium
CTAACTTAAAATCTTTGTCCGTTTTCTCATATACGATATGATCTATAATAGATTTTAATAATTTGTTTTTACTTTCAACGTCTAAAGTATTGTACTTGTCTAATACTTTTTCTAGTATTGGTATAGCATTACTTATTTTTATGTCGTCCGTTATTTCTGTATTTTCTAATTCAGTAATACGGCTATTTATTTCTCTTATATCATTTTCTATAGTGGCGGTACGCTTTTTAAATAGATCTATGGAGTATACGCCGCTTTCCAGTAGCTCGCAGGACTTTTCTAACATAGATTCTTTTTTACGTAGCTCGGTATTTAATAATTGCAGCTCTTTATCTTTGCTTAGTCTTTTTTCTTTAAGCATATCCGCCGAGTTATCTAAGAAATAATTAAAGCCGTTTAAAGCGTCTTTTAGCTCCGTTAGTATTTGATCCTCGACTAACTCTAATTTAGTACTTTTAGTAGGACACTCTAACGAAAAACACGCTAAAAAAGCGGTATTACGACTATTAACTTTTCTAGTCATCACACGCCCGCAACATGAGCAAGTAACTAGAGTAGCTAACGGGTTTTTTAACGTTTTTTCCTGCTTTGTCTTTGGGGTATTTCCTAAATTACTATTAACCTTTTCAAATAAATCTATATCAATTATAGGGGCGTGCTTACCCTCTACCCAAGTATTTAACTTTTTAGATTGAATATAACCGACGTAAATTTTATTTTTTAATATCAAATAAACCATACTAGTAGACCACTCGGACGCTATACGGGGTTTTATGCCCTTTTTATTAAGATAATGCGCTATAGTAGTAGTACCTACGCCACTAGCGTATTTATCAAATATAAGTTTAACTATTTCCGCCTCATTTTCGTTAGGAACTAGAACAAAACCGCGTCCCTGCTTTTCTTTATTAAAGCCGTAGGGTAGTACCGAGCCGATATAATAGCCGTCTTTGGTTGCTTGAACACGCCCACGCGTTAAACGTCTTTTAATTACTTTATACTCACGACGAGACATAAATAAAGCAAACTCGAAGTATTCTTCGTCTATTTCTTCTTTGCTTAAGTCGTAGATCTTATTAAGTGTATATATGATAGCGCCCGACGCTTTAAACGTTTCCAGTATTTCTAATTGATCTAATTGATTACCACGGCTAAGCCTTTCTATTTCCATACATACAACGCCGTCGTAAGTACCTGCTACTATTTCGTCTAGCAGCCTTTGCATTTCGGGGCGGTTTTCTATGGTTTCGCCGCTTACTACCTCACGGTATATATGAGCTATAACTAGGTTGTTCCGGTTGCAATATTCTACTAATTGCTTTTCGTGACGTTCTAGCGTTATTTCCTTGCTTTCGTTTTCTTCGTCTCTAGACTTTCTTAAGTATAGAGCGACCTTTTTAATTTTAGACATTTAAGCCACCCCCTAACTTATCATAATAAGCTAAGATCCTTTTAAGCTGCGCTATTTCGTCTTTGCTTAGATTATCGTTATTTGTTGCAGGTGTAAACGTTTCGCCGTTTACTAAGTCGTCTAAAGATATATTAAAGTAATTTGATATTTTAATAAGATTCTTTAGCGTTACACCCTCGCAAGAGCGGTTATACCATGAGTTTATAGTACTGGGCGAAATATCAATAGCGCGAGCTAGATCTGATCTAGTCATTTTACGGGAAAATAATAGTATATCTAGATTTTTTAAAAAATTCATAATTACACTTCCTTTCTACTTTGATGATAAAATTTTCACTACTTATCAAATTGTAACACTTTAATAGTAAAAAGTCACATTAAATTACTAACATTATAATTTAGCGTTGACAATATATTGTTATAGTGCTAATTTATTATTGTGCTTAATAATTTAGCGCGAAAGTGATAATATATTAGAAAGGGGGTTATTGAATGGGAGTAAAAAAAGTTATCTATCCTAACTTAATAGCGGAGCTATCCCGTAACGGAATTACTTATACTAGTTTAGCCAAGGCGCTAGGCATTTCGCGCGCTGCTATGTATAAAAAACTCGACGGGGTTACAAACTTTACGCTAAAGGATATAACGACTATCCAAGAGGTAATAAACGCGAATAGTAACGGCGGCTATACGCTCGACTATCTCTTTTACAGATCTGAAAAAACGGCTTAATGATACATAGAACTACTAAGCCGTCTTACGCCGTAATGACTAATCTATATGACACCATACGGGAGTTATTCAAAGACGACAAATTATATTACACATCTAAAGAACTGGAAGAACTTAAAAAAGACGATTCAAAAATTTTTATCACAAAAGACAATCAAACGTAAAAAAAGGGAATAGTAAAAAAAGAGGGGCTAAAAAATGAATAAAGTTATCTTAATTGGACGTTTAACGCGTGATCCAAACGTAAGACCTGCGCAGAACGAACACGAAAAGACCGTAGCACGCTTTACGCTTGCGGTAGATAGACGTTTTAAGACAGAGAACGGCGAAAGCGCGGACTTTCCTAGCGTTGTAGCTTTTGGTAAGAGTGGCGACTTTGTAGCTAATTACTTTAAGAAGGGAATGAAAGTAGTAGTAGAGGGACGTTTACAGACGGGCAGCTATACCGATAAGGACGGCGTAAAGCATTATACAACCGACGTTATAGCCGAGAACTTAGAGTTTGCAGAGAGTAAACGCGCAGATCAAGAAGAAACGCAGCCAAGTAGCGGCGACTTTATAAACGTACCCGAGGGTATAGAGCAGGATTTACCATTTAAGTAAAAAAGGGGTTGTTATTTATGGAAAAAAGTATAGACGAAATAATAGCAGACGCACAAGCCGAGGAAGAAGTAGAGAGAGAGCAGGAAAAGGCGAGAGCTAAGAAGAAAATAGCCGACGACTTTAAGGCGGAGCTTAAGAAAAGCGTTAAGGCTATGCTAGACGAGATCTACGAAGAAAAAGAGCAGCTAGTAAAAGTACCTTTAAGCGAATATATAAGCCTTGTATTTATGGCTAGGGACTTGGATTTATTTAAAAGGGCTATCAGTAATAACTTTGAATTGAGTTATAACGGGAAAGATCTAGTTATTAGAGATTCTACGGAGATAGAGGAAACCTTTAAAAGTCTTTATCCCGAAGAGTATAGCGACGTAGCAGCTCTTAAGATCATCAAAGCAGACGACGCAAGCGAGGGGTAAAAAATGGATCTATACGAGCAAATAACGGAGCTTATGCAGCAGCTAACCGCGTCTATTAAAATGTTAAGGACTAACGGCGAGAAACTAGCCGAGGCGGAGCGGGACTATAAAATAACCTTACGCCAAGAGGCGCTAAAGCTGCGCGCGGGCGATATGCCCGTAACGCTCATAAATCAAATTATTTACGGTATAGACGAGGTAGCTAATAAAAGGCTAAAGCGAGATATAGAGCAAGCTAATTACGAGGCTAATAAAGAGTTTATTAACGTCACTAAGTTAAAGCTAAGAATATTAGAGGCGCAGCTAAGCAGAGAATGGGGCAGCGCAGGAAAAGGGGACTTATGAGACTATTAACGCCACAACAACAAAAGCATTTAATATATCAATATATAGGCGCTAAACCTAAATATCATAAGGGTAAAAGTAACCCTATATTTGGTTATCATACTTGCGGTAATTGCGGGGCAACTATAGAGGTAATACACGACTATTGTTTTAAATGCGGTTATCGGGTTATATGGGATTCTATTAAATGTTTAACGGGGCAGGAAGAAAACAAACAAATAGAATTAACCGACTTTATAGAGGTGTAGAAAATGAAAAGATCTATATTACAACGTAATAAGGCGTGCTATATCTGCGGTACTACTCTTAACTTACATTTACATCATATATTTTACGGTACGGCTAACAGATCCATAAGCGACGCGGACGGGTGCGTAGTTTATCTATGCCAAAGACACCATACGGGAGCGGCAGGCGTACACACTAATAGAAAGATAGACTTAACGTTAAAAGCACGTTGTGAAATAGCTTGGCTTAAGGAATACGACAAGACTATAGACGACTTTATAGCACGATATGGGAAAAATTATATAGAGAAAGGGGGCGGCGCTAGTGAGTAACGGCGTAATGATAACGGCTATTATATGCGCTACTTTAATAGTTATATCGTTTATTAATAAAGATAAAAGAAAGTAGGGGGGATCTAGGCGATAATATGGCTAAAAGATATTACTGGCTTAAATTGAAAAAAGATTTTTTTATCAATAAAGCTATAAAGAAATTACGAAAGATAGCAGGCGGCGACACTTACACAATTATTTACTTAAAGCTCCAGTTATTGAGCCTAAAAGACGAGGGTATACTTTTTTACGAGGGGATAGAGCCGACTTTTTACGAAGAAATGGCGCTAGCGCTAGACGAGGAAAGCGAAAACGTAAGAGCTACGTTACTTTTCTTAGAAAGTATGGGGCTTATAGCGCAGCAGAACGACCACGAATATATATTAACCGAAGTACCTTATCTTATAGGATCGGAGACAGATAAAGCGGAGCTTATGAGGAAAAAACGGGCGCGTGAAAAGCTATTAAGTGGTAACAATGTTACCAACGCGTTACCGCCTGTTACAAAGTGTTACACAGAGATAGAGAGAGAGATAGATATAGATATAGAGAGAGAGAAAGAGATAGAGATAGATACAGATACAGAGAAGAGTAAAAAAGAAAGTATTAACTATCAAATGATAGTTAATATGTATAACGATACGTGCGTATCGTTTCCTAGAGTTACCTCTTTATCAGACGCAAGAAAAAAAGCTATTAAAGCTAGGCTTAATAAATATAAAGTTGAGGATCTTAAACGGGCTTTTGAGATTGCAGAGAAAAGCGACTTTCTTAAAGGGGCTAATAATAGAGATTGGAGCGCTAACTTTGATTGGATCATAAAAGACGCTAACTTAGTTAAGATCTTAGACGGTAACTACGATAACCGTAGCACTAATAAGCAAAGCGGTAACTCAAAGGCTAAAGAGCTATTAGGTTTTTACGAAATGTCGGCAAGTTGGGCAGAAAGTGAGAACGGTTAACTAAAGGGAAAGGGTAACAAAACTATATTAATTATTTAGGGGGCGAGAAAAATTAATAAAAAAGAATTTGCTTTATTTGCTAGCGCTTTAAGGACTTATTACCCAAAAGAAAACATATTACCAAATGAGCAGGCTTTAGAACTTTGGTATATGCAGCTCCAGGACATACCGTACAACGTCGCAGAGGTTACGCTTAATAAGTGGGTAGCTACTAACAAATGGTCGCCAAGTATAGCGGATATACGCGAGCAGGCGACGAGCTTAACCCAAGGCGAGGCTAAAGAGTGGGGCGACGCTTGGCAGGACGTTCTTAGGGCTATAAGTCGTTATGGATCATACCGAGAGGACGAGGCGCTAGAAAGTTTAGACGATACAACTAGGCAAGTAGTTAAGCGGTTGGGGTTTCGTAATATTTGCTATAGTGAAGAGATCCAAGTAGATAGAGCTAATTTTAGAATGATATACGAGCAGCAGCTACAAAGGGACAAGCATAACGCGCAGCTACCGCCAACGCTTAAAGAGTTAATTAGTAATATGCCTAATTTACTGGAAGAGGGGGGCGAGTAATGAGACATATTTTTATTAAAGTAACTAATGACAAATACGAATTTATCGTAGCTATGGGGGATACCGTAAAAGACTTAGCGGACGAGCTAGGAACGACGACAAATACAATATATAGCGCTATGTCACACGCTAAAGCCAAGGGTAACAGCTCCGTTTATAAAAAGGTGGTGTTAGAGTGAACGACAAGAAAGACAATAAATATAAGATCCCTTGGCATATACGACAATTTGTAAAAAAAGAATTAATGGACTATAGAGCTAATAAGAAAATGATAGATAATTATAAGGGGGATACTAGAAAGATTCTTATAGCTCAAACCCGTATTACTCAAATAGAGCGGGTACTGGAAAGCCTCAACAAAGAGGACCGAGAGGCGGCGGAGCTTATTTTTATAGATAAGTATACGCAAAGCGGGGCGGAGATAGCTAAGGGGCTAAGTAAAGCGGCGTACTATAACGCTATGAATAAAGTAATTTACTTAGTAGCTATAGAAATGGATCTAGTATAAAAGAAAGTGAGGGTTACACTATGAAAATTATCGACGTAAGCGAGTTTAACACTATTACAAGTTGGGAAAACATAGCCAAGAGCTGCGACGGGGTAATAATTAAAGCAGGATATAGAGGCTATGGAGCGGGTACGCTAGTTATGGATAGCAAGTTTAAGAATAACATAGCAAGCGCGAAGTACGTAGGCTTACCGCTTGGCGTTTACTTTGTAACGCAGGCGATCACAGAGGAAGAGGCTAGAGAAGAGGCTAAATATACTTTAGAGCTTATTAAAGGCTATGAACTTAGTTATCCGATATTTATTGATACCGAGAACGGAAACGCCCAAGCAAAAGGCAGAGCAGACCACGGACACTTAAGTAAAGCTAAAAGAACGGCTATTATAGCGGCATTTTGTGACGAAATAGAAAAGGCAGGCTATAACGCGGGCGTATATGCGTCGGAAAGTTGGTTTATTGATGATCTTTATTTAGCAGAATTACAAAAATATTATATTTGGTGCGCCAAGTATTCAAGTAATAAACCAAGTATTATGTATAACGCTTGGCAATATACTAGCAAGGGCATTTTAAACGGCGTAGGTGGTAACGTGGATATATCCGAGTTTTTAGCAAGATCGGACGATAGCCCAAGTACTCCAAGTAAGAAAAGCGCCGAAGTAATAGCCGACGAAGTAATAGCGGGCAAATGGGGCAACGGAGCAGATAGAAAAACAAGACTAACGGCGGCAGGATATGACTATAATACGATCCAAGACTTAGTTAACGATAAACTTAACTATACTACCGAGGTATATTATTACGTTAGGAGCGGCGACACTCTAAGCGGTATAGCTGCTAAGTATAATACTACGGTTAGAAAGCTAGTAGAGCTTAATAATATAAAAAATGCAAATTTAATATACGCAGGCGATAAGCTGCGAATAAGATAGGGGGCTAATATGATAATGAGTAATAAAACTTACGATATTTTAAAATATATTGCGTTGGTTGGGTTGCCTGCTTTGGCGACCTTATACTTAACGCTTTCGTATATATGGGGCTTACCTTATGGCGAGGCGGTAGCGGGGACTATAACCGCTATAGATACGTTTCTAGGTGCTTTACTGGGTATAAGCTCCAAGACTTACGAACTAAACGAGCAAAAGGCGGCGCTAGAGTATAGCGTAAGTTTGTTAAAAGAAACTATGGAGCAAGATAAGGCTAAAGCTATGCAGGATCTACACAAAGCAGAGGAAAAGCTAGCTAATACGCCTTTATACGATAAAGGGGGCGAGTAAATGACAGTAGGCGAGCTTTTAGCCGTGTCGCCGCGTATCGTTCAAGTTGATATAGAAGTACGCGCAAACGGAGACGGACAATTTATTTATAAATATGCGATAGCTCCGTATATTCAAATATATAGCGGCTATCCAAGCGCTAAGTATAAATTAGATCCAAAAGAAAGGCTAGATTTTAAAAAAAATAGTTTCCCTGCTACCTTTTGGGCGATAGATCCAAGGAAAGCTAAAGAGGTTTTAGACTTGGAAATAAAAGAGGTAACTTATTCTACGGCGTTTCATAGCTATTTATACGAAAATAGCGGCGTTAATCTTTATACTTGCGCGAGTATAAAAGCATATCCTAAAGGTTGGGTAAAGCCTATAGAGTTAGATATAAAAGCAGATCTAAAAAACCAAATGAGTATATTTGACTTTGAAGAGGGGGTATAAATGACGTTTTTTAAATTATATAAAATGCTCTATCCAAACCAAGACATAATAGTAATGTCAAAATATAAGGGCGAGCTAGAAATAGAGTATAAGGGAGGGGCGCGCGATATAAGTATAAGCTACTATAAAGCTAAAATTAAAAAGGTTATGGCAAATAACGACGGCGAAATATGGATAGAGCTAAAGTAAAAGGGGGTTAATATGTGCGATATAATAGACTATGAGGCTATAGAAAAGTTAGCCGAGAGTATTAGAGAGTTTGCTTATAGGTTAGGCGAGATACTAGGCGAGATAGCGGAAAAAGTCGGGGAAACACTAGGCGAATATATAAAAAGCATAAATAAGCCCAAATATAAGCCCGTTAAAAGCCTTATAAAACCATATAAGCAACCCTTTATTAAAGTAAGGTATAGAGCAAGGGCTAATTTATAAAGGGGGCTTTAATATGGACTTAAAAAGCTGCTCTAAATGCGGAAAGATACACCCAAGGGGCTATAATTGTAACGTAGGCAGGATATACACCAAGACGGACGAGAGCAGGCTAAGAAGTAAGTACGCTTGGACTAAAAAGGCTAAGCAGATAAAAGACGACGCTAACGGGCTTTGTGAGGTATGCAAAGCTCTAGGCGTTTATACGTATGACGGCTTGGAAGTACATCACATAACAAAATTAAAAGATGATCCTAACGGACTACTAGAGGACGATAACTTAATATGTTTATGCGTATATCATCATAAGCAGGCAGACGACGGAGAACTAGACGAGGACTACTTAAGGGAATTAGTAAAAGAAAGGCGTAAAGTATAATATGTATATACTTACGTATATGCTTACGTATATAGAAAGGCGCAGGAAATGAAAATAGTTAGACCGTTTAATATGGAGCTTTCAGTAGTTGAAAGCCTATTAGTTATAAGTGGTTTAGATTCAATAATAAAAGATAATGAGCGCCACGAGTTAGACAAAGCGTTAGCGCAGAAACTTAAAGACAAGATATTAGAATTAGCGAAAGATAACGCTATAGAGTTAGGGGGCGAGTAAATGCAAGATAAATTTAATAATAATATATGCTTGCGTCTAACCGATAAGCAGGCGAGTTATATAACAGAGTTTGCAGCTAAAAGAAGAATATCAAAGTCCGAGGCGATAAGAATAATTATAGATATGAATAGGCGGAGAGAGATAAAAGAGGAACTAGAAAACTATAGATCTATATAAGGGGAGCGGCGACTATATGAAAGTAATTAAAACGGTAATAGTTGATACCAGTAACGCGGAAGAACTGGAAAGCACAAAGTCGGATCGTAGCCAT
>JAZRSG010000014.1:0-77772 GCA_045651465.1 Christensenellaceae bacterium
ATTGACGAAGTTATTTCTCTCTTAAAAGGAATTAAGTGTAGGAGTAACACTTCTTGTGGCGACCAACTCGCTCGCGCCCTTGAAAACTATAAGGAAAAGCAAGAAAACAAGCAAGAAAACGCTTAACTCGTTAAAAAATAAAAATATAGCACACCTGCTTCGCGAATGCGAAATCGGTGTGCTTTTTTTGTCTAAAAAATACACGACAAACGACGTTAATTAAGCAATTTAAAACACGACTGCTTAATGCTCACAATTAGATAAGCTAATCGAAAATTAACGTAAAAACCTACGAATAATTGATTATGCTTTTATTAAAATTAAAAATTTTTTCTTCCCAAAAGAAAATCTGCAGACACGTCAAAAAAATCCGCCAATTTTACCACGTAACACGCCTTGGGTTCGTTTACACCGCGCTCCCAATAGTCAATTGCTTTTTGGCTTACGCCTATTTCAGACGCCAGCTTTTGCTGAGTAAGTTTCTTTTCAAGTCTTAATTCTTTCAAAATTTTTGCAAACATATCTAAATTATAGAAAAAAACTTCTTAAAATAGTTGACAAAGAAGAAGTCTTCTTGTATAATTGTGTTGAAACCAAAGAAGAAAACTTCTAGAAAGGGTTTCAGGAGGTATTTTTATGAGTTCGTATGTAGAAAACAATCTTGGGAAAGACGAAAGAGTCATTCTCAAGGCAAAGAAAAGCATCTTCTGCATAATTCCGCAGGCGATATTTTTCGTACTGGTAATCATTGGTTACGTCGTGCTAAGCTCCGAGCTATCCAAAGCTGAACAAGCGATCGGCATAGCTCAGTCGGGTGGGCTTTCGTCGTACTTATGGATAGTGCTAATTTTAGGCGCGTTACCGCTTATTATAAAGCTAATCGTCCTTTGGGGTATGAATCTTGCAGTTACCAACAAGAGAGTTATCGGTAAGGTCGGCGTATTAAAGATTCAAGCACTCGACTATCACATTGACAAAGTTGATAACGTTTCGTTAAAAGCAGGTCTTTGGGGAAACGTTTTCCGTTATCAAACTGTAGTAGTTAAAGGCGGTGGAGACAGCGCGATTATCAAATTCAAGGGTATTGCAAATGCAAACCAATTCAAAAACGCAGTAAACGCGGCAATTGAAAAGCACGCCGAAGAAGCTAGAAAGCAGCAGGCTGCCGAAATTGCAAAAGCCATGGGTAAATAATTAAACTAAAAGCGGCGCAACCAAATTCGTTGCGCCGCTTTTTATATGCTCGATAGTGCATTTGTAAACCTTTACATTCGTGCATTTATTTTTCTGGTCTTTCTAAAATTACCGTAAACGGTCCGTCGTTGGTTTGGTTTATCTTCATATCCGCACCAAACACTCCCCTTTTTACGGGTACGCCTTGCTTTTCAATGCCGTCGCACACGTAATTATACATTTCGTTCGCTTTGTCGGGAACTTCCGCCGATAAAAAGTCAGGACGATTGCCGTGCGAAGTGTTTGCAAATAGAGTAAATTGAGAAACTAGCAATATTTCTCCACCTACGTCTAAAATAGATTTATTTATCTTGCCGTTCTCGTCTTCACAAATGCGAAGCGGTGGAATTTTCTTGATAAAATAATCCGCCTCTTTTTGAGTGTCGCCTTTCTCAACCCCTAAAAAGATAACGTATCCTTTGCCGATTTCTGAAATTAAGTTACCATCCACCGTAAGGCGCGCGTCTAATACTCTTTGAATAACTGCCTTCATTTTGTTCTCCTTTTTCTATTTATATTTTAACATAACCACTTATAATTGACAACTCTTTTGCAAAATGTTAAAATTATATTGATAATAAAAGGAGAGATAGGTATGAGAATTTGCGGACTCGAAAAGATGTCTCTAGTAGATTACGACGGATTAGTTTCGGCAACCGTTTTTGCGCCTAGTTGCAACTTTAAGTGTGGGTTTTGCCACAACTCGTTGCTAGTTGTCGGCCACGAGAATCTCCCCACAATTTCAGAGCAAGAAGTTCTTGATTACCTTGCAAAGCGCAAGGGAATTTTAGATGGCGTTTGCGTTTCTGGTGGAGAGCCCACGCTGCAAAAGGATTTGCCTCTTTTTATTGAAAAAATCAAAAATCTTGGCTATAAAGTAAAGCTTGATACCAACGGCACTAATCCCGAAATTATCAAAACTTTGTTTGATAATGCTCTTATCGACTACGTTGCCATGGACATTAAAAACGACAAGGATAATTATGCAAAAATTATCGGTTTTGATAAGTTCGACACCGTAAAAGTGGAAAAATCCGTTGATTTTTTGATGAATAGTGGCTATGACTACGAGTTTAGAACCACACTTATCAACGAATATCATAAAGAACAAAATATAAGGGCGATAGCATCTTGGATAAAGGGTGCAAAAAAATATTTCTTGCAAAAGTTTAAGGGTGGAGATCACTGCATTTCGCAAGGCTTATCCCCCGTTAGCGACGAAGATGCTATGAAATTTATTGAAATTTTGTCAAAGGATATCCCCACGGCAAAACTTCGCGGATACGATGTTTAAGGAGAAAATATGAAAGAAATTCATCTTGCAGGAAAAAAGATTTTATTTGACGATTCCCCCGTTCTATTCAGTTATACTCCTGATGAAAACTGGCAAGATTACTTTGAGCCAAAATCGGGATCTTGGCACTATGAAAATGGTGCAATAATAGGCGGTGAAACTAGAAACATGGGCGGAATTCTCTTTAGCAAAAAATCTTTTGATAAGGACGTTATGCTCGTTTTTAAAGGTGCAACCGTTTTGCCTGCAACTAGAGATTTAAACGCCGTTTGGGCGGCACATTGGGATGAAAAATCTGATTATCTTGGCGAATCTTACGTGTGTGGACTTAACGGTTGGTGGGAAAATAAAGCAGGAATTGAACGCAATCAAGAAGAGGGATTATTCTCGGCAACGGGTGCTTATAAATACCAGCCTGGAAAGGAAATTACTATGGTTTGTGGCTCTATCAACGGTCACTGTTTTATGGAAGTTGACGGAGTTTTAGTTTCTGAACTGCGTGATCCAAACCCCATATCTGGCGGTCATGTTGGTTTTTCTGCTTTTTGCACTCTTTTAAGGATAACCCATATCGAAGTTAGAAAAATCAAGTGGGAGAATTTTATGCAAACTTATATCCCAGAATTTAAATAACGTTATAAATACTAAAGGCTTGACCTCTTGGTCAAGCCTTTTTTCTTTTGTTTTCTTTTAGCCGTTAATTTCCTAAACTTTCTAGATAAATTGAAGCGTTGGTTGCTGCTATTGCTCCGTCGGCAACGGCGGTTGCAACTTGTCGAACGGGTTTAGTTCTACAGTCGCCTGCCACGAACAAACCGTCCGTTTTAGTTTTACAATGTTCGTCTGCTACGATATATCCGTCTTTATCAAGGTCTACTAGGTTAGTAAACGCTTTGTTGTCGGGAACTTGACCGATTGCAACGAATACCGCAGGGATTTCGTGCGTTAAAATATTGCCGTCTTTATCCTTATATTCAATCGCGGTAAGTTCGTTTTCACCGATAAAATCTTGAACGCTCGTATTGGGGCGAACTTCGATATTTTCTTTTGATCTAAGTGCTTTAACGAGTCTTGCATCTCCAAAGAATTTATCAAAAAGCGTATATACGTATACCTTTTTACAGTAACTTGAAAGAAGTAAACTGTATTGAAGAGCGGTGTTTGCATCGCCGATTACTACTACTTCTCTTCCCTTATAGAACGCTCCGTCGCAAATAGCGCAGTAATAAACGCCTTTACCCACCAAGTCGTCTCTATTTGATTTGGTTCTTAAGTGTTTATGTTTAACGCCACTTGCAATTATAACGCTCTTGCCTAGGAATTCGTTATACTCGGTGTAAACCTTAAAATTTCCTTCGCCGAGTTTTTCAATTCTAGTAACTTTGTCTATTTCAACTTCCGCGCCTAGATCGGTGATTTGTTCGAAAAGATTATCCGCAAACTTTTCTCCGCTAATTTCCTTAATTGAAGGATAATTTTCTAGTCTTGGACTGGTCGCAATTTGTCCGCCAAGGCTTTCCCCTTCTAATACTAAAACCGTTTTTCCGTTTCTTAAAGCGTAAAGCGCGGAGGTCATGCCTGCCGCACCTGCGCCAACTACTATTAAATCATACATTAGTTGTTACTCTCTATATATTTTCTTATTTCACTTGCGTTGTCGTATACGTCGTAAGAACTTCCGTTAGGAACTAAAAGCGTGGGTGCTTTCTTAACGCCGTATTTAATAGTCGTTTCTTTGTCTTCTTCTGCGTTGATTACCGTGTAGATAAAGCCTTTCTTATCAAGCATCATTTTAGCGGTCTTACAGTTAGGACAACCATTTCTCGTAAAGAGAACTGGGCCATCGAGTTCAACTGACGGTACGTCCTTCTTTTCGCACGCACAAGTTTCTTGCTTAGCTTCGAACTTAGAAGTGTCGATATTGTATTCCTTTCTATCTTCGAATTCCTTTCTCTTACCGTCGTTCCAGTTTTGGATAGGACGATAGTAACCGGTGATACGGCTATAAACTTCGGTCGTTTTTCCGCATACGGGGCATTCGTAAACTTCGCCTGAAATATATCCGTGATCCGCACATACCGAGTAGGTCGGAGACATGGTATAGTAAGGTAATTTATAGTTTTCAGCAATCTTTCTAACGAGATTTGCAGCAGACTTCCAGTCGGGGAGTTTTTGACCTAAGAAGGCGTGGAATACAGTTCCCGAAGTGTAAAGCGTTTGTAAATCGTCTTGAATATCGAGCGCTGAGAAAATATCGTCCGTATAACCAACGGGTAAGTGTGAACTGTTGGTGTAGTAAGGAGTTTGATCAGCGTCAGACGCCGTGATAATGTCGGGGTATCTCTTCTTATCGTGTTTAGCAAGTCTAAATGAAGTTGATTCGGCGGGAGTTGCTTCTAAGTTGTAGAGATCGCCATACATTTCTTGATAGTCAGAAAGTTTGTTTCTCATGAAGTTCAATACGTCTTTGGTGAAGTTTTGAGCTTCTTTAGTGGTTAAGTTCTTGCCGATCCACTTAGCGTTTAAGCACGCTTCGTTCATACCTACTAAGCCGATAGTCGAGAAGTGGTTGTTGAACGTTCCAAGATATCTCTTGGTGTAGGGATAAAGTCCTGCTTCTAAGAGTTTGGTAACGGTATCTCTCTTAACCTTGAGTGAACGAGCAGAGATATCCATCATCTTCTTTAATCTTTCGTAGAATTCTTCTTCGGTGTTAGAAAGATATGCAATTCTAGGCATATTGATGGTTACAACGCCGATTGAACCCGTGCTTTCACCACTACCAAAGAAACCACCAGATTTTTTACGGAGTTCTCTTAGGTCGAGTCTTAATCTACAGCACATCGAACGAACGTCTGACGGTTCCATATCACTGTTGATGTAGTTACTAAAGTATGGAGTACCGTATTTAGCGGTCATTTCGAATAAGAGTTTGTTGTTTTCGGTTTCAGACCAGTCGAAATTGCTAGTAATTGAATAAGTAGGAATAGGATATTGGAATCCACGGCCGTTAGCATCGCCTTCGATCATGATTTCGATGAACGCTTTGTTAACCATTGCCATTTCTTCTGCGCAATCTTTATACTTGAAGTCCATTTCCTTTCCGCCAACGATAGCGTTCATTTCCGCTAAGTCGCCCGGCACTACCCAGTCAAGAGTAATGTTGGTAAACGGTGATTGAGTACCCCATCTTGACGGAGTGTTTACACCGTAAATGAAAGATTGGATACATTGTTTAACTTCTTTATAGGTGAGTTTGTCAACCTTAACGAAAGGAGCAAGATAGGTGTCAAAAGACGAGAACGCTTGCGCGCCTGCCCATTCGTTTTGCATTATACCAAGGAAATTAACCATTTGGTTGCAAAGGGTTGATAAGTGACCTGCGGGAGATGACGTGATCTTGCCCGGAACTCCGCCTAATCCTTCTTTGATTAGTTGACGAAGCGACCAACCTGCACAGTAACCCGTAAGCATAGAAAGGTCGTGAATATGAATATCCGCGTTTCTATGAGCGTCACCAATTTCGTCGTCGTAAACTTCAGAAAGCCAGTAGTTTGCAGTTACCGCACCACTGTTTGAAAGGATAAGTCCACCTACTGAATAAGTAACGGTAGAGTTTTCCTTAACACGCCAGTCTGCAACCTTAAGATAGTCGTCAACAACCTTTTTGTAGTCAACGAGCGTAGACTTAATGTTACGAACTTTTTCTCTTTGTTTACGATAGAGAATGTAACTTTTTGCAACTTCTACGTAACCTGCTTGAATAAGTACTACTTCGACGCTATCTTGAATATCTTCCACGCTAATAATATTGTCTTTGATCTTCTTTGAAAAATCAGCGGCAACGCGAAGAGTTAACATATTTAAGATATCTGCCGTGTAGTTAACTTGTTTTGCGTTGAAAGCCTTTGATATTGCAATAGAGATTTTGCTCATATCGAACTCAACAGTCTTTCCGTCCCTTTTAATTACTTGAAACATTTCTTTTCCTCCGTACAGTTTAGAATTTGTGTGCAACGATAGTGTACCATATATAGCATATGCGTGTCAACACTTTATTACAATATTTTGTAAAAATTTTTTTACTAAACCACAATATATTGTGTTTTGAATAAAAATGGTGGTATTCAACAAAAAAATGAATTTTTTGCTTAAAACCACCGCTTTTTTGGATAAATCGCACTAAATTATACCATTTAACGAATAAAAAAAGTATCTACTCATCTTTTATATTTTTTCGTAGATACTTTTTAATCTATATATTGTATACTATATATCGTTAATCTTTTGTCTTTATTTTATGAATTCGCTCGTAAAGTACGCACGCGTTCTAGCCGTCCTTCCCTTTTCGTCAACCACGGACACTCTAATAAACGGTTCCCACGGGAGTCTATCTTTTTCTTTGTCGTTTATGTATAGATAGGTGTTAAGATCGAAATCGGCGCTCGTTAAAAGTTCGTTTTCCATATTCTTAAACCAACCAGTTCTGCGTTCGGTGTTTACGAAGATTTTAACCGCCTCGGAGCACTCTACGTGAAGTATGCCCTCTTCGATATAGAGTTCTTTTATTTCTGGACCGTTGCTCGCGTATAAGTCGCCCCTTTCCATTGCCGAGATAACCGAGTCGTATTCGAGTTTATCCGCCTTTATCATTACGAATCCGCCGAATGCGTTGTCGTAATAGTGCATATCGTCTGCGCCAACGGGAACGACGCGTTTACCTTGTCTTATAAAGTCTACGAAGGCTTGTTCGTTGTCAGGGTGAGCCGCTCTAAAGCCAGCGGTGTTAGTCACTTCCACGCCCCAAAGACCTTCTAGTTTGCCGTAATCTTCGTAGTTTTGTAGCGACCACATAGGATGATTGTAACATACGAGCCAACCTTTGGCGTTGGCAAGCTTGATTACCCTATTTATGCACTCTACCGAGTGCTGACGGGTATAATCGTAACGAACAACGTCGTCGGTCACGTACTTTAGCGAGTGCGGACGCTCTACGTATCTATCGGCGTATGCGGGGCAGTCTAGATTGTTTTTGTCTTTTGCAAAAAAACTCAAGTGATACGTCCTTACGAAATCGAAGTCCATATCTAAAAAGAGTTCGGTGTTATAGTAAGTTTCAAAGGAGGTTATCGCCAAAAACTTATCGTCGGATAAATCGTTATGCGCGCATAACACGTCGTGGTCGGTAAAAGCCACGATAGAATAGCCCTTTTCAAGATAAGCTTTTTTTGTTTCTTCAGGCGTTAATTTCCCATCCGAAATAGTGGTATGAGTATGTAAGTTTGCCTTGTAGAAGTTTCCATGAGATGGAAGAAGATAATGTTTCATAATTACCCCACGAATATTTGCTAAAAATATTTTAATACCGAAAATGATAGATGTCAAGGATAAATGCAAAAACAAAGGCGCAATAAAAAAAAGAAAATAAAAAATTTTATAGCAAAGGGAAAATTTTGGTTGCAATAAAACAAAAAATATATTAGAATATGAAAGCACGGAGAGGTGTCAGAGTGGTCTAATGTGCACGCTTGGAAAGCGTGTATAGGGAAACCTATCGGAGGTTCGAATCCTCTCCTCTCCGCCACGACATAGCACTACCCTTATGGGTGGTGCTATTTTGTCTTGGCGGAGAGGAGCGATTGATTTGACCCTTTGGTTCGCCCGTCATATGACGGACTTACTTTGATGGACGAGGGGATCGGAGCGTTAGCGTAGATTTATCCTCTCCCTTTTCTCTCGTGCTTTCTTGTTTTCTACGAGGATAGGATAACGAACAGGGTTACCTACGTTTTGCTACGGTGAGACTTTCGTCAGCGAATTCTCTCTATAGGGCTTAATTTGAAAAGTTCCGTTTTTTTGCCTTGCAAAAAACAAGAAAGAAGTCCTCTCCTCTCCGCCAAACGTAACCTAATCCGAACTTTAGTTCTGGGTTAGGTTATTTTTCTTTATGTAAAGTCCTTTTGTAAGGGCTTTTTGTTTTGTCAAAACAAGCATCCACATTAGTGTCAAAAATAAATTTTTTGTAAAATTTATTTTTCATAAAACACCTTGCAATATGACGGTTTTTATGCAATAATTAAATTATGGATAAAGTTTTATTTTGGGATTTCGACGGAACACTTGTAAAATCCAATATTAGATTTGTAAATGCATTATCTTCTACTTTGAAACAATTTGGATATCTAATTCCTAAAGACAGTATTGTAAATCACCTTTGTGGTATTTACCCTTGGCTAAATTATAACGTTTGCTACCCAAATCACACCAATGAGTGGTGGAATCGTTTTCTAATGAATTTGATTCCTTTTTACAAAAAGAATCAAATCAATCCTTTGGATTTTGAAAATATCAACAAGGCTTTTCGACTTTACGTTACCACCGTAAACGACTACGTAATTTACGATGATACAAAATTTGTTTTGGAAAAATGTGTTCAATTAGGTTATAAAAATTTTCTACTATCAAATAATTTTCCTGAACTTGACGTTTTTGTTGAAGATTTAGGGTTGCTTGAATACTTTTCTGGGCTGATTATTTCTTCTCACGTAGGATATGAAAAACCGAGAAAAGAGCTTTTTGAGTATGCAAAACAACTTGCAAATTGCAATTCGGGAATCATGATTGGAGACAATCCGATTGCAGATATTTTGGGAGGAAAAAATAACGGATTAAAAACGATTTTAGTTCATAATCAAAGCCCGTCCGATGCAGATGTTACGTTTGACTCTTTAAAAGAAATTTTAACCATATTATAGTTCCACGTTTCACACGCTCTGCCAAACGATTTATTTGAACAGGCAAACAAATTACTAGTGAAAACCGTTAAAACAATTATTGGCGATTAAACCTTTAATTTCATAATAACCACTAAACCAAAAAAGAGTACTAAAAAGTACTCTTTTTTTAACTTATTTTTGGCGAGAATAGAATTCAGAAAACCCTTTTTGCACGTATTCTTTTTGCTCTGGCTCTAAATAGTTTAATAGCGCAAGCAATTCGCCAACGTGAACTAGTTCTTCGTTTCTTATATCTTGCCACGTTTGGCGGGCGAGTTTATCGCTTGTGCTATGAACGTGCGCATCGTATTCGATAACCGCCTCTATTTCCCCAACTAAATCCTTACGTGCCTTTTGAAGTGTATCAAAGTTCATAAGTGCCGTTGTGATTTCCGAATTATAATTGTTTAAGTTGAACATTTCTAGCTCCTTTTTTTCTTTATAAGTATAATACTCTTTTAGTCAAAAAGTTGTTACCCTCCCCTTCTTTTATTGACTTTTATCCTTTTATAAACTATACTATACAGGTAATTAGGAGGTCGCTTATGGAAGAAATAAAGTTGATCGCCATTGACCTTGACGATACGCTCTTTAATAGTCAGTCTATGGTTAGCGAAGAAAATTTATACGCCATTCGTGCGCTAAAAGATCACGGTGTTTATTTCGTTCCTTGTTCGGGTAGATCTCTTGGAGAAATGCCGAGCTCTATCGTCAACAATCCCTTCATTAGATACATTATTCACTCTAACGGGGGCGCAATATTAGATAAGGCGACGGACAAAACGACTTTTTCTAATATAAGCCCCAACTCCGCAAAAAAAATTTTTGACACCCTTAAAAATTTCAAAACACACGTTACTATTAGAGCAAACGGCAACTGTTACTTCGAAAAGGGCTCTGATTCTATACATAATATCAATTTTTATAATATTTGCGATAGCCACGTTAACGTCCTCAAAAACTACGCTATAAAAATAGACAACTATGATGAGTGGAAGTATTCGGTTGAAAACGTAAGCGTTGTTTCGGTATTCTTTCACGATTTTGATGAATTACAAAAATGCAGAGAAATCCTTTCTAAAGAAGAAGATATTTTGGTCGTTTCTTGTGCGAAAAACAATCTCGAAATAATTAGCAGGAACGCCGGTAAAGGCAACGGCATCTTAACTCTTGCAAACATGCTTGGTGTTGACCTTAAAAACGTTTTGGGCGTTGGTGATAGCGGAAACGATTTACCGATGATGAGGGTTGCTGGAATGCGTTTTGCCGTTTCTAACGCTACCGACGAGCTTAAATCCGCGTGCGACCTTACGATATGCTCTAACGACGAGCACGCAGTAGATTATATACTTAAAAATTTTATAACTAACGAATAGAACATTTCCACCCACAAGATTTCTTCTTAATAAATCTCTAAGGAAAATCTCAAAATTAAGCCCTAAACCCAAATTTTAAGCAGTTTTATCTCAAAAAAACTGCTTTTTCTTTTTTTAACCCCTCTTGATTTTTACTATTATATATTATATAATGTTTATAAGGAAAATTTTTAGAGGTTACTATGGGTTATATATCAACACTAATTTTAGCCTTAACGGCGCTTTCTTTGATCGGTGGTGCTTTCTTCGGTTTTATCCGTGGGCGTGACCGCGCTATTATAAGACTTATCCTCGTTGTAATATCTATCGTTTGCGCTTTCTTGCTAAGAGGGGTTATAGTCGATTTAATTCTTGGGTTTAACGTTGACGGGCAGACTCTTAAAGAGTTCTTTATCTCGCAAATTACTTCTTCCGATGCTCAATACCCCGAGTCGATTATTTCTCTTGTCGTTATGCTCGTTGAAATTCTTGCAGGTGTTAGCGCATATTTCGTGCTCTTCTTCTTGTTTAGATTTTTAACGTGGGCTATCGTCTTTCCTATTTGCAAGCATTTTTTCGTTGCCAAAGAATTTGACCCACGAACCAGAAGGCTCGTTGACGGCGATAAATCTAGAGGCGTGGGCGCTATTATTGGGCTTGTTCAAGGCATTATAATCGCAATTTTTACCATTTCGCCAATTTCGGGTTTATTCGTTCAAGTTGACGATCTTTCTAAAATTAAAGTGAACGGCGAGCCAGCCTTCGTTCTTGAACAAGAATTTGGCTTTAGCGAGTATCACGAATCTTTCCCCTGCTCGATTTACTCCGCGCTAGGCGGTTGGTATTTTGAGGCTTTAGGTACTAAAACTGACGACGGCGGAAAGGTTTATTCTATTCACGATACCGTTGATTTAGTAGTATTTATTATAAACTTCTCTGAACAAGCGCAAACTCTTTCTAGTGACGTTTCTTCTCTTGAAAATGAAACGCTTACCGATCACGAACGTGCAAACACTCTCACGAAGATCGGCGAAGATTTGATTAATATAGGCAACAGTGTCAACGGCCTAAGTGACGACGCAAAAGTTATCGTTAGCGACGTGGTAAAGGAAATCGTTCACATGATTCCTGAAGAAGAACTCCCCGAAAGCGTTCTCGTGATCCTATCCGATTTCTCTGTCGAAGATCTTGACCTAGTCGGCGTAGGCGAATCGGTTAAAGGCGTGTCTGAATTTATTGATAAGGTTGAAATTAACGATACCCCCGAAGAAGTTTCTAACGAGGATATCTTTAATATAGTTCACGGGTTTGCATCTAACCCCAAAATATTAAGTTCTCTTGCAAACGAGCACGAAACAATTTTAGACGTAACCGAAATGGGCTTTGCCGATCAGTTTATAGCCACAATCGCAAGCATTACGCAAGATCCAGAGATTATTGCAAATCTATATACCGTATTCGGTCTAAACTAATTAATTTAATATTAAAAGAGCGAGCAAAAATGCTCGCTCTTTTTTTCTAAATATTAAAGGCGTGGATCTTTCCACGCCTTTTTCGTTTTTTATTTTCTAGCAGTGTAGTGAGTGTGAAGCAATTCGTGTGCCTCGTGACTGCCGGGCTTACCCAAATAGTTGTCGTATAATTCTTTTACCGATTGATTTTCGTGGCTCTTTCTCTTTCTCATCGACTTATCGTCGTCGTAAAGTCCTTTAGCTCTTAAACCCTTATAATCGGTTGCCGAACGAGTAAATGCGTCCACGAACGGTTGTCCGCCACCGTTTACACATCCACCGGGACAACTCATAATTTCTATGAATTGATAATCCGCTTTGCCTTCTTTTACTTTATCGCAAATATCAGCCGCGTTCTTAAGTCCGCTAACTACCGCAACTTTAACTTCTAAATCGCCTGCCTTATAAACTGCTTCTTTAACGCCTTCCATACCGCGAACTTCTTTAAATTCTACGTTGTCGAGTGCTTTTCCCGTTACCGTTTCTACTGCAGTACGAAGGGCCGCTTCCATTACGCCACCTGATGCGCCGAAAATTACACTCGCGCCGGTATATTCAACACAAGGATTGTCGGGCATGCTTTCTTCTAGGTGGTTGAAGGTTATACCTGCTTCGTCTATCATACGAACAACTTCTTGCGTTGAAAGTACAAAGTCAACCTTTCCGTCGAATTCTTCTCTTCTTGCCTCGTCCTTTTTAGCCGAGCAAGGCATAATCGCAACGTGAATATGTTGCTTTTCTCCCTTGTAAATCATCTTAAGTGCCGCAGCAAGCATTTGCATAGGAGAACGGCAAGTTGAAATGTTATCTAAAAGTTCGGGATATTTTTGTTCCGCAAACTTGATCCATGCGGGACAGCACGACGTGAACATCGGAAGCTTTCCGCCGTTTTTAAGTCTATCGATAAATTCAGCAGATTCTTCCATAATCGTGATATCTGCACCGATATTCGTATCGTATACCTTGTCAAAGCCTATCTCACGAAGTGCGGTTACGAGTTTACCCATAACGTTTTCGCCTTCCGCTAAACCTAACGCTTTACTAATACCTACTCTAACTGCAGGAGCAACTTGAACGCTAACTTCGATATCGGGGTTACCAATTGCTTTCCAAACTGCGTCTGCATCGTCTCTAATCGTGATTGCACCAGTAGGACATACTGCCGCGCATTGTCCGCATCCAACGCAAGGAGAATCGGCAATCTTACCGTTAAACGCCGTTGCGATCTTCATGTTTGAACCACGGAACGCATAGTCAATTGCGCCAACCGATTGAATTTCGTTACACATACGCACGCATTTTCCGCATAAAATACACTTTGAAGGGGTTCTAATAATGCAGTTTGACGATTCGTCCTTTTGAACGTCCTTTTGATTGTTCGGGAATCTTACGTTTTCTATGTTGAACTTATGCGCGAAATCTTGAAGTCTGCAATCTCCGCTCTTGTGGCAAGTAGTACAGTCTCTACAATGGTTTGCGAGAAGTAGTTCCAAAATCATTTTTCTATATTTACGAAGCTTGGTAGTGTGAGTTTTAATAATCATTCCCGCTCTAGGAATAGTTGAACAAGCCGCTTCTAATCCGCCACGTTCGTTCTCTACCATACACATTCTGCACGCACCGTAAATTGAAAGTTCGGGATCGTAACAGAACGCAGGAATTTCTATACCTGCCTTTCTTGCTACTTCTAAAACGTTTCTCTCTCCGTTTAATTCGACTTTAACGCCGTCTATAATCATATATTCGCTCATATTAAATCTCCTTTATCGCCTTAAACGCGCAACTCGATATACAAGCGCCACACTTAATGCATTTCTTTTGATCGATAACGAAGGGCTTTTTGATTTCTCCGCTAATAGCGTTTACAGGACAGTTTCTTGCGCACTTTGAGCAACCCTTACAAAGATCAGGATCGATCGTGATCGTCTTTAATTTTTGACATGCTCCTGCAGGACACTTCTTATCGTAAATGTGAGCCTTATATTCGTCTTCAAAATATTTGATAGTAGAAAGTACTGGACCTGCAGCAGTCTTTCCAAGTCCGCAAAGTGCGGTCTTTGAAATTGCTTCGCCAAGTTCTTTTAGAAGTTCAATGTCCCCGTCTTTACCCTTTCCGTCAACGATTCTATTCAAAATATCAAGCATGCGCTTTGTTCCTTCTCTACAAGGAACGCATTTTCCGCAACTTTCTTTTTGCGTAAAGTCCATAAAGAATCTTGCAACTTCTACCATACAAGTCTTCTTGTCCATTACTACGAGTCCGCCCGAACCGATAATAGCGCCTACTTTTGAAAGCGAATCGAAATCAAGGGGAAGATCAAAGTGTTCTTCGGTTAAACATCCTCCTGACGGACCACCAATTTGAACTGCCTTAAATTCTCCACCGTCACGTACGCCACCACCGATATCGAAAATAACTTCTCTTAAAGTTGTTCCCATTGGAACTTCGATTAAACCTGCGTTTTGAATATTACCGGTAAGTGCGAACGTTTTCGTTCCCGTTGAGTTTTCCGTTCCTATACTCTTAAACCAGCTTGAGCCGTTATTTATAATAGCCGAAACGTTTGAATAGGTTTCTACGTTATTTAAAACGGTAGGATTATCAAATAATCCGTGTTCAACCGTTCTCGGAGGCTTTGTTCTAGGCATACCACGTTTACCTTCGATAGACGCCGTAAGCGCTGAACCTTCACCACAAACGAACGCGCCTGCACCACGGTTAATATGCATATGGAAAGAGAAATCCGTGCCTAAAATATTGTCGCCAAGTATTCCTAATTCGGTTGCTTGGTTGATTGCGTTTTTAAGACGAGCAACTGCCTTTGGATATTCCGCACGCACGTAAATATATCCGTCGTTAGCACCCGTTGCAATACCTGCAATAATCATACCTTCTATCATACGGTGGGGATCGTCTTCCATAACCGAACGGTCCATAAACGCACGGGGGTCACCTTCGTCAGCGTTACATACTACGTATTTGGGGAAATTCTTTTGTCTTGCATCTTGAGCCCACTTTCTGCCTGCGGGGAATCCCCCGCCGCCACGACCACGAAGACCTGATTCGCTAATTTCGTTGATTACGTCTTCACCCGTCATGTCGAAAAGTGCTTTTTCGAGTGCAACGTATCCGCCCATAGCAAGATATTCTTCGATACTAGTAGCGTCGATCTTATCGCAGTTGTCTAGAATAAGTCTGGTTTGCTTTTTATAGAAGGGAATTTCTTTTTGATCTCTATAAATCTTGCCGTCTTGTGTAAAGGCAAGTCTATCAACGCATTCGCCCTTTTCGATCGTTTTTTCGATAATTTCTTCACAATCTTCTACCGCGACCTTGATATAGAGCCAACCTTGCGGTTCTACCCTTACTAACGGACCAACTTCACAAAAACCGTGACATCCGCTTTGTTTTAATCTAACCGTATCGTCGTGCGGATCTTTTTGAAGTTCTAGACTAAAGTCTATTCCCTTTTGCTTCATTATTTCCGCAAACTTGTCGTAAATTTTTAGTGCGCCCTTAGACACGCATCCCGCGCCCGCACACACTATAATTCTTTTCTTTTCCGCGTTAAACTTTTTAGTCGCTTGTTCTCTAAGCGCTTGTAATTCTTGTCTATTCTTTAACATTAGCCGTTCTCCTTTAACGATTTAACCAAATCTACCGCCTTTTCGGGGGTCATCGTGGGATAAATCTCATCGTTTAAAGTAATAGCTGGCGCTGACGAGCACGCGCCAAGGCACGCAACCGTTTCAACCGTGAATAGAAGATCGTCCGTCGTCTTTTTCTTTTCAGAAAGTCCTAATTCCTTTCTAAGCGCTTCTAAGATCGGAATTGAGTGGCGAACGTGGCAAGCCGTGCCGTCGCACACCTTGATTACGTATTTGCCCTTTTTCTCTAAAGAAAAGTTTTCGTAAAACGTTGCAACGCCAAAAATTTTGGCTTGGCTTATACCGAGCTTTTCCGCTAAATACGGGAAAACTTCTTTCGGTAAGTATCTGTAGTGTTCTTGCGCTTCTTGGAGTACGGCGATAAGTGCTTTTTCTTCTCTGCCGAATTTTTCCATAGCGCGATCTAGTACGGAATAGTCAAACGTTGACATGTTTACCTCCAATTTTTATCTTTATTATTAGTGATCAAAGCCGTTCGGGGTATCCGAACGACTTTTTACATTACTTACTTAAATATTCGTCGATTGCTTTTGCGGCAGTCTTACCTGCGCCCATTGCTAAAATTACAGTCGCTGCACCGGTAACCGCATCGCCACCTGCATATACCGCTTGAACGGACGTTAAACCGTTTTCATCGGTAATAATTCCGCCGTGCTTATTAACTTCTAAGCCTGCGGTAGTCGCCTTAATAAGCGGGTTGGGAGAAGTGCCGAGCGCCATAATTACAACGTCCGCTTCAATATCAAATTCGCTTCCCTCTACTGCTACGGGACGACGTCTTCCCGACGCATCGGGTTCGCCAAGTTCCATTTTGATACAAGTAATCGAACTCGTCCAACCGTTTTCGTCACCGTTGATCTTAACGGGATTAGTTAAAAGATCGAAGATGATGCTTTCTTCCATTGCGTGTTCAACTTCTTCCTTTCTTGCAGGAAGTTCGTCTAAAGTTCTTCTATAAACGATATGAACTTCAGCGCCTAAACGCTTTGCGCATCTTGCCGCGTCCATAGCAACGTTTCCGCCACCTACTACTACGACCTTCTTGCCACGCTTAATGGGCGTGGTTGCGTCTTCTTTATAAGCCTTCATAAGGTTAATACGGGTTAAGAATTCGTTTGCAGAATATACGCCGTTTAAGTTTTCCCCAGGAATATTCATGAACTTGGGAAGACCTGCACCCGAGCCAACGAACACTGCCTTAAATCCGTATTCAGCGATAAGTTCGTCAATAGAAACGACTTTACCGATAACCATGTTGGTTTCAATTTTAACGCCTAAATCTTTTAAGGTGTCTATTTCCTTTTGAACGATTGACTTAGGAAGTCTAAATTCAGGAATTCCGTATACTAATACGCCACCTGCTAAGTGGAAGGCTTCGAAAACGGTAACTTCGTATCCTTTTTTCGCAAGGTCGCCCGCACAAGTAAGTCCTGAAGGACCTGAACCGATTACTGCAACCTTAATTCCGTTACTTTCGGGTTTTACGGGCTTTTCTTTGCAGTTTGCATTGTGATAGTCCGCAACGAATCTTTCAAGTCTTCCGATAGCTACGGGTTCGCCTTTAATTCCACGAACGCAATACTTTTCGCATTGTGATTCTTGGGGGCAAACTCTTCCGCAAACTGCGGGAAGTGATGAAGACTCTGCGATAACTTGATATGCGCCTTCAAAATCTTTTTCACGAATTTTTGCGATAAATTCGGGAATTTTAACCATAACGGGACATCCGTTTACGCAAGGTTTATGTTTACAATTTAAGCATCTTTCAGCCTCGTCTACCGCTTGGTCGGGCGTATAGCCTAAAGCAACTTCTTCGAAGTTTTTATTTCTTACGTCCGCTTCTTGATGAGGCATAGGATTTTTCTTTAACGACATGTTAGGCATAATTATTTAACCTCCTTATTGAAAAGGTTGCAAGTTTCTTCGTATTTGTGTCTTTCCCATTCTTTATAGCTTGCGCCACGTTTCATAGCTTCGTCAAAATCTACTAAGTGTCCGTCGAATTCAGGACCGTCTACACAAGCAAACTTGGTTTCTCCACCAACGGTAAGTCTACAACCACCGCACATACCCGTTCCGTCGATCATAACGGGGTTCATACTTACGATAGTTTTAACTCCGTATTCTTTGGTGAGTCTGCAAACGAACTTCATCATGATAACGGGTCCTATTGCAATAACTTCGTCGTATTTTTCTCCGCTTTCGATAAGGTTTTTAAGCGCGTCGGTAACTAAACCTTTAGTTCCTGCCGTTCCGTCGTCACTCATTAAAACGTATTTATCGCTTACTGCCTTGAATTCGTCTTCTAAAATAACGAGATCTTTACATCTAAAGCCTACGATTGAGTGAACTTCACAGCCTTGTTCGTGAAGTTTTTTAGCAACGGGATATGCGATTGCACAACCTACGCCGCCGCCAACTACTGCAACTTTTTTAAGTCCGTCCGTATGCGTTGCGTTTCCTAAAGGTCCAACGAAGTCGGCAACGCTATCGCCAACTTCTAATTGATTAAGCGCATAAGTAGTAGCGCCTACAATTTGGAATATTACGGCAACCGTTCCCTTTTCTCTGTCGTAGTCTGCAACGGTTAAAGGAATTCTTTCACCGTCTTCCGTAGCCCTTATAATGACAAATTGCCCCGCCTCTGCCTTCTTGGCTACAAACGGAGCATATACGTCTATACGGGTAACGGTAGGATTAAGCACTTTCTTGTTAACGATTTTAAACATAAAACTCTCCTTTTCGTTACAACGCCGTTCGCGCCCACGCGCGCCCGTGCGTTTTGTATAATATAATTATCTTATTTATTCTATCACATTCGCTTTGTATTTTCAACCCTTTTTTAGGCTTTTATTTGATTTTTAAATGTAATTTAAAACCAAAAACCCAAAACCTTTTTTGGCTTTGGGCTTTTTGCTTTCTTTAATTCTTAAGATCAGCCTTTTTATTAATACTTTACGCTATATAAAATGTCCTCGTACGTCGGGAAAGGCATATATTCTTTTCCAACGATTAATTCCATTTGATCAGCGAAATGACGAAGATTGTTCATGTCTTCAAGTAACACTTCTTTGCAGTATTTTGCCTTATTTAAATTGCTTTCTTTTTTGTCGAATCTCTCGGTATCTACAATCAATTTGTCAAGCGCTTTTGAAAATTCTTCGGAAAGATTTGCAAGATCGAAAATTAACTTGTCTTCGAGATTAGAACAAATCTTCTTTGAATACGCTCTCTTCAGCGTTGCTTCTTCGATTAAGAATTTTTCGTAACCGATAATGGCAGGCGTTATTTGCTTTCTCGCCATATCGATAGAGGTTAAAGCCTCCATTTGTATAATATTGCTATAATTTTCAAGCAAAATTTCCGTTCTTGACCTTATTTCGCTTTCGGATAATACCTTGTGCTTTTCAAACGTTTTTACGTTCTTTTCTTCTCCGTAATGCGGAAGAGCGTCCACCGTGGTCTTAAAACAATTAAGTCCTCTCTTTTTCGCCTCTTCTTCCCACTCTTTGGAGTAGTTGTTTCCGTTAAAGAGTATGCGCTTATGATTGGTTATAGTTTCCTTTAAGAGCGCGTTAAGTTCACCGTGAAGGTCTTTTGCGTTTTCCAATCTATCGGCAAAAAGACTGAGTTCTTCCGCTACGATAGTGTTGAGTATAAAATTAGGGCAAGCAATATTAGTTGAAGATCCTACCATACGGAATTCGAACTTATTACCCGTAAATGCAAACGGGCTAGTTCTATTTCTATCGGTTGCGTCCTTTCTAATAGGCGGAAGTACCGATACCCCCGTCTTTAACTGTTTTCTCTTTTTAGCAAAGTATTCTTCTCCCCTTTCGATTGAAAGAAGAATTTCTTCTAGCTCTTCACCTAGGTAAATAGAAATAATCGCAGGGGGCGCTTCGTCGCCACCAAGACGGTGGTCGTTTCCTGCGCTTGCAACTGAAATTCTAAGTAAGTCTTGATATTCGTCAACAGCTTTTATTACCGCCGTTAAGAATAACAAGAATTGTGCGTTTTTATCGGGAGTTTCGCCCGGTTCTAATAGATTTTCGCCTAAATCAGTTGATACCGACCAGTTGTTATGCTTACCGCTACCGCTTACCGATGCAAAGGGCTTTTCGTGGAGCAAGCATACTAGTCCGTGACGGTTTGCCACGCTCTTTAAGAGTTCCATCGTGA
Source organism: Christensenellaceae bacterium (assembly GCA_045651465.1). Classification (GTDB taxonomy): domain Bacteria; phylum Bacillota; class Clostridia; order Christensenellales; family Borkfalkiaceae; genus UBA1259. Next base: position 20,021 of record JAZRSG010000014.1, read on the forward strand.
TTTGGTTTTGGTCTGACGCTATATTTATGGTCGTATAAACGGGCGCAAGTTCGTGTTGCGAAGGCGCAACCTCGTTGTGCTTGGTTTTAGCGTATACGCCAAGTTTCCAAAGTTCCTCGTCAAGTTCTTTCATGAACGCCGAAACTCTAGATTTAATCGCGCCGTAGTAATGATCTTCAAGTTCTTGACCTTTTGAGGGGCGAGCACCGAAAAGCGTTCTACCACAATGTATTAAATCAAGACGTTTTTCATAGACGTTTTTGTCGATTAAAAAATATTCTTGTTCCGCACCGACGTTGGGCGTAACTTTAGTCGCTTTATTTCCGAAAAGTTTTAGTATTCTTAACGCTTGTTTATTGAAAGCGTCCATTGAACGAAGTAAGGGCGTCTTTTTATCAAGAGCCTCGTCACCATACGAACAAAAAGCGGTAGGCACGTATAAACTTCCGTCCTTTACGAAAGCGTAACTAGTGGGGTCCCAAGCAGTGTATCCGCGAGCCTCGAAAGTCGCTCTTAAACCGCCCGACGGAAAACTTGACGCATCCGATTCTCCCTTAACTAGCGATTTTTCGGAAAACTTTAAGATAACTTCTCCATCGCCAAACGGCTCGATAAAACTGTCGTGCTTTTCAGCAGTTATTCCCGTCATGGGTTGAAACCAATGGGTAAAGTGAGTCGCTCCCTTTTCGATCGCCCAGTCTTTCATAACCGACGCAACCGATTTAGCGCACTCTTGAGAAAGGGGTTTGCCTTCTTTTACGGCGCTTTTTACTGCGTCGTACGCTTCTTTTGGCAAGCGTTCTTTCATAACTTTATCGCTAAACACCATCGACCCGAAGAGTTCGGGAATTTTTTTCGCTTCCATTTTTGCTCCTAAAAACTTATAATTTCGTAAATTGTATCATTACTTGCAGATTTTTGTCAATTATTTGATATAAAGAATTGTCTTTTATTATTTATACATAAATAATTTTTTACTATTTGCCACCATTTCATAGGGCGTATTTTTCTCTACTTATTTAGTCGCGAAGAAAAAAATAGCTTTTCTTATACTTTCCATTACTAATTTTTATAAAAAATTTGTTGTCAAATAAACGTTGCTTGTGCTATACTTAAATCATATAAACGCTATTTTTCAAGGAGTAGTATATGTTAAACAAAAGACCAGACGATATGGCTAGAATTACCACGCTTGATCTCGCTAACGCTTTTATTGACGAACAAGTTAAAGAAGTTCGCGCTCAAGTTGGAGATAAAAAGGTTTTACTCGCGCTTTCGGGCGGTGTTGATAGCTCGGTTGTAGCAGCACTTTTAATTAAGGCTATCGGCAAACAATTAGTTTGCGTGCACGTTAATCACGGACTTATGCGTAAGGGCGAAAGCGAACAAGTTATCGAAGTTTTTGGAAAAGGTCTTGACGCTAACCTTATTTACGTTGACGCAACCGATAGATTTTTAGGTCTTTTGGAAGGCGTTTGTGAACCCGAAAAGAAAAGAAAAATTATCGGCGGAGAATTCATTAAGGTTTTCGACGAAGAAGCTAGCAAATTAAAGGGTATTTCCTTCCTAGCGCAAGGCACTATTTACCCCGACATTTTAGAAAGCGACGGCGTTAAGGCTCACCACAACGTTGGCGGTCTTCCCGAAGATATGCAATTTGAACTCGTTGAACCCGTTAGACTTTTATATAAGGACGAAGTTAGAGTTGTTGGTAGAGCGCTTGGTCTTCCTTCTTCTATGGTTGATCGTCAACCCTTCCCCGGCCCTGGTCTTGGCGTTAGATGTCTTGGCACTATCACGAGAGATAGACTCCACGCTCTCCGCGAAGCGGACGCAATCTTACGCGAAGAATTCGATAACTATGGACTTGCAGGAAAGGTTTGGCAATACTTTATCGCAGTTCCCGATATGAAGAGCGTTGGCGTTAAAGACGGAAAGAGATACGAAGGTTGGTCAGCAATTATCCGTGCCGTAAACACGGTTGACGCAATGACAGCAACTATCGAAGAAATCCCCTACGAAGTATTACACAAGATTACCGATAGAATCACTAGCGAAGTTGAAGGAATAAACAGAGTATTATTCGACCTTACACCAAAGCCCATCGGCACTATTGAGTGGGAATAATTTTTATAATAAAGAATAAAATAAGCATGAAAAAAACCGCCTTTTTAGGCGGTTTTTTGTTTGGTTTAATTTATTTATACGATAGTTTTTCTAAGCCACTCGAGCGTGCAATTTACCATGTGTTTACCGGTTTCTTCGCTCGCTTCTTTTGCGCTTTCTGCAAACCATTCGGTGTTGCGTTCGCAACGAGAAAGGTCCACAAGTTCAGGATAAGTTCCCATCATAAGGCTAGTTTCCCATTTTCCAGCATGGTCAAAACCACCGCACTTAATTTGCGCATCTGCACCGATTAATGGAATAACCTTGATATATGAGAAGGGATCGTCGCTACTACCCATGTCTTCGTAATAAGACTTATAAGCGTCGCTACCCCACCAACCTTTTCCAAGCTTGTTTTCCATGTATTCCATGGTAACCTTTTTAGCAGCCTTATGACAAGCAATAGTCATGGGCATTAATCCCGCGCCTTCGGTTTGGTGATGAGCAACTAAATAAATATTCTTATGACCTGCGTCGATCATAGATTTTAGTATATAATATAAGTAGTTTACGTAAGCGTCCTCGTCAACGTGGAAGTGACTGGGCTTAGGTTCACATACTGCGTACGACGCCACTCCATACCAAATAGGAGGGCAAACTACGATTTCCTTTTCCTTTTCAAGTTCTCTTAAGCAACCAGTGATAACTAGCGTATCCGTTCCGCACGATGCGTGGCGAGCGTGATATTCTAGCGTTCCGATCGGAATAACGAAGGGGACTTTTCTATCCACCGCGTCCTTAATTTCATCATATAACATTTCAAGCATTTGCATAGTCGTTTTCTCCTATAAATTTCAATTTATACAAGTATTATATTGCAAACAAATGTAAAAGTCAAGAGCAAGGCTTTACTTTTACATCAAATCGTAAACCTTTCCGCTCGTCATAAATTCAACGTTTTCTATTTCTTTAATTCTATCTAAAATTTCGTAAAGTTTTCCCCAGTCGTCCTTAAATTCTATGGAATGTCCCCAAATAAATAGCAAGCCTTGACTATTATTTTTAAAATCTTCTATAACTGGTAACGCTTTTGACTGATGACAACTTGGGTGCCACCTATAAAAATCTTTTGGCGTTGAAAAACCAAACGTGTCTTCCACCGTTCGTGCATACTTAATTCCTGCGCTTTTAAGCACGTTTATCACGTTTTCGTTATATTCGCCGTAAGGATACGCCATTCCGCAAATTTCTTTGCCGATTAAATCTTCTAATGCCTTTTTATCGTCTATTATTTCCCTTTTAACGGTTAATTCGTCCTTTTCGGGCAGACCTTTTAAGTGCATTACCGTGTGGCACGCTATCTCGTGACGGGTAGATATTTCCCTAATAAACCCCCTATCGACGTAGCCTTCTTTCTCAATGCAATAAGAGTTCACGTTAAACGTACATTTAACTCCGTATTTATCGAATATTTCGGTCATTTTATAATCATACGTTTTATTATCGTCAAAGCTAAAAACGCATATTTTTCTACCACTAATATTGCTCACTCTTTTCTCCTAAAAGTATTTTTCTTAAATTTTCACTCAAAATTTTACGCGTATCGTCGTCAACCAAACTAAATCTATTTCCGTCGTTTGGAGTACTTAGGTAATTCCAAACGCTATAGGGAACTCCGTTTTTGGTTAAAAATTCTATAACGTCACTAAACCATTTTTCTCTCCACTCTAATTTTGCGTGGCGAATATTGCCGAATTCTCCGCACCACAATATTTTATCGGGATTAGCGTCTATAAAATCTTTAACGGGTTTTAACGCCGAGAAAATATACTCTTTATCCATTTTCGTGAATCGATCGTATATCCCTTTAGGCCCGAATAGATTTCTGTAATCTTTATACCTATCTATATCGCTCGTTGGGTATGGCATATCTCGGTTGTAAAAGCAAGTATTCGGTTGCAACACTCCGCGTTGATGCGTAAACTCGAACGGCGCATAAAAATGGAAGGTATATATGACGTTTTCATCATCTAGTACCCTTAAATCCTTTAAAAAATTAGGATCGTTCCAATTAATAGTTCCAACGATGATTTTTCTTTGTTTGTTTACCTTTCTTATGCTATTTATCGTGCTCTCGTATAGATCGTTCCAAAGATTCGGATCAACGTCTTTAACTTCGTTCAAAAGTTCAAAAACAATTTCCTTTTTATCGCTATAACGACGTTCAAAATATAGCCAAAAATCTATAAATTTTTGTTTTAGTTGCTCGTCATCAAGTAATTCCTTTTCGGTATCAACGTCACAATAACTACCCCTTGCTTTATGAAGGTTTAACACAATGTTTAAGTTGTGCTTTTCACACCAACCGATGAAACTATCAACAAGCCTAAAATTCTCTTCTATAAACTCTCCGTTAGCGTCCTCTAAAACTACTTGGTCAAAACCAAGTCGAACGTGATCAAAGCCCATATTCGCTATATTTTCCACGTCTTTTTCGGTGATATAACTTTTAAAGTGTTCTTTGTCTCCGATTGAAAGCGTTTCCATTTTATCAGCCGATAAAACGTGAAATCTTTTGTAGTTGGTTAGCCAACCGCCTATCCCCATTCCCTTTGAAAAACCATTAAATTCTTTCATTTTAATTACCTAATAATAACTTTCCTATTGATATTATAATTATAGACGTAAACCCTAGCGCCGTGCTTAAAAGCTGACGTTTGTTGAGTTTTTCCTTAAACAATATTGCCGATACTATCGCCACTAGTACTATTACTCCACCGTTTATTATGGGGAAATAAATCGCAGACGGTAACGCACCAGATAAGTAAGTGCAAAATTTATTGTGATAGCCTAAGATTAAACCTAAAATTAGCGTTAGACCAATTGCACATTTGCCCATATTGCCATTTACATGCTCGCCCGTCTTTTTTAAGTGTTTTCGCCTTAAAAGACATATACAGTAAACGATTAGACTCATTAAGACTATCATTATAAATGAAACGGCCAAAAAGGCGTCTAACGAGTAAATCAACGAATATTCTTTGCCAAATATTTTTTGCGCAATTCCAAGCAGTCCTGAAGAAAACGTCCCTAAAAGCGTATAAAAAAGCCACTTTATATTAAACTTCTTGCCTTCTTCCTTTTCAGCGCCTATTATAAACGAAACTAAAATTAACGCTATACCTATTATTTGAAGGTAGTGAACGGGTTCTCTATAATAGATTGCGCCCCAAATGGTCGGTATTATAAAATTGCCGTTTATAAAAAGCGAACTTATCGTGACTGAACCGAGTTCGACCGACTTCATTATTGATATTTGCGACACTAATATACACGTCGCCGTTATAGCCGTTAACCACCACGGATTAGCAAAACTGAGCGACGACGAAAAAAACATAAAGCCAACTGGAATCACGAGCGCGATTAAAAAGGAAATAACGTTTACTAGCATGGTTTTTTCTATGCCAACGGCGTTCTTTTTTACCTTTTTATTAACGAGCATTTTAGCCGTGCCCGAACAAACGCACGTAACTAAAAGTAAATAATCCATTATTTCACCTTTTCTCTAGCGTAATCTCTTGGGGATTTGCCAAATATCTTTTTAAACGTTTTTGAAAAATAAAGCGAATCGTCGTATCCACAAAGTTCGGCTATTTGATAGAGTTTTAATTTCTCTCCATACGAATCGATAAGCGTTTTTGCATACGCCATTTTTAGTTTTGTAAAGTATTGCACGGGATTAAGATGATATTTTCTCTTAAACAACACTCTTAAATGATCTTGCGAATATCCTTTATTTAAAAACGCCGACGTCGGATTATATAAGGAATTTCCTATATTGTCTGAAAATTCAGCAATAATCTCGTCCAAAACCTGCATTTTTTGGCTAGACACGATCTTTAATAGAACGTCCCTATAAGCCGTATATAAACTTGTGGCTAGAGCACCTGATTGTGGCAACCCTTCAAAATACGCTCGCGATAAAATTTTAGATAGGTTTTCTAAGTCCTTTTGTTCGTTATCGCTTGCGCATATTATAGAAGTGCTATCGAGCAATACGTCGTTAGTGTGCACGCAAAGATTCTTATAAGGCGCATTTGCAACCGACCCGTGTTTTACGAACGGCGGAACGATAAAGACGCTACCCTTCTTAAAAGGATAATCTTTTTCTTTTGTATGCAACACTCCGTCCCCTTCTAAATAGTATATGATTTCGTACACGTCGTGACTGTGAAGAGGATAACTTCTTAAGTTGTCGGGAGTTAACGTTATATAAAAGTTCATATTTACCACCTTTTTCACATTATAATATCTTTTTCCGAGATTTTCAATGGTAAATACCTAAATTAATATGGAAAAAAACGAGATTTTTATAATACGTAAAAAAGGTCGGCGAAGTGCCGACCTTGATTTTATAAGTGTTTTTATTTTAAATGTATATAACCCTATTTTGCAAGGGATGCGATCACTAAATCAGCCGTGGCAAGATTTGTGGCAATAGGAACGTTATACACGTTTGCAATTCGAAGCAGAGCTTTAACGTCGGGATCGTGTGGTTGAGCAGTAAGTGGATCGCATAAAAATACGATTAAATCTATCTCGCCCTGTGCTACTAACGCCCCTATTTGTTGATCGCCACCAAGCGGACCAGAAAGGTATCCATAAACGTTTAAGCCACTAGATTCCGAAATTCTCTTTGCCGTTGTGCCTGTTCCACAGAGTTGAAACTTTTCAAGTGCGTGTTTGTTTTTTTGTGACCACTCTACAATTTCATTTTTCTTGCTATCGTGCGCTATTAGCGCGATTTTTTTAAATTCTTTCATTTTTTTCTCCTACGTATGTATTTTAATTAAAATTCGATTTTAAGAAAAATCGGCGACAAAACTGCCACCGATAATTTTATTTTGCAAATTCAGTTGCGCGCCATTCTCTGATAACGTTAACTTTGATTTGACCGGGATATTCCATCTCTTGTTCAATCTTTTTAGCGATATCTTTTGCTAGGAATAAGGTTTGCGCGTCGTTAATTTGTTCGGGTTTAACCATTACGCGCACTTCTCTACCAGCTTGAATAGCATAACACTTTTCAACGCCCTTAAAGCTACTTGAAATTTCTTCGAGTTTTTGAAGTCTTTTAATGTAGTTCGTGGTCGTTTCTCTTCTTGCTCCAGGTCTAGCACCGCTAATAGCATCCGCCGCTTGAACTAAAACTGCCTCTAAAGTCTTAGGTTCAACGTCACCGTGGTGAGCGAGAATTGCGTTTATAACGTTGTTGTTTTCTCTATACTTTTTAGCAAGGTCCGCACCGATTTGCATGTGCGTGCCTTCTACTTCGTAGTCGACTGCCTTTCCAAGGTCGTGAAGAAGTCCTGCTCTCTTTGCGAGCGTTGCGTCAATGCCAAGTTCGGTTGCCATAACGCCTGCTAAGTGCGATACTTCGATTGAGTGCTTAAGCACGTTTTGACCGTAACTAGTACGGAATTTAAGTCTACCTAAAATCTTAACGATTTCGGGGTGAAGTCCGAAAATTCCACTTTCAAACATAGCGGCTTCGCCCGCTTCTTTGATTTGTTGGTCAAGTTCTTTCTTTACCTTTTCAACTGTTTCTTCAATTCTTGCGGGGTGAATTCTTCCGTCTTGAATAAGCTTTTCAAGTGCGATTCTCGCAACTTCTCGTCTTACGGGATCAAAGCCCGAAACGATTACAACTTCCGGCGTATCGTCGATAATTAGTTCGATTCCGGTTGCGTTCTCTAACGTTCTAATGTTTCTACCTTCTCTACCCATAATTCTTGCTTTCATATCGTCGTTAGGTAGGGGTACTACTGAAACGGTGATTTCGGTAGCTTGTTCGGTACTGCACTTTTGAATTGCTAAACTTACGATTTCTTTAGCCTTTCTTTCGCCGTTTTCCTTTGCTTCCGCCTCGATGTTTTTAACTATTCCGGCAGCGGCGATCTTCGCCTCGTCCGTGATAGATAAAATGAGTTGTTCTTTTGCCTCTTCCTTACTCATCTGCGCGATCTTTTCAAACTCTTCTACGATCTTTTCCTTTTGTTCGTTTAGATCGTCAATTTTCTTATCGAGTTCGATTTCTTTGTTTTTCAACGCGTTTTGTTGACGAGTAGTTTCTTCGTTTCTTTTCGCTAAATTTTCTTCTTTCTTTTCTAAAGACTCTTCCTTTTGGTTAAGTCTATTTTCAAGTCTTTGAAGTTCAAAACGTTTTTCCTTGGATTCACGTTCAAAATCGTTGCGAAGTTTAAGTTCCTGTTCTTTCGCTTCTAGTATTGCTTCCTTTTTAATTGCTCTTGACTGTTCTTCGGCTTCAGCAAGCATCTTACTCTTTTGCTCTTCGAGCGTTCCTCTTTGCTTTTCGTAAGATTTAATCTTTGCTTTGCCACCAAAAACAAGCCCTAATATGAGGCCTAGTAGGAGCGCTATTACTCCTATCGCCACGTATAATACAACCGTTAAGTCAGTTGCTAAGAACAGGGAGCTGAGATTAGTGTTTTGCATACGTTATGCCCTCCTGTTTTTATTCTTAAGCGCGCTTTTACACGCACTATACACTACTATATTATATATTACACTATATATTGTTAAAAGTCAATATAGTTTAGCCTATATTTAGTTTTTATTTTTGAACGCGGCGATAATCTTCTCTTGGATTTCGTCTGCAACTGCAGGATTAGCATCCAAGTATTCGCACGCCTTTTCTCTTCCTTGCGCGATCTTTTCGCCGTTATACGAGAACCAAGATCCGCTCTTTTGCATTACGTCGTATTGAAGTCCTAAATCGATTAAACAACTTGCTCTTGAAATTCCTTTGCCGTAAATAATATCGAATTCGGCGGTCTTAAAGGGCGGAGCAACCTTGTTTTTAACGACTTTTGCTTTGGTGTGGTTACCGTATGCGCCTTCGCTATCCTTTAGCGCGTCGCTCTTACGAACGTCTATACGAACGCTCGCGTAGAATTTGAGCGCTTTACCACCCGCGGTTACTTCGGGATTACCGAACATAACGCCAACTTTTTCACGGAGTTGGTTGATAAAAATAATACAAGTTTTTGATTTTGCCGTGATTGCGGTGAGTTTTCTTAATGCTTGGCTCATTAGTCTTGCTTGTAAGCCTACGTGAGAGTCGCCCATATCTCCTTCGATTTCCGCTCTAGGAGTTAACGCCGCAACTGAGTCAACTACGATAATGTCAACCGCTTTACTGCTAACGAGTGACGCAGTAATATCGAGCGCTTGTTCACCAGTGTCAGGTTGAGAAACGTAAAGTTCGTCAAGGTTAACGCCTAAATTTTTAGCGTAAACGGGATCGAGCGCGTGCTCTGCGTCAACGAACGCGGCAACGCCACCTGCTTTTTGCGTTTCGGCAATAACGTGGAGTGCAACCGTAGTTTTACCCGAAGATTCAGGTCCGTAGATTTCGATAATTCTTCCTCTAGGAAGTCCACCAACGCCAACTGCTAAGTCAAGTGATAAACATCCCGTCGGCAAAACTTCGATACCTTCGTCCGCAGCGCTTTGTCCTAAACGCATAATCGCGCCCTTGCCGTATTGTTTTTCTATTTGGACCATTACACTGTCCAACGCTTTAATTTTTGCTTCATCCATAATAATTTTCCTCTTATATGTTTTTTAATTTTTTTATCGCCAAAAACAGCGCGGTATTCTTTGCCGTTTCGGTAATTTCCTCTCTATTTCCGCTAAAGTTATATTTGTAGGTATGAACGCCGTCTTTCATGCCTATTCCTATATAACAAAGCCCTACGGGCTTTGCGGTGTTATCGCTCTTTGGTCCTGCGATACCCGTAGTCGATATTGCTAGGTCGCAATCCCCCGATTTTAATAGCCCTACTGCCATTTGGTAAGCCACGATCGAACTTACCGCTCCGTTTGCTTTTAGATCACTATCTCGCACGCCTAGACGCCCGAGTTTACTTCTATTTGAATAGCTCACTATTCCTTCGTGAAAATATTCTGATACCCCAGAATTAGATACGATCGCACTCGCTATTCTTCCGCCCGTAAACGATTCCGCAACCGAAACCTTTACCTTTTTGAGCCTTAGTAAATCGAATAGCCTTTCATGCAAACTCGTGTCAAATTCAGCGTAGATATCCTCTCTTAAGTTTCCTATGATAAACCTTATAAATTCGTCTTTTAACTGGTCTTTTTCGTCAAAAGAGAGTTTGATCGTAACGTCGTTATAATTACTTACGACGTCCACCTCACAAGTAGTGCTTATAGCCTCTTTTGCCTTTTCTATACAAGTGTGAACGGCTTTTTGATCGCCGAAATATTTTAAGATTAGCCTTTGTCTTTTTACGCCCGATTTATTTTCTAAATACGGAATAACGTATTTTTCACTCATTAGTTTTACTTGGTCGAACGCGCCGGGTAGCACCGCTAACGAGAGTTCCTTTTCGTCTAACATAAAGCCTTGATACCCGCCCAAAATGTTTGGAATCACGGTTGCCGTCATAGGAAGAAAGGCATAATTTTCCGGATAAACTCTTCCCTTAGCCTTTGATACGGCGTCGAGAAAGGTTTTAGCGTTTTCGTTTTCGATAAACGCCGTGTCAAAACTGCTCGCTATTATTCCTTTTAGATCGAACGACGCCTCGTTTCCACCAACTACGATAAGTTGGTCTACCGTATCCTTAAACTCTTCTAGTCTTCTCTTAAAGGACAAGTCGTCGTCTAAAGACAAAATTTCGATAATAGAAACGTCTATTCCCCCTTCGTAAAAAAGGGCTTTTATATTATCGATATATCCGCGTGTGTTTTTCTCGCACGCGCCTAAAAATATCATTAGCGCAGTCTTCATTTTTTACTTTAATACTTTTTTGTTTTTAACTATGTATTCAATGCCCGAAACGATGGTAAGGAGGGTTGAAATTCCTAAAATCGCAAGCCCTACGATATTCACGATTGAATATAAACCGGGATTGATATCTGCACCGACGAGTAGAACGATTATCGCAACGTCTTGAGTGAAGGTTTTAACCTTTCCCGTTTTATCGGCTGCGATAACTATATTTTTACTTGCGGCAACCATTCTAAATCCGCTTACGATAAGTTCTCTAGCGAGTATTATGGCAACGGCAATCGTTGCGTAATACGGTAAAATTTGCACTCCGCCAATAGGCGTAGTAAGCATTAGTATTAACGCCGTTGACACTAAAACCTTGTCCGCAATAGGATCAAGGAATTTTCCTAAATCGGTAACTAAATTATACTTTCTTGCAATATGCCCGTCCAAAAAATCGGTTAACGACGCGATCAAGAAAATAACCGCGCTAATAACGTAATTAAACGGTATGATCGGCAAAAAGTAAATTACTGCAAAAATAGGAATAAGGAGTATTCTTGTAAGCGTTAATTTGTTTGGTAAATTCATATTCTATCTCCGTATAAGTCGTAGTCCGACGTTCTTCTGATTTTAATTTTGTAAGTCTTTCCGTACTCTATCTCGTCGCTTGAGAAAAAGTACACTTTTCCGTCTATATCGGGTGCGTTAAAGTACGCTCTTCCGTAATAAACCAACATGTTTTGATCAAACCCTTCCGCTAACACGTCTAGCGTTTGACCGCGATATCTTTTATTGTTTTCTTTTACTACTTTTCTTTGTTCGGCGTAAAGTTTTCTATACCTTTTATGCTTTATCGCTCGTTCGATTTGACCGCCGAGTTTTGCCGCCGCCGTACCTTCTTCTTTACTATACTTAAAAAAGCCCGCGTTGGTGAGTTTTGCCTTTTTAATAAACTCTATAAGGTTATTGAACGCCACTTCGTCTTCAGTTGGAAAACCCGTGATAAAGGTGGACCTAATAGCGATATCGGGAATTTCTTTTCTTAATTTCTCGATTAGTTCTAAATACCCGTTCCCCGTCCCCTTTCTATTCATAAGTTTTAAGATTCTATCGTCCGCGTGTTGAAAGGGAATATCGATATAGTGGATAACTTTAGGGTTAAGTTTTATCTCGGCTATAAGTTCATCGGTAATATTTTCGGGATAACAGTATAAAAGTCTTATCCTTTCCACGTTATCGAGTGTTGACAACTCTCTAATAAGTTCGGCTAAACTACTTTTATTTTCTAAATCTTCTCCGTATTTTGCGGTGTCTTGCGCAACTAAAATGAGCTCTTTTATCTTTCCTAAAGAAACCGTTTCTTTGATCAAATCGGCTTTTTCTACCGATCTAAACTTTCCACGAATTTTAGGAATTAAACAATAGGTACAATGGTTTGAACATCCGTCCGCTATTTTAAGATATGCGTAATTACTAGTGGTAAGTACTCTATTTATTCCGCATTCTTTTGACGGAACGCCTACGGCGTTAACGCGCTCTCCACGATAAATTCTATCGATAACGTCTAAAATCTTGTCGTAGTCAGACACACCTAAAAATGCGTCTACTTCGGGAATTGACGGAAAAATTTCGTCGATAAACTTTTGCGGTAAACAACCCGTGACGATTACCTTTTCTACCCCGTCCGCTTTTAAACCGACCGAATAAAATATCTCTTCGATCGCCTCTTTTCTACTAGCCTCTAAAAAACCGCAGGTATTAACCACGATTATATCCGCGCTTGCCACGTCGGAGACGATATTATGTCTTGTAGACAATATGTAAAGCATTTTTTCGGTGTCCACTCGGTTTTTATCGCAACCGAGTGAAATCACACCGACGTTTTTATTTTTTATCATAAGTTGGTCTTAAAAAGCCTCGTCCATCGGACCGAAACGATCCTCAAATTCTTGTCTAGTTATAAGCACTCTACGCGCTTTACTACCTTCGTTTGGCGAAACGAATCCTAGTCTTTCCATTTTATCGACTATTCCGCCTGCCCTTGCGTATCCTATTTGGAAACGACGTTGCAATTGCGAAATTGATACGCTTTCACTCGTTACGGCTAGCCATAACGCCTTTAAGAAAAAGTCGTCTAATTCGTTGGGATCGCTTGAACTTTCCACTCCGCCCATGCTTTCTTCTTGCTTGGGTTTAGTTTCTCTTTCGATATATTCGCTAACCTCATCGTCAAAGTAAGCTTTATTGTGCTCTTTGATATAGTTTACGATGTTGGTAATTTCTCTACCGCTTATATAAGCGCCTTGATATCTTTCGCAGTCGGGCATCGACGAGTTCTTATAAAGCATATCGCCGTTACCTAAAAGTTTTTCTGCGCCCGCCTCGCTTAAAATGGTTTGCGAGTCGTTAAAGTTCATAACTTTAAGCGCTATTCTTGACGGTAGGTTTGCCTTTATCGTACCCGTAATAACGTCTACGGACGGACGTTGGGTTGCAAGCACTAAGTGAATACCCGCCGAACGAGATTTTGCCGCTATCATACGAATTCTAGCCTCTAAATCTTTTTTAGCGCTTTCCATAAGGTCGGCAAGTTCGTCGATTATGATTACTATTCTAGGCATTCTAGGAATAGTTTCGCTTGCAATTTGAGAGTTGTATTCTTCGATCTTGCTTATAACTCCGCCGTATTGATTGAAAATATTATTTCTACGGTTGGTTTCGTCATACGCCCATTGAAGAAGAGCAAGCGCTCTCTTATGCTCGGTTATAATTTCATCCACTAATAGATGCGGAATATGTTCGTATTTTCTAAATTCAACGCTCTTAGGATCGATTAGAACTAGTCTTAATTCTTCGGGGCTATAACGCATTAGCATACTTACGATCATAGTGTGGAGCGCCACGCTCTTGCCAGATCCAGTTGCGCCTGCGATTAGATAGTGCGGACCTTTAGTTAAATCGTCACACATACATTCGCCAACGATATTTTTGCCTAGCGCGAAGATAAGCGAACTATCTCCACTCTTCTTGTTGGCAATACCCTCCATTACCTCCTTTAATCCTACGGGAGTTGGAACGGTGTTTGCAACTTCTACGCCGACAAGGTTTTTACCAGGAATGGGAGCTTCGATTCTTATGCCGTTAGTAGCAGATAATCTCATTCTTAAGTCGTCGTCGTAACCGAGAACTCTCTTAACCGATATGCCTGCAGGCATCATTATTTCGTATCTCGTGATAGACGGACCTTGAACGTAACTTTGCGGAATAGTCGAAATCTTAAAATCTTCTAGCGTCTTTTTGATGATTTCCATGCGCTCTTCGTGATTATCTCTCGGAGCGTCCATGGGAAGAGTTCTCGTTTCTAATAAATCTAGCGGAGGACGGAAGTATTTTCTATTGATCGGGGGCGCGGGTTTCTTGGGCTTTTCTTCGGCTACGGGCTCAGCTTTAGGTTCTTCTTTTTGTCTTTCGCCAAAGCCGAACATTCTATTAGATCTTCCGTTGCTATCCGCGTTTACTCTACTAGTGAACGCAATAGGCTCTTCGGGCTCGACTTTCTTTTCTTCTACTATTTCGGGTTTAGGCTCTTCTTTAGGCTCATCCCCAAAAATATCTCTAAATCTTCTTTCCCTTACGATTGACGGAGAAGGTTCGTCGTTTACCGGTTCTTCGGGAACTTGAGGTTCTGTCGGAGTAATTATTTGCTCAACACCTCTCGTAAACTCGTCGATCTCTTTAGCAAATTCTTCTACGAAGGGTATTTCTTCGGTGGTTTCTTGTTCGGGCTGTTCGATTGCGCGATCAAACGCCTTCTCTTCAGTAAACTCGGGAAGGGGTCTTACCACTTCTTCGTCATGAACGACGCTCGTCGGCTCGTCCGCAATATTTGCGTAGGAATCGGTGAACTGCTCGGCTCTAAATTCTGCGCTATCCACCTTTACGTTCTCGCCACTTCTATCGTGTTCGAACATGGGAATATTTTTTTCGTTATTCGGCGTATCTATTCTAACGTTAACGTAATCGGAAACGGTCGTCGACGGTCTTTCTTGATAAGGCTTTGAATATGCGCCCGAAATGGTCTTTTCCACGTCGATATTAACCGGCGTTTTAATATACTCGATTTTATCTTTAATCTCTTGGCTATTAACGGTTGAATAACTTTGCGACGCCTTAAATACGCCTAAACCTTCTTCGGAAAAACCGATCTTAAGCGCAGGACTTTCGCCCTTGTTGATTTCCTTTTTAGTCTTAAAAGAGAAATCGCTTGGATTATTTACGAATAACGCTTGAGTTTGTTCGGGTTTTATAGGCTTTACGGCTTGAACGATTTCTCCAGTTTGAACGGGATAATCTCTTTCGCCTAAAACTTGAACTTGGTCTAAAGAAGGCGTGTTAGAAAACGATCCGCTAACGGTCTTGCGTTCCCTCTTTTCAGTAGGATTCTTAACGAAATCTATTATGATCGCATAAACCAAAACGGCTAATATTACGCTTAAAACGACGTAACTTCCCACGTTAGTTAAAAGTGCGCTAAACACGTATGCTATAACGCCGGTAATAATTCCGCCCGCGGACGCGGTGGCGATACCGCCCTCGCCTTTAGCATAGCTAGATAAAACGTAATCACCGAACGGAGTTCCGGTTGATTCCGCCATGCTTACTACGTGGCATAAGGTGGCAAGCGCTAAAAAAGCAAGCGTGAACATCGCTTTTCTTTTTTTGTTCATGTTGAACTTTCTATCCGCAACTAGACACACTCCTACCGAAATAAGGTAGATTACTACTGCATAAGAAAAATACCCAAACGCTCCCATTAAAAATGCGTTTACGTATTGACCGGGTAAAGAGAACAAAGTTTCTCTCGTGATTAAGCAAATTAAACACAAAGTAGCAAAAAGGATTAGAACTACCCCCATGGTCTCTTTGGTTAATAAACTGTTCTTTTTTGGTTTTTCTTGATTCGATCTTCCTAGTCCGTTCAAAATCTCACCCCATATTCTTTCTCATTTTAGATTATACCAAAATAGCCGACATTTTACAATGCTTTGACCGAATATTTTTTAAATAAATATAATTTAAAATATTTAAACGCGCGTTTTATAAAAAAATTAAAGGACATCACATTTGTGATGTCCTTTTTTTCTGAATTTCGTCTCTTTTTTTATTTTTGATAAAGCATTCTTCCACATTGATCGCAATCGATAACTTCGCCCTTTTTGAGCTTGTCTAATACGGCTACCGGAAGTTCCATATTGCACGCACCGCAAACGTTGCCCCTAACCGGATAAACGATAGGATACATCTTGTCGGAACGTTTGTTTTGATATCTCTTTAAGAGTGCGGGATCAACTTCTTTTGCTAATTTGTCAAGTTCATTAGCAACCGCGTCTTTTTCCGCCTTAACAGATTCTTTTAATTCGTTGTATTTACTTGCCGATTCCGCATATTGCGTTTGCGCTTTTTTGGTCTTAACTTTTATTGAAGAATATTCTTTTACGATCTCTTGCATTTCTTCTAAAATCTTGTTCGTTTCGTTTTCCAAAGCCTTGATTTTAGAGAGCAATTCTTCTACCTTTTTACCGAGATAGTCTGCGCCTTTTTCATCTTCTACCGTTCCGAGCGCCGTGCAAAGTTCGGCTTCTTGTTCTTTGAGCTTTAATTGGTTTGACATCGCTTTTTCAAACGCCGCAACGAGTTCCGCCGAACGTAAATCTAATTTGTTTACGCTTTCTTCTACCCCTTCTAAATACTTTTTAGCGGTGACTGCTTTCTTTCTGTCTTCGCTAGCGCCTAGTGTCTTTTCGATTTCTCTTAATTTCGCATCAGCCGTTTGATACGCAAGTAATTTTTCTACCATTTTCGGTATCTCCTTTATCTAAATCTTTTATCGTCATAATAATACACTTTGGCTTTGCCATCCGTTTTTTCGCTCGTCCAAAGGTAAAATTTATTAAATCCATATTCTTCTGAAACGTAGTGCGGTAAAACTATTATCTTTTTACCTCGCTCTATTAGTTCCTTAATTTCGTGGTGGGCTATATCGCTCGTAATTATAACGTCCGCAGTGCACGCTCCCTTTCTAACTAGGTCTAAAGCGATATCCGCTCCGCTTCCGCAAAAGGTCGCAACTCGCGCTATTTCTCCACTACCGTATACTAAAATTTTGTCCGTCTTAAAAGTTTGTTTAGCACTTTGTGCTAAGTCTTCTATATTTTTGCTAAATTCAAACTCTCTGCCATACCCAAATCCGTCGCACAAAGGATCTAAAATTTTATAGTCTTTCGCGCCGAACGCCTTGCTTAAATAATGGTCAATCCCTTGGTTTGCAAGGTCTAAATTGAGGTGCATTGAGATAACGTTAATTGCACTTACTGTAGCAAGTAAAACCGCTTTGGTATCGTCCTCTACGCTTAGACTCTTAACGGGCGAATATATCGCGGGATGATGAGTAACGATCGTGTCCACACCAAGTTTTTTCGCCTCGTCCACACAGTCGCAAGTTAGGTCTAAACTAAACAAAACCTTTTGAACGTCCTTACCGCTATTAACGATTATTCCGCTATTGTCGTAACCGCCCTTTTCGATCATTTTGTGGCTTAAATTAAGCGGAGCATACTCTTCTAATAGGGCTAAAAAATCATTTAATTTATACATATTTCTTCCATTTTTTTGATATTTTCGGTGATTTTTTCGCGAGTTTGGTCGCTCACGTTCGCCGATAAATATCCCTTGGCTTTCTTTATTTCTTCATTAAGTCTAGAAATAAAATCTTTGCCTTTTTCTCTTAAATTGGTCCTGCCAAACTCAATTTCATCTTGAGTTAAACTGTCTTCACCCTCTTCTAAAGCAATAAGATCGTAGTATTTGCCAGCACTTTTAAAAACAAAGTCAAGCGTTATCTTATACCCTTTCTCAACTGCTTTTTTTCTTACTTCGGGACAGTTTTTCATGGGTTGAAGAAGGAGTTTTTGAGGCAAGCTTTTCGCATCGTCAAGTATGGAAATAATCTCTTTTCCACCCATGCCTGCAATTAGCGCTAAATCCGCGCCAACCACGCCGTTAAACCCGTCGCCAACCACGCTCTCGGCAAGTCCTTTTTCAATTTCTTCTTTTAATAGTTCTCTCGCCTTATCAAGACATTTTTCACTTATATCCGAAACGATAACCTTTTCGCATTTGCCTGATTTTATCATGGCTTTTGCGATATATCCGTGATCGCAACCGATATCGGCAAAAACCTTGCAATCGGGCAAAGACGAGAATATTTTCTTTAGTCTATCGGTCATGAGTCAATGAAATCTTTAAGTCTTTTCGAACGACTGGGGTGACGGAGTTTTCTTAACGCTTTCGCCTCGATTTGACGAATTCTTTCTCTCGTAACGTTAAACTCTTTACCAACTTCTTCTAGCGTTCTAGGACGATTATCGTCTAAGCCGTAACGAAGTCTTAATACTTTTTCTTCACGGGGGGTTAAGGTGTCTAATACACCGATCATTTGCTCTTTAAGCATGGTGTAGGAAACCGCGTCGGTAGGCGCTGCGCTTCCTTCGTCTTCGATAAAGTCTGAAAGGTGACTGTCTTCTTCTTCACCGATAGGCGTTTCAAGTGATACGGGGTCTTGCGCGATCTTTTGGATCTCCCTAACCTTTTCTTCGGTTATACCCATTTCGGCTGCTATTTCTTCTTGGGTGGGTTCTCTACCGAGTTCTTGAAGTAATCTTCTTGAAACTCTAATTAGTTTATTGATGGTTTCTACCATATGTACGGGAATACGAATAGTTCTCGCTTGATCGGCAATAGCACGGGTGATCGCTTGTCTTATCCACCACGTTGCGTAGGTTGAGAACTTAAATCCCTTTTGATAGTCGAATTTTTCAACCGCTTTCATAAGACCAAGGTTACCCTCTTGAATTAAATCCAAGAATTGCATACCGCGTCCCATATACCTTTTTGCGATAGATACTACTAAACGAAGGTTAGCCTCGGATAAAAGGCGTTTTGCATTCTCGTCTCCTTCCATCATACGACGAGCAAGCTCGGTTTCTTCATCAGGTTGAAGAAGCGGAACTTTACCGATGTCTTTTAAGTACATCTTAACGGGGTCGTCCATGCTAACTTCTTTTAGAAGTTGATCGTAAAGGTCTTTATCCCTTTCAAATTCGTTTATGACTTGTATGCCTTGTTGATCGAATATCTTATAAATTTCTTCGAGTTCGATCGGGCTCGCTTGTTGTTTTTCCAAGCGGTCGAAAAGTTGAACGGTCGTTATGCTTCCGCTCTTCTTAAAATCTATAATGATGTCAGCAACGATTTGCATGAGTTCGGCATTTAACACTTCACCATTGTCGGAAGTGTTGCCTTCTTCCGTTTGAACTAATATCTCTTTTTCGTCCATTTTATCTCTCCTCTTTGTATTTTTCTAGGATAATTTATTTCGTTCTGCTAATAGCACGTTTAGTTCTTTTGCAAACTCTCTTCTCTTGTCCGTTTGCGTTTCCGCCTTAAACAGCTCGGTTATTCTATTTATCTCTCTCGTAAGCTCGTCCACCTTTAAGATCTTCACGCAATCGAAAAAGTAGGTGGCTTGATCGAAGGATTTATTCTCTTCGGTCTCTAATCCCGCTATTCGCGAAATTTCTTCTTTGTAGTCGTCGTATAAAAGTTCGTATAGGTCGTTAAACCTTATTCTATCTTTAGACTCGATCTTTTCCGATAGATAAGACTGTATCGCCTTATGCACGGGAAGAACGAACTCTAGTCCGTTTACGTCCGTTTCGGTTGCAAAGGGTTTATTAAATAGATAGGACGCTAAAACGAATCTCGCCGCAATTACGCTCTTATCTCCCTCGTTATCGGTAAACTCGGGAGTAGTAACTACCGGCGTTTCCTTTTTCTCTCCTTCGGCAACGTAAAGTTCACGTCTTAACGATTCAAAAGTCGTCCCCGTTAGATCTCTAACCGTTTTAAGCAGGTCTTCTTGCTCTGCGGGCGACGGACTTTCCTTAATTACCCTTATTGCGTTTGAAATGTACTTTCTCTTGCCGTCAACCGAATTAAGATCGTAAGTCCTTCTTAAAATGTCTAGCTTAAAGTCGATTAGTGGCATTGCGTCGGCAAGGAGTTTTGCATAACCCTCTCTGCCGAGATTTTTTATAACGTCGTCGGGATCCATTCCGTCGGGAAGGGAAACGACTTTTACTTCTAAACCTTCTTCGTTTAGAATTTCAAGACCTCTTATCGCCGCCTTTTGCCCTGCAAAGTCACCGTCGTAACTGATATAAACCTTGTCCGTGTACCTTTTAAGTATTCTCGCTTGGTCTTTGGTAAGCGACGTGCCCATACTAGCGACCACGTTCCTAAATCCGCCTTGAACGAGCGATATGGTGTCCATATAACCCTCTACGATAATAACTCCACTTAAGCCCTCTTCGTTCTTGAGTTTTTTAAGGTTGTTTAGGTTATATAGGTTGTTACTCTTTGAAAATACGAAAGTTTCTTTGGTGTTTTTATATTTTGCAAAGTCTGCTTTTTCTAGAAGTCTTCCGCCGAACGCAACTACTTGATTAAATTGATTTATTATGGGAACGATTAGTCTTCCGCCAAGCGCGTCGTAATATCTACCGTTTTTAACGTCTACCGCGCCGGACGATATCATCTCTTCGTAAGTATATCCCTTTTCTTTTAGGTGTCTTGGCAGTTCGTCGAAGCTAAGCGACGCACCTATGCCAAATGTCATTAGCGATTCGTTTGAAATCTTTCGCTTTAATATGTATTCAACGTGCTTTTCCGCCCCGTCTTTTCTGAGGTTTTTAGCATAAAAAAGGGCCGTATCTCGCAAAAGATCTAAAATGCGTTCTTTTTTCTTTTTTTGTTCTTTTATTTGCTCGTTATCGTATTTGACTTCGGGTAGCGGAATTTTAGCGCGTTCGGCTAAAAACTTAACCGCGTCGTTAAAATCGAGCGACTCGATTTCCATTATAAAACTTATAACGTCTCCGCTTTTATGGCAACCGAAACAATAGAAAAACTGCCCCGACGGGTTTACTGAAAAGGACGCCGTTTTCTCGTGATGAAACGGACACTTCCCCCAGAAATTGCCCCCGCGTTGCTCAAGTCGAACGTATCTTCCAACGACGTCGACTATATTATTCTTGTTTTTAAGTTCATCCATGAACCTTTGGTCAAAACCTTTCATCTAGTTATAACTTCCACTTTTTAGGTATAAAAAATTCGTTGAATTTTCTCACCGCGTAATTATCGCTCATACCCGAAATATAATCGGATAAGACGGTATCTATCGTATCGAATTCTAATCTCTTTTTATAAAAATCGGGCAATAACGACTGGTTTTTGTAAAAATATTCGTAAAGAGCGGTTATCATTCTATCCGCGCGCTCTTCTTCGATTTTGAACGCATTGTCGTTATAAACGCGTTCAAACATAAACGTTCTAAGTTCACTCGTCGCCTCCGCCATAAAAGGCTCCATTTCCACGAAGTTCTTGCCGTCGCTATGCTTATAAATTGACTTTATCATGGCGTTTATACGCTTGCTTGACGTTTCTCCCAAAGTTTCTATCAAATGCTTTGGGATATCGTCTATGGTTATAAATCCACCTACGATAGCGTCGTCTATATCGTGGTTTATGTAAGCAATTCTATCGGCTAAACTCACGGCTTTTCCCTCTAAGGTCATAGCGGTATCGCTTAAGCGGTGATTGATAATTCCGTCCTCAACTTCGGCGGTTAGATTAAGCCCTTTGCCGTCGTTTTCTAAAATTGAAACGACTCTTCCCGATTGAACGTTGTGCTTAAAACCAAGAGGATTGAGTTTATTTAGTATTCTTTCCCCCGAATGACCAAACGGAGTATGTCCCAAGTCGTGACCTAGGGCAATCGCCTCGGTTAACTCTTCGTTTAATCTTAGCGCAACGGCGATAGATCTTGCAACTTGCGAAACGTTTAAGGTGTGCGTTAAACGCGTTCTATAATGATCGCTCTCTGGCGAAAAGAAAACCTGCGTTTTATTTTTTAGGCGACGGAAGGCTTTACAATGGATAATTCTATCCCTGTCACGCTGAAATTCCGTGCGCATTTCGCACGGCTCTTCTTGTCTTTTACGCCCTTTTGTAGCAATTGACTTAGTTGCAAAAGGCGATAAAAAAAGATCTTCTTTGCGATAAGTTATTTCCTTCATAAAAGCACCTTAAAAAATAAAGATTTAAATCTTCTCACCTATTTAATACTCTTTAATTTCTAAAATTCCTCTTTTAAATTTCAAATTTTTTAAATTTATATGCGCGCGCGTGTGCGCATTATACGAAACGGCACTGCAACGCGGTTATAACATAATGCATCCTAACTGCAAACACGAGTTTATTCCTTTCTTTGAAGAGTTTGAATCTCCTGAAGAGCTAAAGAAAACTATTGAGGAATCAAATCGCTTTGAGGATTACGATAAGAATGATGAACTTTTTAGGAAATATAATCAAGATCAAGCTTTTTTAAGGCAGCTGATAAACGAAAAAAGAGAGTTTGATGAGGCAAAAGAACTTTATGGCGACCAAATGCCATATAAGACGCTTAGTGGCTTTAGAAGATCAAGACGAGAATATAACGAAGCGAGAAAGAAGAACGACGGTGGCGAAAAAAATCTACCTTTTCATGCCGTTCGTGAAAGAAAAAACGACAATAATCAATATAATCGATGGAAAGAGGTGTTGGGCGAAGAAAATATGCCAAAAACACTTGCAGAATTTCAAGAATTAAAGCATAATAAGAATGTAGAAATTGAAAAATTGCACGCTTTCAAAGATTATAGGAAAGACAATCCAACAAAAACAACAACAAGAGAAGAATTTGAGAAAATTTATCAAATTCAAAGGGTTGCAAGCAATGGGGTTGTAAATGTTCCACCAGAAGAGGTTAATGTTGAGTCTTTGTTGTTTGACGATGAGCACATTAATAAGGAACGAAAACACTTGATCAAAAAAGAGGAAGCGATTTCGTTTATAGAAAGTGCACAAGTTTCTATTACCGTGTGGAACGGGAGATTTGAAAGGTATTATTCTACAAAAGGCGTTGCGTATGTAGATAAAGAAAAAATGTGTATTAGAACGGCATATAAGCCGAACGAATTCACTGGCTCAACCAACGACATCATGGAGGTAATAAAGAAGTGGATATAAAAGATAAGGTTAGACATTGCCCTATTATTGACGAAGAAATCAAAATAGAAGAATGTTTTGATGTCTGCATGGTAATTGAAGATGGTTGTCCAGAAAGTTTTGCACGAGAAGATCTTGTGAAGAAACAAGGATATAAAGATATTTGTTCAAATTGTTTTTATCATAAAAACATGTAATTAATAGAAAAAGCATCATTAAGCACTACCCAAAAGGGCGGTGCTTTTTTATTGGTAAAAACGGGAAAATTACCCGATTTACATAGGGATGCCGAATATCCAAAAAAACAGGCACTTAGCCTGTTTTTTAATTATTCTTTATTTAATATTTTCTTTAGGAATTGACCGGTGTACGATCCGCTAACTAAAGAAACTTCTTCTGGGCTACCAACGGCAACTACTTGTCCGCCCATATCTCCGCCCTCTGGGCCTAAATCAATTACGTAGTCGGCAAGTTTTATCACGTCTAAATTATGCTCGATTACGACCACCGTGTTGCCAGTTTGTTGTAATCTTTTTAAAACGTCGCATAGTTTTTCCACGTCGTAACTATGAAGACCCGTGGTCGGTTCGTCTAAAATATAGAGCGTTCTTCCCGTACTGCGTTTGCTTAATTCGGTTGCGAGTTTTACCCTTTGCGCCTCGCCACCAGATAAAGTAGTGGAACTTTGACCGAGTTTGATATAGCCAAGCCCTACGTCTTGAAGGGTTTTTATCTTGTTATATATAGCGTTAAACGGCTTAAAGAATTCACACGCTTGATCGACCGTCATCTCTAAAACGTCGCTAATGTTTTTGCCTTTATATTTAACTTGCAAGGTTTCTCTATTATACCTTTTACCCTTACATACTTCGCAAGGAACGTACATGTCTGGTAAAAAGTGCATTTCTATCTTTATTACGCCGTCGCCCTCGCAATGCTCGCATCTACCGCCAGAAACGTTAAAAGAAAATCTTCCAGATTTATATCCCCGCTCTTTTGCATCGACAGTTGCCGCGAATAAATCTCTTATCGCCGAGAACACGCCCGTATAAGTTGCAGGGTTACTTCTTGGCGTTCTTCCTATCGGAGATTGATCGATCGCAATTACCTTGTCGAAATGTTCTATTCCGTCCACGCCGAGAGCGTTGCCTTTTCTTACCTTTGCTCTATTTAAAACGTCCGCCGCCTCGGGATAGAGTATTTCGTTGACTAGCGAACTCTTTCCGCTACCCGATACGCCCGTTACCGCCGTGATTAAACCCACGGGGAAACTTACGTCTATATTCTTTAGGTTGTTTTGGGTTGCGCCACGAACGGTAAGCCATCTTCCGTCCGGCTTAGTTCTCTCTTTTGGCACTTCGATTTTACGTCTTCCCGATAAATAGTCCCCCGTTATAGACCTTTCGCAAGCGATAATATCGTCCACGCTACCGCTCGCAACGACTTCTCCGCCGTGTACGCCCGCTTTAGGTCCTATATCTACGATATAGTCAGCGCATCTCATGGTGTCTTCGTCGTGCTCGACCACGATTAAAGTATTGCCTAAATCACGAAGACGCTTTAACGTCGCAAGCAGTTTTTCGTTATCCCTTTGGTGAAGCCCGATACTCGGCTCGTCCAAAATATAAAGCACGCCCGTAAGTCCGCTTCCGATTTGAGTTGCAAGTCTTATTCTTTGCGCCTCACCGCCCGATAGCGTATGCGCGCTACGAGATAGCGTTAAATAGTTTAACCCAACGTTGATTAAAAAGTTAAGTCTTGCTTTAATTTCCTTTAGTATAGGCGTTGCGATTAAACTTTCGGTTTTGCCGATTTTTAGTTCTTCAATAAACCTTAAAAGTGCAGTTATGCTCATATCAGTAACTTCACTTATGTTCTTTCCGCCAACCAAAACTGCAAGCGCTTCTTTTTTGAGCCTTTTTCCGTGACAAGTATTACACGGCTTTACCGTCATATACCTTTCGATTTCGCTTTTAGTATAATCGCTACTCGTTTCTTTATATCTTCTCTCTAAGTTGGGAATTATGCCCTCCCAACTAGATTCGTAATTTCCACTAAAGGTCTTAGTTTCGTATTCGATTTTTACCTTTTCTCCGTTCGTGCCGTAAAGTAAGATTTTATAGACGTTTTCAGGCAAATCTTTAACCGGAGTATCTAGGCTAAATCCGTATTTCCTCGCTAGCGCGTTAAAATAAATATTCGCCATTTTACCGTTATCTAAATTCCATCCGGTAATGGTCATCGCTCCTTCTCTTAGGCTTTTAGATTTGTCTTTTACGATTAGATTTTCGTCTACTTCGTTTCTAAAGCCGAGCCCTAAACATTCGGGACACGCACCGTAAGGATTATTAAACGAGAAAAGCCTTGGTTCGATTTCTTCAATATTTATTCCACAGTCGGGACAAGAATATTTTGTAGAGAATAAATAGTTCTCTCCGTCTATAACCGAAATTGAAACTAATCCGTCGGCAAGCTTTAGCGCCGTTTCAATGCTATCCGTTAATCTTTTTTCTATTCCCTCTTTAACGATCAAGCGGTCGATTACCACGCTTATCGTGTGTTTTTTGTTTTTATCGAGCTTAATTTCTTCGTCAAGGTCGTAAACTACGCCGTCTACTTCTACCCTTGCAAAACCACTCTTTTTATAACTTTCAAAGTTCTTTGTATACTCCCCTTTTTTACCGCGAATTACGGGTGCGTTGACCAAAATTTTAGTACCGTTACCAAAATTTATGACCTTATCGGCAATTTGGTCGACCGTTTGACGCGCGATTTCCTTTCCGCAATTAGGACAATGCGGAACTCCTATTCTAGCGAATAAAAGTCTAAAATAATCGTATATTTCAGTTACCGTTCCAACAGTCGATCTAGGGTTATGCGACGTGGTCTTTTGGTCGATTGAAATGGCGGGCGATAACCCCTCTATTTGGTCTACGTCCGGCTTTTCCATTTGCCCTAAAAACATACGCGCGTAGCTAGATAAACTTTCAACGTATCTTCTTTGACCTTCAGCGTAAATAGTTTCGAACGCCAAAGTGGACTTTCCGCTTCCGGAAAGCCCCGTAAATACCACGAGCTTATCTCTAGGTATAGTCAAATCAACGTTTTTTAAGTTGTTTTGCCTTGCGCCTTTTATAATCATTTCGTTCATATTATTTTCTCATTTTTAACTTCAATTTTGCTATCGTATCGCGAATTTCAATACATTTTTCAAAGTCTAAATTTGCCGACGCTATCTTCATAAGCGCCTTTAATTTTTCGATCTCTTCGGGGATATCTTGCTTTTTAATATCTTTCGTTCTATCTACTTTCTTGGTGATTTCAAGCGTGTTTACGACGTCTTTTACTATGGTTTTGGGCGTTATGCCATGCTTTTTATTGTACTCCGACTGAATTTTTCTTCTTCTTTCGGTTTCGCTTATCGCCCTTTCCATACTGCCCGTCATAGCGTCCGCGTACATTATAACCTTGCCGTCTACGTTTCTTGCCGCTCTTCCTATCGTTTGAATAAGCGAAGTTTCGCTACGCAAAAAGCCTTCTTTGTCCGCGTCGAGTATAGCGACGAGTTTTACTTCGGGAAGGTCTAGTCCTTCTCTTAAAAGGTTAATTCCACACAAAACGTCAAACTCTCCGCTCCTTAATCCCGACACGATCTCGATTCTTTCCATAGTATCGATATCGCTGTGCATATATCTAACCTTTACTCCGTGTTCTTTTAAGTATTCGGTTAGACTTTCCGCCATTTTTTTGGTTAAGGTCGTGACTAAAACTCTTCCGCCGTCCTTTACCACCTTATTTATCTCGGTCAAAAGGTCGTCCACTTGGTTTTTGGTGGGCTTAACCGTTATTTCGGGATCGATTAGCCCCGTAGGACGAATAAGTTGTTCTACCACTTGCCCCGCCTCGCCAAGTTCGTATTTTGCGGGCGTTGCCGAAACGCATACGAGTTGACCTACCCTTTGATCGAATTCTTCAAAGGTTAACGGGCGGTTATCGAACGCCGACTTTAATCTAAAGCCGTATTCTACTAAATTAGTCTTTCTCGATCTATCGCCGTTATACATCGCGCCTATTTGCGGAATAGTCATATGCGATTCGTCGATAAACACGATAAAGTCTTTTGGGAAATAATCTAGTAGCGTAAAAGGCGGATCGCCTATATCTCTTCCGTCAAAATATCTACTGTAATTTTCTATTCCTTTACAAAAGCCTATTTCACGAATCATTTCGATATCGTAATCGGTGCGTTGCTCTAGTCTTTGAGCCTCAATGAGTTTGCCGTCTTCTCTAAAAAATCTCACTTCATCGTCACGATCACGCTCTATTGCGGCAAGCGCTAGGTTTAGTTTCTCTTGCGCAACCGCGTAGTGACTTGCAGGGAAGATTACGGCGTGTTTTAACTCCGAAATAACCCTTCCCGTAACGAACTCCGTTTCGCATATTCTATCGATCGTGTCACCAAAAAACTCAACACGTATCACGATTTCCGTGTTAGACGACGGGAAAATATCCACCGTATCTCCCCTTACTCTAAACGAAGAACGGCTAAAATCTACGTCACGTCTCGTATACTGAATAGCGACGAGTTTACGCATAAGTTCGTCTCTATCCATAGTGTCGTTGGGGCGAAGTGAGAGCGCTAATCTATAATATTCTTCGGGTGCGCCTAAGCCGTAAATACACGACACGGACGCCACCACGATAGTATCCGTTCGCTCGGAAAGAGAACAGGTTGCCGAGTGGCGAAGTTTATCTATTTCGTCGTTTATAGATAAATCCTTTTCTATATAGGTATCAGTGGTGGGAATATACGCTTCGGGTTGATAATAATCGTAATACGAAACGAAAAACTCCACCCTATTTTCGGGGAAAAATTCCCTAAATTCGTTGCAAAGTTGAGCGGCGAGCGTTTTATTATGCGCGATAATCAAGGCGGGTCTTTGAACGTTATTTATAACGTTTGCCATGGTAAAAGTCTTACCGCTACCCGTAACGCCTAAAAGAACTTGCGTTCTTAACCCGTCGTTTATGCCTTCGGTAAGTTTTTTAATCGCCTCTGGTTGATCGCCCGTCGGTTTATATTTAGATTTTAATATAAACTTTCTTTTTTCCATTTTTGCCCTATAGTTTTTCGTTATTTATAATTATAACACATTATTTAGAAGAAATACAACCTTGTGTAGTGTTTTTTAACAACAAAAAAAAGCACCGCGTAAATTCAAGCACGGTGCGTTTATTTTTATTTAACGATTAAACGAATTATTCGTCTTGTTCGTTTTTAGTAGTTTGTTTAACTAACTTCTTTTCCATTTTTCTTTTTAGATAGTATATTTATTAGCACGTAAGCGCCTAAAAATAACGCCACACCGCCTATTAGCACTATAAACATTCCCCACACTGGGATATTAGAGCCAAAAAGGTTGATATTGCAGTCGATTGAGGTCATTACTCCCTCTATCGCCTCACTGCTTACGCCTTGACTTGCCATTTCCTTAAACACCCCGCCAACCGCGTGGTTTTTAAGTAAACTCATTCCGTGCGTGCCCGGAAAGAAAGACATAACCTTTCTAAGCCCTTCGCTAAACTGAGAAAGTGGCATATACGCTCCGCACACGAAACCGTATGCCGAACTTATTATCGAACCGACCGCCGATATCTGCCCTTGTGAAGATAAAAAGTAGTTTATAACTGACGAAAGAGCCGTTCCAAATAGGGTGAGTAAAATTACGTCTAAAAGTATTAAAACAACGTCTAAAAAGGATAGATACCAACCGCATATTGCTATATAGATTAAACCTATAGTCATGGCGACCACGCACACGATAAGGGTTGATAAAAAACTTGCCGTAAAATAGGAAAATGCTAGCGTAGATCTCTTTACAGGGGTTATGAGCATATCCTTTCTTGCGCCTGTAACCTTGTCTTGAACCATAAGCATATTAGAGCAAAACGACACGGTTACGCAACTTACCCCTAGAAGTGAGGCTATTAATTGTCCGCCAACCAACCCGTCCAAAAGGTCGCTTGCAACCGTTATGCCACGCATCTCAAATTCCATTAAAAAACTGTTTTCATACACGTTAGATAAAAAAGTAGCGTATAAAACCAACAAGATTAAAGGAGTTGCGAGCGAAGTGAAAAATAAGCCCTTATCCTTAAAGAATAATTTTACGTTTCGCTTAATATTTATTAAAAACACTTTCATTATTTGTCGTCCTCCCTTAATTTCTTGCCCGTAACCGTTAAAAATACCGAGTCCATTTTGCCCTTAACTATCTCGTAATCTTTAAACACTTCTCTGTTTTTTTCGATTAGTTCGGTTGCAACCGAAGTGTCGCTAACCGAAATTTTATAAGCGTTCCCCAACTTTTCGTATTTAACGCCAAGTGCTTTTATTTGCTCTTCGCTAGCGTTATAAATATGGATAAAATCGCCCGTATACTTGTTTTTAAGGTCTATTGGAGTGCCTTCGGCGGCTATTTTACCACTGTCGATTATAACCACGTAATCGGCTTCTGCCGCCTCTTCCATATAGTGAGTGGTCAAAAATACGGTCATCCCTTTATTTTTTCTTAAATTTTCTATAACGCCCCACATAAGCGTTCTAGTTTGTGGGTCTAAACCGGTGGTGGGCTCGTCTAAAATAAGAATTTCGGGGTCGTGAATTAGCGCCCTTGCCACGTCGATTTTGCGCTTTTGCCCGCCAGAAAGTTTTGATATCGGTCTATTCATAAAATCCTTAAACTGCAAAAGTTCGCTTAAATTATCTATTTTCTCGTTAAATTTTTTGCCAAATATTCCGTATAAGGACGCCCTGTGTTTTAAGTTATCTAAAGCCGATAACGATTTATCAAGCGCAGAGTGTTGAAAAACAACGCCTATCTTTTTTAAAACGTCTTCTCGACTTTTTTCAACGTCCTTTCCGTCAATTATAACGCTACCACTATCTTTGTTAATCGTTCCACACATAACCGATATGGTCGTGCTCTTTCCTGCCCCGTTAACGCCTAAAAAAGCAAATAGTTCGCCCTTTTTAACCTTAAAAGAAAGGTCGTCAACCGCTTTAACTTCTTTATAATATTTTTTTAAGCCCGTTATTTCTATAATGTTTTCCATTATTTATCTCCGTTCATCTTAGTTTCGGCAAAATCCACGAAAACTTCAGCTTTTAATAAGGCAATACCTTCCTTATTTCCAACGACTATTAAACTATCCCCTGAATTAATTCCGTAAATTTCACGCGCGTCTTTTGGAATTACTATTTGCCCTTTTTCTCCAACTTTACATACTCCAAATAGATATTTGTCCTTTTTTTGCAACATGCTCTCTCTCCTTTTTTATAGGTATGAAAAGTAGGAATTTTCCTACTTGTAAGAATTATAACACCGAAAAATAATTCTTGTCAATCGTTTCGTTTGCATTTTTCGGCTAGGCGTGATAATATATGAGTGGTGATTTTATGAAGACTATAAACGTTCAAAAAAACAGTAGAAATTGTATTATTTGCGGTATGGAAAACCCACTTGGATTAAAGGCAGTTTTCCACGTGCTTGACGACGATAGCGTCGCAAGCGTTTTTGCTTTTCGAAGCGAACATCAAAGTTATCCTGAAAGAACGCACGGCGGTATGATTTCGGCGTTACTTGACGAAATTATGGGTAGAGCGCTTTGGATTAAAGAGCCGACCACGTACGGTGTGACCACAACTCTTAATATCACCTACCGTCGCCCCGTCCCTTACGGCGAAAACGTTAAGGCTAGGGGTTATATTTCGTTTGACGGCGGTAGAGGTTTTTCCGCTAAAGGCGAAATTTACTCTATGGACGGCAAACTTTTAGCCGAAGGGTCAGCAAGATATCTTAAACTTAAGAGTAACCTTGCTTTTGGAAGTGATTTCCACGAAGAAGACGAAATGATTTATAATCCCTCCGCTATCTTTAGTGAAATCGAATTCCCCGATAAAAAATTAGATTAACCTAAAAAGGCAAAGCATTTTCGCTTTGCCTTTTAACATTTTTTTAAGGTTATTCATATGATAACTTAGACACAAAGGAGGAAACGTGTATGAGTTGTCTTTTTTGCCGTAATAACGGCTGTCAAAACTGCAATAGAAACTGCTGTTGCCGTGGATCTCAAGGACCCGTTGGTCCGCAAGGCCCTAGAGGTCCTATAGGTCCGCAAGGCGCTACAGGTCCCGTTGGACCGCAAGGTCCTAGGGGTGCGAGGGGCGCAACTGGTGCGACTGGTGCAACTGGCCCGCAAGGCCCTGCCGGTCCGATTGGTTCTCAAGGCCCTAGAGGTCCTATAGGTCCGATTGGCCCGCAAGGTCCTAGAGGTGCGACGGGCGCTATCGGTCCTCAAGGTCCTCAAGGTGAAGTAGGGCCTCAAGGTCCCCAAGGTGAGGTCGGCCCTCAAGGTGAAGTAGGACCTCAAGGTCCTGTCGGTGCAACTGGTGCAACCGGTGCGACTGGTGCGACTGGTGCTACCGGTCCTCAAGGTCCTGCCGGCACTAACAACGGTTTATACGCAGGCAGTGGTACGAACACGGTTGACGCTAACGAAATTATTCCATTAGCGGAAATTGCGGAAACGCCCGAAAATACTTCTACCGTTCTTGGAAACGAGATTACTTTAGTAGAAGAAGGTAGTTATTTAATAAGCTATTTCGTGGGTGGATCAGTTCCTACCAACGAATTTATCACCGCTCTTTACGTTAACGGTGCGCCGTTAGTAAACGAAAATATCGTGCAGTCTAATAGCGCGGGCGCGGCTAGCAAAACCATTATTTATAACGCTAGCGCAGGTGATACTCTTTCTCTTTACAACGTATCCGCAACCGAGGCTACTTTGTCGGCAGCGTCTATAACGGTGTTAAAACTAAGCTAAAAACTAAAAGAGCATTGCTTTTTGCAATGCTCTTTTGTTGTTAATACCTTACCTTTGACTTCTAATATTTTATATCTTATACCAATAGCAGTTGTAATTATTTCTTAAAAAACTTGCATTACTAGTTGAGTCAATAACGTCCATTTGCGATCCACCGGTTTTATCTACACAATCATAATAACTATCCGTCGTATACCAAGTTGATAGATCCTTAAACGTTGCACTTGTTAACGAACTGCAACCATAGAACGCAGAATTTCCAATAAAAGTAATACTATCGGGGATTATTATACTTTCAAGAGAACTGCAATTATAGAACATATAAGACCCAATAGAAGTAACGCTATCGGGGATAATTACATTTTTAAGAGAACTGCAATTATAGAACACATAAGACCCAATAGAAGTAACACTATTGGGTATAATTACATTTTCAAGAGAACTGCAATTATAGAACATAGCAGTCCCAATAGAAGTAACGCTATTGGGGATTTCTATACTTGCAAGAGAGGTGCAATGTCTAAACGCAGAATCTCCGATAGAAGTAATGCTATCGGGTATAATTACATTTTTAAGAGAACTGCATTCATAAAACATATAACCTCCAATAGAAGTAACACTATGAGGGATTTCTATGCTTACAAGAGAAGTGCAACTTTCGAATGCAGAATTTCCAATAGAAATAACACTATCGGGTATAGCTATACTTTCAAGTGAAATGCAATATCTAAACGCCTCATTTCCAATAGAAATAACGCTATTGGGTATCTCTATATTTTCAAGAAAATCACAACTATAGAACGAATATTCCCCAATTAAAGTAACGCTATCGGGTATTACGAAAGTAGAATACATTTTACCTATTGCATATTGAATTAAGGTTTTTCCATCTTTGCTGTATAAATCTCCGTTTACAGACTTATAATACTGATTATTAGTATCTACATTTATACTTGTAAGAAAACTGCAATAACTGAACGCTCTTTCTCCAATAGAAATAACGCCATTTCCAATCGTTACACTTACAAGTGAATCGCAAAAAAAGAACGCAAAATCTCCAATAGATGTAACGCTATCGGGTATTTTTATATTTGTTAATGAACTACAACTAGAAAAAGCAAAAGCGCCAATAGAAGTAACACTATTGGGTATAATTACATTTTTAAGAGAACTACAATTAGAGAACGCAGCTTGCCCAATAGAGGTAACGCTATCGGGAATTTCTATACTTGCAAGAGAGGTGCAAAAAGAAAACGCACGAGAATCAATAAGAGTAACACTATCTGGAATAACTACTTTTTCAAAATTATAGAAAAACCCAATATCCCAACTGCCACAAAAAGCATCTTCTCCTATTTTTTTCACAGGTAAATTCATATAGGTAGGCGCAATATTTATTTTAAGTGAATCGCCTTCGTATCCAACAACTTCCGCATAATTCCCGTCACTTGATATTTCGTACAAAATACCCTCGGTGTAGTTTATTGCCTTATCGCAAGCCGTGCAGAAACCAGAATCATCTGGAGCATGCTCCAATGCGCTGCCTAGTTTAGTTCTAGTATCACTTTCTCCACAGCCATTGCTACAATATGCACTTTCCGTTCCGTCAACTCCGCATTTTGCGTCGTTATTATACGCGTAGTTAGTGTAACTATGCCCTAACTTCTCGCCGTGTTCTCCACTGCAGGCAGAACATATCGCTCTACTTTCTTCAGTAGCCGTTCCTCCACTACAATTTTCAGTTATCTTATGCGTATTATCGTGCGAACAAGTTTTTGTGTGCGTATCATCTCCGTTACTAATCCAATCGCCGTAATTATGATTTAATGCACTGCCTACTTTTGTTTTAGTATAACTTTCTCCACAACCATTGTCGCAAAGTGCAGTTTCCGTGCCGTCAATCTCACACTTAGCATCATTATTATATACGTAGCTTGTATAACTATGCTCGTGTGATCCTTCTCCACAAGCAGTTAAGAAAGCACCACAAGAGCAAACTAGTAATGCGCTAAATAAAACTGCCAAGATCTTTCTCATGAAAATTCTCCTTGCCTAAAGAAAAAACTCTATTCTTATATTTTACACTTTTTCATTGGAAAATGCAAGTAAATAAAAAATCGGCTTGATTTCTGCCGATTTTTTATTTATTAATCTATCATATTTGATAATCTTCTTAAAGATAATCTTCTTCTCATATACGGGTGATATTTTAAGCCTTCTTGTTCAAGTTCATCTGAAACTTCGATTTCCGCACAAGTAGTTGCGCAACCCGCTCTCTTCATCGCGTCTAACATTTGTTCATACGTAGGAACTGAACGAACGATCTCTTTAATTTCTTCCCATTTTTCTTCTAAAATCTTAGGATCGATTCCGTCCGTAATAGTATTGGGCGTGTTAAGTTTGATAACTTCTTCAAGCATTCCGTCGTAATGTGAATAAATATCGTCCCAATCCACCTTTTCAGGGTGTGCGGTAATCTTATCTTTCTTTATAAGCTCTTGATAGAACTTCATGATATGTAAGGTCGCAACGCCAACTTTCTTGCCGTGGAAATCGGAAATCTTGCCGTCTAAAAGTTTTTTACATTCCCAGAAATGCGAAACGATATGTTCAGTTCCGCTTGCAGGACGAGAAGTTCTAACGAAACTCATACCAAAACCGGTTAAAAGTAACGCTTCGAAAACCGCCGCCGCGCTTTCTTCGTCTTCCGCGGTGATTTTATCGGCAAGCGACATGATTTTGTCCGTTGCCTCTCTAGTCAAATTAAATACCTTTTCGCAACAACTTTCGCCCGAAACGATATGAGAAACTTTCCAGTCAATTAAACCAATATACTTACCGATCATATCGCCAAAGCCTGCTGACTTTAGTTCGGCTGGCGCTTTTGCTAAAATTTTGGTATCGGCAATGATAACTTCAGGAGATTTCGCGTCGAAAGTACTCTTAAGATTACCGTCGATTAAGGGCGCGCCGTAAGACGCAAAGCCGTCCATACTAGCAGCCGTGCCAAATATACATAAGGGTTTGTCCGCTTCGTATGCAGCCCTACGGCAAATATCGTTTAACGAGCCCGTTCCAACTGAGATTACTGCATCGTTATTCTTTAATAGTTCGATTAAAATCTTAACTTCGCTATACATAGCAACTCTTAAATCAGGGTAAATTCTCTTATCAAGTTCAAAATCTTTTAGAGATTCTAAAATGCCTTCAGCTGCTTTAAGCGTGTTTTCATCGGCGATAAATAAAAGTTTTTTGCCAAAACCGTTCTTCTTAAGAATTTCGCCAACCCTTTTTACCGCACCGCTTTCAATCACCACGTCTTTGGTGGCAAAATCGTGCTTTTGTCCACAAGGACAGTTTTCAAAATCCTTTCTCAATTTTTCCAAATCAAACATATTTACTTCTCCTAAATTTTAATCGTTTATCGCTGATAACTTGCCGTCTTTCATAGTAAAAGATACGTTGCCTAAATGATCCGTTCTAAATATTTTACAGTTTTCGTTTATCGATATTATTCGTTCTATGACCTCAGTAGACGGAAGCCCGTCCACGTTATCTCCGCCAACCGAAAAAACGGCGTGCTTTGGATTTAATAACGATAAAAACTCGTAAGAGCTCGCGCTTGCCGAGCCGTGGTTAGACACTTTCAAAAGGTCAATATCTATTAGATTTACCTTGTCGCCGTATATGCCGACTTCATAATTATCTAAAATCTCTTCTTCAATCCTTCTTCCTGCATCGCCAGTTAAAATCAATCTATTTCCTTGACACTCAATATAAATAACTGCCGAAATATCGTCCATTTGCTCGTTAGTAGGATTAATTAAATCTATATCGTTATAACTACTATCGGATAAATCTTTGCTCTTTGGGGATAAAAATTTAACAAAATATTCTCCACTATTTGAGTCTATTTCCATATGGCTTGAAAAATATTTTATTTGCACGCCCTTTTGCTCTATCGCCTTATAAGCGTTATAAAAGGTCGGAAAATTTTCCTTTAGCGTTACGTCGGGAAGATACGCGGCATTAACCGAATAGTTGTCAAGTATAAATT
This sequence comes from Christensenellaceae bacterium, assembly GCA_045651465.1. Classification (GTDB taxonomy): domain Bacteria; phylum Bacillota; class Clostridia; order Christensenellales; family Borkfalkiaceae; genus UBA1259. The sequence goes on from JAZRSG010000014.1 coordinate 56,059, forward strand.
GCGTTCCGCCGTGATGATCGATATCAGGGTGTGTAAGTACCAAGTATTCTATATCACCATCACCGCGGTTGTCAAGCATTTTCTTGACATTTTGATTGTTTCTCTTACTCCCGTTTCCGCAGTCGATAAGCATGTCGTCGCCGTTAGGAAAAGACACGTAAATGGCGTCGCCTAAGCCGACGTCTATAAAGTCTACGCTAAAATTTCGGCTACCCGTTTGGTTATTATCTTCGGTGCTTCCGCATGCGGTTAAGGTCGTTAGTAATAGCACCAAAATTACCGCTATCACTCCCCGTCTTTTGTGTTGCATTTATTATTTTACCTTTAGTCTTGAAAGATCTTCTTTTATCTTTGGTACAAAGGATAACGCGTGGCGATAACCTATTTCATACATTTGGTTTGCACTCTTAAACGACGTCGATTTAAATCCCGTTAGGTCGGGGTGCAACATCACGTCCGAATTGTCGTATCCCTTTTGCCAAGGGATTTCAACCTTAGACTCGTACGTCGGAAATATTTTCGTTAGTAAATTGGGTTTAGAATCTCTTGTTGAAAGATCTATTCCTACCACGTAATCCGCGCCCATTTTCCTCAGATAATCGGCGGGAATTGAATTTGAAAACGCACCGTCAACGTATCTTACTCCGTCTATAAACACAGGCTTAAAAAAAGGCGGAATACTTGCTGACGCGCAAAGTGCTATCGCCGTGTTTCCGCTCGTAAAAGCCTTATCTTGGCTACTTTCTATCTCGGTTGCAACCGCACAAAAAGGCTTTTTTAATTCTTCTATATTTTTTTCGCCAAGTTCTCTATCAATGACGTTTTTTAGTCCCGTCATATCCATATTCATCAAAATCCCGTTCATTATCGAGCCGGGATTTATGCTTTTTATCATTTCAGTAATGTCGGTAACGCTATATCCGTCCGCGTAAAAAGCGCCGATAATACTGCCGATACTCGATCCCGAAATAACGTCGAATTCTATACCCGCCTCTTCAAACGCTTTTAACGCGCCAAGTTCGGCAAATCCTTTTGCTCCGCCCGAGCCAAGCGCTAATCCTATTTTAAGTTTTTTCGGCTTTCTTCTAAATAGCCATGCAAAAAAACCCATTACTCACTCCTATCAGATAAACTTTCTCTCTCTTTTTCGCCCTTTTTTCTAGCAATTTTTATAATAAACACCACTAAGAATATTAGCGCAAGCCCAAATAATGCGTATAAAATCACGTCAAGACTTCCATCTGGCAAAAACGCCAAACAAAATTCGGCTAACCCCGTGATGAGAGCCCCTGCCACTAAATTTCCTAAAACGACGGGAACAACCGCCTCTCTAAATTTCATACCTAAAAAGACTGCGATTGCCGTTCCCGTCCACACTCCCGTCATCGGAAGAGGAATCGCAACGAAAATAAACACGGCAAGCGCCTTTAATGAAATTCTTGATTTCTTACCCTTTTCTTGTTGTTTTTTTACTGCTTCGTCCGCTTTATCCGAAAAATATTTTTCCACCTTGCAAGCAAATTTATTGAACCATTTTATCTTCTTCATTACCCCTAAAATAGGCTTTAGTAGAAAATATATAGGAAAAAATACCACGGTTGAGCCAACGTAAGCAAGCAAAAACGCCATAAAAATACCTAGCCCCGCTTCTCTAGCGAATACTATTCCGCCCTTTAATTCTATGAGCGGAATAAAGCTCATTATAACGGTGGCAAGATTATCGTTTCCAATCAAATTTTGAATAAATTGCGTCATTTACTCACCTTTTGTTTGTTTTTTTTGACTTTTATAGTATAATATAATCATAAGGAGATTGTCAAGGCAAAAGTTTGACGAGCCAAAATCTAAAAAATATTTTTTACTAGGGGAATTTTTAATAAAATGCCTACGACTCAGCAAATGCTCTCTTATATGCGTAAGGGAATTAGCACTTACAACTTAATATCCGACGGCGATAAGATTGCCGTGGGCGTTTCGGGTGGCAAGGATAGTTTAGCACTACTTAAACTACTCGCCGAATATAAGCGTTTCTCGCCCGAAAGGTTTGATCTCGTTGCAATTACCGTTGACCTTTGTTTTGGGGGTAAAGAAGGCGATTTTAGCCCTATTAAAGCACTTTGTGACGAATACGGCATCAAATACGTGGTCGAAAAAACTCAAATAGCCGAAGTGGTGTTCGACGTTAGAAAGGAAACTAACCCGTGTGCGCTATGCTCTAAAATGAGAAAAGGTGCACTTCACGCAGTGGCTAAACGCGAAGGTTGTAATAAAGTAGCTTTAGGGCATCATGCGGACGATTTGATCGATACCCTTCTTTTATCGTTGTTTTACGAAGGTAGACTTTCTACCTTTTCGCCTATAAGTTATCTCGATAAAATCGGACTTACAATGATTAGACCTTTGATTATGACTAAAGAAAGCAATATTACCGTTTACGCTAAAAACTTGCCCGTAATTGAAAGCAAATGCCCTGCAAATAAGGTTACCAAGCGCGAATACGTTAAAAACGTTATTTCTGGTATCGCTAAAGACGTTCCTAATATTAGAGATATGGTTTTTACCGCTATAACTCACCCCGAAAGATATAACCTTTTCGATAAATTTTTGAAAAAATAATTTTATATAAAAATTTTTATAAGGAGAAAATTTATGAAGAAACTATTTAACCTTTCAGTATCTATTCTTCTTTGCCTTTGCACGGTTTTAGGATTAACCGCTTGTGGCGATGATGGCAATGGTTACGAGCAACAACTAACTCTTAACGACAAGACCGCTCAGCAAGTTTACGCCGAAACTATTGAAGCGATTGAAAGTTACGAAGATAACTTCACCACTACCGTTGAATACGATATCGTAGTTGCAATGGATTTCCAAGGCGAAACTATTGAAATGGATATGACCTTAGATACCTCTTTTAAGAAAAACGGTGGCGATATCTATGAAAAATCTTTCGTAGATATGGGCAAAATGTCCTACAATGGTATAGAAATGGATTTAGGTTCTATCAATAAAGAAGTTTATCTCGTTAACGACGTTGCTTACTTACACGAAGTAACCTCCGTTCTCGGTGAAAACTCTGAAACCAAGAGAAAGATGAACGTTTCTTTACAATACCTATTAACCTATATGGGTAAAACTGAAGACGAACTCATGAATCCCTTATACGATTTTACCGACGTTTCTTTTGACAACGTTAAGTTTAACGTTGGTAGCGAAGATATTTTCTTTGAACTCGTTTTAAGCGGTGAAGAAGCTCAAAAATTTACCAATAAACTCTTGCAAGATTCTAACGTTAACTCAACTTCTTTAACTTATAGTGAAATTAGTTACAAGTTCTTCGTTAATTCAGAAGGCGTTTTCGATCACGCCAAAATCGACTTTGACGTTGACGCCGTTATTAGCGGTATGAAATACAAATACTCTTATTCTGGCATCATCAAGTTTAGCGATATCGGAACGACTGAAATTACCGCTCCCGCAGACGCTGAAGATTACGTTCTTATCGGCTCGGTAATCGAATAAATTAACAAACAAAAATAAAAAGGTGAGATTTTTTCTCACCTTTTTTATTTGTCTTTTTTTTTAGTCTTGTCCGCCGAAATACACGTAGAAAGTTGCCGTTTCTGAATTTGGCAATATGCTATACGCTCTAGTAAAGAGTTTCATTGCCGATTTCTTTTTCTTTTTGCATAACGCTTTTGCCTTTTCGGTTATTCTATACATATTATTCGCGTTCAAAAGTTGATCTACTACGTATTTCATAAGCGACGAGTTATGACATCTAAAACCAATAGCAAATCTTCCCATTTCTTTAGGATCGTAAGTTATTGCCGTATGCGCGAACACTTCTGAAATTATCCTTTCGTCGTAACGAACGAGATAACTATTCCTAAATCTAAAATATTCGTGGTTGGTATCAGTGAATTCTTCTAGATTAGGATAAAATTCCGCTCTCGGCGTATGTAAATGCTTGGTTTCGTCGCTAGTTAGCAAGAATTCCTTTAGTGGAACGCAACAGTAATCGTAAAAGATTTCGTCTTGTCCTTTCTTGCCCGTAAGCGTGTTCGATCTATCGCCCCACGTCGCATCGAGATAGTAAACGTATTTACCTATCTTGAGCGCGTTAAAGCCGTGCCCCGAACCGTCCTTTTGTTCGCTTGAAACGTATCCACAACTTATGCCCACCGATTGGAGTAAATATTGCATTGCAACTGCGTATCCTGCGCATACCACTTTACGGGTAACTAACGCGCTATATAGCGAACGCAAATTGTCGTCGGTAGAAATGTCTATTTCATCCCCGCTTCTCTCTTCGGTTTTTAATCCCACTCCATCGTAATCGAGCTCTAAGATTAAACGACGATAAATGGTTATTAACGCGTCGTAAGGCTTGGTTTTTTTAGTAATACCACGAGTAAAGTACTTTGCGTTTTTGCGAAGTTCTTTTTTCTTTCTTTCGATGTCGTTTACGTCGATTTGTCCGTCTTCAGTTACACACCTATAAACGATAGCCATGCTGTCGTTTTGCGGATCAATACCTAGCACCCAAAAGAGTTCTGGATAATCGCACGTCACGTACTTAAATATCCTTCTAACTTCGCTAACGCTTAGTCCCTCGGTCGAAAAGTATTCGGTATTATAAGTCATCGCACGTCTAACGATCTCGTTGTAAAGTTTGATTCTGGGGTTAGTAGCCTCGTCTTCGTCATACGGAAGCGCGCCACCTTTTTTGTTACCCTTTTTAGAAGGTTGCTCGTCTATTTCTTTCGTCTTATTTTTCTTGAATAATGGCATAGTCAACCTCCTTTAATTTTCTTCTTTTTCTTGATCGATAGTTTGATCTTGCTCGCTTATTTGATCAATCTCTTCGCTCGTTGATATTTCTTCTACTTGCTCGTCGATTTGTTCGCTAGGCTCGGTCTTCGGATCTTCGATTTCTTCTACGTTTTCATCCACTTCTTCGGTGGTAGCAACTTCTTCGATGGGATCTTCTACGATGGGATCTTCTTCGACTTCGTCCTCGATCTCGTCTTCTTCAGTTCTTTCGTCCGAAGAGAGTTCGTCTTCGCCGTCGGTAATTTTTTCACCACGCAAGTATCTCTTCCAGAATCTCGGCGTCTTATTAGGATCGTAAAGTTCGCCCGGCTCTTCGTCCGAAATGGTGTTCGCTATATTTGCCGTCTTTAAAACTTCAATATACTTTTCACGCATGAACGCAAAGCTTGACTTAAATTTACTCTCTTCGCCTTCGACGTCTTCTTTGATCTCGGCAAGTTCAGCCTTCACTTCTTCGTCGTAAGCTTGATTTAGAATATCTACCTTTTCGTTATAGCCACGCGACGCTAAGTACTTAGCCTCTTCGTATTCTAATTGAGCACCTGCGTACGAAATTAGAAGTTCGTTGTCGCTCTGCCACATTTCGATTATACCCCTTAAAATAGAGCATTCGATGGCAAGTTTAGGCATTTCCCTTTCCACGTAAATTTCACGGGTGTCAAAGTCCACTCTGTAATTTATTTGTGAAACGGTCGTGTCTTCTTTATTAAACGGCTCGTCCGCAAACGTTACGGTCGACGTACCGAACATGATTTCGGGATATTCTTTCGCAAGGTATTCTCTTACCGCTTTTACTGCCTCGGCGAGTTCTTCTTCCGTTCTAACGCTTTCTCTATCACAGCTAACGCAAACGTATCTTCCGTCGTCAAGTTGAATAAATCTTCCGCTTTCTAATACTCTTCCGCAAATTGCACAAGTCTTGGGAATTTCGTCAACGAAGATATCTCCTGCAGTTTCGTAGTCTTGAACGCCTTCGTCGTTTAAGATAATGTTGTAATCGTTTAGAAGTTCGCAACATTTTTCAACGTCAAAACATTCAGCGAGTTCGTCCGCGCCAAAGTATATATAATGTTTGAGCGAGGGACGAAGTTTTAACCAGTATAAGTAAGAGTATACGTTCGCCAAGAATTCGTGCATATAGTGGCCTAGTTGATCGTAGAACCAGTCTAATACGCCAACGTCTTCTTCACAGTCGTTTATGAATAAGAATCTCATCTTATTCTTAAACTCTGCCTTTTCTTCGTCTGAACGTTCTTTTTGTTCTTCTACTAGGTAAGGATATAACGCCTTAACTCTATCGAGATAGTTTTGAGGCTCGTTATCACTACTAAAAGGCAACGGATTTTCAAGAACGGGACAAATTGCAATACAACGATACGCCTTGGGGAATATCGTACGAATAAATTCGTTGAATACTGCACTTAGTAGTAATCTCATTTCGTCCGTACTTTCCATTCTCGTGGTAAAGTCTACGTATAATACCTTTCCGTTTTTAATATTTCTTGCGTTTGCATCGACTAAAGATTGCGCCATATGGGGATTACCCACTGCGCCCCTTACGAAGTCGAGCGTTTGACAGTTAGATAATAAACTATAGAAACCGTAAGTTTCGCCACGGAAAGCAACGTTATGTAGTCCAACTTTGATTTCTTCGAGCATGCCGTGCGTCTTGTGGAATACGCCTTCAGTGCCGATTAAACCGTTATCCTTGTCTATCTTAAATCTACGCAAGAATATGGTGTCAAGACAGTTCTTAAAGGTTACGTTTTCGTGTCTTAAGAATATTATCTTGTTGTCTTTTGAAATTTGTTCGATTTCGTATTCGGTATTTTCAAACACAATGCTTTGACCAACTACGTACTCTAACGGTACGCGTGACGGGAAAGTTTCAAGTTCGCCGATAATTTGGTCGTTAATACATAATTTAACTCTATTATTACATTCGAATACTTTATCTAAAATTTCTTTTACGTGCTTAAACTTAACTCTCTTGTCCTTAACGAGCGTGTATCCGTCGTATTCAGACGAGTCGATTATTAAGTAGAAATCTTTTACTCTTCTAGCGATACTATCTTCTACGGGAGTGTTGGGATCGTCACATAACGCAGCGAGTAAATATGCAGCTAAAGTTTCTACGTTAATTTCTACGAATTCGCCAAGTTTAACTTCCTTTTCACAGTACGGGCAAAGGGGCGAATCTCCACGTTGAGCCGAAATATCCATGACCGAAATCATCTTCTTCTCAAACTCGTAGATATTCATACCTTCGTCGGTAGTAGCGTCGCAGAAAAGTTTTAAATAGCTTAGTTTTGCCTTGTCCGCATGCTCGGTTACTCTAGGTTGAATAAACGGAGAACGATTTACGTATTCTTCGAATAACATTCTATCCATAAAGTATTCACGGAGTAAATACGGGTGGCTTATGATATGTACTAACGATTTTTTAGAACCTCTAAATCTCGTAGCCGTATATAACGCGGCGGCAAGGTTACTTCTATCGTCAGTATAAATCATATAGTTTATTTCAGGAAGGGGTTGCTTCCAGAATTTATTTATTTCAATTTCGTGGAAGTCTAAAACGTCCCTTTCAGATCTGTCAAGCACGCAAGGCGTTACGATACGTACGCCGTCTACGCCGTGTTCCACTGCTTGTTCGGCTATTATCGTTTCAAGGTTAGTTAGCTTTTGACCGTTTTTGTTGTATACGACGTTACGCTTACTTTCCTTGTTCCACAAGGTATATGATACCGCTTCGTTTTCGTTGGCGCTTGAGAAGCTTAATACTTCGTCAAGACAGAAAAATCTCGGTAAGGTTGCCGCCGTGAAACCACGAATAATCGCCTTTGATAAGAATATAAATCTTACTCTATCACTCGTTGCCTTTTGTAATCTCTTTGCAATTACGGGACATAAGTAACTTTCAAGTTCAACGATTCTATCTGCATCGATAAATACCGCGTTGCTTACTTCTTCAAAGAAACTCGGGTAGTTTTCTACCATTTCGTCGCTCTTAAAGTCGTCGGGCGTTGCGATTAACACGTCTGCTTGATCGAGCCTTTCGTCGCTAGTATATACTCTCCACGTACAGTCCTCGGTGGCGTTGATTAAGTTCATTAACGCGTCGTTTATGTATTTTCTAAGCGCTAATACTTTAGATTTATCCGATAACACGAATATCATACGCATACCTGCGAGTAATCTAGTATACGTGTAGTGGATTAAATAATCGCCGAACTCCGAGTAGAAAGACGCGCAAAAATATACGTTCTTATCGTTTAGCGCAGAGTCTAAACACTCCATATAACTATGAACGATTCTACCCGATTTTTCTTTCATCTTGTTTTGGATGAAATCAAGTGAACTTGCGTAAGGACGGTTGGTGCATACGTAAGGTATAGCCTCGTCCTTGCCCGCTTCGGGATAATAACGAAGGTTATGTTCAGAGTCGAAACGACGTTGAATTTCAAGGTGAAGGGTACGGAGTCTATCCTCCATTTCCTTCTCTTCTTCTTCCTTGGTCTTTTGTTCTTCTATTTCTTCGTCTTCTTCTTCCTTTATCTTGGTCTTAAAGAAGTTGCATACTTCTTGTAAAATGATTAAAGACGCAAACGGATATAAGTACCATTCTTGGACCTGCAATACGTTTAATAAAATATCGTAAATTATCGCCGGTGCTTTGAAGAATACTGAATACAAAAGTAATAAGAATAGTAATACGTATACTACCTCAACTAAATATATAAAGATTTGTAGTACTTTTCTCGTACGTACTACCCAGCTCTTTGCATATTCAAAGTTGGGCTTTTCAAAGAATAACGACCAAAGAGCGTCTTTAATTTTTCTTCTAACCGCTTGCGCTTTCATTTTGCGCTCACGAACGACTATTCTCTTCTTGTCTTCTCCCTTTTCTTCTTTTGCGGGATCGGGTTGTTCTTCGGTCTTTACTTCGGGCTTGGGCTCTTCTACTGGCTCGCCCTTTTTATTCTTCTTGTTCTTTTTATTCTTTTTGTCTTTCTTTTTCTTCTTTTCTTTTTTACGTAGTCCGTACGCAGTGTCTATAAAGCATTTCTTTACGAAAACCTTTAAGATCGAGTACATATAAACGATTACTATATTTACTACGATCGCTAAAACTACTACTGCTATATAGTCTACTTTCGAGCTCGTTACGTTCGATATGGTCGTGAATAATCCGCTTAAAAACGGTATTCCTGCAACCCAATCGGCTAGTCTTCCAAGTACGCCTATTAGTGCAACGACTGCGATACAAAATACAACCGATAATATAATGAAAAACAAATTCTTTCTATTATGCGGTTCGTTGTATTTTAAAGCGTGAATAGTCGATATTCTTCTTGCTTTTGCCGCAAACGGGAGCATCGGAAAGAAGATTATTAGGGTTATTAATAATATTAAAAGAACTTTTATAGCGTCCATATACTAGATAACCCCCTTGTCGTTCTTTGCGAGTAACGCCTCGATTGCGTCAATGGAAAATACTCTATAAATCTTATTTTCGTGCGATAAAATTGATTTGAGCATATTAAACTCTCTTTCAACGTTTACGCCGTTTTCGATAATCGGATGAACTCCTAAATTATTTAGTATCGTTCCTAAACAGTTTTCAACTTCGTCGAGAACGTGTCTATGTCTATTGATGTTTCTATCCTTTTTAAGGTTAAACTCGTAAAGGAAGGTGATTTGTCTTATCTCGTATCTAAATTCTTCAACGTCGATAAGGTCGTTTTCGTATCTTCTTTTTAGTTCGGCAAGCGCCACCTTTTTCTTTGCTAAGCAGTCTTTATAGCACTCGAACATCAATTTTTTCATTTTTCGCATCTTTTTTATCGCTGGCAATAACACTAGGAAGAACGCGAATATGAATAACGCGAAAAAGGCCGCGCAACATAAAACGTAGATGATTACCGTTGCCACGTTAAAGCCGATAAGCGCTTTTGCTACGATATAAGGTACTATTACGGTCGCAAGCGTTAATAACAAGAAAATTATATCGCCGATAGTTCCTCTTTTAAGAACTTTTTTAGCCTTTAAGTATTCTTTATGATACTTTTTAGCCGCTTTTTGTTCTTCAGAAAATCTTTGCGAAGAATATTCAGCCTCTAGAACGCTTGACATCAATTTTGAAATCTCGTCTTGCTTTTGTCCTACGACGTAATCGTATTCTTGTTTTGGGGGACATTGATTCGTAGTTTCAAGTCTTCCCCATTCGATCAAGTCCTTAAATCTTTCTTCGGTTTCTCTTTCGGTTAGTTCGTTTCTCTTTTGTAAATATTTAGATAAAATTGCGTCAAATTCCTCTTTATCTTCGTCCATAAAGATTTTATCGCCTTTTTTACCCATATTTAAAATCGTTTCGTATTGCTTTTCAAATGAGTTTTTTACCTCGTTATCAGGCAATATGAGTCTTTCTCTCGCTTGATCAAATTCTTCTTCGGGCGAGAGTTTTTCTCTCTTCTTTCTCTTGACTTCGTGTTTGTATATTTGTTTTAACGAAAAGTAAAGCGAATTGTTTTCTTTAGCCACCTTTTTAGCTTGAATAATTTTATTCCAAGCGGTCACTAAAAGATCTTTTAATTCTTCGGGATTAATTGAACCAACTTCAACTTCGCCCTCGTCTCTAATTTCGTCTTCTCTTTCGTATAGACGAATAAGATTTAAATAAAGCGCAAGATTCTCAAACGCCGCTTTAGCGGGACTTCCGCCAAGGCTCGTGCTATAAAAGTGACGGCGGATCTTTTTCGACTTAATACTTCTATCGCAAAACGCCTCGAAAAATTGACGGAGTGAAATTCCTTCTTTTTTGTTAACGTTTATTACGTATGGGAATTCGTTAATATCAAATTCAAGCGACATATTTTCCGTACAGTAAAGCTTAAAAGTCGTATACGTCTTTTCTTCTAAAATAGTCTTAACTGCAACTTTTTCGCTCTTTAAGTCGTCGATAATATCTCTCTTTTCTTGAATTTTCGCTAAAATTTCACTTCTCTCGCCTTTGGTAAGCTCTTCATACGTGCGTTTATCAAGCTCTTCAAGTTCTCTTTTAAGCGCCTTAAACTCTTCTTCGGTATACGCCTTTCCTTGGCTAGAAACGTACTCCGTTCTGATTTCTCTTACGTAGTTCTTTCTCGTTTCTACGTAGCTACTTTCAACGGGTTCTACGATTTGGAAAATTTGTTCTTTTAGATTGCTGATGTTTTCTATTATTTCAAGCTTTCCGCCCTTAATATAGAAAACTTCGTAATCGGTACTGATTAGTTCTTGCTTTTCTAGTTCGTAGAAGAATTTATCCCTTAAATACGCTTCGATATACGGCAAATATAAGCTACATTCTACGCCTTCGTCGCTAGAGTAGCCTATTCTTCCGTAGGGAATTCTTATTTTGTTAAAACCAAAAAAGTCAACTAGTACGGCAATTCTAAACTCTTCCGATTCAATCGCACCTTGCTTGTTTTTGATATATTCAATACATTCGTCAACCTTATTTAAGCTGACGTTTAACCATTGTATTTTCTTATATCCAGCAAGTCTAAACAATTGATCGCTATCAAAAGTTTTATTCTCCGACGTGTTAATTACATAAGTTATCATACTTTTACCTTTTCGTTTTTTCTTACTGTTTTATACGTTTGATAATTTCGTGCTTTCACTCACCTCAAAAAGGTGGGGATTCCACATCTCCGTGCAATACTCTTGTTTGTTTTTTATCGCCTTATCGTATTCGGCTTTGTAAAGCGCTTTCGCGTCCTCACACTTTACCTTGGTAATGGACGCTAAATTTATCGCGCTCTTTTCGGCAACCACGAACGCCTTGGTCTTTTCTAAGCCCTCGTAAATTTGAACTTGCGTTTCGTAATCTCCCGCCCCAGATAATAACTCTTCAACTGCTCCCGTTAAAGACTTTTCTCTAAGCATAAGCTCTTTTGCGTTATCACAAACGTATTCGGCAACTTCTTTTGAGATATATAGCGTTCTTTTTTCTATTTCGGTAGGTCTATTCTCAGTTATGAGAACGGGCCTAATTTTGCACGCCTTATTAAGCGTCGAATTCGAAAGATTTATATCTCGTAATTCTCCCATTGCCGAAATTACGTTTTTAGCCGATAATTTTTCGTAAAACTCACTCTTAATTATTTGCTCGCTCAAAGCTTCTAAAATATTAGCCATAAATCGATCGTTAGTTCCGTCCGACAAGTCACAACTCGTCGCGTATTCAAAGGCGTTTCGTCCGTAAATTTCGTCCATATCAAAGTTAAGATTATATAGCATTTCCTTTTGATACGTCGTAGCGTCTAAAATTCTTTGTTCTCTTGACGAACGAACCTCGTAAAATCCACTTTGAACGCCGTTTTCTTGAATTAATTCGTTTAGTTTTTTCTCTAACGATTTAGTTATATTTTTAGCGCCATCAAATAATTTACAATAATTATCGATTAAATTAGAAATTGATAAAACTATTTTGGAAATATATATTCCTAAAATTGATTTTTTTACGTTTTCATATACGTTATTTATATCTGATAAAATAAACGTTTCGTCTATTTTCGGATTATATATTTTATAAATATTTTTTATTTTTTTTCTTGGCTCGATCGGCTCGGCGTTTTCTTCTGGAATAAAGGTCTTATTAAGTCTTCCTATCGGTAGTTTTCCATAGCCTCTACCGCCCAACAAATGATTATCGTAATCATATAATTTGCTAGGAAATTCCTTATGATTTACGCATCTTCCTATTTCAAGTTCACTTAGAAGTGAATAAGCTCTTTTTTTCCCTGAAAAGAAATTAAGTAGTCTTGAAAGTTTAATAAAAGCTAACGTCGGGTGAACGAATTTATTACCTTCTATGATTATATTTTTAATAGATAATTCGCCGTTTTTAATAATTAATTTTTCTATTTTTTGTTCTAAAAACGATTTATTTATTAATTCGTTCGTAGTTTCGATTAATTGATTAAATAAATTTTTATAATAATCGGTAAATTCTTTCTTTTTCGCCTTTCTACCTTTTACGGTAAAATTAATTTTTAGATTTTCTTCTTTATTAAAAAATGATTTTTTTAATTTGTTTTTTAAATCTATTATTTTTTCTTCTTCGTCGATTTTTTCAGATAAATATAATTTAATTTTATCAAAATATTTACTTATCCACTCGTCTTCCATTATTCCGCTAGCAACTTCGTATTCTTCGCCACGACCTAAAAGTAAGGCAGGTCTATCTAATTTTTCATCGTGTAAATTAGTTACGTAGTCTTCTACTTGACGAGCAAATTTTTCCGTGTCGGATAATTTATTATTTTTAAAGACTTCAATATTTTCAGTCTTCTTGATTTCGTTATAAGTTCTTATTATTTCGTCCTTTAATTTTTTAGCGGTAACGTATTTTGAAACGAATTCTACGGTGTCGTCAAGGGAATAATTTAATTCCGAAACCGAATATCCGCTATAAATATCCACGCCGTTAAACGATTTGTTTTTGGTTAGAGAAACTAACCCTAAATAATAATAGTAAACGTATGTGCAAACGATTGATCTAAACGCCTCGACAGACGTTACCGACGGCATTCTATCAAACATAACGACGTCGTTAAAGGGCGCGCACTCTTTATAATCGTATTCATCGCTAGTTCCGTCGAAAAGTATACCGAACGGCATGTTCTTTCCGCCTAAAACCAAATCCTTTTTGTCGCGACGATTTGCTACCATATTTACGGTGTTGATTTCCGCCAAAGTCGCGTAAGCATTAGCAAACGCCTTAGTTTTTAGTTCGCCGTTTAAAGATAGTGCAAAGATGTCGGGACTTGATGCAAAGAATATCGTCTTGAATTTTTTATAGTTTAATTCTCTAAAACTTTTTCTTAAGTATAAAGCGATAGGTAGCATTAGTGCGCTTGACGTTCCACCTGCTAACGAGCCTACGAAATATATTTCGCTCTCTTCTTCCTTGTCGCTTGCGATTTTCTCAATAAAATCGTCGAATTGTTTTTTGTTTTGTTCGTTTGTTAAAAACTTAACGAAAGAGATATACGCCTTCATTCTCCATAAAGACGATCCCCTATTCATAGTTAAAATTTTTGCGTAATTTAGTTCGATTGCCTCGTTATCTAAGAAAAATTCAATATCCTTCTTTTGAAGATCTTCTAGCGTTTTAGAAAAATCCTCAAAAGAAGACAAATCGAATTTATAGTCGGTACAAACTGAGTTTATTTCGTCGTAATCGGTATCGATGGCAACCGAAAAGACTGAAGAACAGTCCTTTTTTATTCTTTGACTGATTTCTTCAGCTAATTTCGAGCCGTATCCACCTATTCCTATAACGTAATAATTCTTCTTCATACCTTTTTTTGCCGTCGGCAATTGCTTGCCGACGGTTTAATTTAGTTCTTTAAGCTTTTTTGGTTGAACCAGCAGGTCTACCGGGCTTTTTCTTGGGTTGTTCTTCGGTTGCGTCTGTTGCGGCAACTTCTTCTACTGCTTCGCTTACTGCAACTTCTTCGGCTTGAGCTTCAGCGATTTCAGCCTCAGCTTTTGCTTTAGCAGCCTTTTCAGCTTCTTCCTTTTCCTTGTCGTTGATCTTCTTTGCCGCGTTTACTGCCTTCTTAATCTTATCTGAAGTTTCGTAATCGAACTTTTCAGTAAGATTGAGATTGTCGCCAACTAAAGGTTTAGCTTCTGAAAGTGCTTGGAAAATTTCGGTGTTCTTGAACCAAGTTGCAATGGTTTCGATGTATGAACCACAGTTCTTTTCTTCCGACATTACCATCTTGCTGGTTAGAACGCCTTCGAATACCTTACGAAGTTCCCAATCGTATATTCTCATGAATCTTTCAAGGAATAAGTCGGGATTTGCACGGAATCTACAAATATCCATAAATACGTCGTATGCAACGGTGATAATTCTTTCAGCATCGTCACAGTCTCTAAGTGATTCTTCACTAGTCTTAATGAGATATGCAAATTCTACGATGCTAGGACCTTTCTTCTTAGCAGGAACGTCAATATTAGTGCACTTAATACCTGAAGTGTATCCTTCAACTTCAAACAACGTATTGTTGAGAAGTTCCATAAAGTCACATGCGGTAATAGCAGATTCTAATTTTGCATATTGAGTGTCGCTAGGAATGTTGGGAAGAGCATTCTTAACTCTATCGATTTCATCGTCGAACTTAGAGCTCCATTCTTGGATATATTCGTCCTTGTTTCTGAACCACTTAACGAGTTGAGCGGCGTTTTCAAGGTTGATTTCGTTTCCTTCGGGAGTTCTAATTGCAATATTTCCTTCCGCACCCTTTAAGTAGAACATCATCGCTTTTGAACCACTTACGGTTGCACGTTTTTCAAATACGATGTTTCTCTTCCATAAGCCGTAAATTAACGCCTTAGCCATCATGTCGTCATAGATTTTTTCCATCTTTTCGTTCATGTAGGGAAGATATCCGCGTAAGTGCATGTTGTTGCCAAGGTGGGGGTTCCACATTTCGGTTTCGTAATGCTTCCAGTTGTAAATTGCTTCTTTATAGTGAGTAAAGTATACGTTGTCGTCGCCAAGTTCGTTGAATTTTGCAATTCTTAAGGGTGAAACGTCCATTACTTCGCCAGTGCAATATAATACGTTATCGGGCATTGCGTCTACTACTGCAACTCTTGCGCTTTCATCACCAGAGAAAGTTCTAATGAATTGTTCTGCGCACGCTTCGATGATCTTGCTTTCCTTGTTTTGTTCGGTGGGAACTTTAAGTTCAAAGTAATCGCTATTCATCTTGATAAATCTACCGGTGTTGGTACTCATCATGAATACGGTTACGTTTGCGGGCTTAACGATATCGCCGATGTCGTCTCTAGTATCAATCTTGATAGAAGGTCTTGCCGCTTCGTTTGCGGTTGAGAAGAAATTCTTGAGTTTTTCTTTAGCTTTCGCTTGGTTTTCACCACAACTCATCTTAACTGCTTCTACGATATTGCTATTATAGATTTCAGCGAAAACGTCGCTTGCTTTGATAGTCTTCTTGTAAGAATTAATCATTGCGCTAAAGAGCGAGTTGATTGCGCCTGCGTCTTTATCGTTAAAGTCGTCTTCTTTGTTAGCTTCTGCGCAAGCTGCTGCGAACGCTGCTTCAAATACGCCCTTACCGATGATATCGTCGGTTTCTTGAATATCCGCCGCCGTTGCAGGACCTGCACCGTCTAATACTCTGTCTAAAATCTTATCTTTATCTTCAGCAGTTGAGAATACGTTGATTACGCTATCTTGCGTGCCTGCGTCCTTACGACGAACGTCTTTGGTTTGTTCGATAAGGTTTTCTTTTTCTTTTTCGAATCTTACGAAGAACGAACGGTATTTAGCGATTAATAGGTCTACTGCCTTATTAACGTTAGCGTATACTAAAGCCTTTAATTCAGCTACTGATCTAGCCTTGATTTCTTCTAAAGTTGCTTTTGCGTCAAGTCCGATAAAGTATGCGTCAGATCTCGTGTCGGTCTTCTTGCATTCAGTATATTTCTTTGACTTTTCAACGATAGTATAGAAACGATTATCACCAAGCTTATAATATGCACTCTTCTTGGTGTTAACTTTAAGTTTAGAATCGTTCTTTGCAGCCTCAGATTTCTTAAGGAATTCTTCGGGAACTTCGCTAACGTCTCTTCTCTTAATAGCTTCAGCGTAAACGGGGTTTTCCGCCTTGGTTGCAGCTGCTAATCTTTGCTTAAATCTGCAAAGTTGAGCTACTGCCGCAACGGGGTGAACGTAGTTCTTCTTTTCCTTTAATATTGCGTTAACTAAAGAAAGACTGTTGTTGGGATTAACTTCGTACTTCTTGTCAAGGCAAAGAATTGAGTTGCTTAAAGAAGTTTTCATTCTCTTGATTGAATCAACGCAACTCGTGAAGTAATTTAATACTTCGTCATATGCTTCATTTGCGCATGATTTAACTTTTGAACGATCGTTAACCGCACCCATTACCTTAGAAACTTTTGAATCGATAGTGTTAACGTGATCGGTGAATTTAGGAATTTTTGAACTGATTTCTTTATCTAAATCGTCAAAATATTTTTCGGCGGTATTAGTATCCGCTTCCTTTTCACCCTTGTCGTCGTAAACGCACGTTCCTCTATCAACGATGTCGTTAATCTTGCAATCGTTGTTTTCGGCGTCGTTTAATAATTCGTCGATAACGATATCTGCGTATCCGGTATCACCCATGGTGTACGCTCTACCCATTTCCTTATATTGTCTTTCGTTTTCACGAATCTTTGATTCTACTGCTTTATGTAACATCAATAATTCGTCTTCGCAAGCCATTAAGGTTTTCTTGTGTGCAACGTAATCTAAAATGGTTTCTTTGGGGAAACGAATTTCAGATGTAGAAATACCTGCGTAAATAGCGCCACTACCGTTATTTTGTGAGTGTACTAATTCGTGGTTAGAAATTTCGCTATCGAATCTATCGCCGATTTCAGTACAAATTAAGCTATAAAGTGAGTTTGCTAATACGATGTTATGAGCAACTACGCTAGTAACGTTGGGGATTTTGTCAAGTACGAATACTTGGTTAAATGGAGCAGCTTCGGGAGTCCAACAAGATCTATCCATTGAGTCGAATAAAAGACCTACGTTGGGTTCGTCACGATGACCGATAGTCATCTTAACGGGCGCTTTCTTCTTTAATTGATCGCCCTTGTTATATCCGCGTGAAACTAAGTTAATAGCGTTAAGTTCACGGAAAATAGCGTATGCGTTTGCATAAATTTTGGTCGTATTTTCAGGAGTTTGTCCGTCAGCGTAAATATCGGGTAATGCGATCATCGCGTTGATGATGGGGCTCTTACCAAGGTTTTTACGAAGATATCTCTTAGCAAAGAGTGCGATCGGAATAAACGAACCCGAACCAGTACCACCTGCAACCGAAGTAATTACGTATACTTCGCAAGGTGCGCTAGGATCTAACGTCATTTTTTCTAAAATGTTGATAAATGACGAACGAGCCTTAGGCTTATTCATAGTGTTTAAGAAGGCAAGATAAGATTTCTTTCTCCATTGTGATGCGCCTCTAAACATTTCTTGTGAACGAATTGCTTTATCGTCACAAGGGAACCATTCGCGAATGTAGTTTGAACCGATTCTATCGCAAATCGTACCTACACTTGCATTGTCCGCCATGGGGATCGGGGTTGCCCACTCGATTTTCTTAATATCCCCTGCGTCGGTATCAAATACGACTGCATTAATAATGTTGTCGTTTTGACCGAGTTCTTGTACTTTTTGGAATAAAATGTCAACGGTCTTACTACCAGTTCCGCCAACACCAATCAAAAGTATGTTTTTCATGTTTTTTCTCCTTATATATCTATATAATTTTTTTTATTACATTGAAGCTATGAAGAACATAACCTCTTTAACTTTGCCTTTTTTGTCCTTAAACGCATAATATTTTTCATTTATGCCTAGTTTACTTTGTGAACTTTCAGCTTCGATAACCTTATCTTCGTCCTCTAAGTAACTCTTGAATTTGCCAGATAAGATATTCTTTTCAAATTCAGGACTAGATTCGTATTTTCTGCCTCTATAGTTCTTGCACCTTTCTCTAAAGTTTATGAACTCTTCGTACATCTCGTCTTGCGTATCACCTGAAACGCCCATTACGTGTACCGTTTCTAAAAGCTCCATCATTTCGGCTTTGCTTTCTTTATCTACGTAGAATTCTACTTCGTCAACTCTAATCGCCGGTTGATTCATAAATTCCTTAAACGGTATAAATCTCTTTAGGTGCCACGTTACGGTGTATTTAGTAGCAAGGTTTACGTTCATCGTGTCTGGCGAAAGTTTTGCCGTTCGATTATCCTTGATCTTGATTTTAACGAGCATACCCTTCGATACCGATTTAACGATAAAGAATCCTATAATCCAAAGAACGAGGTGAACTATAAAGTAAATAATCAAGAGTATTACTATCCAGCGCCATAACCTTGAAACAAATCCTACGGGACTTAGACTAAAAACTCCAACGCCCGTGTTTCCCGCAATAGCCAAGGTCACTTGCTTATCTCCCGTCGATATAAACGATCCGAATAACGATGCTAAAGGTTTCGCCCAAGTCGTTGTAAGCGAGCATCTGATTTGCGCTACGCCGTCCTTTTCAACGACGTCCGTTTGAATTTCTCCCGGAAGTAGGGTTATCCAACCAAACTTTTCGTATCCTATCGTTATACTGCCGTTATTTAGCCCTTCTTGAAGCTCTGTCGCCGTTAAATAGTTTCCGTCAAGCTTGATCTTAAAGAATATCTTCGCCCCGCAGTTTTCTAAGTTGTAAATGTCTACGGGATTATTTTCTTCGGTTACTTCGACTATGTAGGTCGACTGAACGATCTTTAATACGCTCGTTGCGCTTGCCGTTACCGACGAATCTTTGGTAGACCAAACTTTAAGTTCGATGTTTTTATCGCCTATCCCGTGCATATTGCTTGGAACGGTTTCCGCGTTAAGCGTGAACTTAAGCACGTTTTTATCAACACTCGTTTGACTGGTTTTGTCCACTCCGTTGATTTTGAGCGAATATCCTATTACCGAAGAATCAAAGCTTAAGGGTTGTCCGTTTGCAGTTAACGTGAACTGCATGTCGCTACTACTATTCTTAAACTGATTGGTCGTCATCGTGACGTCGTTCCCCGATCCTGCCGATAAACTTAGAGATGTCGGATAGAAATTTACTTCTACTTCGTTACTAGGACGGGACTTCCCGTTATCTAAACGTTCAACCGTTATTTTACAGCGGTACGATCCGAACACACCAAACTCCGTCTTATATATAATGGATATGGTGCCGTCACTATTTACCGTTTTGCTCTCAACTGCAACGTCGTTACCTTGTGGATCTTTTATCTCCACCTTAGTCACTTTGTATCGTGATTCAAACTCTGTTTTGTCTACTCGTTGATTGTCATAGATTACAGTGTAGTCTACCTTGACCTTTTGTGGATCTCCACCATAGTCCTCAGTAGCTTTTCCGTCGACTCTAAAATAATCCAAGTCCTCATCAATTTCTAGCACCCACGAATCGTATAGAGTATATTCTGATTCGCCCATCTTGACTTTAACCGAGAGAACGACTTCCTTCTTGCCCTCAACAAGCTTAAATCCTTCATCAGTTTCTGTATTACTACTTTCATCGTAAATGAACCCTTTAGCGTATTCACGGCTAGTATCGTAAGAAACAGTTCCCGTTACGTTCGATTCTTTATCTTTATCTACAGTCCCATCAGTGATACGGCCGTCTAGCAAGTGGGTTAGGTCGTCATCTGTGTTTCCATCCACAAGCTTAAACGACGTTCTTATCGTCTTGCCCTCTTCTAACGTTGAGTTGATTTCTTTTGGCGTCGTGTCTTTCCAAACTCCATTATCGAGGTATTGAAGTCCTGCTTCAAGCTTAATCGCAGGTTCAACTAAAATGGTAACGCTAGTTGGTGCAGTGTTGAAGGTCAACGTAATCTTGTCTTTACCGAAAAATCCTTGCGCTGGTTTAATTACCGACGAGTAACCAGAGATCGTAACCATCTCCCCTTTGTAGGGATAAGCCTCCTCGTTAATAAAAATAGAACAAGGCCTTAGATTTGAAAGATGCACGTTGTTATCTGAACTGTACTCTTCCAACGTAATCTCTCCATCTCCTTGAGCTAGCACTGCTATGCTTGAAACTGAAAAGTCATAAGAACTTAAATCTACAGTAACTTGATTACCCTCAATTTCATCATCTAGTGGCAATGAGTATCTTCCAGTTAACTGGTTGGTTATCTTTTCCATCTCAGATTTAATCTGTGCGGTGCTAGACGCCTTATAGGTAGTTATTGGACAATTCAATTTTTCCATATCTTTTTCAAGCGTGTTGACATCAATACCAGCCCCCATACCAAAGAAAATGGTTTGAAGTCCAACGTAGGGCGAAACACATTCATAAATCTCCTTACTAGTGTTGTATTTTGTATTGTCGTCCTTAAAATCTCCATCTGACAATATGATAAGCCAATACTCTTTTGCCTCTACAACTTCCTCTGTGTTCATGCCATGCTCACGAAGCCACGTTTCAGCTTTGGTAAGAGCACCAGGAGGTGTCTGCCCATTTGGAGTAAATACATTCTGATCCAGTTTGTCTCCCCTTGTGGTACTCATAACTTTTTCTATTTCTGCCTCTCTATCCGGATTAGATAGATCAACCGGAATGTTCATTAACACTTTATCATCCTCGGGATCGTCAGCACCTTTATCGTATGGGTTAAGTGGGAAGATACTCATCTTATCATTTTCTCCAACGACGGAGATCAATGTTTGAAGAGCGTACTTTGCATACGGGCTTCTATCTTCCTCTAACATCGAGCCTGAGTTGTCGTAGACGACTGCAATTACTTTTTCCGTATGGGTTGCAGTTTCGGCATTAACAGGTGACGACCTCACGCCAACGCAAATAGACGAGAGTAAAAATAACGAAGCAAGAATCATCAGGAAAAATGATTTTTTTGTTTTTGCCATTTTACTTTCTCCTTAAAAATTTTTTATTTATTTGTCTTGAATTTTTTATTTAATTTTTAATAATGTTTAATTCCTAAAAATAATCTCCTTAACAATTAAATTCATTAAACGAAATTCGAAATAATTTTTTCAAAAAAATATAAATCGACAATTTTCGTTAAATGGGGTATAAATTATAAATCTAAAATTTTCGTTTGTCAATAACTTTTCAAAACTATTTTTAGGCATATTTTTTGATTTGAGGAAAAATTGGCAAATTTTAGTAAATATATGTTTTGTAAAAAAATGGATTGATATTAGCCATAATACCATTAAAAAAATTAATTTAACGAAATTAAAAATAA
>JAZRSG010000015.1:0-1657 GCA_045651465.1 Christensenellaceae bacterium
GGGACGGGAAGTTTTTCGGCGCCTTACGGCGGTATTATAGCGCCAATACGTATAAAATGGCGGCCGTGGAGGACTTCGTGGCGGCGTTTGAGAAATCGGGTTTGGGCGTTGGGGGATTTTTTGATAGCTTTTTAAACGGAAAAGGATTGTTGTAAGCCGTAAAAGCTTGTCAAAGCTTGTGTTTCGTGCTATAATAAAAAGGAAATTTAGCCAAACGGAGGACGAAAAATGCCTTTTTTACAGTACAAATGCAAAAATTGCGGAAAGCGTTTTGACGAGCTTGTGAAAAGTTATATGGATACGGTGGTTTGTCCCGATTGCGGCGGGGAAACCGAACGCGATTATTCGGGGGCAATGTATTCGTCGACGGGCACGACCAGTAAAAAATGTTCTGGGAACTGCAAAACCTGCAGCGGATGTAAATAATTTTTTTGTTTTATAAACCCAGCCGTTAAGGTTGGGTTTTCTTATACGCGCGCGTGCGAACATTAAATATATAATAGGCCGTTTACGGCGGGTGGCGGAAAAAGTAAGCAAAAAAACCTCCTTTAAAAAAATTAAAAAAAGTATAGAAAATTTTAAAAAACTTTTCAAAAATGCTTGACATTATGTTTGGTAAATGGTATTATGTTTAAGCTGTCGGCGAACGAGAGTGGTTTTTTGACAGCAACCGGACTCTTTTGAGAATGGTAAAAGCCGAAGATTAACAACTGCATAGCAAATAGTATAAAAGTATTTATTGTGGAAACAATAAAGACGAGTACGAAAGGCAAAAGAAATTTTCATATTAGTGAAATAAAGCTAATTTGGTTAATAAGCAAAAAGACGTTAAAAGCGATTTTAAGGCTCTTGAAAGCTGCAAAGAACAAAATTAGCCGAGTAGAAAGTAATAGAATTTTCAAGAAATGTAAAGACGAGTAGATAAAAAAGAGAAGATCAAGCTACAAAGGGCTTACGGAGAATGCCTTGGTACATGGCGCCGAAGAAGGACGTGACAAGCTGCGAAAAGCTACGGGGAGGAGCAAATATCTAGAGATCCGTAGATATCCGAATGAGGGAACTCAGCGTGGGTAACTCCACGTTATTATGCACTGAATAGATAGGTGTATAAGGGGAACCCGGGGAACTGAAACATCTAAGTACCCGGAGGAAAAGAAAGCAAAAGCGATTCCGAAAGTAGTGGCGAGCGAAATTGGAACAGCCCAAACCAATCATATAATGTGATTGGGGTACGGACCGCACAACGGCAGGCGGAAGGATAGTTGAACATACCTGGAAAGGTAGGGCAAAGCGGGTGACACCCCCGTAGACGAAATCCTGAAACCGCTAGCGGTATCCAGAGTACGTCGGGACACGAGAAATCCTGACGGAAGAAATGGGGACCATCCCAGAAGGCTAAATACGACCATGTGACCGATAGCGAATAGTACCGTGAGGGAAAGGTGAAAAGAACCCCGGGAGGGGAGTGAAATAGAACCTGAAACCGTGAGCTTACAAGCAGAGAGAGCACCATACGCGTGTGATCTCGTACTTTTTGTAGAACGGGCCGGCGAGTTACGATGTGATGCGAGGTTAAGTGTTAAAGGCACGAAGCCGAAGCGAAAGCGAATCTGAAAAGGGTAAAAAGTATCATGTCGTAGACCCGAAACCGAATGAC
>JAZRSG010000016.1:0-92459 GCA_045651465.1 Christensenellaceae bacterium
GACCTGCGTTTGCAAAGGAC
Source organism: Christensenellaceae bacterium (assembly GCA_045651465.1). GTDB lineage: Bacteria > Bacillota > Clostridia > Christensenellales > Borkfalkiaceae > UBA1259. Next base: position 21 of record JAZRSG010000016.1, read on the forward strand.
CTAAACACGGTCCTGCTCCTATTCCTGAAGAAGGCAGATGGGTAGAAGCAAAGGAAATTAAAGACATTTCCGCATATACGCATGGTGTAGGCTGGTGTGCACCGCAACAAGGTGCTTGTAAACTCTCGTTAAACGTTAAAAACGGTATTATCGAAGAAGCGCTCGTAGAAACGATCGGTTGTTCGGGTATGACTCACTCTGCAGCAATGGCAGCAGAAATTCTCCCTGCCAAAACGCTTTTAGAAGCACTTAACACCCACCTTGTTTGTGACGCAATCAACACGGCAATGAGAGAACTTTTCTTGCAAATCGTTTATGGACGTTCGCAATCAGCGTTCTCAGAAGACGGTTTAGTAATCGGTGCAGGTATGGAGGACCTTGGTAAAGGTGAACGTTCAATGGTTGGTACTATGTACGGTACTAAGGCAAAGGGCGTAAGATATCTCGAAATGACCGAAGGTTATTGCACGAGAATGGCACTTGATGAAAACGACGAAGTAATCGGATACGAGTTCGTTTCACTTGGCAAAATGACCGACTTCATTAAGAAAGGTATGGAACCCAACGAAGCGTATGAAAAGGCTAAAGGCACTTACGGACGCTTTAAGGCAGAAGACGGCGCTGTAAAATACATCGACCCGAGAAAAGAATAATAGGAGGTAAAAGATATCATGGCACAATTTGAAGGTTATGAAAGACGTGAGGCCAAAATTCTTTTAACTCTTAAAGAATATGGCATCAACTCAATTGATGAATGTAAAGAAATTTGCGATAAATACGGTATTGATCCTTATACCATTACGCAAGAAACCCAACCCATTTGTTTTGAAAACGCAAAATGGGCATACACCGTTGGTTCAGCTATCGCTTTAAAGGCAGCTGAAAAGACGGGTGATAAGAGCGCTGCTACCCCCGCTGCAAATATCGGTATAGGCTTACAATGTTTCTGTATTCCCGGCTCAGTTGCTGAAAACAGAAAAGTAGGTCTTGGCCACGGCAACCTCGGTAAAATGCTTTTATCGGAAGAAACCGAATGTTTCTGTTTCTTAGCAGGTCACGAATCGTTCGCAGCTGCAGAAGGTGCAATCAATATTGCGCTCAACGCAAACAAAGTTAGAATTAAACCTTTAAGAGTAATCCTTAACGGTTTAGCCAAAGACGCTGCGTATATTATTTCAAGAATCAACGGCTTTACCTACGTAGAAACCAAGTTTGATCCCGCAACCGAAGAAGTTGCAGTATTAGAAGAAAAGGCATTTTCTAAGGGCGCAAGAGCAAACGTTAAGTGCTACGGTTCTGATAGCGTACCCGAAGGCGTTGCTATCATGAGAAAAGAAAACGTTGGCGTTTCAATCACTGGTAACTCAACCAACCCCACTCGTTTCCAACACCCCGTTGCAGGAACTTATAAGAAATGGGCAATTGAAAACGGCAAGAGCTACTTCTCAGTTGCATCAGGCGGTGGTACGGGAAGAACCCTTCACCCCGACAACATGGCAGCAGGTCCCGCTTCATACGGTATGACCGACACCATGGGTAGAATGCATAGTGACGCTCAATTTGCTGGAAGCTCTTCAGTTCCCGCTCACGTAGAAATGATGGGACTTATAGGTGCTGGTAACAACCCGATGGTTGGTATGACCGTTGCATGCGCAGTTGCAGTTCAAGAAGCACTCAATAAATAATTAAAAATAAAACAAAAAAACGACCGAAAATTCGGTCGTTTTTGATTTTAAATGATATCTTCTAAACTGCTTTGTAAAATGCTGAGACGCTCTTCAGTTGAAAGATTCTTAAAGTCCTTTATCCCGTCCATTGCTTGCGTTAATTTTTCAACGTTAATTTTGGTTTCCGCCTCGTTCCAAACGGTCATATAATCATCATAAATAATTTTATAAAGTTTTGTTTCTTTTCCGTCAACGTCTAGGGTGAAAAAGTCTTTTGCGGTTATTTTATTGTTATATCTATCCGCACAGTTTAGATAAGGGCCGGTGATAAATCTATCGTCAACCTTATAGGTGTCGCTAAATAGGGGGTGGTTTGCAAATCTAACTTCTAATTCAAGACCTTGCGTCTTAACGCACTCGCAAAGGTCCTTAAAAACGATCAAGTAGTTAGCGGTCACGTCGTCATGTCCGTAAGTAAACTTATAAATATCCGACCACGGGGGAACGCAAAGAATTTTCATTTTAAGGTTTTTGCTTCTCTTGCAAGCAAGAACGAGTGCGTTTCTAAACGGCGTCTTGCTCGTCATGATTAGTCTATACCCAGAAATCCAAATTTCTTCTCTACATTTGGGGATTAAAGCCTCCAAAACTTCGCTTTTGTCAAAGTGTAGATTTTCTATGCCGAAATCCTTAAATTTAGAGATAAACGCATTGTTTTTAGACTCTCGAATTTTTAAGAAAGTATCTGAAACTAAGCACAAAAAGGACGCCATAAGCGAAGTCGCGATTGCGAGCATAAGTTCCTTAGTCATTTCGGCACTTAAAGTAACCCAAAGCAAAATACACGCGGTAGAAATTATAGCAAGAATAACCGCAAAGAAAATGTTACCGCCAAGTTTATATTGAGAGATATATTGCCTTAAGGAATTATTTTTAGGCTCGTATCTATAATATACGGTATCGATGCCCTCGCCACGGTCGTCACTTATATGACTATGTCCGTGGAAACCGAGCATAGTTAAAATTCGAATATGACCAGTATTAGTAGACCAAGTTCTAGTGAAAATATAGTGCTTTTTGAACGTGTCCATAAGCTTGTGATAGAACTTTCCGGCAATACCTTGATGGCGATAATCGGGGTGAACGACGAGAGTGGTTACGTATAAATTAGGCGCGTAATCACTAGAGATATTTTCACAAACGTAGTTTTTCTTAAAGGACATAAAACCAACGACTTTTCCGTCTTCAATTGCCAAAACGTTGTATTAATTTAAAATGTTAAGGAAATATTCGGTGGGAATACCTGCTTCTTCTGACGGGGCGAGGTTAGATTGAGTAGTAGAACTTCTCGCCGAAAGAGGTGGAACGAACTCCTTATCACAAAGGGTTAAAAGCTCCAAAATATCCTTCTTAAAATTTTCGTTGGTAACTTTATTAAACAGTTTAATTTTCATTTTATTGTTCCTTGTTTTGTCGCTCTTAAAAGTAATTATAGCACAACTAGTTAATAAATTCAATAAAATTTTCTTGTCAAAGATTTTAATTTGCTTTACAAAAAAAAGTTATAGATATATAATGAAACTAGTTATGGAATACTTATATTTAGTCTTGGCGACTGTGACTAGAAGCGGTCAACAAGTCACCCAAAAAGAATACGCGAAAAGAAGTAAAAACAGTGCTTTCTTGTACTCGTTAATTGCAACGCTATTTGCAATAATATTTTACTTTATAATTTCAGGCGGAAAGCTAAATTTTAAGGTGGAATTATTAAAATACTCGCTACTATTTGCGCTATCTTTTTGCGTGTCAATGGTAACGGGCTTTTTAGCAATAAAGACCGGCTCGCTTTCAGTATCCGCACTAGTAAATCAATACTCGCTAATAGTTCCCGCAGTTTACGGAATAGTAATTTTAGGTGAATCGACCAAAACGACGTTATTTATAGGTTTAGCGTTGTTCGTGATCTCTCTTCTTCTAATAAATTTAAAGAGCGGAGAAAAGGGCGTTCGCCCAACCTTAAAATGGATAATATTTTTGATTTTATCTTTCGTAAGCAACGGCGCGTGTGCAACCGTGTTAAAGGTTCAACAAGTCGATTTTAACGGAATGTATAAAAGCGAATTTATGATTATCGGACTAGCGGTAACGGCAATCGTTTTATTTGCATTATCCTTAATTTTCGAGAGAAAAGAAATGCTTTATAACGTAAAGAAAGGCGGACTTTTCGGCGTTATCGGTGGGGTTCTTAACGGCGCGAACAATTTTCTAATGATGGTGCTAGCGATCTTAATGCCGGCGTCCATATCGTACCCCGTAATAAGTGCAAGCGCAACCGTTTTAACCACGCTCATAGCTTATTTCTTCTATAAAGATAAATTATCGCTAATTCAACTAATAGGAATAGTCGTTGGCATAGGCGCAATAGTAATGCTTAACCTGTAAAATAAAAGACAAAATATTGTCAAATATGACAAAAGGTGTCCTAAATACGCGTTAAAATCTCCTTGTAAAATAAAACGAGGAGATTTTTTATGACTACTTTTTTATTGATATTCGGCGTTGTTATAGGTATTCTACAAGGATATGCTAGAAGATAAAAAGCAGAGAAAAACCTTTACTTTTTTGTTTTAAGAGGTAAAATTAAGCGTGCATAATAAAATATTAAAGTCCTTTTTAGAGGGAATACGTTAATTTAGTCAAGTATATATAAAAGTAGAATTGACAACGCGTAAAAATTATGATAAAATTCCTTGTGTTAAATAGGAGAAAAACTATGGAAAAAAGCACAATGAGAGAAAAATTTGGATCAAGACTCGGCTTTATTTTAATTTCGGCAGGGTGCGCGATCGGACTTGGCAACGTTTGGAGATTTCCCTATATAGTGGGTAAATACGGCGGTGGCGCGTTCATACTTTTATACCTAGTATTCTTAATTTGCTTAGGTTTGCCGATTATGACTATGGAATTTTCGGTGGGCAGGGCGAGTCAAAAGAGTATTTCGGCATCATTTGAAACGTTAGAACCCAAAGGTACTAAATGGCATTATTACGGATGGGTTGGAACGATAGGTAACTATATACTAATGATGTTCTACACCGTCATTACGGGGTGGATGTTTGCTTATTTTTTCAAGACGATTAGAGGCGATTTCGTCAATCAAACTGCAGCGGCGGTATCAAATCAACTTGCCGTGTTTAAGGGTGACGTTTGGGCGCAAATAGGGTGCACGGCGTTAGTAGTCGTTTTGGGCATATTGGTTTGTTCACTTGGCGTAAAAAACGGCGTTGAGAGAATAACTAAAGTTATGATGATAATGCTATTAGCAATAATAGTCGTGCTCGCCGTTTACGTAATTACGCTTGACGGGGCAGGCGAGGGATTAAAATACTATCTCGTGCCCGACTTTAAGAAGATGTTTAGCGAGAATAACTTTGGCGAAGTAGTCATGGCGGCAATGGGGCAAGCGTTCTTTACGCTTTCTATCGGCATGGGCTCAATGGCGATATTCGGTAGCTACATCAAAAAAGATAGAAAACTACTTGGCGAAGCAACGCTAATTTCGGCTCTTGATACGGGCGTTGCGTTCTTTGCTGGTTTAATTATTATTCCTGCTTGCGCGGTATATAATAATGCTCAATACGGCGCGGGTCCCACTTTAATTTTTGAAACTCTACCTAACGTATTTGCAAATATGCCGGGGGGAAGAGTATGGGGCTCGATATTCTTCTTGTTTATGATTTTTGCGGCGTTCTCAACCGTTATCGGCGTGTTCGAAAACATTATTGCCGCAGGCACGGATAAATTTGGTTGGTCAAGAAAAAAATCATGCCTAATAAATCTCGTGATCATACTTGCAATAGCAATCTTCTGCTCGCTTGGCAATAACGTTTTAAGCGGACTTAAACCGTTTGGTGTTTTCGGCGATATATCTGATTTTGCTGACTTTATCGTAAGTAGTAATATTCTTCCCATAGGATCACTAATCTACGTATTATTCTGTACGTTAGATAAAAAGGGTTGGGGATTTGAAAACTTTATGAAAGAGGCTAACGAGGGTAAAGGCCTATCTTTCCCCAGATGGTCTAGATTATACGTTAAATACGCCGTTCCCGTACTAATTTTAGTCGTATGGACGTGGGGTATCGTAGAAAAATTTATTTTATAAACTCAAATTAAAAAGGCGTTCGTCAAATTTGACGAACGCCTTAATTTTTGTAATTTTAATAGAAAATAAATCCCGATCCAAAAACTGCTAAACAAGCTAAAATCGCAACGACCGTAAGCGAGAGTTTTGATGCCGACGCGACGATGGCTACGATCGTTCCGATAAGCGCGGTATAGAAATTTCCCGTCGAGTATAAAACGTAAGGAAACACCATCGCGGATAAAACCGCAAAAGGTATATAGTATAAAAGACTGCAAACGAAGGTCGACTTTATGCGTTTTCTAACGAAGGTTAACGGGATCATTCTAATAAGAAACGTAACGCCCGCCATAAGCAAAATCATAAGCGCCATTTTACCTAAATCCATCACTCAGATTCCTCCTTGTTTGGTTTAATAGGAAAGAGTAACGCCGCTACGGTTGCCGCGATAACGGCGGCAATTATGATGGCAATTCCTTGAGAAATAGCGGAAAAAGTCGGCACGTAATTAAGTAGACAGCTAATACCTGCGGCTAATAAAACGGCAGGCAAAACGCCCTTAACTTTTATTGACGGCGGAGTAATTATACATATGAGCATAGCGTATAAAGCTATACCTAAGGCGTTGGTAAAACGTACTGGTAATACTTCGCCTAAAACAGAACCTAAAAGAGTACCTAGTGCCCACCCAAAGTAGGGTAAAATCGCAAGCCCTAAATAGTATTTTTTGTTTAGCGGATAGGGCTTTGAAGATGCAACGGCAAAGATTTCGTCAGTTAGGAAAAACGAGTAAAATAAACGAGAGAAAACTCCAGTTTTTGGCTCGATTTTTTGAGAGAGAGAAAAGCTCATTAAAAAGTATCTTGCGTTGATGACGAGTTGGGTTAAAAATATTTCCAAAAAAGTTCCAAGTGTTGCAATAACCGTAATTCCCGCTAGTTGACCTGCGGAAGTAAGGTTGGTCATCGACATAAAAACGGTCATAAAAAAGGGGAGTCCCACTGCCGTAGCCTTAACGCCCAAAGCAAAGGACACCGAAAGGTAACCAAGCCCGATCGGCAAACCGTCTTTTATTCCGTTTTTGAAAGAAAAATTACTTTTACTACTTTTCACGTCAAACCTCTAAAACAGGATAAATTTTATCATAAAAAAGTCGGTGTGGCAAGCGTAAATGGTCGTAAAAGGTATAAAAAATAGTTATTTTCAAGCGCAAAAAACAAAAAGAAGGGGTTGATATAACTATTTTGATATAAGTATATAATCAAAATTTATTAAATAATAGATAATATAAGTATAGTAAATCGTTTACAATCCCGAAATATTTTGGTATAATGTGAAATGGCGAAAAATGTGTGTTGATATTACATATTTTTAATAAGTCAAAAAAGCAAAAGAACTTTTTGGGCAAATAAAAGGAGAACACAAAATGGATTATCGTATTGAACACGACTCAATGGGTGAGGTAAAAGTACCATCAGACAAATACTGGGCGGCACAAACCCAAAGAAGTAGCGAAAACTTTAGAATAGGCGTAGGCATTGAAATCATGCCGAGAGAAATCACTCGCGCGTTTGGCGTTTTAAAGAAAGCTGCGGCACTTGCAAACGCAAAACTTCGTCCTGAAAAAATGACTGAAAGAAAACTTGACGCGATTTGCAAAGCGTGTGACCAAGTTATCGCAGGCGAACTTAACGATCACTTCCCGCTAGTCGTATGGCAAACGGGTTCGGGCACGCAATCAAACATGAACGCAAACGAAGTTATCGCAAACCGTGGTAACGAAATCGTGGGAGAAAAGATACTCCACCCCAACGACGACATTAATATGAGTCAATCGTCTAACGACACCTTCCCGACTGCAATGCACATCTCTGCGGTAATTGCTTTAGAAGACAAGCTTATCCCTGCGGTTGAAACGCTTATTGCAACTTTTAAAAGACTCGAAGAAGAAAACGAAGGTATCGTTAAGTGCGGAAGAACTCACCTTCAAGACGCAACCCCCGTTAAATTCAGCCAAGAAATTAGCGGTTGGAGAACGAGCTTAGAACGTGACGTTGAACTTATCAAACTCTCGCTCAAACCCTTAGCAGAACTCGCACTTGGTGGAACTGCGGTAGGAACGGGCTTAAACGCACCTAAAGGTTTTGACACCTTAGTTGCTGAAAAGGTAACCGAGATAACGGGTAAGAAGTTCGTTACTGCGTCGAACAAATTCCACGCGTTAACGAGTAAAGACGAAATCGTGTTCGCACACGGAGCAATTAAGGCACTCGCATGCGACATGATGAAGATCGCAAACGACGTTCGTTGGCTCGCAAGTGGACCTAGAGACGGTTTAGGCGAAATCTTTATTCCCGAAAACGAACCGGGTTCGTCAATCATGCCGGGTAAGGTTAACCCCACTCAATGTGAGGCTGTAACCATGGTAGCCGTTCAAGTTATGGGTAACGACGTAGCAGTAGGTATGGCGGCATCACAAGGTAACTTCGAACTTAACGTGTTCATGCCCGTATGTATCTATAATTTCTTACAATCTGCAAGACTTTTAGCCGAAGCGATCGTATCGTTTAACGACAACTGCGCGGTAGGAATCAAAGCAAATCGTGAAAAGATGGATCATAACCTTCATAATTCGCTAATGTTAGTTACGGCGCTCAATCCCTATATCGGATATGAAAACGCTGCAAAGACTGCGAAGAAGGCTTATAAAGACAATATCTCGCTCAAAGAAGCGTGCGTAGAATTAGGATTCTTAACGGCGGAAAAATTCGATGAAGTTTTCCACCCCGAAAAAATGGTTTAATAGGAGCATAAAAGATGAAAGTCAGTTATTTTCCCGGCTGTACGTTAAAAACCAAAGCCAAACAACTCGATATTTACGCTAGAAAAAGTTTAGAAGTTCTCGGCGTAACGCTTGAAGAAATAAAAGACTGGCAATGTTGCGGTGGCGTATTCACAACGAGTACGGATGAAATTGCAACCAAATTATCGTCAGTAAGAGCGCTTATCGATGCAAAAGAAAAAGATCAACCCTTAGTTACGGTATGTTCAGCTTGTCATAACGTAATCAAGCAAACTAACGACGCGATGAAGAATAACGCCGAGTTCAACACTCACGTTAACCTTTATAACAAAGCGAATTTAGGCGACGGAAAAGAGTATAACGGCGAAACCGAAGTTTTACACCTTTTGGAAATTCTTCGCGATAAAGTTGGTTTTGATAAATTAAAGGAAAAGGTAGTAAATCCCTTAACGGGCAAAAAGATCGGTGCGTACTATGGATGCTTGCTTTTAAGACCTGGAAAGGTTATGGCAATGGACGATCCTGAAAACCCCACTATTATGGAAGACATGATAAGGGCGATCGGCGCAGAACCGGTTGTTTACGCGTTAAGAAACGAATGTTGCGGTGGATACATTGCGTTAGAGGATAAAGATAGCGCTAAAAAGAAGAGCCAAAAGGTTTCAACGAACGCAAAAGCGCAAGGCGCTGAAGTAATCGTGACGGCGTGTCCTTTATGTAAATACAACTTAGAAAAGAACGGAACGGACGTTCCGGTCGTATATTTTACCGAACTGCTTGCTGAAGCGCTCGGAATCAAGGAGTAGGCAAATGGAAAACAAAAACGTAAGAGATGAAATTGTTCGTCGTAGCGGAGTAAATCCCAGAAAATGCATGAAATGCGGAAAATGTTCGGGAACTTGCCCTGCGTATGACGAAATGGAATATCATCCCCATCAATTCGTATACTTGGTTGAAACGGGAGATATAGAACCGCTACTTAACTCAAAGTCGATATACCGTTGTCTTTCGTGCTTTGCATGCGTGGATAGATGTCCGCGTGGGGTAGAACCTGCAAAACTCGTTGAGGCGGTAAGATTATCGGTAATTCGTAAGCAAGACAATAATCACATGACTGCAAACGATATTCCCGAAAAGATAGACGACGATATGCCTCAACAAGCAATCGTAAGCGCGTTCAGGAAATACACGAAGTAAAAAGGAGATACAAATGCAAAGAATAGGAGTATTCGTATGTTGGTGCGGCAGTAACATTGCCGGAACGGTAGACGTAGTTGCCGTTGCAGAAGCGCTCAAGAAAGAACCGGGCGTAGTATTCTCCGCCAATTATCAGTATATGTGCTCGCAAGCGGGACAAGAAATGATTAAGGAAGCTATCAAAGAACACAAGCTTACCGGAATCGTAGTATGTTCATGCTCGCCCAGAATGCACGAAGCAACGTTTAGAAAGACTGCACAAGCTGCAGGAATCAACCCTTACATGGTTGAAATCGCAAATATCCGTGAACAATGTTCTTGGATACATAAAGATATGGTTGAAGGCACCGAAAAGGCTATCGTTTTAGGAAGAACGGCTATTGCTAAAGTAAACCTAAACGCACCTTTAACCCCCGGAGAGAGCCCCGTAACCAAGCGCGCGCTCGTAATCGGTGGCGGTATTGCTGGTATTCAAACGGCGCTCGATATTGCGGACGCAGGATTTGAAGTTGATATCGTAGAAAAGAAGCCGACCATCGGCGGAAAGATGAGTCAACTTGATAAAACCTTCCCGACGCTTGACTGCGCAGCGTGTATTTTAACACCTAAAATGGTTGACGTTGCTCAACATGAGAAGATTAGAATTTTCTCTTATAGCGAAGTTGAAGAAGTTAAAGGCTTCGTAGGCAACTTCGACGTTAAAATTAAGAAAAAAGCACGTTTTGTAAAAGAAGACGTATGTACGGGTTGCGGACTTTGTACCGAAAAATGTCCCCAAAAGAAAGTTCCCAACGAATTTAACCTTGGAATGGACAACCGCCGTGCAATTTATATTCCTTTTGCTCAAGCAGTACCTAAGGTTGCTACTATCGACGCGGACTACTGCACGATGCTTAAGACTGGCAAGTGTGGCGTATGCTCAAAAGTATGTACCGCTAAAGCAATCGACTATACGCAAAAGGACGAATTCGTTGAAGAAAAGTATGGTGCAATCGTCGTTGCAACCGGATTTAATCCCATTAGTATGGAAAAATTCGACGAATACGCTTACAGTCAATCAAAGGACGTAATCACGTCGCTTGAATTTGAAAGACTTATGAACGCTGCAGGCCCTACCGCTGGTAAACTTCTTCGTCCGTCGGACGGCAAGCACCCGCACACCTTGGTGTTCGTTCAATGTGTAGGCTCACGTTGTGCGTCATGCGCAGAAAAAGGTAAGGAATATTGCTCTAAGATTTGCTGTATGTATACCGCAAAACACGCAATGCTTACTCGTGATAAATATCCCGATACGGACGTTTACGTGTTCTATATCGACGTTCGTACGCCGGGTAAGAACTTTGACGAGTTCTACCGTCGTGCCGCTGAAGAATACGGCGTTCACTACGTAAAGGGTATGGTAGGTAAGGTAACCCCTGAAGGCGATAAACTTATGGTTAGAGCTTCAGACCTTATCGCAAATAAACAAATAAACATCGAAGCCGACTTAGTAGTATTAGCGGCGGCAATTGAACCGGATAAATCGGCAAGACCGCTTGCAACTATGCTTACTGCAAGTATGGATACTAACGACTTCTTTACCGAAGCGCACCCCAAGCTTCGTCCCGTAGAAAGCCCCACGGCAGGTATTTTCTTGTCGGGCGCATGTCAAGGACCTAAAGATATTCCCGAAACGGTGTCACAAGCGGGCGCAGCTGCTGCAAAGGTTATAGGACTTCTTGCAAAAGATAAGTTAACTGGTAACCCGTGCGTAGCAAATTCAAACGAATTGATGTGTAACGGATGTTCGTCTTGTGAAAGAGTATGTCCTTACGGTGCGATCACTTATATTGATAAAGAATTCCGTATGCCCAACAGAACGACTGCGATTAGAAGAGTTGCAAGCGTTAACGAGGCGATTTGTCAAGGTTGTGGCGCATGTACGGTTGCATGTCCTTCGGGCGCAATGGATCTTAAGGGCTTTGCAAGTAAACAAATCATGGCGGAGGTAGACGCAATATGCAAGTAAACGAATATAAACCCAAAATAGTAGCGTTTTGTTGCAACTGGTGTTCATACGCCGGCGCAGACCTTGCGGGAAGTAACAGACTTGGCTATCCTGCGGAAGTAAAAGTAATAAGAGTTCCTTGTTCGTGTAGAGTAAACCCCATGTTCATACTTCGCGCGTTCCAACGCGGAGCTGACGGCGTAATCATTTGCGGATGTCACCCAGGGGATTGCCACTATACGTCGGGCAACTACTATACTAGAAGAAGAATGGCGCCTTTATTCTCAATGTTAGATTATCTAGGAATTGAAAGAGACCGTACGAGAGTTGAATGGGTATCGGCGGCAGAAGGCGCAAAATTTGCGGCGACCATGAACGACTTTGTTGAAAAGGTAACGTCGCTTGGAGAAAATAAGAGATTGGAGGACTTAAGATGCAAAAAATAACTCGTGAGCAGCTTATTGAAAAAGCAGTAGATCTCTTATCAAACGGAACGGTAACTAGAGTTCTTGGTTGGAAGAAAGGTGAATTTTCTTACGACGTAACTCCTGCTGTTTTCGCTAATAAAGAAAGCTTAGAAAAAGATTTCGTGTTCGGCGATTTTTGCGGAGCAAACTTCTCTAAATACCTAGTAAAAGAAACTAGAAAAGAAGACGGCAAGGTATTAGTTTTCTTAAAACCTTGCGATACTTACAGTTTTAATCAACTCTTAACTGAACATCGTTTTGACAAAGAAAAGGTATACGCAGTAGGTATTCCTTGCGACGGTATGGTTGACGAAAATAAGGTTAAAAACAGCGTTGGTGACGGTATCGTTTCAATCGAAACCGCAGGTGATAAAATCGTTGTTGAAACTTTATACAATGGTCAAAAAACCCTTGAAAAATCTGACGTTTTAGCGGAAAGATGCATCAACTGTAAGAGTAAAAAACACGTTTATTACGACGAACTTTTAGGCGAAGACGGCGACGTTTTAGATAATAATCGTTTTGACGAAGTAGCTAAACTTGAGGCTATGACGCCGGACGAAAGATTCGCTTTTTGGCAAGATCAATTATCACGTTGTATCCGTTGTAACGCTTGTCGTGACGTATGTCCTGCATGTACTTGCGAAAAGTGCGTATTCGATAATCCTAGCTCTGGCGTAGAAAACAAATCGCCCGCGAATAGCTTTGAAGAAAAGATGTTCCATATTATCCGCGCTTTCCACGTTGCAGGTCGTTGTACCGACTGTGGTGAATGTTCAAGAGTATGTCCTCAACACATACCGCTACATTTACTCAATAGAAAGTTCATTAAAGATATCAACGAATTTTACGGTGACTACCAAGCGGGTGAAACTGCAGGCAGTCGTGCTCCACTCGTAAACTATACTAAAGAAGATATAGAACCGAGCGACGCCGTAAGAAAGGGGGATAACTGATATGCGTAAATGTTCATTAGAAAATTTAAATGCTTTATTTAACAAAATTAAAGAAAGCGCAAAACTATATATTCCCGTAGATACCGATAAAAATCAAACGGTTTATAAGGCGTTTGAAGACGGTATGAAAATGAGCGACGCGTTAAAGACCAACCGTAGCGCAAAAGACTTTTTCTTTCCGCAAACTGAAAACCTTATGGAATTTAAGACCGAGGGAAAGAATATCGAAATTATCGATACTAGAGCGGTAGAAGAAGATTTCGTAGTGTTCGGCGTACGCGCGTGTGACGTTAGAAGTTTAGACGTTTTGGATAAAGTATTCTTGGTTGATCCCCAAGATAGTTATTATTCAACCAAGAGAGAACACGGATTAATCGTGTCAATGGCGTGCACTCGTCCTAACGAAACGTGTTTTTGTCAAACTTTTGGCATTGATCCTTCAGCTCCTAAAGGGGATATTGAATGCTATAAAACGGATAAAGAAATTTATTTAAATGCAGTAACCGAAAAAGGCAAGAAATTGCTCGAAAAATTAGATACGGTTACCGAAGATGGTGACGATAAAGCGGTTGAGGCACAAAAAGCCGAAATTAAAGAGGTTATGAAAAAACTTCCCCTTGCCGACTTAAAAGCAGACGCTTTCGGTAAGGACAAGACTGAAAAGTTCTTTAACGCTCCCGAATGGGCGACTTTATCGGAATCATGTTTAGGCTGCGGAACTTGTACGTTCGTTTGTCCGACCTGTCAATGTTATGACGTTAAGGATTTCAATACGGGACACGGCGTAAAGCGTTTCCGTTGTTGGGACTCTTGTATGTATAGCGATTTCACGCTTATGGCACACGGAAACTCAAGACTTTCACAAAAAGAACGTTTCCGCCAAAGATTTATGCACAAACTCGTATATTTCCCGACTAATAACGACGGAATGTTCAGTTGCGTAGGTTGTGGTAGATGCGTATCAAAGTGCCCGATCTCGATGAATATCGTAAAAGTAATGAAAACTCTCGGAGGAAAAGAAAATGATTAATGAAACTTTAATTCCGAAACTTGGCGTGATTACGGACGTAAGAATTGATACTCCCGACATTAAGACGTTTAGAGTAGTATCTCCCGAAGGAAAAAAACTTTTCGACCATCGTCCCGGTCAATGCGCAATGCTTTCTATTCCCGGAGTAGGCGAGGCAATGTTTTCAATCACTTCTTCGCCCACGAATACCGAGTATATGGAATTCTCAATCAAAAAATGCGGTTGTTTAACCACTTGGTTGCACCAAGCTGAAGTTGGTCAAAACGTTACCGTTCGCGGACCTTACGGAAATCCTTTCCCCGTAGACGACGTGTTTGCAGGAAAAGACCTATTATTCGTTGCAGGTGGTGTTGGTTTAGCGCCCTTGCGCTCGGTTATTAACTATTGCAGACACTATCGCGATAGATACGGAAAGATAGATATCGTTTACGGTTCGAGAAGTAAAGACGATTTACTTGATTATCAAGAAATCATCAACGAATGGTCAACGGATACGGGCGTTAACGTACACTTAACTATCGACCGTGAACAAGAAGGTTGGGACGGACACGTTGGATTTGTTCCTACCTACGTAAAAGAATTAAATTTCGAGCCGAATAAGACGGCAGTTCTTTGCGGACCACCTATAATGATTAAGTTCACGTTACAAGGATTAAGTGAGTTAGGATTTAATAGAGAACAAGTTTACACAACGCTTGAATTAAGAATGAAATGCGGAATCGGCAAGTGCGGACGTTGTAACGTTGGGTCAAAATACGTATGTAAAGACGGCCCGGTATTTAGAATGGACGAACTAGACAAACTTCCCGACGAGTATTAATAAGGAGAAAAACAATGGAAAATAAAGTTAACGTATATTTATTCGGAAAAAAATATCAAGTTCCCGAAAGCCTTACCATTATGAAGGCTATGGAATATGCCGGA
This sequence comes from Christensenellaceae bacterium, assembly GCA_045651465.1. Classification (GTDB taxonomy): domain Bacteria; phylum Bacillota; class Clostridia; order Christensenellales; family Borkfalkiaceae; genus UBA1259. The sequence goes on from JAZRSG010000016.1 coordinate 15,196, forward strand.
TATCAACTCGTTCGTGGTTGCGGATGCCGTAACGGATTTTGCGGAGCATGCTCAACCATATATCGTATAAAGGGCGATAAAGAATTGCACGCATGTCTTGCATGCCAAACTAAGGTAGAAGAAAACATGTACGTAGCAACGCTACCTTTCTTCCCGCTCGTAAAAGAAGTTTACGACGTAGAAAAGATTAAGCCCACCGAACAAATCATGATGCAATTATATCCTGAAATTTACGCTTGCGTAGGATGTAACGCGTGTACGAAAGCTTGTACTCAAAGCTTAAACGTAATGCAATATATTGCATACGCTCAACGTGGTGACTATGCTAATTGTGCGGAAGAATCTTTCGACTGCGTAATGTGCGGAGTATGTTCGTCACGTTGTCCTGCAGGAATTTCGCATCCCCAAGTTGCTGAACTTGCAAGACGTTTATACGGCAAGTATATCGCGCCCGAATCAGCTCATCTTTTAGATAGAGTAAAAGAAATTGAAGACGGCAAGTATAAAGAACTTATCGAAACGCTTATGAATAAGCCTATCGACGAACTTAAAGAACTCTATAACAATAGAGAAATCGAGAAATAGGAGGGGAAGATATGTATAAGTATACAGAAGAACAATTAGTTTCAATGAAAAAGGTTGAAGCGACCAGACAAGAAAGACTTTCTAAGTTGTTTGGAAGAATGACGGCAGACGAAAAGCAAACCGTATTAAAAGAAAACCACCCCGACTATATCGATAGCGCATACGAAGAATTAAAGGTTGGTCCTAACAAGGGCGGAAAGGTTTTACACGAACTTGCTAACCTTCTTCAAGGCAAATCGAGAGTTCTCGATATTGATATTGATTTATCAAACCCCGATTATGACGTAGACGTATTAGTTATCGGTGGCGGTGGCGCAGGTTCATCTGCAGCAATCGAAGCGGATAATAAGGGCGCAAAAGTTATGATGGTAACTAAGCTTCGTATAGGCGACGCTAACACCATGATGGCTGAGGGTGGAATTCAAGCGGCAGATAAGCCAAACGATTCACCTGCAACCCACTATTTAGACGCTTTTGGTGGCGGACACTTTGCAGCAAAACACGAACTTTTATATAAGCTCGTAACCGAAGCTCCAGATGCTATTAAATGGCTCAACGAACTCGGCGTAATGTTCGATAAAGACGCGGATGGTACGATGATCACTACTCACGGAGGTGGTACGTCAAGAAAGCGTATGCACGCTTGTAAAGACTATTCAGGTGCGGAAATCATGAGAACTCTTCGTGACGAAGTGTTAAATCGTGGTATTCCCGTAGTAGACTTTACCTCTGCAATCGAACTTATTAAAGACGAAAATGGAAACTGCGCAGGTGCAGTTCTCATGAACATGGAAACCAAAGATATCTTCGTTGCAAAAGCTAAAACGGTTGTTATTGCAACGGGCGGTGCAGGAAGACTTCACTATCAAGGATTCCCGACCTCTAACCACTACGGCGCAACGGCGGACGGCTTAGTATTAGGATATAGAGCTGGTGCAAAACTTCTCTATGCGGACACCCTTCAATATCACCCCACGGGCGTTGCAGAACCCACTCAAATCTTCGGTGCATTAGTTACCGAGAAGGTTCGTTCACTCGGCGCACAACTCGTTAACAAAGACGGCGAAGCCTTCGTTTACTCTCTTGAAACGCGTGACGTTACCGCATCTTCTATCATTAGAGAATGCAAAAAGCGTGACAACGGTATCAAGACGACTGATGGTGAAGGCGTTTGGCTAGACACTCCTATGATCGAAATGATCGGTGGTGAAGGCACTATCGAAAAGCGTATTCCCGCAATGCTTAGAATGTTCGGAAAATACGGCATCGATATTAGAAAAGATCCTATTTTAGTATATCCCACGCTCCACTATCAAAACGGTGGTTTAGATATTAGCGCAGACGGTATGAGTACGACCGTTCCTAACCTCTTCGTAGCAGGCGAAGCAGTAGGGGGAATCCACGGTAGAAACCGTCTAATGGGTAACTCACTCTTAGATATCATCGTATTCGGTAGAAACGCAGGTAAGAGCGCAGGTGAAAAGTGCAAGAGCGTTAAGGTTGGTAAACTTACGTTATCACACGTAAACGACTTTAAGAACGAACTTGACAAAGCAGGCTTAAAGCCCACCAAACTTTCACCTCAACTTCTTCCTAACTACACGAAACAACCCAATATCTAATAGTTAGATAGGAAAAAACAATCCCGATTGCTAAAATTTAGCAGTCGGGACTAAGTATGTAATAAGGGAATTGATGAAATAATCTTTTTAGGAGACAAAAAATGGAAAACACAAAGAAAAGCAAAAAACCGCTTATAATTACCATTGCGTTAGTAATCGTAGCGGCAATTGTAGCGTGGTGTGTATATAGTGCCGTTTCAAAGGGCGCTGCCATCAATAAAGTGTTCAGTATTCCTGCGCTTTTAGGTGGTATTTTCATCGTTACTGCGCTTGGCTATTTACTCGGTAGAATTACCATTAAGGGCGTATCACTCGGAACTGCAGGCGTGTTTATCGTTGCAATTTTATTCGGTATTGCATGTTTTTTTATTCCGTCTGATTTGCCTATTATCGGTAGCTTTAATCTTACGGTTAGTTCAACCAACAATTTGTATTACAGTAAGGTAATTCAAAACATCGGTCTAGTATTATTCGTAGGTTCAGTTGGTTTTATCGCTGGTCCTAAGTTCTTTAGAGACCTTGCTAAAAACTTTAAGACTTATATTTTAATGGGCGTTGTAATCATTTTAGTTGGAACGATCGCTGCGGTATCGTTTGCGTTAATCCCCGGAATCGGCCCTGACTTCTCGGCAGGCGTTTTATCGGGCGCATTAACTACCACTCCTGGTTATTCTGCTGCACTTGAAGTAACCACTCAATCTGGTTTAGTAACGCTTGGTCACGCGGTAGCATATCCCTTTGGTGTAATCGGCGTAGTATTATTCGTTCAATTGATGCCCAAATTCTTAAAGGCAAACATGGATCACGAAAGAGGATTATTAAAACCCGAAGTGTTAGAAGCTAAAGAAGAAAAACCCGCTAAAAAGCTTTTCCAATGTGATGAATTCGGTTTAATGCCCTTAGCACTTGCAATCGTTTGTGGATTATTGCTCGGCGCAATTAAAATTCCTCTAACCGGCGCAGGATATAGCGGAGCAACCTTCTCACTCGGAACTACTGGTGGCGTACTCATTATGTGCTTAGTATTTGGTCACTTCGGTAGAATCGGCAAACTTTCATTAGAAGTACCTGCACACAGCGCAAAAGTTCTCCGTGAACTTGGTTTAATGCTCTTCCTTATCGGTGCTGGCGTATCAGGCGGTGTTGAACTCGTATACCAAATTCAAGAAAACAGCTCGATCGCAATGCTTATCCTATGGGGCTTTATCGGTGGCGCGGTAATGACCACGCTCCCCATGATCGTAGGCTTTATCCTTGGCGGAAAGGTTATGAAATTACCTTTACTCAACTGTCTTGGTTCAATCACTGGCGGTATGACGAGTACTCCTGCATTAGGAACTCTTATCAGTACTGCAGAAACTGAAGACGTTGCAGGTTCATACGCATCAACCTATCCTATTGCGTTAGTTATGATCGTTCTTGCATGTAGCTTAATGATTAACTTAATGTAATTTAGGAATAAATGAAAAAAATCAACTCCTAGCCGTATGGCTAGGAGTTTTAATTTTAAATTAATATTTATGTTTAGAGTCAACGATCATTTTAATCAAATCCTGGTCTAAACTCGTTAGGTGGTATTTTTTGCGATAAATAAGCACGTCGCGATAAGTTTTCGTGTAGAAATTACACTTTAATTGAACGAGATTATACTTGTCTAAAAGATCAGGCGGAATGGGTGAAACCCACATAAACGTGTTAGGAACTTGCTCTAAAAGAGTAAATTGAACGCCACGTTCAAAAACCATTATTCTCTTTTTAACGAACTCCGAAAGCTCTGCTCTTTTAACGTCGATAAGAGGGAGAGAGGGAACGTACGGGTCGCCGTGCGTAATCTCGGTGAAAGGCTCTAAATCTTCAACGACGACTTCGCTTTTTTGAGCGAGTGGATTATCCTTTGAAACGACTAAAACGTAACTAAACTCGTTAAGCACCTCGTAGTTCAATTTTTTCTCGTCAAAGAGAGAATTAAAATACTTTTCAAACGTACTTTGGTATCTAACTATGCCAAGATCGTATTCTTCTTTAACTACGTTTATAATGGTGCGCATAGAGTTAGTTTCTTTATAGACTATTTCGGTGGGAACTTCGGATGGGAGAGATTTAGTAAAATCCGAAAAAGCGTAAGAGAAATAACTTGCCCTAGGCACGGAAACTGAAAGTCGGAGTTTTTTCTCGTTGCGTTTTTCGTAAATCGATTCGATTTTCTTGATTTGAGCGAGAGCGTTTCTAGCGTAAAGTAAAAATTCTTCTCCGTCGATAGTGATTTCGATACCTTTGGCAGAGCGTCTAAAAATTTTAATTTTAAGGTCGTTTTCAAGAGACTTTATAGCGCGACTAAGGTTGGGTTGAGAAGTGTAAAGGTTTTTAGCAGCCTTGCTAATCGAGCGTGTGTTGGCGATTTCTACGGCGTATCTCATATGAACGATATTCATATTCTAGCCTCCTAAAAATTTTAAAGTATTATAACACGATAGATATAATAAATCAAGTATTAAGGAAATTAAATATCGAAATATTAAAAAAGTTATATGAGGGTATTAAAAGACGTATTATACGAAAACTAATATATAAATGCAATTAAGGTCGAAAAACGGCGTAAAAAAAATTCTCGTTTTAATCACGATAGCTCTTTTAGTTTATACTGCTTTTATAATAAATTCGGTATACGTTTTCGCCATGCCTTTTTACGGATTAAATCCTAAGGATATAACCGTAAGGTCAGATTTTTCAACCGATTATTCGTCTTCTCTTGCTGAAAGAAAACACAACGTGGAGCTTGCCATAAAAAAACTTAATAAGACTTTAGTGGACGTGGATAAAGAATTTTCTTTCAACAAAACGGTTGGGGAAAGAACGGAAAAAAACGGCTTTAAGAACGCCAAAATCATCGTTAACGGCGAGTTTGTTGACGGTGTTGGAGGTGGAGTTTGCCAAGTTTCAACAACGCTTTATAACGCGGTTTTGCTTGCGGGGTTAAAAGTGACGGAAAGACACGCGCATACGCTAAAAGTAGGATACGTTTCACCATCATTTGACGCTATGGTCAATTCGGGCTACGCCGATCTAAAATTTGTTAACAACACAAAAAATCCAATAATAATAACGGCAAAAGCGGATGGGGATAAAATAAGTATAACGATTATGGGCGAAAAGATGAAAGAAAGGGTGATAAGGAAGAGCGAGATACTAGAAGAAATTGACGCGCCCGAAAGTGAGATCGTAATTGACGAAAAGGGCGAATATCCCGAACTAATGGAGGGTGAGAGTAAAATAATAAAATATGGGAGTAAGGGACTAAAAAGCCGAGGCTCAATAATCGTAATAGACGACAAAGGGAAAAAGCGAGAAATAAGACTAAGCACGGATAGATATAAAGGTATAAGAGGGAAGGTTGTAGTGGGAAAAGTAAGAGAAAACAAAGAAAATGAGGAAAATTAGTTAAAGGCGTAAAAAAACTTTGACAAAGGAGAAAAATTGTGGTAACATATAAAACGCTTGAAAATAAAAAAACTTGAGTTGGAGAAATACCCAAGAGGCTCAAGGGGCTCCCCTGCTAAGGGAGTAGTATGCGAAAAGCGTAGCGAGGGTTCGAATCCCTCTTTCTCCGCCAAAATAAGTCTAATCCGAACGGAGTTTGGGTTAGACTTTTTTGTTGTAGTTTGTAGAGGAATTCGAATTAGGAGAAAATTTGCTTTGCAAATTTGTCCGTAGGACTAAATGGTGGACACCCACCATTTATCGGGAGGCTCGAGAGAAGCGAATCCCTCGCTCTCCGCCAACGAATAAGGACACCAAAAGGTGTCCTTTTTTCGTTGTTGGAAAAAGAGCGAGGATGAGAACCTTTAGGTGCGCCCGTCATATGACGGGCATTCTTTGATGAGCAAGGGGATCGCAGTTGCTTTGCAACGGAGATTTATCCCTCGCTCTCCGCCAAGAGCAAACAAATCCGAACACTCGGAGATGTTTGCTTTTTTATTTTAAAATTTTCTAAAAAACTTTTTAAATATGACAAACGTTTGTCACGAATAATATATATAATGTAGGCGTAAAGGAGGTAACTAAAATGCTTTGTGAAGGTTGTGTTATTACAGCGGAAGGTTCATATTTTAAGTTGCTAAACGGCGAAGAGTGTAATCAAAAAAAAGTTGATAGAATAAAAAACAAGCTCAACAACATGACAAACTATATTAATGATTATGTTATTATTGATTTTTTTGACCCGATTCCAGATTGGTCGGAAGGAAAATCGAATTTTAATAAAGATACAATCGTGTTTTTTCAAACAATTAAAGAAAGTAGTTTTTATCAATTAAATTATTACGATGTAGAAATTCGTATTGATGGACCTAATAACCATTATGTATATGCTTGTTCGGTTAGAAAAAAAGAAATGCTACAACTTTTTGATGAAATTTGCGTTAAAAGAAAGATGCCTGATTTGAGTAATTGGAAAAAAATATATGATGAATTAGAATATGGTGGATATTTGGCAGATATATCTGTTATGACAGATGAGCGTCGAGAAAAAATTAAATTAAATAAAGAAATAGTAAGAAAATGGTGTTTGGATGAACTTCCAAAAGAAGACTATTCTATATATTTTAATGCACTAGAACAGGTTTCAAAAAAAGGTTGGTCTAGTGATGCTACTTATCAAGAAATGTATTGTACAGAGCTAGAAAATTTGGGATTAGGCAACAAAATAGTGGAAAAATTTAAATATACCACAAAACCAATTATTTTGGATATAATCGGACAAAAATATCTTTATGGCGATGGCGGTGTTTCGCCTGACTATAAAAAAGCGTATAGGTATTTTTATCACGCAGAAAAACTTGGGAATATGCGTAGCAGATATTATAGAGCGTTAATGTTCAAAAATGGCTTACATGTAAAAAAGAACTACAATAAATATGTAAAAATGATTGAAAGTATTCCCGAAGAATTTATTTCTGCTGGAGGGAAAAGAGTTTTACCTTGCATAGATTTTGCCTTTGTAGAACTTGCGAAAATTTATAAAGAAAAAGGCGACAAAGCAAAATGTTTACATAATGCTTATAGGGCTCAAGACCTTAATGATTCAAGAAGATTTCATTTTTTAGAAATTAGTAGAATGCCTGAAATTTTAGATATTATTTATTCAATGATTCCGTTTGATGAAAACGATATGGATATTTACGATTTATTATATTTGTTGAAGAAACCTGCAAAAGCAATGTTTTTTGCAAATGGAAAACAATATAAAGTTGAATCTGTTGATATGAACGGATATTGTATGGTTAAATTTAAGAATAAATATTATAAAAACGCAAAAGAATTTTTCAATAAAGCAAGTATTGATGGCAAAAAGTTTTATGAATGGTTGCATAACGTTGATTACGTGGAGGTTATATAATGTTTTTTAACGAAAAAGAAATTGATATTGTAGGACAAGAAAATAGTTTGGATTATTTTAAGAGTTTAATCTTAAAAAGAGATAAACTTAAAAAAGATGAAATGAATGCCTATATTGATTATGTAAAAACGTTTGGCGAATTACTTGAAAAAAGATTTTCATTGCAGATAGAGTGTATCAAAAACAAAAAAATCATTTCTATTTGTCAAGCAAAAAAGAATCGTGGCGAAGACGTGATATTTCTCTCACCTATAGAGGAAGAAGTTGATAAAGAACTTAGCGAATACTATGAGGAATTACAAACTATTCATGAAATTTCTAGAGAAAAAGGACAGGCAATTTCAGAATACGAGTTATTACTTATAAAGAAAAAGTATAAAAGAATTGCAATGAGTATTCATCCTGACTTGCATAGTGACTTTGCTAATGATTTAGAGCTTATGGAACTTTGGGAAAGAGTAAAGACTGCATATAAATGTAATGATTTACAAGCTTTAGAAGAAGCTGAAATTTTAGTAGCAGAATACCTTAAAAAGCATGGTGAAGAAATAACCCTTGATATTGAAAATATTAAAGAAAAAATTTATAAAATAGAAGATGAAATTGAAGCTATTGTTTCTAATGACCCGTATAGATATAAATTTATACTAGATGACAATCTTGCAATAGAAAGAAAAAAAGAAGAATTAGAATCAGATATAGAAGAATATCAGGCATATTTAGATGAGTTGTTAGAAAAATTAAATGAGTTTAATATTCAAAAGGAGTTGTTGAATTAATATGAATGAGTTGATAAAAGTAAATGGTAACCTAATTGCTGAAATAGATAAAAAGTCGCTTGGCGAAATTATAAAGCCGTTAAAAAAAGAAATACCCTTGCTTGATTATTACGTTAATGATATAAATGAATTGTGTTCTGACGTGATTTTTATTGAAATAAAAGAAAACGATACTTTGTGTCTTAAGGCAGACAATATGGCTTATAGAAGTACAAGTGTTGGTGTTTATTTTGATGAACATCGTATCGGAGAACTATACGAGGGCGAAGAAAAAATCCCTTATAACCTATTGACTGCAGGCAAAGAATTAAAAGCCATAGTAAAAAACAAACATATTTCTATGGGCAAAAAAGTTTTGCAACTTTCGGTTAAAATGTTAGATTTTTAATATTGTTTAATGGGGGTTTTGTTATGCAAAGAAAAATAAAAAAATTAAGCATTTCAGCTGAAAAAGGTGGGCTAATTCGTTTTAGAACAGGCGATTTAATGAAACAAAAAATTACCATTAAAAACAATGGTCAAATTTGGTGGACAGGTTTTAGAAATCCTACGGAAGAAGAAATCGCTAAAGGAATGTTGTAATACAACCAAGTTAAAATAAGTGAATATAAGAATATAGGAAAAGAGTGTGTACTAGAGATTTTGGAAAAAGCACAAGCGATTTTACCTGTAAAAATATCTACTGAATATGAGCAATATATATGCGATGCAACGCCTGATGAAATATTTATAGAGTATGAAGATGGCGAATTTATTTTCGGACAATCGATTGATTTTATGTCTTCATGTGAGGATATGCCAAAGTTTTATAAAGAAATAGCAGAACAGGTTGTGATAGACAATTTATTGTTTTGCGAAGATTATGATAAATATTTTTAATAGATTGACATTATTATTTAAACTATTCGGATTTCAAAGCTAACGCTCCGCCACGGAAAACCTAAACCAATTTCGGTTTAGGTTTTTTGTTTTGTGTAATTAGAGGGATTCGAATTAGGAGAAAATTTGCTTTGCAAATTTGTCCGTAGGACTAAATGGTGGACACCCACCATTTATCGGGAGGCTCGAGAGAAGCGAATCCCTCTTTCTCCGCCACGATCAAGGACACCGTTTGGTGTCTTTTTTGCTTTTAAAATGTTTCGATTACTTGGGTAAATACGAAAATCATAAAAATTTTATAAGAAATGTGTTTTTTTCTCTTGCATTATCAAAAATTGATACACCCGTTTGATATAGTTTCTTTAGATTTTTTATAAAATCAAAACACTCAGGAGAAAAGAGAAATGGATGACAAGGCAAAAAGAAGACTTGCTTATGCAATGTGTATCGCAGTGGGCGTAATAAACTTTATAGTTTTTGCGTTTGATTATTTAACTGAATACGTGCCCGATTTGTATTATACGGTTACCTTTAGCAGAAGCGGATACCAAATGATGAATATGTGGTCGTTTGGCTTTGGTGGAGTATTGGCGTCGTTCTGTCAAGTATTAGTTTTATTACTTGGAATCGGAATGATTATTTTTGGTGCATTAGCACTATTAAAAGAATACGGCAAAATCAGTTCTTTCCCCGAAAAATTATTTAACGTTGAAAGTGAAAAACTCGCCGTATACGCATTAATCTTAATGTTTATCTTAAACCTTGGAGTTATAGTATTCTCATTTATCATAACTTGGTCTACTTGGCTACTCGTTAGTGGAATTTGGGTAGAATTTGGTTTGTCATACGGAATGTTCGTAGCGCTTGGCGTAAGCATAGGCGCAATATCGGTTGTTGTTCCCAAGAAAAAAGAGCAAACCTCAGCTAATACCGTAGAAGAAAACAAGCCTCAGGAAGAAGAAACGGTTACGCTAGACGACGTAATTCCAAAAGCAACGGAAAGTTCTGATGGAAATAAAGACGAGCAATAATAAGAACTTACACAACTTTTCCACAAATTAAGCCTAAATTTCTACGAAAAAATAAAAACTGGTTGTACAAAAGTTTATCAAAAAGTGATATTCTTTTTACGTCAAAACGTACGTATGATAAAAATCAAGGAGAAACAAAAAGCGCTTTTTCAAAAAAATAAAAAAGTGAGTAAGAGTTATGTAGTTTTGAGATTATACGATAGCCTAAAGAGTGGTCAAACGGTCTTTATCAACTTTTTTTGTTTAAGCTATAATATTTCAATTCCTACTTTCAGGCGACATCTAGCGCTTGTAAGAGAGTACCTATGGGAAAATTATCTAATTGAAGTAATATACGATAAAACGCAAAAAGGTTATAGAATATCAAAATAAAAAAACTTGCCGAGAGGCAAGTTTTTATTTTTGAATAAAATATTCAAATGGGTCTAAATATTCGTCGTCAAGTGTAAGCGTAACGTAAAGTACGTGCGAAGGGAAAGCGCGTTCACAGTAGATTTTCGAGTGGTTGCCGACGTTTCCGAGCACGTCGCCTTTTTTAATAACGCTACCAACGGCAAGGTCAGAAACGGCTATAACCGAATAATAAGTACAAACGTAATCTCCGTTTTGAATTACGATTTTACCGCCTATATTTTCTATGTCTTCGTTATAGGGGAACTTAAAATCGACGTACTCTATAACCATCCCGTCCATTATCGAATATACGGTATCGTTAAGGTCTGCAATTAAATATACGCCGCTATTAAAACAAAATCGGCCGTGGAAATCGCACCAACGATTTTTATCAACTTCATAAACGGAAATATTATCTAGTGGCGATGTAAAGGTCGTCTCGCTTGGTTCTTCAGGAGTTATAGGATTATTGCCAGAATCTGGATTGTTTTCAGTATCGGGGATAGTTTCGACTTGATCGCCCGACGGGTTATCGTTTGGAACTTCGCCGTCGCCGTTATCTTTCATTAAGAATACGGTTAGAAGTGAAGAAATTAAAATTGCGAGCGCGCATATTATAGATATAATTATTATCGTTCGCTTTTGTGCTTTGTTTTTAACTACGATCGTTGTTTTTACGGGTTTGGCTTGTCCAAAATAGAGAGCCGAAGGGGAGATATTAAAAATGCTAGCAAGTAATATAAGTTTATCAACGTCCGGACAAACGAAACCTCGTTCCCATTTAGAAACTATATCGGACGACGTGTTAAGACTAGTGGCAAGTTCGCTTTGACTTAGATTTAGGTGCGTTCTAAAAAGTCTAATAGTGTTGCCCATTTTAACTGTATCGAAAACGCCGTTAACGATAGGCTTATCCGTTTGAACGTCTAAAAGTTCTTCGAGCGAAACGGCAAGTGCATTAGCGATAAATCCAAGCATGGCAAAATCCGGCTCGGCGATTTCTCTTTCCCACTTAGAAACCGTTTGGTTGTGAACCCCGAGCTTATCCGCAAAACTTTGCTGAGTCATATTATTAATAGTTCTCAGTTTTTTTATTTTCTTGCCGATCTTCATAATTTCGCCAATAGTAACCTTAAAGCATAAAAACGTGCTTAAATTTTATTTATAAGTACATTATACTCTAATTTCATATCTTTTGCAAGGGGAAACGGCGCTAAATGATTAAAAGAACTACGCTTAAGAGGACGTTTTAAATTTAAAAAAAGATATTGCGTGCAAGAAAAAGTTATGATATAATGAAAAAAAATAATAGGAGAGAAAAACATGGAAAACACAAACAATTTACAAGCAAACAAGAGAAGCATGTCTGCGATTGTCGTTGGGATAATTGCCTTATCCTTTACTTTTTTGTGCGGAATTTATTCGCACGCACAATACGGAACGACTTTTTCGAGTTTTAAGGAAATATTTTTATTTCTACTTAAACTATCGCCGATGGTAATACTCGTAGTATATATGCTAGGTTTCCAAAATGAACAAAGAGTTACCATATTAGTTCCTATCGTATTTATTCTAATAACTTTTTATTTGTTTATTTATATCGTCGAGTCGTTTACGTATTTTGAGTTATTAAAGATGTATACGTCGGGCATTATTCGATTAGTTGTTACTTTTGTGTGCTATATCCCGATGATAGTTTTTTCAAGCGTATTAATTGCAAGCTCTTGCAAAGGTTTTAAGAAAAAGGGCGTAGTAGTGGCGTACGTCGTTTTTTCATTCATAGAATCGGCGTTCGTGCTGTTAAATCACTTTTTGATGTATGACGCAGTGAACGGGAGAACTGACGATCTTCTTACGATTTTACTAGTTGTAAGTGTCGTATTAACGGCAATTTCCATATTGCTATTTGCCGTAAAAGGAAACGTTCCGTCTATCGTAAAAGTTAAAACGCCCGTGACTTGCCAATGCGTAAGCGATCAATCGTGTGAAACGTCAAATTTAGAGTTCTGCCCAAGTTGTGGTGAAAAGTACGTTGACGGTGCAATGTTTTGCGCAAAATGCGGACGAAAACGTTAACAAAAATCTTTTAAGAAAAAGCGTTCTTTAAGAGCGCTTTTTTTAATTTTGTATTGAAATAATTAGCGATAGGTGGTATAATAATAAAAACACCTTAAAGGGTAAAACTTATAACCAAAGACAAATAACAAGGAAAGAGAGAAACTAATGGTAAGACTATTTAATGTTTGGTATTTATTTTTTATTGCTTTAGGCTCTGGCACTATCGTGGGATTATATTTCTTATTGAAAAATAAGACTGATAAAACAAAGAAAATAGTGCTTGGTGGAATGCTGTTTTTCAATCTAGCACTTCATTTTCTAAAACTTTTATTCCCACCTTATAGTACTGATACCGATTACGCATTGAAGAACGTTTGGTTTATCAACGTGTGTGCGACGAGCGTGCTATTTTTTCCGTTTATATTTCTATCAAAATCTAAAACGGCAAAAGATTATATGTTCTATCTTGGAGTGATTTCGGGTTTTTTAGCGCTTCTATATCCAACCGAGGCAATCGATAAAAGCGTTCTAACCTTTGATTTGTGGAGATTTTATATTTGCCACATAATCATAATAGCCGCGCCCATGTTAACCGTATTATTAGGACTTCACGAGTTAGACGTTAAAAGAATTTGGCGAACGCCACTATGTATCCTAGCAATGCTATCGTTTATAATGGTTAACCAAATATTGCAAAGCGAACTTGGTATTATATCGTTAAGAAACGACGATATGTTGAATATTAACTTCCACAATCCATCTTTAATATGGGGACCGACAGACGCGGTTGCTGCGATTTTTGCAATATTTACGCCGTCTTTTATGAAGACTGTGCCGTACGGTGCATATGCTGGCCAAGAAAAGTATTGGCCGTTATTTTGGATGTTGCCTGGTGTAATAATTTACTTTACACTTGTGCCACTATTACTTTGCTTGATATTTAATTTTAAGAACGTTAAAGAATTTTTCATAACGGTTAAAGATTTTTTTAAGAATATAAAAAAGAAAGAAACTAACGAAAAACAAAACTCGGAGGAGAAAGAATAAATGGCATTTAGTACTAACCATTGGGTTATATACCTAATCGTTGCACTTATCATAGGCGCAGTATTCGGTCAAGCGGTATTCTTTATGATAAGAGCGCTAAAAAGGGCAAAAAAATTAAACATGCCCAAGGAAAAGATAAGAAAGGCAATAATAACGTCAATCGTATTCACGATTGCGCCTGCGATTTCAATTATAATTTGCGTGCTAACTTTATCACAAAGTTTAGGCATACCACTTCCTTGGTATAGACTAAGCGTGGTTGGCTCACTTTCATACGAAACGGTTGCCGCGCAAAACGCCCTAAGTGGAATGGGTATGAAACTTGGCGATGGAATCGTGCTTAACGCAAGTCAGTTTATTACCGTACTTCTCGTTATGACCATATCTATTTTGGCGGGAATAATACTCGTTCCGTTAATTGGCAAAAAGCTCCAAAAGGGTATGGTAAATATTGGTAAAAAGGATAAAAACTGGGTAGAGATTCTCCAAAATTCATTGTTTATCGGTATGATTTCGGCATTTTTAGGATTCGTGTTCTGCGATTTTGCCGCAGTATTTAGCGGTGGAACGTGGGCGCTCGTTCCTGTTTTGGTAATGTTATCTTCAGCGGTAATGATGATCCTTTGTGGGCTACTTAAGAAGGTGACCAAGTGGCGTTGGATAAGTGACTACGCTCTTCCCGTAAGTATGGTCTTTGGTATGGTTATGGCTATACCTTTAACGAATTGGCTAGGAACTCAGCCCGTTCAAACGGCGATGGCTATCGCATTGATGATTTAAGGGGGGGGTATGGTCATGAAAAAAGAAAGAACGTATTTAGAACAAGTTCATCGTGACGGAGCGATATGGAATTACACCATGGCGGGCATATTTATCGCTTTCCCGATAATTTTATGTATAATATTTAGCGCAGTTCCCGACTGGAACGGATTACTTAAAGGCTTACTTGCTACTCTTCCGATGTATTGGGCGGTAGGGATTATAGAAGTAATAACCTACGTGCCTATGCTTGGCGCTGGCGGAAGTTATCTATCTTTCGTAACGGGCAATATTTCAAACTTAAAGCTCCCTTGTGCACTTGAAGTGCTTGAAAATTCGGGCTATAAGTCAAGTACGGAAGAGGGCGAAATTATATCTACCATATCGATTGCAGTATCCTCAATCGTAACGACGGTAATAATCATTATCGGCGTAATACTTTTAGTACCGTTAACGCCCGTTTTATCGAGTCCCGTGTTAGAACCTGCATTTAATCAATTATTACCTGCACTATTCGGTGCGTTAGGCGTTGTATTTGTCTCTAAGAACTGGAAGATCGCGATTGCTCCGATAGCGCTAATGTTGATATTATTTATTGCAGTACCTGCGCTCAACGAAGGCACGGTGGGAATCATGGTTCCCGTAAGTGCGCTCTTCACGATCGGCGTTTCAAGAATCATGTATAAGAAAGGCTTGCTAAACAAAAAGACTAGCGATGAAGGAACTTTCGTAGACGCGAAAGAAGAGGAAAACTAAGTAATTTAAGGTGAAATATGTGGTGGGTATATGTACTAATCGGCGTAGGGGCGATACTTTTAACGCTAATTGCCGTAATACTTATTAGAACGGCGTGTTTTAAGCCGAAAAAAGAAGAACCCGTTCAAATTCAAGAGATTGATTTTGATAAGGATAGAGCGGTTGAGTGCTTAAGAAGTTTGATAAAGTGCAAAACTGTATCAAACGTAGATAGCGAAAAAGAAGACGAAAAGGAGTTTAAAAAACTTATTGATTCCCTTCCCGTTCTCTATCCGAACGTATATAAAACGCTAGAATTTATTCCGTTCGAAGATAGGGGAATACTCTTTAAGTGGAAAGGCAAAACGGATAACGCTCCAAGCATTTTTATGTCCCATTATGACGTGGTATCGGTAGAAGAAAGCGATTGGAAAAAGCCTCCGTTTGACGCTATTATAGAGGACGAATATTTATGGGGGCGAGGGGCATTAGACACCAAACAAACCTTTAACGGCGCAATGTTTGCCGTTGACCATTTAATAAAAGAAGGTTTTACTCCTAATGCTGACGTATATTTGGCGTTCTCAGGTGGAGAAGAAATTAACGGCAAAGGCGCAATAAATATAATGAATTACTTTAAGGAACGCGGTATCACGCCCGAACTCGTTTTAGACGAGGGTGGAGCGGTCGTTAGTAACGTTTTCCCAGGAGTAAAAGAGCCGTGCGCTTTGGTCGGAATTGCCGAAAAAGGCATGATGAATATAAAATATACCGTTAAGTCTAACGGAGGGCACGCGTCCGCGCCAAAGCCCGATTCACCTTTAGCGGTACTCTCTAAAGCGTGTGTGAAACTTGACAAAAACCCGTTCAAGATGAAAATGAGCGATCCGGTTAAGAAGATGTTCGACACACTTGGTAGACGTTCTACCTTCCTTTATAGAATGATCTTTAGCAACTTGTGGTTGTTTAAGGGACTTTTAAGTAAGATTTCTAAAAAAAGCGGAGGAGAAATGAACGCTTTATTTAGAACTACGCTTGCCGTAACGATGGCACAAGGTAGTAAAGGAATAAACGTTCTTCCAGCGGTAGCGGAATTTTATTCAAACAGTAGAATAAATCCGTTAGAAAGTACTTCCGATTTAATTAAGACGGTTAAAAAGACTATTGACGACGATAGAATAGTTCTTTCAGTTTTAAACCAAATCGAGCCTAGTAGAATTTCTAGAACGGACACCGTAGGCTTTGATAGAATAAAGACCGCTATTAAAGAAGTTTGGGATAACGTTACCGTGTCGCCATATCTTATGGTTCAATGTTCAGACTGCCGTTATTACGGTGAGATTTCCGATAGAGTTTATAGATTTTCGCCAATGGCTCTTTCGAACGAAGAGAGGGCAACCGTTCACGGCAACAACGAAAGAATTAAAATCGTTGAGGCGCAAAAAACTGTTGAATTTTATATAAGACTTATTAAAAACTGTTAAAAATAAAAATAAATAAAAAGCCGAAACCAAAATGGTTTCGGCTTTTCTAATATAAAATCATTTGGTTTTTGCTAAGCATAATCCCGTTCTTGCGGGAAGATAAATAGAAAATTGACGATTATTTTTTTTGTTTGCGGAATAGATGGTTTCTTTTGAAATTCTATCCCAACCACCAAACGCGTTTTCGTCGGTCGATAGAATAACCTTGTATTTTGACGACGCCGGCGCGGTTATAACGTAATTTTCGTAAGAGTTAACGGGGTGGAAATTGAGTGCGAAAATAATTCCGTTTCGCTCGTAAACGAGCACTTTTTTGTCGTTATCGATAAAGATACTTTGCGGATAAGCGTTCATAATCTTGCGCTTTTTCTCTAGGCTAATCATAGCGTTATCAAAATTAAGAAGATACTCGTATTTAAGGTCGGGATTATCCACCAAATTCCATTGACGACGGCAATAAAAATAACTCCAATTATTTCCTTCTCTTGGAAAGTCTATCCACTCGGGGTGACCGAATTCGTTGCCCATAAAGTTTAGGTAACCTTCTCCGCCAAGCGATAAAGTTATTAGTCTTATTAGCTTATGTAGACTTATTCCGCGGTCGATAACGTGGTTAGTAGAGGACTTGCACATGTCCGTATACATTAAACTATCGCAAAGTCTAAAAATTATAGTCTTATCGCCGACTAGCGCTTGATCGTGCGATTCGGCGTAAGCAATATATTTCTCTTTTGGACGACGACTAGTAAGTTCGTGCCAAATCTCAAACATGTTCCAGTCCTCGTCGCGAACGTCCTTAATAGTTTTTATCCAAAGATCGGGAATACCCATTGCTAGCCTAAAATCAAAGCCCACTCCGCCGTCACTAATAGGAAGACACATGCCGGGCATAGCAGACATATCTTCGGCAATAGAAATGGCGTTAGGATTTAATTCGTGAATAAGTTCGTTGGCAAGTTGAAGATAGGTAATTGCTTCGGTGTCCGTGTTGAGCGAAAAATACTTTGAATAATCGGTAAACGCTGTACCAAGTCCGTGATCGCGATAGATCATAGAAGTAACACCGTCAAACCTAAACCCGTCGAACTTAAATTCGGTTTGCCAGTACTTAAGGTTAGAAAGTAAGAAATGTAAAACTTCGTTTTTATCGTAATTAAAAAGTTTAGTTCCCCAAGCAGGATGATCTCCGCGTTCGCCTTCGTGGAAGAATTGATAGGTCGTGCCGTCAAATTCGTTAATGCCTTCGAGCGTATTTTTAACCGCGTGTGAATGAACAACGTCGAGAAGAACGGAAATACCCATGCCGTGAGCGGTGTCGATAAGTTCTTTAAGGTCGTTTGCTAAGCCGTATTTAGTAGAGGGAGCAAAAAAGTTAGATACCTGATAACCGAACGAGCCGTAGTAAGGGTGTTCCATTATAGCCATAATTTGCAAAGTATCGTAACCCGCCTTTTTAACACGCGGAAGAACGTTACGAGAAAACTCTTTATAAGAGCCAATTTTTTGCTCGTCTTGAGCCATACCGATATGGCACTCGTAAATAAGGGGATTTTTAGAGGGTATGGGCGGAGAATGTTTCCATTTATAAGGCGTTTGGTTGCTAATTTGACCGCACCAAGCCCCAAACTCGTTTTGAACGACTCTTTGGATATAAAGGGGAATTCTTTCTAATTTTTGCCCGTTTTTGTAAACTAGCGTTTTAACAAAACAGCCGTCGTAAAGAAAATCTACGCCGTCTAAAAATATTTCGTGAACGCCGTCGCCGATATTAGTTAAGGGAAGAGAGTGTTCGTCCCAACCGTTCATATCCCCGTAAAGATAAAGCTTGTCCGCACCGGGCGCCCATTCGCGATAAACCCAACCCGACTTAGTTCTATGAAAACCGAAATATTCGTGCGCGTTAGCAAAATCAACCAAAGAGTCGACTTTAGATAAAAGTTCGGCTCTTTTTTTCGCGTATAAATCCATGCGAAGATTGATATCCCTTTCAAAGGGTTTCAAGTACGGGTCAAAATCAAAAATTCTATAATTCATCGAATTCTCCTTAATAGTTAAATTATACTATTCTTTTTGGTTATAGTCAATAATAAAATAAAAAAGAGGAGGCTAAAAAAGTCCATAAAAATTTTTTGATCGAGAGGCTAAATAAATTTTTGCCAAAATTCGATAAAAAGTAGCGACTAAAAGCCAAAAATTATGCGGAGAAAAAATTTATAATGTATTTTGCGGTCGTAAGTAAAAAACGGTTGTTAGCTATTTCGTTAAGTATTATCGCGCTTATAATAACACTCTCGTCAATCGGTGGCGCGGTAAGCGCAAGTGCAAAGGCGGGCAAAAGAGAATTGCCCATATACTCGGTAAAAACCGAAGAAAAAAAGGTGGCAATATCTTTTGACTGTGCGTGGGGAGTAGATTATACCGATGCTTTGCTTAAGACCATGCAAGATCACGGCGTTAGATGCACCTTTTTCGTCGTGGAATTTTGGGCGAAAAAGCACCCCGACTATCTAAAAAAGATTAGCGATTTTGGTCACGAAATAGGCACGCACTCGTCCACGCACCCATATATGAGTAAACTTTCTAAAGAAAAGGTCGTAGAAGAGCTTTCAAAGTCAGTTGACGCCATAGAGAGCGTAACAAATAAAAAAGTAAGTCTATTTCGTCCACCTTACGGCGATTATAACGATCAACTAATTATAACGGCAAGAGAAATGGGACTATACACTATACAGTGGAGCGTAGATAGCCTTGACTGGAAGGATATACTTGCAAAAGAGATAGAAAAAAGGGTGGTTGACAAGGTAAAAAACGGCTCGATCGTGCTATTCCATAATCAAGGTTTGCACACGAGCGAGGCTTTGCCAAATATAATAAGAGCGCTAAAGAGTAAAGGGTATGAATTCGTGCCCATAGGAGAGCTAATTTATAAAGACGGATACCGCATGGAAAGTGACGGAACGCAAGTAAAAAACCCGTAGGAAAATCAGTGGAGGAAGATTATATGAACTATCAGACGGAAAAGAACAACAAAGTATTTATTAGCGGAGAGATCGTAACTAAAGCGGAGTTTTCGCACGAAGTATACGGCGAAGGATTTTACGAAATGAACGTGCTTGTAAAAAGACTTTCAGGTCAAGGCGATATTTTGCCCGTAACCATTTCTGAGCGACTAATTGCTGATAAAGACTTAAAAGTAGGCGTTACGATAAACGCGATCGGTCAATTTAGGAGTTACAATAAACTAGTTGACGGAAAAAGTAAACTTATGCTAACGGTATTCGTTAGAGAATTAGTAGACGAAGTTGCGATAAAGAATCCAAATACGATCGTACTTTCGGGTTATATTTGTAAAGCGCCAATATATAGAACGACGCCTTTTAATAGGGAGATAGCCGACCTTTTGATAGCGGTAAATCGTTCTTATAATAAGTCCGATTATATTCCGTGTATAGCGTGGGGTAGAAACGCAAGATTTGCAAAAAATTTAGCGGTAGGCGAAAAGATAGCGATAAGTGGAAGAATACAAAGTAGAGAATATCAAAAGAAGTTTACCGATGAAGACGTAAGGACGTTAACGGCTTACGAAGTATCGATAAGTAAACTGTCCGCCTATGAGAACGCCGACAATTTTGACGTGGAAGAAGAATTTAACGCCCTAGGCTTTATGGCGAATACCGAAACGTCGTTGTATCTAGAATAAAAATAAAATGTAAATAAAAAAAGCATCGGTAGTCCGATGCTTTTTTTGTTTTTGTATAATTATCTCTTTTTCTTTTTGAGGATCAAATAAACGGTTGTGGCTGAAACGCAAACGGCAACGACTATAATTATAATCACGTTTCTAACTGCCGTTTGAGCGTCGTTTTTAACGCTTGACGCCGAGATATATCCAAACTCCCATTGATCGGTTAGTGCCGAGTGGTAAGTAACGAGAAGAACGTCGCCAATTTCAAGGAAAACCTTAACCGATTGTCCGTCGGTTAAAACGAACGATTGAGTGGACAGGGAAGCGTCGCTATAAACCTTGGTTTCTTTAACCGTTTCGTATCTATGTTCAGCCCACTTAAAATCCTTGGACAAGATCTCAACCGTAAAGTCCACGGGAACGTAGCAAACGTAGGTCTTGTCGTTAACCGTGGCGTTCGCAACGTAAAATTCCTTGTTGAGGAAAGTAAACTTCTTTAACGGCGAAATTTGTTGGTGTTTAGAAAGTCGAACGTTTTCGCCGTCCCTACAAACGAAGATATCATCGGGGGTAATGATAGGCAAGTAGTATGCGTGAACTCTCGTAGTTATAAACGCTATGCTTGAACATTCAGAGTATTCAACAGTCTGTTTTTCAAGGTGAACGCTATTTACGATAACGAATACGTTTTGACCTGCAAGCGCGTAAAAAGTTACGTCCTTATTAAAGCTATCGCTTACCGTCATTTGAGTGATATAAACGTATTCGCTATTAACGTCGACAAGGTTGTCAAAGGTAAACGATAGAGTATCGGTATCCACGTTAACTGCGTAAACGTTTTCGTCGTTTAAGATAGAGTAAACGTCAAAATTATCGGGGTTAGCGTTTGCGCTTGAAAGAACGAAATCGCTCGCTAAAAGAGAATCGATAGAAATATTGTTTAATTTGTCCGTTTTATAAATAAGTTCTTCTCCGTAAAGTGTGAAGAAGACGTCCTTACGGTCAAAGTCTAGCGCGAACGAAGAAATCGTTGCGTTTAGTCCCCCGAAATCGAACTCAAAAGACTGCCAAGCACCGTTACTATCTAGATATTTAACTTGAGAATCCGTTAGAGCGTATAAACCGCCGGCTAAATCGCTTTCGAATTTAGTAACGCCTAAAATAGTCGAAAGAAGAGCTGGGGTAGAGTATTCTTCTAAAGCGGTGTATTTATAAAGTTCACCTGCATCGGTGTAAAGATAAACGTTATTAGAAACGTCAATCGAAAGTTTAGTTGCAAATATGCTAGAAGTAAATAGCGGAGTGTCAAAGGTTAAATCGCTTGCGTTAACGCGGTATATTTGTGAAATATTATTACCTTGATCGGCAAGAACGAAGAAAGATCCGTTTTGGAAGTAAATATCTCTAATAGCGTTTCCTTCAAAAACCTTAACTTGATCAGAAAGTTCGCGAGTTTTAACGTTTAATAACCTTAAGTATCCAGAAGAGGTCGAGTGCTTATAAGAAAGAAGGGCAAAGTCACCGCCAAAGGCAAAAGTTTCGGGCATTTCTCCGCCGAGATCGTCAGCGAAAAACTCGCTAAAAATTTGCTTATCGTAAGGGGAGAATTCGCTCGATACGTTTGCAAGAGTAAGTTTATAATCGTCTAAAACACAAATAGTGTTTTTGTCCTTTTCAATTTTAACGGCGGAACTTGAAATACGGTTAAACGCAGTCTTGTCCTTAGCAACTGCAAAGCCAGTAAAATCAAGAGTATCGTCAATAATCTTAAATTCCATAACCGCCTCAACTAGCGGATCGGTTACTAGTAGGTTATCGCCCTTAAACGATATACCCGATGCGTATTGAATTTTGCCCAAATCGTAATTTTCGTTAGCGTTTACGATTAGTTCAACTTGGTTTTGACCGTCGTGTTCGATCGAGTGGATCTTGTGATTGTAAACGTAAAAAAGTTGATTATCGTTAGCGATCATGCGAGTGGGGGTTAACGAGCTTAAAATTACGGTAGATTCAAAATCGTCGGGATCGGAAACGCCACGAGAACATAGCGCCCCCATAGAGTTAACGTAGAAAATCTTACCGCTATTACTTATGGCGATAGGATTTTTAGAACTGCCTTCAACCACGTGTTTGTCGGTAATAATAGAATTAGAAAGGGTATAGATAACTATTCTAGCGTTAAAAGTAGTTACCAAATGAGTATCGTTAAGGTCAAAGAAATTACAGCTAACTGGTTCAGTTCCGCTAGACGCGTTATATTCTAAAGTCTTTTTAGCAAAATTGTTGGATAAATCAATGGTATAAATAACGGCGTTATCTAGAACGAGCAAGGTGTCATCGTTAAGTTTTTTCACTTGTTGAAGGTCGGTGAAGATGCCACCGCCAAGCGTAGTAAATTCACCGTTATAGTAAACGATAAGCGATTGATTGCTTTGGATAATAGCCGTAACGTCGTCGTCAGAATAAGCGTCGATAGGCGAAGTTAGAGAGTAATATTCTAAATTCGTCGACGGCAAAAATTGCTCAGCCTTAATTTTATCAGTCTGAGCGGACGCGCTTAAATTAGGCGCGCAAAAAATAGAGATTATCGCGCTAAAAAGTAGTGCAAATAGAAGTATAAGTAATTTAGATTTATTCTTTAATAACGTACCCATACGCATATTGTAGCACATAAAATTAAATTTGTCATTATAATTTAAAAACTATTTATTATATACGCGCACAAAAATTTATTTTATATCGATTTGAAATATGACAAAATATGACATAAAGAGATTTTATACTACAAAAAAACCGAACATATGTTCGTATTTTTTGACATATAATGTTGATTCGGGTAAATTTGATTTTTATAATTTAGGAAAAAACTTACGGAGAGGAGACTATGAATTTATACTTTGCAAAATCCATATTGTACGCTTATGCGCATCTAGAGGAGGTGATATATCAAATCGACGAATTGATAGAGCGAAAAGCTCTATGTTCGATGAACGATTATTCCCCTTGCATAGAGCAGTGCGAGAAGATAATAGATCTAATAGGGCAAAAGGACGTTTTAATTGAGTTAAAAATCAAAGCCGAGCGTGCTCTTCAAAATTTTACCGACGTTGAACTTGATTATTTGGATTATAAATACTTTAAGACTAAGCCCAAGGAATATTTTATCGATTTTGACACCTTTAGTAGAAACTATTTTCGTCGACAAGTAAAACTTGCCACGCGCTTTGCCGATTTAATCGAAAAAGAGGGAATCGACAAAAAATATTTTGAAGAAAAATGTATTAGTATTGAGTTTATGAGAGAGTTATTAAAACGAGTTATCGAACACGAAAAACTATCCTATAAAAACAAACCGCAAAAGTTAAAATCGCAAGATAAAACCAAGCAAAATGTCGCAAGAGAAAAGAGAAAAATCGCCTAATTTAACTAAAGTCGTTTTCATCGTAGAATTCTTTTGCTTGATTCTTTTTCGGGGTGATTTTAAGAGTAAAAATTAGCGCGATAATTCCCGCAAAAATCAAACACGCTATTATGACTAGTTTAAGAGTTTTGTTGTCGAACGACTGCTCTTTATCGTCGTTTTGATCGGTTGAACCCTCGGGTTCGGTTGGGGTTAGAAAGGTTAGTGGGTTAGGGTGATTATTTACAGTAAAAGGAAAGATATAATTTTCTTCAACGTAGCCAAGCCTATCGTTATAACTAACGTAGTAAATTATCTTGCCGTTAAGAAGATATTGCCCGTAATAGGTTAGTGTTCTATCCTTAAAAATATATTGCGTTTTGTTTAGGAGTTTATTGTCCGAATAAAATGGTGTGGTATCAACGGTCGTGACGGTTAAGTTAAGGTATGGATTATTTACCGCAAGCCCGTCAGAAAAGAGCGCGTTTTCAGGCACGTATCCGTCAATGGACGGCACTAGCTCGCTTCCGTAACACTCAACGTGAACGAGTCCGTTTTGCTTGTCTAACACTTTGACGTAATAAGTGTAAGGAAGATAGAAAAGAGGTTCGCTATCGAACGCGTTTCGATAAAACGGCGTGTAGTCGTTTATAACCCTTAAATATTGATTATAATTGCTGTCCCCGAAAGCAGTCAAAGTTCTAAAAGGCAAGAACGAAAAGCAGATAACGAGGGCGAGAATTCTAAGTAATACCTTCATAAAAATCCTAAAAAGCGGTTTGGATTAAATTATAAAAGATGCAAGCGCAAGTAAAAAAGACGATTATATCGTTTAATAAAATATTTTGTCAAAAGAACCGAAAAAAAGATTAGAAAAAAATTAGGAATAAATAACTTTTTAGTATTGACGGAAAACCTTTTTGATTGTATAATCTAAATAATGCAATTATTTATGGAGAAGATTATGCGATTAAATAAATTCGATATTAAAACCTCGGCATTAAGTAGTAATTGGGATGAAGGTATGCCTTTTGGCAACGGCAAGATCGGGTGTTTAGTTTATGATAACGAAAATATTAGACTTGCAATGGATAGAATCGATCTATGGGATAAAAGAGTAAACCCCGTAACGCTAGAAAAGGATTTTAACTATGAGAATTTAGTCAAGTATTCAACTCGTGGCGAAGAGGGTGACTGGGAAGAGAGAGCAAGGCTTTTTGAAAGGATATACTCTGGACTTCCGTATCCTTCGAAGTTTTCTGCGGGAAGGTTTGAAATTTCGTTTAAGGATAGAGAAAAAACGGCAAGCGCGCATATTTACATCGAGAAAGCAATCGGTATAATCGACGCGGGCAAAGGTTCTAAAATAGAACTATTTATGAGCGCGACGAAATTCGTTGGAGTTGCTAAAATATACGGCGAATTCGATATAAATCTTCATATTCCCGACTATATTTCAGGTCTTGATGGTAAGGATTTAATTCACTCATCAGGAGTTGGGGTAAAGGTAAAGAATTACATATTAGGTTATCCTAGAACAAATATCGTTAGAGATGGCGATTTTATCTACTATCGCCAAAAATCTACAACGGATTATGAATATGGCGCAGTAGGTCTATTAAAGGATAAAGGCGAATATCATGAACTTTATTTCACGGTCGTTACTTGTGACGATTATAAGGGCGAAAACTTTATCGAAAAGGCAAAAGAAGAACTAAAATCGGCGCACGAATACGGCTACGAAAGACTTAAGAGAGAGCATACCCTTTGGTGGAAGAAATACTGGAAAAAATCTAACGTTTCGTTTAACGATTATATGATAGAAAAGACCTACTTTAGATCGTGGTATTTATTTGCGTCTACAAGTAGAAAGGGCTTTTATCCCATGCCACTTCAAGGGGTGTGGACGGCGGATAACGATTCACTTCCGCCGTGGAAAGGGGATTATCATCACGATACCAACACGCAATTATCATATCAGTCTTACTTAAAGGCAAATAGGCTTGACGAGGGTAAGGTTTTCGTTGACTACCTATGGAGTCAAAAGGAAAGCTTTAGGGCTTTTGCTAAAAACTTCCATAAAGTTAAAGGTTTATTGATCCCAGGCGTATCGACAATTCACGGAAAACCTATGGGCGGTTGGGCGCAATATTCACTATCTCCCACGATGTCCATTTGGTCGGCACAAAGTTTTGACGAATATTATCTTTATACCGAAGACGAAAAGTTTTTAAGAACTCGTTGTTATCCCTTTATGAAAGGGGTTGGCGACGCAATTAGTGGAATTTTAGTTGAAAAGGAGGGGAAATTATATCTTCCGCTCTCAACTTCGCCCGAAATTTTCGACAACTGGAAAAAATCCTATTTAGAACCCAACTCAAACTTTGACTTGGCGCTTTTAAGATACCTATTTATCACGCTCGTAAGATACGCAAAGCAACAAGGTAAAGAAAAAGACTTAATTAAGTTCCAGTCTGTTTTAGATAAACTTGACGATATTCACGTGGACGAGCAAAACGTGGTGCTACTCGATAAAACTCAAAGACTAAACGAAACGCATCGTCACTTCTCGCACGTAATGTGCATGTATCCTTTGCACTTAATAAATTACGATACCGATAAAAATAAAGAAATTTATAAGGCGACCATATTTGAACTCGAAAGACTCGGTATGGGCATGTGGGTAGGTTTCTCATACGGAATGTGCGCACAAATTTACGCTATGGCTTTGATAGGTAATTCGGCTTATGAGAAACTATGGCAGTTCTCAAGAGCGTTCGTTGCGGAAAACGGATTCCACTTAAACGGCGATTTTAAAAATTACGGTTATTCGACCTTCCATTATCGTCCGTTCACCTTAGAATCCCTTTACGCTTATTGCGACGCTATTCACGAGATGTTAATGCAAGACCATATGGGATACTTGCATTTATTCCCCGCAACGCCCATCGACTGGGAAGATAGGGAAATATCTTTTAAGGATTTAAGAACGGTAGGTGGTGCTCTTGTTAGCGCTAAAAAGAAAGGAAATAGTGTATATGGCGTTAAGATTAAGTCAAAGAAAGACACTATAATTAGGATTAAAAACGTATTTGCGAAAGGTCAAATTGAAGTAGTATCTAACGGACAAGCAGTTGTTGTTAAAGAAGAAGACGGATACTTTACGATAAATCTTAAGAAAGGGACAAACGAAGTTATTTTTTAACGAGGTTTTATTATGAAACTGTCAAACTTTAATATCAAGACTAAAAAATTAAGTGATCTTTGGGACGAAGGTATGCCTCTTGGCAACGGCAAGATAGGTGGATTGTTTTACGACAAAGACGGACTTCGTCTTGCGATAGATAGAATTGATTTATGGGACAACCGTCCTAATCCTGCTACGCTTGAAAAGGGCTTTACTTATAAAAATATGGCAAAGCTAATAAAGAGCGGAAAAGAGGAAGACTGGGCGGAATATTATAGATTGTTCGACGAGATATATTCAAGTACTCCATACCCGTCGAAGATTTCTCCCGGAAGATTTGAAATCGACCTTAAAAATAGGCAAGAAAATATTAAAGCCGAGATAGATATTAAGACCGCTGTTATGAATTTAAGCGCAGGTGACGGAACTAGGATAGAAAGCTTTTTAAGTGCGACTAAATTTATCGGTATAGTTAAAATTTTTGGCGATTTTGATATTAAAATTCGTATTCCCGACTATATTTCAGGATCGAACGACAAGGAGTTCGATACGCAGTTTACTTCGGGAAGAATCGTTTACGATAAGGGCTTTGATTATCCAAAGGCCACTATTATAAATAAGGACGATTTTATCTATTATCGTCAACAAACAAAAACCGATCTTGAATACGGCTTGGTTGCTTTGCTCAAAAATAAAGGAGAGTATAGCGAACTCTACTATACGGTCGTTACGAACGAGGATTATAAAGACCAAGACTTTATAGAAAAAGCCAAGGAAGAACTTTTATCCGCATACGATTTTGGCTACGAAAACCTAAAGAAAGAGCATACTCTTTGGTGGAAAAACTACTGGAAAAAATCTAGCGTTGACCTAAAAGATCATATGCTTGAAAAGACCTATTATAGATCGATGTATTTATTTGCGTCGACTAGTAGAAAGGGCTTTTATCCTATGCCACTTCAAGGCGTATGGACTGCGGACGACGATATGTTGCCCCCTTGGAAGGGTGATTATCATCACGATACTAATACTCAACTTTCATACCAAGCGTATTTAAAAGCGAATAGAATTGACGAGGGGCAAACCTTCGTGGATTACTTATGGAAGTATAGAGGTGCGTTTAAGAAATTTGCGCGTGAATTTCACGGCGCAAAAGGGCTAATAATCCCAGGTGTATCTTCTCTTGATGGAAAGGCGCTTGGCGGTTGGCCACAATACGCAATGTCGCCCACGATGTCCATTTGGTCGGCACAAAGTTTTGACGAACATTATATCTATACGGGGGACGAAAAGTTTTTAAGAACGAGATGTTATCCCTTTATGAAAGATATAGGGATAGCTTTTTTAAGCATATTAAAGGAAAAGGACGGAAAATTATATCTTCCGCTTTCAACTTCGCCCGAAATATACGATAACACAAGGGCTGCGTATTTAGAACCTAACACCAACTTCGACTTAGCGCTTTTAAGATATCTATATAAAACGCTTATCAAGTATGCAAAGCAATTAAATAAGCCTATCGATCAAGAAAAGTTTGAAAAAATCTACGATAAACTTGACGATTTGCACGTTAGCGACGATAAGGTTTTGATGCTTGATAAAAACCAAAAATTAACCGTTACGCATCGTCATTTATCGCATATTATGGGAATCTATCCCTTGCACTTAATCAATTACGATACGGAAGAGAATAAAGAGATTTACCAAGCGACTATATTAGAACTTGAAAGACTTGGAATGGGCAGATGGTGTGGCTTTACTTATACTATGATGGCGCAACTTTACGCAATGGCACTAATGGGCAACGCTGCATACGAAAAGGTATGGCAGTTTGCAAGAGTAGTCGTTGCGGGCAACGGTTTCCATTTAAATAGCGACTATAAGAGATATGGATATACCGGTGGTCATGGAAGACCGTTTACTATGGAGGGAAGTTACGCTTTTTGTGACAGTATTCACGAAATGCTAATGCAAGATCATATGGGATACTTGCATTTATTCCCCGCAACGCCCATCGACTGGGAAGAAAAAGAGATCGGCTTTACGAATCTTAGAACGGTTGGTGGCGTGCTAGTTAGTGCTAGAACTAAAGATAATAAGATTTACGGTGTTAAATTTACCACGAAGAAAGATCGTAGTATAAAACTTAAAAACGTGTTTAATTCAGACCAAATAACGCTTAAGACAAAAGAGGGTGCTATAAAAGTCTTGGATAAAGACGGTTATTTTGAATTTGAGCTTAAAAAAGGTAAGACGGAAATTATATAAGAGGTTTATTATGGCAAAAGACGTTTTAGGAAAGGATATATCAGCGTTAAAAAATAAAAGGCTTTTTCTATTCGATATGGATGGAACGATTTACTTAGAAAACGAACTTTTTGACGGAGCGAAAGAGCTTTTTGACATCATTTGCGAGCGTGGGGGGAAGAGCGTTTTTATAACCAACAACTCGTCAAAATCGGTGGACGCATATATTGAAAAACTTGCAAAAATGGGCGTGGACGTGGATGAAAATTCATTTATGACTTCATCTCAGGCGGCGGCAAAACTAATCAACGACGAATATAAAGGTCAAAGAATATACTGCCAAGGCACTAAATCTTTAATCAACGAATTAAGGAAAAATGGTATTGACGTTACCGAGGAATACGACGAGAGTGCCAAACTAATTTTAGTTGGATACGATAGTGAACTTACCTATCCTAAACTTATAACGACGAGTAAAATGTTAACCGTCTTAAAAGACGTTCCGTATTACGCAACCAACCCTGACTGGGTGTGTCCATTTTCTTTTGGATACGTTCCCGACTGTGGATCGATGTGTTTCGGGCTGGAAAAGGCGACGGGAAGAAGTCCAATTTACATAGGAAAGCCCAATCCCACGATGGTAGAACTTGCGGTTAAGAAATACGGCTACGAAAAGAAGGAAACTCTTGTTATCGGCGATAGAATTTATACTGATATTGAATCGGGCGTTAACGCAGGGGTGGATACCGTTATGGTTTTAAGTGGAGAGGCGACGATGGAAGACTATAATAAGAACGAGAAAAAGCCCACTTGGGTTCTTAACTCAATAAAAGATATCCTAAATGAAATAAAATAAATAAAACAAAACAAAAAACCGCTAGAGTCTAGCGGTTTTATTTTTATTAATCTAATTAAATTGACTTTGGTAAATTAGTTATCGCATCGCCAAGATGATCGGTATAGCCAAAGTATTCTGGAGTGAATTCTTCGTTAGAGTAGTCGATAACGCTAACTGACGAATTTGGTAGCCACGGTACGTCTTGCATGCCCGTTAAATCGACTTTTTGCATATAGCACTGCATTGCGCGAAGTACGCCTGCGTGCGCCGCGATAACGACGGTCATATCGTCAAGGGTCAGAACTTTTTCGTTTAAGAAGCTTTTAACTCTCTCTGTAACGTCGCCCATAGATTCTCCGTTAGGGCAACGTGTATGACCAACGTCTTTCTTCCAGTTTCCATGCTCTATCGGGTATTTTACTGCAATTTCGTCAAAGAGCATACCTTCCCATTCACCGCCGTATATTTCCTTTAATCTGTCGTCGGTTTTAATATCCACGCCAAAATGTTCAGAAACGGACTTAACCGTATCGACAGCGCGAGATAAGGGGGAAGAGAAGATCTTGTCGATCTTATAATTTTTAATAACGTATTCGGAAGTAAGCCTTGCCTGTTCATAGCCCGTTTCTGAAAGGGCGATATCGAGTTGACCGGTAAAGGTTTTTTTCTTGTTGGAAAGACTATGTCCGTGTCTAATCAAAATAATTTTAAGCATGATTTATAGTTGAGCTAAATTATAAAATGGGGATAGTAGCAAGGTAGTTGATGTCGGGTCTATCTTTAGAATCACCTTCAGCTAAAACGAAAACGCGTTTCTTAACGATCCCGCCTGCTTTTTCAACTAGCTTTTCCATGCCCTTAAGACTTTCTTGCGTAGAAATAACGTCATCTACGATAGCGACGGTTTTGCCTTTTAACATGTCAACTTCTTTTTTTGAGATAAAGAGTTCTTGTTCTTTACCCGTAGTGATTGACGAGCCGTATTTAATGGAAATACCGTCTTGCATGTAAAGTTTTTTAGATTTTCTAGCCAAAACGTAGTCTTTTTTACCAAGTTCTCTTGCACATACGTGAGTAAGTTCAATGCCCTTTGATTCAGCGGTAATTAAAACGTCACAATCGGCGCAAAATTTAGCGATTTTCTTTCCGCAATGTTCGGTCAAATCAACGTCCCCGTGGAGGTTAAAAAAACAAATTTTAATTCCGCTAGGAAGAGGAATAATTGGAAGACTTGCCTCGTAACCATCAATATCTACTTTGTAAAATTCTTGCATAAAAACGCCCCTAAAATATTATATAAATATTTTATCACAAATAACTTGTAGTTGTCCAATGAAAATTAACATAAAAGGAAAATTCTAAACATAACTTTAACTAAATAAGTTTTAGGAGTTAAAATGGATTACTATAGCAAGGACGTATCGCTAGTATTAAAGACCTTAAAAACTGATAAAAATTATGGTCTAACCGTTTCGGGCGTTGAAAAAAGTAGACGAGAGCACGGAGAAAACGCGTTAAAAAAGAAAAAACAAGATGGAATAATAAAGCGTATTTTTTCGGCGTTAAAAGAGCCCATGCTAATCATATTACTGTTCGGTTTCATGATAGCGCTCGGTGCAAATATCGGAAAATTTTTAAGGACGGGAGAGGGGGACTTTCTAGAATGTTTTGGCATATTATTTGCCGTTATACTTTCCGTTTTTATAAATTTAGTCATGGAGGGAAGCTCTAAAAGAGCCTTCGACGCTCTAAGCAAAATTTACGATAACGTCGCGGTTAGAGTAATACGTATGGGAAAAATCGTTACAATTTCACAAAAAGACGTAGTCGTTGGCGACATACTTTTACTAGACGCGGGCGATAAAATCGTTGCCGATGGAAGAATAATCGAAAGCAATTCTCTTTTGGTGGACGAATCTTCATTAACGGGCGAAAGCGAGCCTATTACTAAAGACGCTAAAAAGGTTTTGTCACACGCCGTTCCGCTAGCGGAAAGAGTAAATTTCGTGTTTTCAGGAACGTTCGTTACGAACGGGAGTGCTAAGATCGTTGTGACTGCTGTTGGCGATAAAACGGAGATAGGTAATATTGCTAAGGAACTTTCTACTAAAAACGAAAGAAGTTCTCCGTTAGAGCATAAACTTTCAAGTTTAGGAAAAACCGTAACCATAATCGGAGCGATATGCGCCGTAAGCGTTTTAATAATCTCTATGATAAGACTAGCGCTAACGGGGGATTTTACTTTTAATAACGTGCAAGAACTCTTTATCTCTTGTATTATTTTAATCGTTGCCGCAGTTCCCGAAGGACTCCCCACGATAGTTGCCGTATCACTTGCGCTTAACATGATAAAGCTTGCTAAAGAAAACGCACTTATAAAAAAGATGACGGCAACCGAAACGGCAGGTGCGGTAAGCGTTATTTGTTCGGATAAGACAGGAACGCTTACACAAAATAAAATGACCGTAAAAAAGATATGTACGAGCGAATTTTGTTTAATTCCCGAAAAGAAACTCGGTGATGAAATGGCGCAAAATTTCGTTTGCAATTCTAGTGCGGACGTAAAAATGGTTAAGGGTAAATACACGTTTATAGGAAATAGCACCGAGTGTGCGTTAATTTCCGCGTTTATTAGATCAAAACCCAAAATAAGTTACGAGTCTATGCGAGAAAAATATAAGATTATCGAAAGAGAACCCTTTTCTAGCGATAAAAAATATATGACTACGACAATTGAAACGGGCGAGTATAAAAGGATACTCATTAAAGGCGCGCCCGAAAAAGTTTTACCTCTTTGCGAACTAACTGGCGGACAAAGGGAAAAGTTAGACGTGAAAATTAAAGACGAGCAAAGGAAAGCTCAACGCGTCTTATGCTTTGCTCATTACGATTTTACCGATAATTTAAGCGAGATTAAATACGTTTACGACGGATTTGTATCGATATCCGATCCTGTACGAAAAGAGGCAATTCGGGCGGTTAAAGACTGCCAAAACGCTGGAATAAAAGTAAAAATGCTTACGGGTGACAACAAGATAACGGCGTATGCAGTGGCGTTAGAACTGGGCATGGTAAAAGATTTTTCCGAAGTGATAGACGGCGCGGAAATTGAGAAAATGGACGAGAAAACGTTAAAGAAAACCATGGGAAAAATCACCGTCGTCGCTAGAAGTACGCCAACCGTAAAATTAAAGATAGTAAGAGCGCTTAAGGAAATGGGCGAAGTGGTTGCAGTTACTGGCGACGGAATAAACGACGCACCTGCGATAAAGCACGCGGACGTTGGTATTGCAATGGGAATAAATGGAAGCGAGATCACGAAAGAGGCGGCGGACGTTGTTCTTTTAGACGATAGTTTTTCCGCAGCCATAAAAACCATATCGTTTGGTAGAAACGTATATAAAAATCTTCAAAGGTTTATATTATTTCAGTTGTCAGTAAACCTTTCAGCGCTACTTATAGTCGTAATATCGGCAATAATAGGGGTAGAAGCGCCCTTTAACACCTTTCAACTATTATGGATAAACATCATAATGGACGGACCGCCGGCGCTCACTTTAGGGCTAGAAAAGGCTGACGATCGATTAATGCGATATAAGCCGGTTAAAAGAACGGAAAAAATAGTCAACTTAAAAATGCTTTTAAGGATAATATTAAACGGCACTTTTATAGGCGTTGTCGTCGTATGTCAATATTTGTTTAACTTCTTAGGGGTTAAGGTTGAAGAACGATTAAGCGCAACGTTTACTTTGTTTATACTTTTCCAACTATTTAACGCCTTTAACTCTAAAGAACTTGGCGCAGATAGCATATTAAAGGGCGTGGGTAAAAACAAGGTTATGCTAATAACGTTTATAGGCGTTTTTATATTGCAATACGTGATCGTTCAATACGCGTATAAGATATTTGGGGTATACCCAATGAGCGTAATTTCGTGGATAAAAACGTTATTAACGGCGTGTACGATCGTCCTAGCCTCCGAGGGGTATAAATTTGCGTTTAGAGTTATTCGTAAAAGATTTATAAAGGGTATGGGCGAAAAAAATAAAAACTCGATAAAGATAAATAAAAAGAGGGTTGGAGCGTAAACTACGATTATGGCAATAATATCAATAACTGAAAGGGCGGAAAACTGCGACAATCTTTTATACGTTCAATCCTCGCTAAGCGAGCTTTTGTCGCAGTCGAACTCAAGCGTGGAAAAGAAAGAGAATTCGGGGCGAGTAGCGCTCGTCGTAAACTGTCCCGAGAGATATGAAGACATACTTCGCGCCGAGATATGCGATAGATTAGCAGAAGTCGTGGCGATACGGTATAAATACGAATATTTTAAGGATAGGATAAAAGTTTCAGGGTTATCGGCAGTAGAAAAGGAAATTTTATTAACGAGTTTAATTGCCGCCGATCTTGACGACGATAAAAAATACGCTTTTGATAGAATAAAAAAGAATAGCGATTTAATCGTAGACGCCATATTTAACTTTAGACTTACTGCTCTAAAGCGAAAGTGGGCAGACGTAGTAAATTATATTCCGCCTTGCTTTTTAAATAGTCAATTAAGGGAATTTATCTCGTATTTACTTGAAAACAAGAGAAAAAGGGTATACGTGGATCAAGGAAAGGTTTACGACACCCATTATAGACGATTAAAGCGAAGCACTCTTTTAGGCGGGGAAAGACTTATGATTATAAGAGAAATTTTACTGTCTAACTGCGGAGAAGTAGAACTATGTGGAAGCATTCCCGAAGAAGACGAATACTATTTAAAAGAGTTTTATAAGGATAAGATAAGGTTTCAGTCTTAAAAAGGTTAAAAACGATTGACAAAAGACAAAAAAAGATTTAATATATAAGAAACTAAATGCCGATAAAGTTTAGACAAGTAGCACCTTGTAGTTTTTTAGAGAGTGGGTGGCGGTGTGAATCCCATAAGCGAAAAGGAGAGTGAAACCACTAGACTTGGCGAGTAAAGCGCAAACTTATAGAGCGCAAAGAGTGGCTAGAAAACTAGCAATTAAGGTGGAAACGCGGAAATTATTTCGTCCTTTGGTATAGACCAAAGGGCGTTTTTTTATAAGGAGAAACATATGAAAATTACGTTAAAAGACGGCTCGGTAATGGAACTAGAGAGCCCAATCACCGTTTTAGAGCTTGCAAAAAGCATTTCAGAAGGCTTAGCAAGAGTAGCGGTATGCGGTAAGGTAGACGGCGAACTCGTTGACCTTTCTTACGTTTTAGATAAGGATGCGGAAGTTTCGATCGTAACCTTAAAAGACAAAGAAGGCTTGCAAGTATATCGTCACACCACGTCGCACGTTTTGGCGCAAGCGGTTAAAAATATATATCCGACGAGTAAACTTGCAATCGGACCTACGATTGAAAACGGATTTTATTACGACATTGAGTTTAAGACTCCCATAACCCAAGCTGATTTAGTAAAAATAGAAAACGAAATGAAGGATATCATTAAGAGTGATTTCCCAATTCAAAGACAAGAATATAGCTTAAAGGACGCGGTTAAAATCTTTAAGAATTTCTCTGAACCTTACAAGGTAGAGCTTATAAACGACCTTCCCCAAAACAGCGTGATTTCTTTCTATAAGCAAGGAGATTTCGTTGATCTTTGTCGCGGACCGCATCTTCCTAGCACGGGTAGAATTAAGGCGTTTAAGTTAACTTCTATCACCGGTGCATACTGGAGAGGGGACGAAAAGAATAAAATGCTCACCCGTATTTACGGAACGGCGTTTGAAAAGAAGAGTGAATTAGAAGAACATTTAACTGCATTAGAAGAGGCTAAAAAGCGTGACCATAATAAACTTGGTAGAGATTTAGGAATTTTCATGACTGAAGAAGTAGTTGGTCAAGGACTTCCCATCTTAATGCCCAAGGGCGCTAAGATTTTACAAATATTAGAACGCTTTGTAGAAGACGAAGAAGAAAGACGTGGTTTTATGATTACCAAAACCCCGTATATGGCAAAGAGCGATCTTTATAAGATTTCAGGTCACTGGGATCATTATAGAGATAAGATGTTTATAATCGGTGACGAAGATTCTCCCGAAGCGTTGGCGCTCCGTCCCATGACTTGTCCTTTCCAATATCAAATCTATAAAAACGGCTTAAAGAGTTATAGAGATTTACCTTGTAGATATAGCGAAACCGCAACCTTATTTAGAAAAGAGGCTAGTGGCGAAATGCACGGACTAATAAGAGTACGTCAATTCACGTTATCTGACGGACATATCGTATGTACGCCCGAACAAATTAAAGATGAATTTAAGCGTTGTTTAGACTTAAGTTACTATTTCTTAGAATGTCTAGGAATGAAAGACGACGTGACCTTTAGATTTAGTAAGAGAGGACTTGCGAACAAGAGTAAATATATTGATAACGATAAGGCTTGGGAACAAACCGAATCGCTTATGAAAGTAATTCTTGACGAGCTTAAGATCGACTACGTAGAGGCGGACGACGAGGCGGCATTCTACGGCCCGAAATTAGACGTTCAAGCAAAGAACGTATACGGCAAGGAAGATACGATTATCACTATCCAACTTGACTTTGCAGCAGCGCATAGCTTTGATATGACTTATATCGATGAAAACGGCACTAAGCAATATCCCTTCGTAATTCATAGAAGTTCAATCGGTTGCTACGAAAGAACGCTCGCTATGCTTATCGAAAAATACGCAGGAGCATTCCCGTTCTGGATTTGTCCCGTTCAAGTAAAGGTTATGAGTTTAACCGATAGAACGGCTGACTACGCTAACGAAATTGCGTCAAAACTTACTGCGCTTGGCTTAAGAGCCGAAGTTGATAATAGAAACGAAAAGATCGGCTATAAGATTAGAGAAGCGCAACTCGAAAAAGTTCCTTACATGTTCATTGTTGGCGACAAGGAACAAGAAGAAGGTAAAATTTCTGTTAGATCAAGAAAAGAAGGCGATCTTGGCGTAATGGATCAACAAGCAATTTTCGATAAACTCGTTGAAGAAGATAAATCTAAAAGAGCATAAAGAATAAAAAAGAAAAAGACAAGCAAACTTGCTTGTCTTTTTTTAGTTTTAATTTGTTAAAGTAATTTTTTTATATTTACAATTATTGAAAACTATCGCTGCATAAGCCACGTTGGATTTTCCACAAACAAGGCTATTACACTTTCCTAGTAGATATGCGTCTCTTAACACTTCATAACCAAGTAAATATTTATGGTTATTTCTATTGTTTTCAGACGTTTCAAGATGAATTCCTTCTTTTCCATCGCTTGACCTATATACGTCAAGTGTCTTAATCTTTTCACCAAATTCAAGAACAAGTTTGTCCTTTATCTTTTGTTCATCGGTGCATAGAAAGATGTTTTTTAATTTTGATTTATTTAAGGCTTTTTTAATTTTGGCTATAGTGAGTGATAAGCTAGCAGGTTTGTTATGACCTGCGGTGTTATTCATGTCGGTTCCACGGATATGTATCCCAAGGCAATTTTGCAGGTCAAGACTTGTTGAAAGTTTATCAAATTCTTGTTTAACGTCTTCTCTTAAAGGACAATTTAATTCTACAAAATGATTAATTCTTTTAATTTGTGATTTTTTAGGGAAGCCTTCTTTTCCAATATTATTCGTGCCGTAGTGTGGGACTATTGAATATGGATATTTGTCTTCGCTAATATATAGCGGTTGATTTTCGCTTGTAATATTGTCCACAGATAAGGGCTGGTTAAAAAAATATTCCCAACAATTTTTAGTTCCTTTTATAGGGAACTCTTCATTGTATGGTGTAATATAATTTTGCCAGTCTATAACAAAATTAAATCCGTATTTTTTTGCTAGTATTGCATGACCGATTGAGTAAAAATAGTTTGAAAAAAATCCTGTCATTGAAATCCCTTTAATAACGTAAATCTTTCCAGTGTGCTTGTTGTGCTTTAGATGTTTTCTTAAGACTGCGCATATGGCTTTTCGCCATAAATAGACTTTTAATTTCATTAGGTATTCTCCTTTACGGAATTTATTATATCATTACAAAATCTATTTTGCAATATCTTTATTAAATTTATATATTTTAAACATAAGATGGACTAAAAAATATAATTTTAATTTTAATAAAAATGTTAATAAACCATGCGATTTGTTCTTAAGTTGTTTTAGTTTAATTTCTTTTATTGAAGGATCGTGTGCAATATTTTTAATTAATAATTTTTTTTCTTTTTTGGTCGTTTGAGAAGGCTTATCGTAATACTTATGTAAACATGAAATTAGATTGATGACTCTTTCAAGAGTTATTCTTTTTAACGTGGAATTATCATTAGTGTACAATAACGTTACTTCTTTTCGTTTGTTAAAAGTAGTTGAAACTATTTTATAAATTTCCTTATTTACTTTCGTGTATAATGAATTAAGGTTTATTCTTTTATAGTGATAATAAATTTTGCTTGAAAAGAAGATCTTGTTAGTGTATTTTAATATATCGTAATTAAAACAAAAATCCTCTCCCAAAGTTAAATCAAGATGTTTAAGATTGTGTTTTTTTATAATGTCAGATTTGTATATTTTGACCCATGATCCAACAAAAATGCAAGGAGGAAAATCAACCCCGATTTTTTCTACAACATCTTTTGGGGTAGCGATAAAGTCTTTTTTTACGGAATAATAATTTTTAGTTGATAATGTGTTTTCTTGCCAAATTTCTTCAACTATTCCACCAACAAAAACGTCCGCTTGATAGCGTTTAAGAAAATCTAGCCCGTCCATTAAAAAATCTTTTTCATAATAATCGTCAGAATCTAAAACGCAAAAATATTCACCTTGAATATTTTCAAGAGCTATATTTTTTGCACTTGATACTCCGCCGTTTTCTTTGTGGATAACTTTAACTCTATTGTCTTTTTTGCAATATTCGTCACAAATTTTTCCGCTTGAATCGGTTGATCCGTCGTCAATTAATAATATCTCAAAGTTTGTAAAGGTTTGATTTAGAATAGATTCTATAGAAAAGCTTAGATATTGTTCAGCGTTATAGACGGGGATAATAATGCTAACTTTAGGATGTTGCGAATCTATTTTATAATCGTTCATTTTAAAAACCTCCTTAAATGAAAAAAACCTTAAAAATTTGCATAAAAAAAGTGCGCCAACCGAAGTTGACGCACAAAACGCAAACTCCGTTGTTGGCGTACAATTTAATAGAAATGACAAATCACTCCCATTTGGAATTTGCATTTTAACAAACTTGTAATGGGAGTATGCCTATAAAAGGTAAAAATATCTTTTTTTGCCATTTCGTTTTTAGTTATTAAATTGTACGCCGAACAAAGTATAGCACACGACGGTTAATTTTGCAATCTTTTTCTAAAATTTTACTCGGCGGTAAACTTTATTTATTTTGATATAAGTAATATACTTACTTTTTTTAGATGATTTTACATATAAAACACGCGAATACGCACGAGCAAAAAGACGCGATAAGAGAGATGATAATCGGCAAGGTCAACTTTTTAGTTTTAGCGCCCGCAAAGTAAACCGCCGCTATGTAGAAGACCGTTTCGGACGAGCCGTATATGACGCATGCGCACCTAGCAAGATAACTATCTACGCCGTACTTAGAAAAAATTTCGGTTAAGATGGCAAGTGAACCGTTTCCTGAAAAGGGTTTAATTAAAACTAGTTTAGTTAGTT
The DNA here is from genome assembly GCA_045651465.1 of Christensenellaceae bacterium. Lineage (GTDB taxonomy): Bacteria > Bacillota > Clostridia > Christensenellales > Borkfalkiaceae > UBA1259. The sequence goes on from JAZRSG010000016.1 coordinate 54,994, forward strand.
CTTTAGGTATGCCGAAGAGATTAAAAACGGGGGATAGAAAACTTGAAACGATATTTGAGATTCCGCTCACCTCAAAAAGCTCGGTTAAAACGAAGATTGATAAAAGGTATGGAAAAAGAGATAACGCAAATGGGAAGGCGTTTTTCGCGCCCTCGGTGAAGGTTTCGTATGGCCTAACCTTCTTAAAAGATGAGTACGTTAAAATGAAAAGTATAAAAAGTGGAATAAAATATTGCATTAAACTTTTCTCTTGATGAAAATCTTTACTAGAAGTATCCCAACGACGCTAGATAAAAGGGTTGCCAAAATTGTGGGGAGAATTATATCCGACGGGGAAGAAGATCCAAGTGTAGATCTAAGCGCTAAAACTGAGGACGGAATAATTTGAATACTCGTTGCGTTGATAACGAAAAACATTGCGATAGCGTACTCCGTGCCCGTATGTTTTTCAAGTTCTTTAACTGCTTTAATTCCCATAGGCGTGGTCGCACCGCTCATGCCTAATATGTTTGCTGACATATTAAGGGAGATAAACTCGTCCGCCTTAGTTGGAATAGGCCCGTATAAGAACTTATTTAAAGGGGCTAAAAGTTTACCGAATTTTTTGGATAAGTTGCTTTTTTCTAAGAGTTCAAAAATTCCAAGCCATACGCCGTAGACGACAACCATTTTAAGAGACAGTTCAAAGGCTTTTTGTCCACCTAAAAGCATGCTTGATAATAGGGAGTCGGGGCTTATAAAGAGCAAGATTACCGATGAAATTGTGACTATTAAGCCAAAAATTACGTTCATATAAAAACTTTATGCTAATTATCTCTTGAATATGTAGAAAAAATGTGTTAAAATATACTATGAAAAATTATGGAATAAAGGAGAACGTTATGCGGGAAAAATATTATATAACGACCGCAATTGCATACACGTCGGGAAAACCTCACATCGGCAATACTTACGAGGCGATTTTAGCCGACAGTATCGCGCGTTTTAAGCGTTATCAAGGCTTTGACGTATTCTTTCAAACGGGAACGGACGAGCACGGTCAAAAGATAGAAGAAAAGGCGGCGGCGGCAAACCTTTCGCCTAAAGCGTTTGTCGACGGCGTTGCAGACGAAATTAAGCGTATTTGGAACTTGGTTGGCGTATCTTACGATAAGTTTATAAGAACTACGGACGAATATCACGAAAAGCAAGTTCAAAAGATATTTAAAAAACTCTATGAGCAAGGCGATATTTATAAAGGCTCTTACGAGGGTTGGTATTGCACGCCTTGTGAATCTTTCTGGACGGAAAGTCAACTCGTTGACGGCAAGTGTCCCGATTGTGGAAGAGAAGTTAAAAAGGCTACCGAAGAAGCGTATTTCTTTAAGATGAGTAAATATGCCGATAGACTTATGAAATATTACGACGAACACCCCGAATTCATCACGCCCGTTTCTCGTAAAAACGAAATGGTGAATAACTTCTTAAAACCGGGACTTCAAGATCTTTGCGTTTCAAGAAGCACGTTTAAGTGGGGCATTCCCGTTGACTTCGACGATAAGCACGTGGTATACGTATGGCTTGACGCTTTAACCAACTATATCACTGGTCTTGGCTATGACGTCGATGGAAATAACGATAAGATGTACGATGAGTTTTGGCCTGCGGACGTTCACGTGATCGGTAAGGATATTATAAGATTCCATACCATTTACTGGCCCATTTTCTTAATGGCGTTAGGCGTACCGCTACCCAAAAAGGTATACGGACACGGTTGGCTACTTCAAGACGGTGGAAAGATGAGTAAATCAAAAGGCAACGTTATGTATGCCGACGATTTAGTTGATTTCTTTGGCAGAGACGCCGTTAGATACTACGTTTTAACTGCGATGCCACAAGATAACGACGGACTTATTTCGTGGGAAAGCGTTATTGAAACGATAAATAGTGATCTTGCGAACGTTTACGGTAACCTAGTTAGCCGTACTATTGCGATGTCCAACAAGTATTTTGGCGGTATCGTAAAAGACGGCAACGTTTACGAAGAGGTAGATAACGAACTTAAAGAAGTCGTTATAAACGCTTATAAAAAGGTTAGTGAAAAAGTAGACGACTTTAGGATTTCAGACGCGCTATTTGAAATTATGAGCGTGTTTAGAAGAGCGAATAAGTATATAGACGAAACCATGCCTTGGGCTCTTGCTAAAGACGAGAGTAAAAAGGATAGACTTGCAACCGTCTTATATAATTTAACCGAGGCGATTATGATCGGAACGTCACTTTTATCGCCCTATCTTCCCGATACGTGCGAAAAGGTTGCAAAGATGATCGGAGTACCACTTAGATCGTACGACGAACTTGGAACTTTTGCTAAGATTAAAGAAATCAAAGTTACCGAAACACCTGAAATTTTATTTGCTAGAATCGACGCTAAAATCGTTATGGAGAAAGTAAACGCTATGATAGAAGAAAGAAGTGCAAAAATAGAACAACCCGTAGTAGAGCCCGAAGAAGAAAAAGTGCCTGAAATTAGTATTGACGATTTTTGTAAGGTTCAGTTAAAAATTGCCGAAGTTATCGCTTGCGAAAAGGTAGAAAAGAGTAAAAAACTATTAAAACTTACCGTTAAACTCGGCGAAGAAACGAGAACGGTAGTAAGCGGAATTGCTTTAGCATACACGCCCGAAGAATTAGTTGGTAAAAAACTTGCAATGGTAACCAACCTTAAGCCTGCAAAACTTTGCGGAATATTAAGCGAAGGCATGATTTTATGTGCGCAAAATAGCGACGGAACTTTAGCATATCTCTCACCTGAAAAGGACGTAGAGAGCGGTAGCAGTATTTCTTAATGGTAGTAGATACGCACGCCCACTTGCACGATGAAAAACTAACCGATTTAGACGCGGTTGTAGAAAGATTTTTATCGGCAGGGGTAGAAAAAGTTATAAATATGGGCTGTTGCCTAAAAACGAGCGAGATAGGGAAAACTCTTTCCGAAAAATACCCGTCTGTTTATTTTGCCGCAGGTTATCATCCTAGCGATGCAAATGATTTCAACGATGAAAACCTTGATAAAATCAAGGGATTATTGACGCATGAAAAATGCGTTGCCGTTGGAGAAATCGGGCTTGACTATTACTGGGAACCCTTTGATAAAGAAAAGCAAATTAGTTGTTTTATCTCTCAATTAGAGATCGCAAAGGATTATAAACTCCCCGTATCGATTCATTCAAGAGAAGCGACTGGCGATATGATGAAAATTCTAAAAGACAATAAAAATCTATTAGAATATGGTGGAGTTATGCACTGTTTTTCGGGGAGCAAGGAAACGGCAAAAGATCTACTTGACCTTGGACTTTATATATCGTTTGCAGGACCGCTAACTTTTAAGAATTCGGTTAAAGCGAAAGAAGTTGCAACGTTTGTTCCGATAGATAGGTGTCTTACCGAAACGGATTGCCCGTATTTAGCACCGCACCCGTTAAGAGGCACGGTAAACGAGCCTAAAAACGTGGTAATAACCACGCAGTTTTTAGCGGATATCAAACAAATGTCTATGGTTGATTTTTCAAAAACCGTTTGGGAAAACGCTCATAGACTATTTTATAAACTTTAAAAAAATAAAGTCGAAGAACTTTCGGCTTTATTTGTCTTTATCATAAACAAAAATTGTAAAGGAAAAAAATGGAAAAAAATTTAAGAAGCATTCTCGCTCGTCATGGATTTACCTTTAAGAAAGCGTTTGGTCAAAACTTCTTGACCGACACTAGTCTACTTTCTGAGATCGTGGAAAAAGCGGGCGTTACTGAAAGCGACACAGTTTTAGAAATCGGTCCGGGCGCAGGCGCTTTAACAAGCGAACTTGCAAAGAGGGCTAAAAAAGTAGTGGCGTACGAGATAGATCAAAAACTAAAGCCCGTTCTCGAAGATATGCTTGAGGGAAGTTCAAACGTTGAAATCGTCTTTAAGGACGTTATGAAAGAGAGCATCGTCGATTTAGAGAATAATCTTAAAGATAAATATATTCTCGTTGCAAATCTTCCTTATTATATAACCACACCTATCGTAATGCGTTTTATCGAAGAGGCAAAGAACGTCAAAGCGATGGTGATAATGGTTCAAGAAGAAGTTGCTTATCGTTTTTCGGCAAAGGAAAGTACGGCGGATTACGGTGCGATAACGGTTGGAATTAACCTAAAAGGGCACGCGGAGATCGTGCTTAAAGTGGGTAGAGAAAAGTTTACGCCCGCACCAAACGTTGACTCTGCGGTAGTAAAGATCACTATCGACGATAAAAAGTATAGTTCTATTGATAAACTCGCGGTAAGATCGGTCGTTAGAACGGCGTTTTCAAGCCGTAGAAAGATGCTTGCGAACAACCTTATAAACACCTATAAAATAAGCCGAGAAACGGCGGAAAAAGCCTTAAATGGTGCAAATATTAGTCTAACTTCTAGGGGTGAAAATCTCTCGGTCGACGACTTTATTCGTTTAACTGAAAATCTATCTAGCATAGGGGTAAAATTATGATTAAACAAAAGAAAATCGTTCTTGCTAGCGGTAATAAACATAAGATTAAAGAGATTGCCGATATGCTCTTTGACTATGAAGTCGTGGGCTATAAAGATATGGGACTCGATTTTGAGATAGAAGAAAACGGAAATTCTTTTTACGAAAACGCTCTAATTAAGGCAAAGACCGTTTCAGATGCCTTATCTCTTCCGGCACTAGCGGACGATAGCGGAATTTGCGTTGACGCGCTAGGCGGTGCGCCGGGGATTTATAGCGCGAGATATGCAGGCGACGGAATAGACGAGAATAATAACAAATTACTTCTAAAAAATCTAGAAAAAGAAGAAAATAGAGAGGCTAAATTCGTTTGCTGTATGGTTTTATATAAGCCAAACGGAGAAATCATTACGGCTACAGGCGAAACTAAAGGTAAGATTTTATTTGCGCCCGAAGGAGAAAACGGCTTTGGCTATGATCCTATTTTTTATAGCTACGATCTAGGCGTTAGTCTAGGGGTTGCTTCGGCAGAAGATAAAAATAAGATTAGTCATAGATATCGCGCAATTAAAGCGCTAAAGGATAAATTATAAGATGAAAACGATGATCGTCATTTCCGATTCTCACGGGAACGTAAGTGCGCTTGAGGGTTTGTCCCAAATAATGAAATATAGCGATTATATCGTGCATTTAGGCGATTACCAAAGGGATATTAAGCTTTTTAGCCGTGACTACGGTGATAGAATCTATTCGGTAAAAGGTAATTGTGACCTTGGTCACGACGAGCAAGTTATCGAAGTTGAGGACGTAAAAGTTTTATTGACACACGGTAATGCCTACGGAGTTAAGAGTGGACTAACTAACCTTTCGTTAAGGGCAAAAGAACTTAATGTAGATCTCGTTTTATACGGTCACACGCACCTTGCAAATATCGAAGTTAGTGACGGAATAACTTACGTAAACCCCGGCACGACGAGTAGATATCAAGCAAAATCGTATGCTTACGTGGTTATTCACGAAAAGAAAATTACGGCAAAAATAGTAGATATAAGGGAAATGTATGAAAGTATATAAAAACGTCGTTGAATTAATAGGGAAAACGCCACTTTTAGAGGCGGAAAACCTAGCAAAAACTCAAAATTTAAGTTCAAAACTATTCTTAAAGCTTGAATACTTTAATCCGACGGGAAGTATTAAGGATAGAGCTGCAAAATTCATGATAGAAGACGCAGAGAATAAGGGACAAATAAAAAAGGGCTCTACAATAATAGAGCCAACGAGTGGAAATACTGGGATAGGTCTAGCGTCGATAGGTAGGGCTAAAGGTTATAGGGTTATATTAACCATGCCAAGCACTATGAGCATAGAACGCGTAAACCTTCTTAAGTCGTACGGTGCGGAAGTGCATTTGTCGGACGGAAAGCTCGGTATGGACGGAGCGATTAAACTTGCCGAAAAATTAAAGGGCGATATACCCAATAGTTTTATTTTAGGCCAATTTACTAATCCCGCTAATATCAACGCACATTATATGGAAACTGCAAGGGAGATTTATCAAGATTTAGACGGTAAAATCGACTTTTTCGTTGCAGGGGTAGGATCTGCGGGAACGATTACAGGTTGTGCTAAATATTTTAAGGAAGTAGATAAAAATATTAAAGTTATTGCGGTTGAACCAAAGAGTTCACCCTTAATATCAACGGGAAGAATAGGATCGCATAAGATTCAAGGAATAGGAGCAAACTTTATCCCTGAAAATTACGATGCAAGTTTAATAGATAAAGTTATGACTGCAAGCGATAATGGTGCGATCGAGCAGGCAAAAATGCTTGCTAAAACCGAAGGGGTGCTAGTGGGAATTTCATCGGGTGCAGCGCTAGAAGTTGCTATTAAAATCGCCAAAGAAAATCAAGGCAAAAATATAGTCGTGATAATGCCTGATTCTGCCGATAGATATTACTCAACAGATTTATTTAAGGAATAAAAGAATATAAAAAGGGAAAAAATAAAAGCCACTTGAAAACAAGTGGCTTTAAAATTTTAGCAAAATAAATTACGCTCTTTCAACCTTACCGCTCTTTAAGCATCTGGTGCAAACGTATTGTTTAGAAACGTTACCCTTTTCGTCCTTAACGCTAACTTTTTGAAGATTTGCGTCGTATAACTTAGGGGTTTTACGGTTAGAGTGGCTAACAGAGTTGCCAGAGAGTTTACCTTTTCCACATACGCTACATACTTTACTCATATCAATATCCTCCAATTTGGAATAGTTTATCGTTTTGTCATATGATACTCTAACATAAAAATAATTAAAAAGCAACAAAAATAAGGTGAAAATAACAAAATTTTATTGTAAAAATTTTTTGAATTTAAAAAAATACATTTATTTATCTCAAAGGGTTGCAAAAAGCCTGCAAATAATGTAAAATAGATGTAAGCTTATAGTGAGGTCAGTATGTCTGTTAAAACAAATAACATCTACGGAAAGATAGTAATTTCGGATAAAACGATAGAAAGATACGTTTCTAACGTCGCAATGGATTGCTATGGAATCGTAGAGTTTGCACGCAAAAACTTAATAGACGCAATCGTAGGATTTATAAAGTTCCGTACTTCTGTGAAAGGCGTTAAAGTACATTCGCAAGGGGATAGGATCTTTATTGACGTTGCCGTGATAGTTAAATACGGCGTGTCTATCAAAGCGGTTGTTGAAGCGCTCAAAGAATCGCTAAAGTATAAAGTAGAGCGTTTTACTGGAATGATCGTTGACACCATAAACGTAAAAGTTATGGGCGTAAAAGCATAGGCGTAAAAAAGAAATTATCTCTTAGTTTGGAGTAAGATATGCAAAAATCAATAAACGGAGCAATGCTCAAGTCAATGATATTGACGGCGGCAAAACTTCTAGAAGTTAATAGAGTGAATATCGACGCGTTGAACGTATTCCCCGTACCTGACGGAGACACGGGCACGAACATGTCGCTTACTTTTCAATCGGCGGTTAAAGAACTTTTAAACTGCCAAAGCAATAATATTTCGGACGTTTCGGAAGCCGTTTCAAAGGGAGCGCTTCGTGGGGCGAGAGGTAACTCGGGCGTAATATTATCGCAAGTACTTCGTGGCTTTTGTAATACTATTAAAAAGGCTGAAGAAATCGACACTAAACTTTTCGCGCAAGCATTAGTTTCTGGCGCGGAAGTTGCTTACGGCGCAGTATCGAAACCTAAAGAAGGAACGATGCTTACCGTAGCGAGAATGGTTGCCGAACACGCGCAATCAGTTCGCAGTAAACATAAAGATTTTGAAACGTTCTTCCCTGAAATTATCAGTGCGGGCAATAAAGCGGTTGATTTAACGCCGTCACTTCTTCCCGTGCTCCAAAAGGCTGGCGTTGTAGACGCGGGTGGTAAAGGATTAATGTGCTTATACGAAGGTATGTACAAAGCGCTTATGGGAGAAAGTGTTAGCGGCGATATGGTCGTTCCCGAAACGCAAGAAGGCGATGCGGTTATGGACCACGCTGACATAATGAGTCTTGGTAATATTGAATTTGCGTATTGTACCGAATTCTTTATCATAAACATAAATAAAAAGACCACTCTTGCCGATATTGAAAGGTTAAGAGAATACTTAATGACGATAGGCGACTGCGTAATCGTTATCGGTGACTTAGAATTTGTTAAGGTTCACGTTCATACTAACCAACCGGGTAAAGCTCTTACCAAAGCGCTAGAACTCGGTGAACTCGATAAGCTCAAGATCGAGAACATGTTAGAACAAAACCGTGAACTCATCAAAAAGTACGAAGCGGAAAAGAAAGAAATGGGCATGATGACCATTTCCGCAGGCGATGGACTTACCAGTATCTTCAAAGACTTAATGGTGGACGCAGTTATTGAAGGCGGTCAATCGATGAACCCGTCTGCAAACGACATTGCAAACGCCGTTCAAAGGATTAACGCTGAAAACGTTTTCGTGTTCCCGAACAACAAGAACATTATCCTAGCTGCAGAACAAGCCAAATCGCTTGTAGAAAACAAGACCATACACGTTATTCCCACAAAGAATATTCCTCAAGGTTTTGCCGCTGCACTTGCGTTTAACCCCGACCTTCCGGTTGACGAAAATAAGGCGAATATGATTCACTCGCTTGACACCGTAACCGTTGGTCAAGTAACTTATGCGGTTAGAAACACTAAACTTTACGGGTTTGACCTCAATATCGGCGATATTATGGGTCTTGACAACAAAAAGATTCTTACTGCAGGAAACGACGTTAGCGAAGTAACCTTAGAACTTATCGAAAAACTAAGAAGTGGCGAAGAAATCATCACGCTTTATTACGGTCAAGACGTTAAGGAAGAAGATGCGATGAAACTTCAAGAGGCTATTTCGGAAAAATATCCTGAGTGTGACGTTGAAATTCATTACGGCGGTCAACCGATTTACTACTACTATATTGCATTAGAATAAAAATTTGGGAAAGAGAAATCTTTCCCTTTTTCATAGGAAACCTTTTTAATGGAACTAACTAAAATTCGTGGAATAAACGTAAAAAGAGAAGAAGAGTTTAATAAACTTGGCGTTTTTGATACTGCAGACCTAATGCGGTATTTTCCGCGTGCTTATTTAGACCTAAGGGAAAAACAAATGTTAAAATACGCCTATCATAACGACGTTATTTTAACGACTGGTAAAATATTAAGCGTTCCCGTAACGAGGTATTCTCGTCGTGGAGGAATAGTTAAAGTAGTTTGCGAACAAGAGGGGTTTATTTTTTCTATAGTTTGGTTTAACCAACCGTACGTTACTAACAAACTTAAAGTTGGCGAAGAGTATCTCTTTTACGGAAGAGTTCAAAACAAGCTAGGCGAAGTTAGTCTAGTTAATCCCACCTTTGAAACGTGTGAAAAGGTATATAGATTAAAAGGAATCGTTCCGCAATACACGGTTAAGGGAAGTCTAACTCAAAAAGTCGTAAGAGATTCGGCAAGAGTAGCCGTTGACGTTGAGAAGACAACGAGTATAATCCCAATAGAATTTCAACAAAAATACGAGCTTAAAAACTTATATCACGCATACCGTCAAATTCATAATCCTGATAGTTTTGACGAGATGAGAAAGGCGGCGGATAGAATTGCCGTCGAAGAATATTTCGCGCTCATATCTGCGTTTAAGTTTATAAAGGGCGGAAAAGAAAATATTAGAACAAATAAATACGACTGCTCAAGTAGAAACCTAGTCGAATTTATTGCAAAAAGATTTCCGTTTGAGTTTACTGACGGTCAAAAGAAAGCTGTAAACGATATCTTTGCTGATATGACGGGCGAATGTGTAATGAATAGGCTTATGCAGGGTGACGTGGGTAGTGGTAAAACGGCCGTAAGCATGTGTGCGATTTTCATTTCTATCACTAGTGGTTACCAAGCGGTTATGCTTGCGCCTACTGAAGTATTAGCAAGACAAAACTACCAAGCGGTCAAAAACGCTTTTCCCGATTATAACGTTGCTCTTTTGACGGGATCAATGACTGCAAAGGAAAAGAGAGAGATTAAAAATGCGTTAAGGAACGGCTGGATCAACGTTTTAGTTGGCACACACGCCGTGTTAGAAGATGACGTAGAGTTTAAAAAACTTTCGCTTTGCGTGTGCGACGAGCAACAACGTTTCGGAGTGGCTCAACGAAGCGCATTATTAAATAAAGGTGTTGCTCCAGACGTTCTAGTAATGAGCGCAACGCCTATCCCAAGAACTCTTTCGCTTATTTTTTACGGCGATTTAGACATAACGACTATTCCCGATAAACCTAAAAAAAGAATAGAAATTCAAACTAATATCGTTCCGAAAGAAAAATATAACGATATGCTTGGTTTTATTAAAAGGGAAGTAGAAAACGGAAGGCAAGCGTATTTTGTTTGTCCGAGAATAGAAGGGGATGAAGAAGGTGCGATGATAAGCGCAACCGAGCTCTATGAGGAATTAAAAGAGAAACTCCCAACTATTCGCTTTGCGCTCCTTCACGGCAAGAAAAAAGACGTAGAGAAGAACCAAATTATGCAGTCATTTAAAAATGCGGAGTTTGACGTTTTGGTGTCTACTACCGTTATAGAAGTAGGCGTAGACGTCCCGAACGCGTCGGTTATGGTTATTTATGACGCTGAAAGATTTGGGCTAAGTCAACTACATCAATTAAGGGGCCGAGTTGGAAGATCGGATATTAAGAGTTATTGCTTTTTGCTAAGTAAAACGACTTCTCCCATGGGATTAGAACGATTAAAAATTATTAAAGATAACTCAGATGGTTTTAAGATTTCCGAATACGATTATAAAACGCGTGGCGCTGGCGATTTTATGGGTGATAGACAAAGCGGAAAATTTATGAAAGATCTTGGAAATCTTAATTATTCCACCGAATCAATATTTTTAGCAAAAAAGATAAGTGACGAAGTGTTTGAAAAGGGTGCACCGTTAGATAGAATAAGAGAAGTGGCTATTAGAAAATACGAAAAACTAAAAGATATAACGTTAAACTAAAAAGAAAAACTGTTTGCAATGCAAACAGTTTTTTGTTATTTCGTTTTCTTATATAATAACCAAAAGACGATAAGTCCTTGCGCAGGGATACCTATTAAAAACAATTCCCAAAGGTTGGGGAGTGGACTAGGTAAAAAACACGTTAAAGATAAATAAACCGATAGAATAACCGTCCATATTAGTAGCGATAGTATTACTGCGTTAGTTATCGTTTTGCCCCAAACGGACGTTAAAATGAATAGTATTAGCGTTGTTACGGGGAGAGCGTAAATAAAGAAAAGCCAAGTGTTCGTTAGCGAGGGGAATATTATGTCGATAAACGCAAACAAACAAACGGCAACGAGCCAAACTAAAATGCCGGCACATAAACCTATTATAACGCGTCGTTTGCCAAGGTTCTTAAAAGTATGTACTTTTTCTTTTTTGGGTTCGTCTAAAAGCGTGTCGATTTTAACTTCGTAAAAGTCCGCAATTTGTTTTAATACGTATAGATCGGGCACGGATTCACCGCGTTCCCATTTTGAAACGGCCTTGTCCGAATAATTAATCTTTTCGGCAAGCTCGGCTTGCGTTAGATTTGCCGCCTTTCTATACTTTGCCAAATTTTTTGCTAAGTTTTCTTTAATATCCATATCGTGATTTTAACATAAAACAAACCAAAAATCAAGCAAAAAGAATAATATTCTACTGTTGGTAGAGTGATTTTTATTTGCCCTACCATCGAAGAAACAAGTGTAGACTAAAAGTAGAGAGAAAATATTGCAAAAAAAATATAGGTGGTATATAATAAAGAAAAAAACTTGAGGTGAGTGTTTTGAAGGTTGCAATTTCTGCGGAAACGACTGTAGATTTAACTAAAGAATTGCTAGATAAATTTGATATTAGGATTACTCCTTTCACCGTTCAACTAGGCGATAAAACCTCTTTAGACGGCGAAGTTAAGTGTGACGATATTATTGCTTTCGTAAACGAAAATAAAGTTCTTCCAAAAACTTCGGCTGTTAACGAATATCAATACACCGAACATTTTACCGAACTGCTTAAAGATCACGATGCGATAATACATTTTAGTTTGTCTTCTGAGTTGTCGCTTGCATGTTCAAACGCAAAGCGTTCGGCGAAAAATTTCTCTAACGTATATATTGTTGACACTCGTTCTCTTTCGACTGGTATAGCTTTGCTTGCTATTTACGCTTCAAAACTTGCTAAAGAAGGAATGGACGTAAAAGAAATCTATGAGAAATGTTTGGCTCGTGTTCCTTACGTTCAGGCAAGCTTTGAGCTTAAAAGACTTGATTATTTGCATAAAGGCGGAAGATGTAGTAGTTTAACTTTATTTGGTGCTAATTTACTTAAGATTCGTCCGCAAATTATCGTTAAAGATGGCAAAATGATTGCGGGTAAAAAGTATAGAGGTAATTTTGCGCACGTGGTTAAAAACTATTGCCATGACGTTTTAGATGAATACGACAATCCAGATTTATCTACCGTGTTTATAACGTATACGACGGCTGATGACGATATCGTAAACGACACTAAAGCAATTCTTACCGATCGTGGCTTTAAGAATATTTACGTTACTCGTGCCGGTGCTACGATTACCAGTCATTGCGGGGAAGACTGCCTTGGAATTTTGTATATTAACGACGGCAAAAATGGCTTATAAAATCAAATAATTATTAAAAAATAATAAAAACGACGAAATATTTCGTCGTTTTTTTGTATAATCAATTATTTTTTCTTGCTTGGTTTTAGGAAAGACCACAAAATTACCGAAATTTGCAGTGGAACACCTACGATATAGATAACCCAAAACGAATAGGTGGAGAGCATTAGATATATTGATGTGATAGTGCTCCAAATTAAAACGGAAATTAGAATAAAGGTATACGTTCGTTTTCCCCAAATACAATTAAAAACTAATAGCACGATAGAGGAAATAGGAATCGCAATTATAAAGAGAAGCCACGGTCTATCTAATGACAATAGATTGCTATAAACAAACATTATGGTTGCTAAAATCCAAACGATGGACATTGCAAGCAAAGTTATTATAATTTTATTAGCAAAGTTTTGTTTAACGTTAAAGTTTTTATCGTATGATTCTTCAGGGAAATCGGTTACTAAAAAATCTAGGCTAACGTTATAAAAGTCGGCAAGCCTTTTAAGCACGTCGATAGGTGGGGAGCAGTCCCCGTGTTCCCACTTGGAAATGGTCTTATCTGAATAATTAATTTCTCTCGCGAGTTCGTTTTGAGTTAATTTTTTTTTGTTTCTAAGCCAAACTAAATTCTTGGCGATATTATTTTTTACGTCTTCCATATATCATATAATAGCTTATTTTTGTAAAAAAATCAAGCAAAATTTAAATTTTCTACGTGCAGTAGAGTAATTTTTTTAACTCTCGAGATACGAGAGTCTATATCTCAAATTATTCAACTTGGCAATTGCTAAAAAGAGATTTAATTCGGTTGAAAATTTGTAATAATTTTATTAAAATTAATAGCGTTAGACTGACTGCGGAGGAAATCTTATGACTATAACTAACGACAAAAAAATAGTACCCATCGTTTTTTCGGTAGACGATAACTATGCGCCCTTTTTAAGCGTTGCGCTTTATTCAATTATGGATAATTCCGATAAAAACTACTTTTATAAAGTTCACGTTCTTAACACGGGATTAAGCGATGAACACTTTTCAAAGATTTCTAAAATTGCAAAAGAGTATGATAATATAGAAATTGAATTCGTTTGTGTTGCGGACAGAATGGATAAGTTAAAAGATAAAACGCATCTTCGAGATTATTATACTAACGCGATATATTATAGAATCTTTATTCCGTCGTTATTTCCCGATTACGATAAAATTCTTTATATCGACTGCGACGTGGTATTTATTGAAGATATAATGAAACTCTTCGGTACTGAACTTGGCACGAACATTTTTGCTGCGGTTCACGAGGAAGCTATGACCTCGTTTGAATGTTTCGGGGCATATTCAGAACAATTCTTAGACGTTCCTAGAAGAGAATACTTTAATTCTGGACTACTTTTAATCAATACGAAAGAGTATAAGAAAGAAAATATTGAAGAAAAATTTATTTCACTTATGCTAGAGCACAAATTTGAAGTTGCTCCCGATCAAGATTATCTAAACGTTTTGTGCAAAGATAAGGTTAAACTTTTAGACGTTGGTTGGAATAAAACGCCTATCCCTGAAAAAGAGTTTTGCGACGAAGATATTAAACTCGTTCATTTTAAACTTAACTTTAAGCCGTGGCACTATCACGAGGTTAGATATAGCGAATATTTTTGGAAATACGCAATAAAAACGCCTTATTACGAAAACATTTTAAAGATGAGAGAAAGCTTTTCCGAACAAGACAAAAAACAAGACGATCTAGCTTTTAAGAATCTTCAAAATATGGCATGGCGTTATATTGAGAGCGAAAATAATTATAAAAAGATGAAGTCAGGATCTTAAAATGCAATCGGAAGAAAGATTAAAAATTCTTGAAAAAATAAATGAATATGAAAGAAACGGTTTATGGGACAAAGACGTTGAAGACGATCCTGAAACCATAGTTTTAATGCCTGATAAGGTCGATTATATAGGTGAAAAGTGGACTAGCCGAATAAAGACTAAATTCGCCAACCGCGCCGCAGTAAAATTTTACGAAGGCGAAATAAAAAAAGGTGATTTCGTAATCAAGGCGATAAACGGCATTGAAAATTACACGGCGATAAAAGGTGGCGCAATAATAACGTGTAATCATTTTAGTGTGTACGATAACTATGCAATTTACCGTAGTATTCGTGATTATCTGCCTAAAGGGCACCAACTCTACAAAGTTATAAGGGAAGGCAACTACACGAATTTTAAGGGGCTTTTCGGCTATTTCTTTAGGAACTGCAACGTATTGCCACTAAGCTCAAATATGGAAACGATGAAAAAGTTTTTTAAGTCCATAAAGATTTTGCTTGAACGAGGTGAAAAAATTCTCGTTTATCCCGAGCAAGCGATGTGGTGGAATTATAAAAAACCCCGTCCTATGAAAAACGGAGCGTTCAAGTTCGCTGCAAAAAACGGCGTTCCCGTAATTCCTGCGTTTATAACAATGGAAGATAGCGATAGACTTGATAAAGACGGTTTTAAGATTCAGGAATATACCGTATGGTTCTTGCCTGCAATATATCCCAAAGAAGATTTAAGCGAAAAAGAGAACGCTGAGTTCATGAAAGAGGAAAATTATAAAGTTTGGAAGGAATTATACGAAAGAGTATATCAAATTCCACTAAAATACGGAGAATAGTATGCTACTTACGGGAAGTATGATTTTAATAAGCATGGTTATAATAGGCGTGATAGATTATTTCGTTGCCGTGCCTATATTTAATTTTGACGTGTGGTACGTGGTATTAGCGGTTGTAATAAACGTTGCTATGGTAATCGTAGTAGATATAATTTTTGCCACGATCGTTAGATGGATTCTTCCAAAAAAATGGTTTTCAATAGAAAAAACTTTTTTTTCCGCAAGCAAGAAAACCGCGCGTTTTTACGAGAAAATCGGTATAAAAAAATGGAAAGATAAAGTTTTGGAGCTAGGTAAAGTTACCGGCTTTAGAAAAGATAAGCTTGGGGACGCTACGAGCAACGAATACGTGGAGAGATTTATAGTTGAGGCGAACTACGGAATCGGCGTGCATATAGCGTGCATGATTTTCGGTTTTTTGATAATTTTTATTTATCCGTTAGAATATTGTTTGGCGTTTGGCATACCCGTTGGGATAGTCAACGTGATAATTAACTACATGTCCTACGCAATACTGAGATATAACCTTCCAAAACTGCACACGCTTTTTAAGTTTAACAAAAGAAAAGAAGAACGCCGAATAAAAGCGCAACAAATTAACGATATGGAAAATCAAGCAGAACAATAAAGTGTTTATTAAAACGCCGCGATCCGTGGCGTGTTTTTTATTAAAAGTCTAGTATAAACACGTGCTAAAATCCCCAAAAATACTTGACAATAAAAACAAATGTTTTTATCATATAAATTAGAATAAAAAATTTGGGGTAATTATGAGAATTATTCACACGGCAGATCTTCATTTAGATTCAAAGATGGGAGAACTGCCATCAAAAAAATCAAAAATTAGAAGAGAAGAAACATTAAGGACGTTTGAACGCCTTACGGAATTTGCCGATAAAAACGGCGTTAACGCGGTAATCATCGCGGGTGATATGTTTGATACGGCAAAGGTTAGCGAAAAAACTCGTGCAGGAGTTTTGCACGCTATTTTAAGCACGCCGAACGTTAACTACATGTATTTATCAGGTAATCACGATGACGATAATTTTATTGATAAACTTTCGACTCTTCCTAAAAATCTTAAATTTTTTAATGATAACTGGACTAAGTTTTCTTATGAAAACGTTTCGATCGTCGGCGCAAAATTAACGGGCGTTAATAATAGGGCGCTTTTTGATACGTTATCTCTAAATAGCGAGGACGTGAATATCGTTGTTTTGCACGGTCAAATTGCCGGGTATAATAGCACGGAAAAGGCTGAAACCATACCTCTTCCTAAATTTAAGGATAAAAACGTGGACTATCTTGCGCTAGGACATTATCATAGCGCAGTCAAAGAAAGACTTGATAACCGCGGAGTGTACGCATATTCTGGTTGTCTAGACGGTAGGGGGTTTGACGAAACTGGAGATAAGGGTTTTATATTGATCGATGTTGACGATAAATCTCTTTCGAGCCAGTTTATAAAATTCTCGTCGAGAAATATGTACGAGCACGTGTTTAATATCGAGGGATACGATAATTTTTATACTGCTAGGGATAAGCTTATAGAAGAACTATCGTCATATTCGTCCGATAGCTTAATAAAGGTGGTTTTAGAAGGCGAGCATACGACGGATTTTATAATTGATAAAGACGGCTTAGAACAAAGACTTTCGGAAAGATTTTTCTACGTTAAAGTTAAAGATAAAACTACGCTTAAAGTAAGCGCTTTAGACTATGCGGACGATAAAAGCGTTCGCGGAGAATTCGTGCGCGCGGTATGGGAGAGCGATCTTGACGACGATATAAAAGCCAAAGTTATTCTTAAGGGTTTAAGCGCTCTAAAAGGGGAGGAAATTTAGCATGAAATTAATTAGTCTATACGTTTCTTCTTTTGGAAAACTTAGAGATTTTTCGTTTGATTTTAACGACAAATTAAACACGATAAAGCACGAGAACGGCTGGGGTAAAAGTACTCTTGCCACGTTTATAAAGTGTATTTTTTACGGCGTTTCAGGGTCGAAAAATCGTAATATATCCGAGAACGAGCGAGCAAAATATAAGCCGTGGAATTCTACTGAAAAATTTGGCGGACACGTGGTTTTTGAGTGGGGCGGTAACGAATATAAACTCCAAAGATATTTCGGCACGAAAGATTCGGACGACGAAGTTAGATTATTTGATCTAAAGACTGGTAAAGAGCATCTAAACACCGAAAATCTCGGTAGAAGAATTTTTGAGATTGACGAAGAAGGCTTTTTATCAACGACGTATTTTTCACAAAAAGATTTCAAAATTAAGAGTAACACGAGTATAACCAACAAATATAATTCAGTATGCGAAATAAAGAATACTGAAACCTTTGACGACGCGATAAAAGCGCTTGAAGATAAGATTAAAGACTATAAAGCGCTCCGCGGAGATAAAGGACTTATCTCTAATACCAAACAAAAAATCGCCGAGATCGAAGATAAGATCGTAAGAGCTAGCGAATCGGAAGGCAACGCTAAAAAAGTTCTTGACAAGGCAAAAGGGATTAAAGAAAATATTGACAAACTTAGCCAAAGAAGAGATTTATTAACAAAGGAAATAGCGAAAGAAAGTAGCCTTGGCGTAATTCTAGAAAGAAAAAAACAATACGAATCGTTACGTGAAGAAAGGGATAACGCACTTAAAAAAATAAAAATCGAACTTGAAAAGACGGGCGGAAAAAGTCCAAAAGTTGATGACGTTGAACAGCTAAAAAAATGCGTTAACGATTATAAAACGGCTATCCAAAATATAGAGTCGATATCTTCTTTTATCGCCGAGATTTCTTTGCAAAAAGAACCGCAAAAAAAGAGCAACGCGTTAAGCTTAATTCTTTTTATCGTTTCGGCAATACTTGTAGTTGGGGGAGGATTATCTTTCCTTGTAAATACCTTCCTTGCTATAGGTGTTTTGGCGTTTGGCGTTGTTGCGCTTGCGCTTGGATTTGTTGCTAAAAATAAAATGCCCTACGAGCCTAACGCTAATCTTGATTTAATAGAGAGCAAAAAAGCCGAGCTTAAAGGATTTAAGGATATTGAACAAAAATATTATTCGACTATTTCAGAATATTTAGCTCAATTCGGTATGGCGGGGCAACCTTTTGAAAGTGCGTTAGACGAACTTGGAGAAGTTGCTAAAACCGTCCTTGAACACAACATGACGATTGCTTTCGTTGAAAAACATTTATCTAAATTTGAAAGTGAAATTGAAAGTTTTAAGGATATAAAAGAGAGTTCGAACGTCGACCAGTTAAACGATGAATTAAAGCGCGTAAATAACGAGTACAGTCTTTTAAGTGACGAGTACGCGGGATTAAAAGCAAGCGTAGACTATTATCTAAGTGAGTCTAATAGTTTGCCCGACCTAGAAAGTACTAGGGAAGAACTTTTGCAACAACTTTTAGAGCTTAAAGAAGAGTATGAAATTTATAAACTCACCTACGAGTATTTATCTCGTGCGGACGAGAATTTAAAGACTAAATACCGCGCTCCGCTAAAGCAAAGTTTGAATAAATATTTCTCGCTTATAACGGGCGTAAACGACGGGGTTGAAATCGATATCGATTTAAATGTTACTGCGCTTGAAAAAGAAGGGGCAAAATCCACTGAATTTTATAGTAAAGGTTATCAAAATCTGTTTGAAATTTGTAAAAGATTTGCGCTTACGGACGTATTGTTTACGGCGGAAAAACCCTTTATAATTCTTGACGATCCATTCTATAATTTAGACGACGAAAAGATAGTTTCGGCGCTAAATTTAATTGAAAAATTATCACACGAATATCAAATAATATATTTCGTTTGTCACGATAGTAGAGCAGTATAATTATGAAATTAAATTTTGAACTCGTTCCCGACTCATGTTGGTATTCGAATTTACGTTCGATATTGTCTAAAAAAGATTGGGACATAGTAAGAAAAGAGGCGATTAGTAGAACGGGCGGTAAATGTGCTATTTGCGGTCGCCAAGTTAAAAGGCTCGAAGGACACGAAAGGTGGAGTTACGACGAGGAAAACGCCATTCAAAAGCTAGAAGACGTAATTGCCGTGTGTCACGATTGCCACGCAGTAATTCATATAGGAAGAACGCAATTAGTGGGCGATATTGAGAGAGCTGAAAAACATTATATGAAGGTCAATAAATGCTCATATTCTGAATACGTAAGTGAACTTGGCAAAGCGAACGCCGAGCATAGACGAAGAAATCTTATCCCCGAGTGGAAACTCGATTTAACGTATTTGAAAAAATTTATAGCTAAAAGCGACTAGATAAGGAGACACCATGGAAATAATAGACGCACACGCGCATATTTATCCGCAAAAAATAGCGGAAAAAGCAACTAAAACGATAGGTGAATTTTACGACATAGAAATGGAGATGCCTGCGGGCACGCCCGAAAGGTTGATAGAAGACGGTAGCCGTGCGGGAATAACCAAATATTTAGTTCATTCTTGCGCTACTAAACCAGAGCAGGTTCGCCCCATAAACGAATTTATCAAGAGAGAGATGGACGCTCATGACGAATTTATCGGTTTTATGACTTTGCATCAAGATTTGACCGAAGATCAAATGAGAATGGAAGTAGAGTGGTGCTTTGAGCGTGGATTTAAAGGGGTAAAGCTTCACCCTGACTTTCAAAAATTTTATATCGACGAAGAGTCGGCCGAAAAATTTTATCGTGCGGTAGGGGATAAATTCCCAATTCTCTTTCATACGGGCGACGATAGATACGAATATTCTTCAACCGATAGGCTCGTAAAAATGGCTAAAAAATATCCAAACGTAAATTTTATCGGTGCGCATTTTGGCGGATATAGACGTTGGGACGAGGCGTATAAGTATAAAGGATTAAACAACGTGTATTTTGACACGTGTTCGTCGCTCATGTTTATATCGCCTGAAAAAGCCAAGGAACTAATAGACTATCTTGGCGCAGAACGATTCTTTTTTGGAACTGATTTTCCCATGTGGGACGCCGTTGGCGAACTAAAGAGATTTATGAATGTTCCGCTTAGTGAAGAAGAAAGAGAAATGATACTTTCTAAAAACGTAAAAAAATTGTTAAAAATTTAGAAACCCCCTTTTTATCAGTTGACAACAAGGTTTTTGCGGTGTTATAATCAAGAAAAAATCAAACGCAACGAAGGAAAAAGACGAGAATTTCTAATATAGAGAGTTGACGGGCGGTGCAAGTCAATGCGGAGATTAGCGTTACTCATTCCGGAGCGGAAACGGCGAAACGTAGTAATCGTTTTCGGTTAGCCCCGTTAAAAGCAAATAAGTGACTGCGATATTGCAGTAAACTGGGTGGTACCACGGTGATAAAATCGTCCCTGACTTTTTAAGTCGGGGATTTATTTTTTTAAGTGGATAAAAAAATAATATGCCTAGTTATAATCACGTATTTGCTTGACAAAAAAACGCCTTGTATATATAATGTATTATTATAGTATAAGTATATAATATAAAAAGGCGTAAAATTTAAGGGTTGCCAAGATTAAGTAGTCGTTTTCGGTTAGCCCCGTTAAAGGCGAAGAAGTGACTGCGATCTTGCAGTAAACTGGGTGGTACCGCGGTTAAGAAAATCGTCCCTGACATTTTACGTCGGGGATTTTTTATTTGTATTATATTTAAGAGGTGTATGGTTATGAAAAAAATTACTGTATCGGATTTAACTTTGAAAGCGATTGGCGAGCAAGGCAAAAAACTTACTTTTAGAGAAAAATTATCTATCGCTGAAAAGCTAGACCTAATTAAGGTGGACGCAATCGAACTACCTTCTTTTACCGAGTCTAAAGAAAACGAAGTAATTTGCCGTACGCTATCAACGGCTATAAAGAACGCCACCGTTAAGATTTCGGTTGGAGACGATGAAAAGAGCTTAAACGAAGTTTTCGAAAGCGTTAAGTGCGCCGATAAATTGTGTTTACAAGTAGTAATGCCAGTGTCAACGGCACAAATGGAATATTTCTATCACTTAAAAGCACCTAAAATGCAAGAAAAGATTAGTTCGCTAGTTGCTCTTGCAAAGCAAAAGTGCGACCAAGTAGAATTCGTTGCTAAAGACGCGTTTAGAGCTGAAGAAGGTTTTGTTGAAGCGTGTGCAAAATGTGCAAAAGATGCAGGTGCTTATGCTATAACCGTTTGTGACGACGCGGGCGAGGCTTTTCCTGAGGAATACGCAAAAATGGTTGAAAATATCAAATCGTCATGTGATATTAAGGTGTTTGTTCAACCATCTAACTCGTTTACTATGGCGGCGGCAAGCGCTATTAAGGCGATTGAAGCGGGTGCAGACGGAATTAAAACGTCGATTTCTGGCAACTATTTATCGCCTGCAGTTTTAGCGGATGTAGTTAGGGCGAGAAAGTTCGATATGAACGCCGAGATTAACGTTGACGTTACGACGGTTAAGACTTTATCTACTCAAGTAGAGAGCGTTGCTATTGACGACGAGAGCGAACAAATCGTTAACACTACTGAAATTTCAAGCGAGATCTCACTTAAAGATCTTTCTAGCGTAGTTAAACAACTAGGCTACGAGCTTTCGGACGAAGACATGGGAAAAGTATTTGACGAGTTTAAGAAGGTTACTTCTAAAAAAGACTTCGTTGATACTAAGGAATTAGAGGCTGTAATTGCAAGCACGGCTATGCAAGTTCCGTCTACCTATCATTTAATTAATTACGTCGTAAATAGCGGAAATATTATTCCCGCAACTGCAAACGTTACTTTAGAAAAGGACGGTGAAAAATTTACCGGTGTTTCTACTGGAGACGGTCCTATTGACGCCGCTTTCCACGCAATCGAACAAATTATCGGTCATCACTACGAACTTGACGATTTCCAAGTTCACGCAGTGACGAAGGGTAGAGGTGCAGTAGGTTCTTCTATCATTAGACTCCGTGCGGACGGAAAACTTTATCCCGGAAACGGCGTGTCAACCGATATCGTTGGCGCATGCATCAGGGCGTACGTAAACGCGGTAAATAAAATCGTATTCGAGGAGAAATAAAAATGAAGTTCTCTTTTGAAGATAAATTTGTTAGCGCGTCGAGTTTTATCGACCTTTGTAACGCCGTAAAAAGTTACGGCTACGACGGGGTTGAAATTTCTAACGTCGCTATTGAAAAGAAAAATCATACGGACAGTATTTTCCGTTCGAGCGTAACTGCCGACGCGAAAAGAAAACTCGTTAATAGGCACATAGAAATTCCCGTAATTGCATATCCGGAAATAATTTCTGAAAAAACGAAGGGCGAAGATATCGTTAAATACGTTGAATACGCGTCGCTTGCCTCAGTATCGGGTGTCGTTATAAGGTTTGAAAAGTTTTTAAGTGAAAAAGATTTAAAAAACGTTTTAACTCCCGCTATAGTAGAGGCTGAAGCACTTGGCGTTTCAATTTTACTTGAAACGTGTGGCGCACTCGTAAACACCGAAAAGGTGCTTGACGTTATTAACATGTTTGGAAAGGCAATCGTTAAAGTTTGTTGGAATATTAGAGAAACTTTCTTTACTGCAAACGAATCGGCGGATACCACTATTCAAACTCTCGGAGCACATATCGGATACGTTAGACTTGGCGATAAAAAAGACGGTAAAAACGTTATTATCGGAGATGGCGACCTTCCAGTTAAAGACTTTATAAACGCACTTCGTTCGCTTAACTACGACGGATACGTTGCGGTTATGGAATCGGACGATATTAAGGATTCCGACATTATTTTAACGCATTTTAAGAGTAGCTTATCTGCTCAAGAAATAGTCGAGAAAAAACCAGTTTACTATAATAGATCGAAAACGGGAACTCATCCGTGGAATAAATACGACGTTTTAGATATTACTTTTTCTGAAGTTTTGGATAAAATGGTCGAATGCTATCCCGATCAGTATGCGTTTAAGTATACGACGCTCGACTACACGAGAACGTATTCGGAATTTAGAGACGACGTTGATAGAACGGCCGCTGCGCTTATTTCTCTTGGCGTTGAACCAGGTCATCACGTTGCTATATGGGCGACCAACGTTCCCGCGTGGTTCATAACTTTTTGGGCGACCACTAAAATCGGAGCGGTATTAGTTACCGTTAATACAGCTTATAAAATTCACGAGGCGGAATATCTTTTAAGACAGTCTGATACGCACACTCTCGTTATGATAGACAGTTGTAAGGATTCAGACTATAAGGCGATAATAGAAGAGCTTTGTCCTGAACTTAAGGATATTAAGGCGGGCGAACCGCTTTACTCAAAGAAACTTCCCTTCCTTAGAAACGTCGTAACGGTTGGCTTTGATATGGACGGTTGTTTAGAGTGGAAAGATTTCTTGAAGAGATCCGATCTCGTTCCTTACGAAGAGGTTAGAAGAAGAGCGTCTATCGTAAAACCAGACGACGTATGTAATATGCAATATACTTCGGGAACGACTGGCTTTCCTAAGGGTGTAATGCTAACCCATAGAAACATCATCAATAACGGTAAGATTATAGGGGATAGAATGGACACGTCGACTGCCGACGTAATGATGATTCAAGTACCTATGTTCCACTGTTTCGGCATGGTGCTTTCGATGACGAACATGATGACTCACGGCGGAACTATGTGTCCGATGCCGTATTTCTCACCAAAGTCATCGCTTGCGTGTATAACGGACGAAAAAGTCACTATGTTTAACGGCGTTCCAACTATGTTTATCGCAATGTTTAATCACTCTGACTTTGCGAAAACAGATTTCTCGCACATGAGAACGGGTATTATGGCAGGCGCAAACTGTCCGCCCGAACTTATGAGAAAAGCGGCGGCGGAAATGAATATGCGTGAAATTATTAGCGTATACGGTCAAACCGAAGCGTCACCAGGTTGTACTATGGGCGAAGTAAACGAGGATATTGATCACCGTGTAGAAACGGTTGGTAGCGCATTCCCTGGCGTTGAATGTAAGATTATCGATCCTGAAACGGGCGAAGAATTACCCGACGGACAAAACGGGGAATTCGTGGCTCGTGGATATAACATTATGAAAGGGTATTATAAAATGCCCAAAGCTACCGAACAAACTATCGATGCCGACGGCTGGCTTCATAGCGGAGATATTTGCCAAAGAACTCCCGACGGATATTATAAGGTTACGGGAAGACTTAAGGATATGATTATCCGTGGCGGTGAAAACTTATATCCTAGAGAAATAGAAGAGTTTTATCTCACGCACGAAAAGGTTAGAGACGTTCAAGTGGTTGGCGTTCCCGATCTTAGATACGGAGAAGAGGCGTGTGCGTACATAATTATTAAAAAAGGTCAAAATTCAAGCGAAGATGAAATGAGAGAATACGGAAACGCGCATATGGCAAAGCATAAAGTTCCGAGATATTTTATTTTCGTTAACGAATTCCCGATGAACGCGGCAGGCAAGATCTTAAAGTATAAGATGAGAGAAGACGCAATAGAAAAATTAAAGATTTAATATAGCGAGGTATGAAAATGGAAATTAAGATTGAAAAATCAAAAAATCTAAAAGCAAAACCCGATTTTACGAAACTTGGATTTGGTAAATATTTTACCGACCATATGTTCGTGATGCAATACTCGGATACCGAAGGTTGGCACGACGCTAAAATCGTACCGTTCGATTATATTCCTATTCATCCCGCGTCAACCGTACTTCACTACGGCGCGGAAATTTTCGAAGGTATGAAAGCGTATAAGACGGCAGATGGTTTCCAAATGTTTAGACCTAGAGAAAACGTTAAGAGAATGAACGATTCGGCGGAAAGACTTTGTCTTCCTACCTTAGACATCGAATTTACGATTAAGGCGCTTAAAGAACTCATTACTCTAGATTACGAGTGGATTCCCGACGCACCTGGAACGTCGCTTTATATTCGTCCGTTTATGTTTGGTAACGACGAATCTCTCGGCGTACACGCAGTTCATAACGCAACTTTCGTTATAATTCTTTCACCCGTTGGAAGTTATTACGCTGAAGGTCTTAACCCCGTTAAGATCATCATTGAAAGTGAAGACGTTAGAGCCGTTCGCGGTGGTACTGGATACGCTAAGTGCGGTGGTAACTACGCTGCAAGTTTAAGAGCGGGTAAGCGCGCGGCAGCTAAAGGTTATTCGCAAGTTTTATGGCTTGACGGCGTTGAAAGAAAGTATATCGAAGAAGTTGGCGCTATGAACGTTATGTTCAAGATCAACGGTGAAATTTATACTCCTGCGTTAACCGGTTCGGTTCTTCCTGGTATTACTAGAAAATCAAGCATTGAAATTTTAAGAGAATGGGGATATAAAGTTCACGAACAACTCGTTTCGGTTGACGATCTTATGAAGGCGGCGGAAGACGGCACGCTTGAAGAAGCTTGGGGTACTGGAACGGCGGCGGTAATTTCGCCCATTGGTCATTTAATTTATCAAGATAAAGACCACGTTATTTCAAACGACCAAATCGGAGAACTTACCCAAAAGTTATACGACGAACTTACGGGAATTCAATGGGGTAAGAACGCCGATACTCGCGCTTGGTGCGAAAAGGTTGAGATTTAATGAACGAAAAAAGAATAACCATTTTTATGGGACATTACGGGAGCGGAAAGACTTTTATTGCAGTTAATTACGCGTTGATGCTTGCAAAAAGCGGTAAAACCGTAAGCATATACGATCTAGATATCGTTAACCCGTATTTTAGAACGGTAGACGCGCTAGATATGCTAAGCAAAGAGGGCGTGGAGTTAATCGTTTCACCCTTTGCCGAAACCAACGTGGATATTCCCGCAATGAACTCGGCGTCCTATAAAATGATTACCGATAAATCAAGATTTGCAGTGCTTGACATTGGCGGAGACGATAGAGGCGCGTTAGCACTTGGAAGATTTCGCGACAAGATAAAGGAAGAAAACGATTACGAATGTTTATTCGTTATCAATAAATTCCGTCCCGAAACGAGAGATATAGAAGGCGTTTTAGAGATTAAAGAAGAAATCGAAAGAGCGTCGGGGATAAAATTTACGGGGCTAGTTAATAACGCAAACCTAGGTCTAGAAACTACTTCTAGCGATATTATTAACGGGCTAAAGTTCGTTGAAGAAGTGTCAAAAGTAACCAATCTCCCCGTAAGATTTACGGCGGTAAGACGTGATTTAATAACCGAAGAAATCACAAAAGAGATAAAAGACGTAATAGAAGTTGATCCGATAGAATACGGCAACTGGATATAAAGGAGAAAATATGGCAAAAGTAACGTTTGACGTAGAGCGTTGTAAAGGTTGTGGACTTTGCGAAACGGTATGTCCTAAACAAATAATTGCGCTCTCAAAAGAAAAAATCAACACGAAAGGTTATCATCCGGCGGCAATAACCGACCAAGAAAAATGTATAGGATGCGCGTTCTGCGCTACTATGTGTCCTGATACGGTTATTACGGTGGAAAAGTAGAGGTGTGAAATGGCAGAAAAAGTATTAATGAAAGGTAACGAAGCACTTGCTGAAGCGGCAATAATGGCAGGTTGCAGACATTATTTTGGATATCCTATCACTCCGCAAACTGAAGTTGCGGCATATATGTCAAAGCGTATGCCTAAAATCGGCGGTGTGTTTTTACAAGCTGAATCTGAAGTTGCGGCTATCAATATGGTTATAGGCGTTGCCGCTTGTGGTAAAAGAGTTATGACCAGTAGTTCAAGCCCAGGAATTTCGCTAAAGAGCGAAGGTATTTCGTACCTTGCAGGTTGTGAACTTCCTGCGCTTATCGTTAACGTTCAACGTGGCGGTCCTGGTCTTGGCGGTATTCAACCCTCACAATCGGACTATTTCCAAGCGACTAAGGGCGGTGGACACGGCGACTATAAACTTATCGTTTTAGCTCCCGCTTCAATTCAAGAAATGGTTGACTTAACTTTTAAGGGTTTTGACCTTGCGGATAAGTATAGAATGCAAACCATGATTTTAGCCGATGGAACTATTGGACAAATGATGGAACCGGTTAGTTTAGATCTTGGCGAAGTTAAAGAATACGATAAACCTTGGGCAACCATGGGTACTGATAGACACGAAGGAAGAAACGTCGTTAACTCACTTTCACTTTCTCCCGCTCAACTCGAAGAATGGAATAAATCGAGATACGAAAGATACGCTATCGTAGAGAAAGACGAAGTTATGTACGAAGAATTCATGATGGACGACGCGGAAATTTGCGTTGTGTCTTTTGGTATTGCGTCACGCGTGTCAAAGAACGCTATCATGGAAGCAAGAAAGAAAGGTATTAAAGTTGGTATGATTCGTCCTATCACGCTTTGGCCGTTCCCCAAGGACGCGCTCAAAAAAGCGGCTAAAAACGTTAAGGCTTTCTTAAGCGTTGAACTCAATATGGGACAAATGGTAGACGACGTAAAACTTGCTATCGACTGCGCAAAACCCGTATATTTCTACGGGAGAACGGGTGGCGTAATAATGTCGCCTGAAGAAGTTTTAGGTGAAATCGAAAAAATTCAAAAAGGGGAGGCAAAACAATGGTAGTATTTGAAAAAACCAAAGGTTTAACCGATAATCAATTACATTACTGTCCGGGTTGTACGCACGGTATTATTCACCGTCTTGTTGCTGAATCTTTAGAAGAACTTGGCGTTTTAGGTAAGACCGTAGGCGTTGCATCGGTAGGTTGTTCAGTATTTTCATATAACTATTTTAACTGCGATATGATCCAAGCTGCTCACGGTAGAGCGCCTGCAGTTGCAACTGGTGCAAAACGCGCTTTCCCCGATAACGTAGTATTTACTTATCAAGGTGACGGAGACTTGGCTGCTATCGGTACTGCAGAAACCGTTCACTCTGCGGCAAGAAACGAAAACATCACGGTAATCTTCGTTAATAACGCAATTTACGGCATGACGGGCGGACAAATGGCGCCCACAACTCTTCCTAACCAAGTTACTCAAACGTCTCCTTACGGACGTGACGTAACGGTTGTTGGCTATCCCGTAAAAGTATGTGAAATGCTTTCTAAACTTGACGGACCTACTTATTTAGAAAGAGTTGCGGTAAACAACGTTAAAAACATTAAAAAGGCTAAAGCGGCAATTAAAAAAGCTTTCCAAAATCAAATTGAAGGCAAAGGATTCTCTCTCGTTGAAGTATTGTCAACATGTCCTACCAACTGGGGTTTAACTCCTAAGGACTCGTTAAAATGGCTTAACGAAAACATGGAAACCTACTATCCGCTTGGCGTTTATAAAGATAAGTATAAGGAGGAAAAGTAAATGGCTAAAACTACTAAAATCCTTATTGCAGGCTTTGGTGGACAAGGCATCTTATTCTCAGGTAAAGCGCTTGCTTATACCGGACTTAAAGCGGGTATGGAAGTTAGCTGGCTTCCGTCTTACGGTCCCGAAATGCGTGGTGGTACGGCAAACTGTAGCGTAACCTTATCGGATACGCCTATCGGATCTCCTATCGTTGATAAGCCTGACGTATTAGTGGCTATGAATCTTCCGTCGCTTGAAAAATATTTTAACGAAACCGAAAAGGGTGGATATATTATTTTTGATAGTTCACTTATTAGTAAGCACGGAACTAGAGATGACGTTGTGATTGCAGGAATTCCCGCAACAAAAATGGCTAGTGACAACGGTTTAGACGGTTTAGCAAACATGATCATTTTGGGTAAGGTTATCAAAGAATCAAACGTATTAACCTTAGATCAAGTAAAAAGCAGTTTAACCCAAATGGTTCCCGCTAAAAAGGCGGAGCTCTTAGAAAAAAATCTAAAGGCTATTGAATTAGGATATAACTACTAATTACATAAAACGATTAAAAGCGTCAAGTTGAATTTTGGCGCTTTTTTTTGTGTCATAAAAAGGGAGTGGTTGCATATATTGAAGTAGTGAAAGTCATATAGGAGGATAAAAATGTCGTTTTTCTGTAATTTTCAGTCTGACAAATGTCCCGGTCCGATAAATGGAAATCCGATCAACGGAATATGCGAAAAAGTATGCGTTGAGGCAAAGAAAGTCTTTGATGCGTGTATGCAACAATCACAGCTCACGGGGATCGTTTTAACTATAGAAAATCCCACGCCTTCAAATCCTACATATCCATTAACCTTTATAAGCGCAAAAAGTACGGTATCACGTGGTAGGGTAAGTAATTTATTGATAGAACCTTTACCCGAACGCCCTCATTCGGCAAGGGTAAGGGCTGATATTATTGTACCCGTATCGGTAGCGTATACCGATGCAAACGGCGTTGAAGGTACGGCGATGAGTACGGTTACGGTGACTAAGGACGTAATATTAAATATTCCGTCGGCATCGATAATGCCGTATGAGATTGAGGCGCTAGTATCGCTTGTGTCAACGCAAGGAACGTATACTGGCGAAGGTCAATTTACGATAGACGCGTGCATATCAATCATGTTAAAAGTCGTGATGACCGTGGAGCTTTTAATTCCGTCGTACGGATATGCGGCAATCCCGCCGTGTCAAGAATATACCGAAGAAGTGTGTGCGGGATTCTTCGAATTACCGATTTATCCGGAATAGAGAAGAAAATAGAAAAGGGCGTAAGGCAAAAACCTTGCGCTTTTTTTATTTTAAACTCAAAAACTCTTGTTAAAAAATAATCAATGTGCTATTATAAAAATATGAAAATATATGCAATAAGCGACTTACATATATCGACGAACACTAATAAACCCATGGATGTTTTTGGCGGTAATTGGGTAAATTACTTAGAGAAAATTCATGCTGACTGGCAAGCCAAGGTTAGTGACGAGGATTTAGTTTTAATTGGCGGAGATATAAGTTGGGCTATGAACGTAGAAGACGCCAAGCTTGACGTTGAGTCGTTATCATATCTAAAAGGAAAAAAAATTTTAATAAAAGGTAACCACGATTACTGGTGGAGCGGTATAGGAAAGGTAAGAGATATAATGCCTGAAAATTTCTTTGCTCTTCAAAACGACAGTATCCGCTTTGACGGCGTGGTTATATGTGGATCTCGTTGTTGGAGTGTTCCAGGTTCTCCCGATTTTACTGATCAAGATAAGAAAATATATCTTAGGGAAACCGAGAGGCTTAAACTTTCTTTGAAATCGGCGCAAAAATTAAGGCAAGACGGCGACAAACTTATTGCTTTGATTCATTATCCGCCGTTTAACGTTAAAAGGGAAAATTCGGCGTTTACGGATATTTTTGAAGAATATAACGTCGACGTCGTAGTGTACGGACATTTGCATGGCAAAAGCGTTCGATCTGATAAACTTGTTATAAAAAATGGTATAAAATATTATCTAACTTCGTGTGATCAAGTAGATAATAAATTAACGGAGATTGAATTATGACTAACGTGATTGAAGAAAAAAAACAAGGCAAATTTTTAACCTACCTTAAGGAAATGCCAAAACGCTACTTTATTACTGCGTTTTCTGGCATGGCGCAAGGCTTATTCGTAACCCTAATTGCCGGCACTATTTTATCGATGATCGCAGGGTGGATCGGCGACAATTATATAGGGAATACTTTTTTATTTATTTCGAATATTGCTAAAGTTTTAATGGGCGCTGGTATCGGCGTGGGTATAGCGCACGCATTAAAAAAGAGTAAATTATTAATCTTCTCGGCAGCGGTTGCAGGTATGATCGGTGCTTGGGCGGATCAACTCATTATTGGCGGTGGAGGCTATTCCGCTATCATTACGAAAATGGGACTTGCTTTGCCGGGGAATCCTATTGGCGCATATATCGTGACCATGCTCGTTATCGAACTCGTGGAACTTTATGCGGGCAAGACTAAACTTGATATTATTTTAATTCCTATCGGCACGCTATTAATTTCTATTGTAGGAATATTCGTGGCGTTTCCGTTTATTTGGGTGGTAAACCAACTTGGTGTGCTTATTGCACTCGCAACTAAAGCTACTCCTTTTGTTATGGGTATAATTATATCTGTTATAATGGGAATAGTTTTGACTATGCCAACGTCGTCCGCGGCAATTTGGGTGGCAGTTGCTTCGCCCGTTCTTTCAAGCGGAAATTTAGAACAAATTGACGCGATTTTACTAGCAGGTGGCGCTGCAACGGTGGGTTGTGCTTGTCATATGGTTGGTTTTGCCGTTGCAAGTTACCGTGAAAACGGATTTGGTGGACTTATTGCTCAAGGCTTAGGAACGAGTATGCTCCAAATTCCAAACATTATGAAAAAACCCGTTATTATGCTTCCTATGATAATTTCGAGTGCAATTTTAGGTCCGCTTTCAACGTGTGTTTTCGGGCTTCGTTGCGGTAGTTCAGGCGGTGGTATGGGAACTAGTGGATTAGTTGGTGTTTTTGACTTATTTAAGTATACGTCGGGCGCTATAGGTATCGTTGGAATTATACTTTTAATGATTGTTTTACCTGCGATACTAAATCTTATAATTAGTGAATTCATGAGAAAGAAAAACTGGATAAAATTTGGAGAAATGAAACTCCCTGAATAGAAATTAAAATCCACTCTTGTTTTGGAGTGGATTTTTTATGTTTAAAAAGGTAATTTTGCATCAAAATTTTGTATACGGTATTGAAATTTTGGAAATTCGTGCTAAAATTTTGCGCTCCGCATATATTTTATAAAAGAATAAAATTTAGGAGAGCGTATGACGCAAGCAAACGTTGATCAAAATTCTATACTTTTAGAAAATAAATCTAAACTTACGATGAACGGCGTTGATGGTGTAGACGGATTTTCAGACACCTTTATAAATCTAACGGTTAAGGGCGAATCGTTTAGGATTTTAGGTGAAAAATTAAAGATAGTATCATTTAATAAACAAAGCAAAAGTTTTATGGCGGAAGGAGAGTTTAGAGAACTTAAATTCACTTATAAAAGGACGCCCATTTTAAAGAAGATTTTCAAATAATGTTCGTAACTTCCGATCAGTTTTTCGTGGGCGTTTCGTGCGTGTTTTTGGGTGGAATTTTAGGCGTCATTTATTCACTTTTTAGCGCTGTAAAATATTTTATTTCGTTAAAAATGTTAAAAAATCTGCTCGATTTTTTATTCGTATGCACGTCGGCTTTAGCGTTTGTATATTTTTCATTTCTGCTAGCTTTTCCATCGCTAAGATTTTATATGATTTTATGCCTTGTTATAGGGCTTATTTCGTATTTAAAAAGTTTTCACTTAATACTTGCAAAATGTAGTATAAAAGTGTATAATATAATTAGAAAAAAACTTTTAAGAAAATTTGCGAAAAAAAGGCGTAAAAATAATAATGGAAAAATCAAAAGCGGAAAGACTCATAGCGGCGATAACCGTAGGCGCAGTATTGCTTATAATAATACTAGTGTCAGTTTGGGTTTATCAATTAATAAGCATAAACGTTAAAAATAGGCAAGTTGCGGAACTCGAGGCGAAAATTCAAGAATATAACGCACTTATCGAATCGGGTGAAGACGTTTACGAGGCGCGTTCTATGCGTTGGTGGATTGAGCAACGTGCTAGAGAACTTGGATACGTTCTAAAGTCGGACGTACCACTCGAATAGTATGCTATACGGTGTTATCGACGTGGGATCTAATTCGGTAAGGCTTATGCTTTCTAACGGAGATAGAACCCTTTATAAAAAAATTAAAACGACGAGGCTTGCTGAAGGACTAAGTAATGAAAATTTAGCCTTAAGTCCAAAGCCGATTGAAAGAACGGCGCAAGCCGTTTTGTCATTTATAGAGCAAGCTAAAATAGAGCACGCTAACGAAATTTACGTGTTTGCAACCGCAGCCGTGCGCCAAGCTACTAACGGACAAGTTTTTTGCAATAGAGTAAAGGAATTGTCTGGCTTTACTGTTGACGTAGTTGACGGGCAAACGGAAGCTTTTTTGGGCTTATCTGGCGCTTTAGATGGGAAAGACGGGCTAGTTTTGGATATAGGTGGAGCAAGTACTGAAATAATCGTTTCGCAAAACAAAAAAATTACTTATTCAAAAAGTCTAGACGTTGGCGTGGTAAGGTTAAATAATCTTTATAAGCAAGATAAAGAGGGAATACGTGATTATTTATCAACGAGGATTTTAGAGTTTGGTATTGTTCCAAGTGAAAAAATTTATGTAATAGGTGGAACGGCGACTACCGTTGCGGCCTTGCTTTTAGAATTAGAGCCCTACGACCCCTTAAAGGTTGATGGATTTAAAATTAAAAGAGAAGATTTGAGTGCTTTAGTTGATAAACTTTTTTCTCTTTCGATCGATCAGAGAAAGGAACTTAAAGGTATGCACGCCGATAGGGCGGAAGTAATAGCTGGCGGAGCACTAGAACTTTTAATGATTATGGATGCTCTTGGGCAAAATATTTGTACTGTAAGCGAACGTGATAACTTAGAAGGGTACGTTATGCTTAAAAGGAGTCAAGATGAAAAGAAGCGTTAATTTTATCAATAACGTTTTATCGGTAATAATACTACTTGGAACGCTTTTCCTAGTAACGTACGTGTGCAGTCAAAGATATTTTTACGAACTAAAAGACGTAGTGTTGCTTTACGTTGGTTTTGGCGTTGTGAGCATGGTGGTTAATTCTTTTGCACACGAACTTGGTCATCTTATCGTTGGAAAGCTAAATGGGTTTAAGATGAATGCGTTTTCCGTTTGGTTTTTTAGGTGGAAAAGAATTGGCAAAAAGATTAAATTTTCCTTTGTTTTACCTACCGAAGAGGCTGGCTATACTGAGATGATCCCAACCGTAGAAGATAATATGGCTAAGCGTTATAGAAAAATGTCGCTTGGCGGACCGATCGTGTCTTTTTTCATGATGCTTATAGGCATCATTCCGCTAGTCGTTACTGGATTATCGTTGCACGTGTTTATTCTTCTTGGAGTATTTTTGCCGATAGGCGGTTACTATTTTTTTAACAATATTTTGCCCATGTCGTCAATGGGTGTAAGAAACGACGGCGCAACCGCATGGGGCTTAAAAAAGATGGATGACGTAAGTAAAGTTACGGAAAATCTTTTAAGGATTCAAGCACAAATGTTTAATGGAAAAACTCCTGCGGAAGTGGACGAGAATTTATATTTTGATCTCCCTCAACTTCCCGAGGACGATCCTACGTTTATCATGCTTTTATCGGCAAGATTTAACTATTACGTTGATAAAGAAGATTTTGAAAACGCCAAAAAAGTTTCGGATAGAATTCTAACGCTTTTCGACTATATGCCAAAGCCCATTAGAAATGCAATGAACGCTGACGCATTGTATTTAGAATGCGTTTACAATAAGAACGATACGGCGGTAGACGATCTTATGTGTGAACTTGAAAGATATCTTAATAATAACAACACTGCAACTAACCTTCGCGTAAAACTTGCATATTTGATATATATAGAAGAAGGAGAGGTTGATCTCGATATGTTTTATAGCAAAGGCGTTAAAGAGGCTAAAAAGTGCCAAATTAAGGGTTTGTCAAGGTATGAAATCAAATTGCTTGACAAACTAAAAGCGGGTTGCTAAAATAATTTATAGTTAAATATGTTTTTTAATTACCACCGGGTAATACTAAACACTCGCCAATACGTCGTAGGTCTTTGAAGACGTGTTGCGGGTGTTTTTTAAGTTGAGGAGAAGGATGAAAGGGCCATTTAAAACCTTTTCGGCAAAAGATTGGTGCGTTTATCTACTGTCTGTGATAATCGTCGTTTGTTCGAATGTTTTTGCCGTAGAAAAGGACGTATTAAACTTAATTTCCACGCTTGTCGGGGCGACGAGTTTGATTTTTATCGCAAAAGGGCATTTTGCAGGGCAAATAGTGATGATCGTATTTGCCGTGCTTTATTCTCTAGTTTCTTATAGGAACGGATATTACGGCGAGATAATAATTTGTGGGTTGATGACTTTGCCATTATCGATTTTTTCAATCGTAACGTGGGTAAAAAACCCATATAAAAAGGGGGAGAACGTCGTAAAAGCATACGTCTTAAATAAAAAAGATATACTTATAGTCGCCGTGTTTAGCTTTTTGGTTTTAGTTGGCGGATACGTGATTTTAAGATTGCTTAACACGAGTAGTATCGTCGTTAGTACCATTTCGTTAGTTACCAGTTTTGTCGCGTCTTACCTAATGTTTAGACGAAATAGTTATTATGCGGTAGCGTATATGGTAAACGATATAGTTTTGATTACGCTCTGGACGATTTCGTGCTTTTCCGACCCGACGAACGTTTCGATCGTAGCGTGCTTTGCGATGTTTTTTATAAACGATTTATACGCGTTTGTTTCGTGGAAGATAAGAGAAAAACAACAACTAAACAACACAAAAGAGCCTAAATAGTAGGCTCTTTTTTTTATGTAAAAACAACTTATTTCATTTCTAGATCGTGGTAGCAATCGGGACAAATATTATGAGTTTTGGAAGAGCAAGCCTCGCAAACGGTTCGTCCACAATTGGGGCAAACAAATAATAAATCATTAGACATTTCTTTAGTGCAATTTTTACAATTCATAATCGGTTTATCCTGCTAATATTATGGGCAAAATTCGTCAAAATATAACAAAAAAAACTCTCTAAAATCAAAGATGAAAAAATATGGCTCTTAAAACTATAAATAGTTTTAATTTTTTGAAAAATTACTTGAAAAGAATATAAATTTATGATATAATTTTAACGTATAAAAATAAAAATTTTTTGCGGGTGTAAAATGGAAGAAACAACCAAAGTACAAGGTAACTACGGCGAAGGTCAAATTCAGGTTTTAGAAGGGCTTGATCCGGTTAGAAAAAGACCGGGCATGTATATCGGTTCGACCGACGTTAGGGGGCTTCACCATCTCGTTCAAGAGATAGTTGATAACTCTATTGACGAAGCGCTTAGCGGATACTGCGATACTATTATCGTTCAAATTAACGCGGACGGATCGTGTACGGTAAAGGATAACGGCAGAGGTATTCCTACTGCTATACACCATACCGAAGGAATTTCTGCGGTAGAAGTTGTTTTAACCAAACTTCACGCCGGCGGAAAGTTCGGTAACGGCGGATATCAAATTTCAGGCGGTCTACACGGCGTAGGCTTATCGGTAGTTAACGCGCTATCCGAGTGGCTTGACGTTGAAGTTTTCCAAAACGGAAATAAGTATAAACAAACTTATAATCGTGGCGTACCGCAAGCACCGTTAAAAATCGTTGGCGATGCGGACTTTACGGGTACTTGGGTAACCTTTATGCCTGACGATGAGATTTTCGAAACGGTTGACTTTAACTACGATACCATTAAAACGAGATTAAGAGAATTAGCTTATCTTAATAAAGGCTTGACCATTAAGCTTATCGACTTAAGGGCTGAACGCGAACACGAAGACACCTTCTTCTACGAAGGTGGTATCGCGCATTTCGTTGAGGACTTAAGTAAGAATAAGGGTGCGATGTTTGAAAAGCCCGTTTATTTCCAAGTTAAATACGACAAAACGATAATTGAAATCGCTCTTCAATACACTGAAACTTATAACGAAGTCGTTTATGCCTTTGCAAACAACATTAACACGCAAGAAGGCGGAACGCATTTAGAAGGCTTTAAGAGCTCGCTTTCTAGAATAATTAACGACTTTGGAAAAAAATTGAACGTTTTTAAGGGCGAAGAAAAAGTTTCTTCAGAAGACTGTAGAGAGGGTTTAGTTGCCGTAATTTCGGTAAAGATTCCCGAACCACAGTTTGAAGGACAAACCAAGACCAAACTTGGCAATAGTGAGGTTAGAAATTACGTAACGAAGGCTATGAACGAGTACTTTGGTACGTTCTTAGAAGAAAATCCAACTAAGGCAAGAGAAATACTCTTAAAGTGCATTACGGCGCAAAGGGCTAGAGAGGCGGCAAGACTTGCAAGAGAAAGTACTAGAAGAAAAGGTGCTTTAGAATCTACGACCTTACCGGGTAAACTTGCCGACTGTTCAGACAAGAATCCAAAGTTCTGCGAAATCTTGATAGTCGAAGGTGACTCTGCAGGTGGAAGCGCAAAACAAGGTAGGGATAGGCAGCATCAAGCGATTCTTCCTCTTCGCGGTAAACCGCTTAACGCTGAAAAGAAACGCATTGACGAGGTTCTTAAAAATGAGGAAATTCGCACCATTATTTCCGCGCTTGGAACGGGTATCGGCAGTGATTTTACA
>JAZRSG010000017.1:0-205242 GCA_045651465.1 Christensenellaceae bacterium
CCTCTCAGGTCGGCTAGCCATCGTCGACTTGGTAGTCCGTTACACTACCAACTATCTAATGGCACGCGAGCCCATCTATATCCGATAAAATCTTTCACCCCTGTGGGATGCCCCACTGTGGTCATATGCGGTATTAGCACACATTTCTATGTGTTATTCCCCAGATATAGGCAGGTTGCTCACGCGTTACTCACCCGTCCGCCGCTAAGTTTAAGGAGCAAGCCCCTCAAACTCCGCTCGACTTGCATGTATTAAGCACACCGCCAGCGTTCGTCCTGAGCCAGAATCAAACTCTTAAGTTTAATTATTTAAAGCCGAGCTCGTAAGCTCAACTGCTCTAACGATTTTTCGCTTTTGTTTAGCGTTTGTTTGTCATTTAATGACTGTTTTTTAAGTACATATTTTAATACTCAAAAGATTTTGACAGAAACTTTCAAAATAACTATTATTTCGTCTTATTTCCTTCTATTCAATTTTTAAACAACTTTTTCCGTCAACTGCGGTTGACGCGCGCTGTCTTTCGAGCGACAGCCTACATATAATAACATAAGCATTTTCTTAAGTCAAGCATTTTTTCAGGGTTTTTTTAAATTTTTTTAAGTTTTTTTAAACTTTTTTTTAACCCACAAAATATTGTGTTTTTTAAGTTTCTTAACCACGATATTTTGTATTCCTTGACAGTTAAAATCATTTGATAAAATCTAACGATTTTGCTTATGCCGTTGCCCACAAATCTTTGAGAGCATTTACGATTATATAGTAATTTAACTTTAAAGTCAACCATTTTTTCAAGAAAATTTAAAAATTTATAAAAAAGTTTAAAATTGTTAGATTTTCCCTAATAATACTCTTTTTTCTTTATGCTCACACCCTATACATATAATATAGCGCGTATAGGCAAGACCCATATAAAATAAAAAGTAAACCCGCGTGCTTATAAAAAAACAAAGGCCCCACGCGTTTTGCGGAGAGCCTAAGATTATTTTCTGATTTAATTAAGATTGAACCCACGTGTCTGGGTTAATGGTCATATATTTACCGCCACCTTGCTTAGCGTCATAACGCATAGAGTAGCCTTTGCCAAGAGAGGTTTTAATAGGCGTCCATCTGCCATTTTGAAGAGTTAGAATGGTTTTATAAACGGGATCAGCCTCTATCCCTTCCTTATTACCAACCAAAGCCGTTTCGAAGGTGTAAATCTCGTAAATGGTTTGTCCGTTGGAATCGGTAACGATATGAATCATAAAGTCTAATTGCGACATTTCGTACGTATTAAACAAACTCTTTAAGTTACCGCCAGGAGTAGGCGCAACGCTTGCAGCGTTATCTTTATTATCGTCTAATCTATCTTCGATATAAGAATTCAAGAAAGAACTTGCATTGTTCAATCCAACGTCACTTTCAACTAATCGCTTGATTAAAGCCATATGGTTTTCACCAACGGGAACTTCAGGAACAGGAATGTCTGGGTTTTCAGGAGTTTCTCCACCGCCACCCGGCAAAATTTCCGAGCCTTCCCAAGCAAATAAACCTAGTTCCACGTGTAATGGTAACGGCTGAGAAACAGAACCACTGTATATCCAAGCGCCAAAGATACCAAAACTGCCAAGCGAAAAAAATGCGATCATGGCAACGACGAACACTAATGACAAATATCTAATCTTTCGCATCTTCGTCCCCGCCTTTGGTATTAGATTTAGATTTTTTGTTTTGCTTGTATAAGTCTAAAGCCTTTTGGTCAAGTTCGCCCTTGCCTACGAGAACGCGAACACGTTCGTATTCCACCTTGCTAATATAGTTATCGGCAATAGGCATAATAATAATGGTAAGAACGATTAAAATTAAGCAAATGATTCCCGCAGGAGATTGCATAAAGTAAACGAAACTACCTACGTTAGGAATTTTTTCGCCACGATAGATACTCTTCATTTGAGAATATCTAACGGGGAAGGTATCGGGATAGTGAACGGCATCACCTTGTAACAAGAAATGGCGTTCGTTGGGATGTTTTTCGTTGGGTTCTTCGATAGCAACGATACGGTGAACTAAAAGCGCACCGCTAATATGCTCGTAAACCACGATATCGTAAAGCTCTAACTCGTCTTCCGGGGGAAGTTCGTGTAAGAGAACCACGTCGAAAAGTTGAAGTTGGTCGTTTAATCCGTAAGTGAAAAGATAAGCGTTCTTTTCATACTTTTCGGACATAGACGTGCTGGAAATAACTTTGATTGCGGGAACTTTTTTAACCACGCCGTCACCCATACAACTAGAAATGCCCGTAACGGCGAAAAGAAGACACAAAATTGCGCAAACGAGTAAAGATATAACCCTTTGGATTATATCACACGCTTTACCAAATTTTTTGTTCTTTTTATCTAGTTTTTTGGCTATAACGCCCTTTAATTTTTCGTCTGCAAGTCCGTTCGAAGTGATGCAAATTCTTTGCTTTGCAATATAGGTTATTAGGAACGTAAACATTCCCGCCAACGCAACGAACACGAATAAGCACAAGAAAAATATATATAGTTCAAAACCGTTCATTAGTTATTCCTTAACTGCTTTTGTTTTATGATAAACAAGACGGCAGAACGGCGCAAAAAATTTTGCACCGTTCTTTGTCTATTGTTTAGCACTTTGTTTTTATTAGATTGCCTCTGAAATGGTAATCATAATGGTGTAGTTCTTTAACACCGTGTGGAAGTCTTGGTTAGATTGATAAGTGGGAAGAGCAAAACCGTCTACAATATGACCAGGTTGACCGTGTTCAACTTCTGCATTTACTGCAAAGTCTAAGCAACCGATAATGTCCGTTGCGGTAATACGTGCAGTTTTGGTTGCAGTTCCACCGTTAAGAGTGATAACGTTTTCGCCTTCTTTAGCCACTAGCGGAATAACGTTTATGCCGCCGTAGTTATAGGTGGGAGCGGTTGAACCTACGTGAGTTACGGTTACGGTTGCCTTCATGGGGATACCGTTCTCTTGAACGTTAGTATCAACACCAGCGTTGGGGGTAAATATAACGTCGATATAACCGGTTCCGGTGAGAGTTGCCACGTAGTTACCTGCGTTGTCAACTAAGAACGCAAAGTCGCCACCAGGGGTAACTGCGAAAGAACCTTTGGTGCCAGTGGTACTAACTTGAGCCATGTTGATTTCACGCGTTACTTCGGTTGCCGCAGTTTGACCTTGTGAATAGTTCCATGCTGCGTATACGCCGCCAATGGTAATAACCAATGCGAGCGCAATAATTGTGCTAAGTTTCTTCATAATTTTTTCCTCCTATTTATGGATTAACAATGTAAATTATTAATTCCTAAATAAATTTTATAATGTGATTATACTATCATTTTTTTAATAAGGCAAGTTTTTTTTGCAAAAAAATTTACCACGCTTTTATATAAAAAGGGAAAATCGTTTGATTTCCCCTAATGATTTGTTTGTTTTAACCACTAAATTTTTTGCTTAAAATACTGCTTTTTCTATTACTCCGCCGCCGATACACTTATCTCCGTCGTAAAACACGGCGAATTGACCTTCGGTTATAGCGCGTTGACGCTCTTTAAACTCTACCTCAAGATGATCGTCTTTAATATGAACGGTGCACTCTTGTTCGGGTTGGCGATACCTAAATTTGCCCGTACAGTTAAAGTCTTTTTCTTTGGGCGGGAAGGGTATCCAGTTGCACTCCTTCATTATAAGCCCGCGACTAAAGAGTTTATCTTCCGC
The DNA here is from genome assembly GCA_045651465.1 of Christensenellaceae bacterium. Lineage (GTDB taxonomy): Bacteria > Bacillota > Clostridia > Christensenellales > Borkfalkiaceae > UBA1259. Next base: position 3,727 of record JAZRSG010000017.1, read on the forward strand.
TCCGTGCGCAACGTATAATATATTGTTTTTAAGGTCTTTTTCGATAACGAACCATCTATCGCCACTATCGCCTTTTTGTCCGCCGATATTTAAGCCCCTACGTTGACCTATGGTGTAATACATAAGTCCCAAATGTTCGCCCAAGACCTTGCCGTCGTAAGTCATGATCTTGCCTTTTTTGTTAGGGATATAGGTTTGCAAAAAGTTTCTAAAATTTCTCTCCCCTATAAAGCAAATGCCCGTTGAGTCTTTCTTTTCCGCCGTTGCTAAGCCGTTTTCTTCGGCAATTCTTCTAACCACGGGTTTATCGAGTTTTCCTAAGGGAAATAATACTTTATCTAATTGATCTTGCGAGAGTTGGTTTAGAAAGTAAGTTTGGTCCTTGTTTTGATCTTTGGCTTTCAATAGATAATGTACTCCGTCCTCGTGCAAAATATCGCAATAATGTCCGGTCGCAATATAGTCCGCGCCAAGTTCAAGCGCCTTTTGCTTAAAATCCTTAAACTTGATTTCTCTATTACACAAAACGTCGGGATTAGGAGTTCTTCCCTTATTGTATTCTTCTAAAAAGTAAGAGAAAACTCTATCCATATATTCTTTTGCAAAGTTCACCGAAAAATAAGGTATGCCTATCTTGTTGCACACCCTACGAACGTCTGAAAAGTCTTCTTCGCTAGTGCATGCACCGCACTCGTCCTTTTCTTCCCAGTTGTTCATATATAGCCCTATTACGTTGTAACCTTGTTCCTTTAGAAGAAGGGCTGCGACAGAACTGTCCACTCCGCCACTCATTCCAACGACAACCGTCTTTACCATAAGTTTCTCCTTTGCTTTGGTAAATCATAGCACAAAACCCGAAAAATATCAATAAAATGCGATAACTTTGTAAATTACTTGATTATTTTTATAATTGTGTTATAATATCTACGTATGCAAAACGCATATAATATACGTACTTTATCCAAACTGGAGGATTTTATGCCATCTGACGGCTCCGTTCCTTTGCAAAATTTATTTCTTGCTGGAAACAACGGATTTTCTGTAGGACTTTTTATCACTATTCTCGTTTTAATTTTATTCTCGGGGTTCTTTTCGTCGACCGAAACGGCGTTCTCTTGCGCTAACCGCATTAAACTACGCACCTTGGCGTCAAACGGAAACAAACGCGCTAAAAAAACGCTTGACCTTGCTGAAGAAAAATACGATAAACTTATAACGACTATTCTTATCGGCAACAATATCGTTAACCTTACCGCGTCAACTTTAGCAACCCTTTTCTTTGCTAAACTTATTGCGGATGCGAATACTTCGGCGATCGTTTCTACCGCGTCTATCACCGTTGCCGTTCTTATCTTCGGCGAAATTACGCCTAAGTTTATAGCCAAAGTTTCGCCTGAAAAAATGGCGATGACCTTCTATCCCCTAATTAAGTTTTTCTATTACGTTTTCTACGTTTTATGCTTAATCTTTAGCGGTTGGAAATGGCTACTTTCAAAGATCTTCCGTTTTAAAAACGAAGACGTGGTTACCGAAGACGAAATTATGACTATGGTCGAGGAGGCCGAAGAAGACGGCACTCTTAAAACCGAAGAAACCAAGCTTATCCGCTCGGTTATTGAGTTCGACGACCTAGAAGTTGGAGATATTTTAGTTCCTAGAGTTAATATCGTGGCGATTGATCTTGCCGACTCTATGGACGAAATAAAGAAAATCTTCTCTAGAGAAGGATATTCTAGACTCCCCGTTTATAAAAACTCTATCGATACGATTATCGGTACTATTCACGAAAAGGACTTCTTTAACGCCTACCTAAACGGCAAAAAGGGCATAGATGGCATTATGCAAAACGCTTTCTATACCACCGAACACGTTAAGATTTCTAGCCTACTTCGTCAACTTCAAAAGAGTAAAGTTCATATCGCAGTCGTTTTGGACGAATACGGCGGAACACTCGGTATGGTTACCTTAGAAGATATCCTTGAAGAATTAGTCGGCGAGATTTGGGATGAACACGACGAAATTATAAACCACTTTAAAAAGATCGAAGATAACGTTTATTTGGTAGACGGAAACGCAACTTTATCAGACGCGTTCGAGTTCTTTTCTTTGGGCGACGAAGAAGAGTTTGAGGCTAGCACGGTTAGCGGTTGGATAATCGAAATGCTTGGCGAAATTCCAAGGGCTGGCACTTCGCTTGTTCACGAAAACTTAAACGTTGAAATTCTTAAGGCGACGGTAAAAAGAGTGCTTCAAGTAAAAGTTACCGTTACCGAAAACATAGAAAAAATTGAAGAGTAAATTTTCTCTGCCACTTTGACCAAAGTGGCAGTATTCACACTCGTAGCTCAGTTGGATTAGAGCGTAAGATTCCGATTCTTAAGGCCGTGGGTTCGACTCCCGCCGAGTGTACCAAAACCTTAGTCGGCAACCGAATAGTTGCCGATTTTTACAAAGGAGCTTTATGTACGATTATATCTTTTTTGATTTAGACGGCACTCTTACCGATTCTTCGGAAGGTATTACCACCGCAGTTGCTTACGCCCTTGATAAACTTTCTTTCTCATACGAAAACAAGGAACAATTAAGGGTTTTTATCGGTCCGCCTCTCCACAATAATTTTATGGAATTTTGCTCTATCGACTACGATACCGCAACCAAAGCCGTTGAGTATTATAGGGAATATTACACGGTTAAAGGACTTTATCAAAACTTGGTATATCCCGGCACGATCGAAATGCTCTCCTCCCTTAAAAAGGCGGGCAAAACTCTCGTCGTTGCGACCTCTAAGCCCGAAAGTTATACCGTTAAAATTTTAGAGTATTTTGACCTATTGAAATATTTCGACCTAGTGTCGGGCGCAGGGTATACCCCCGAATCGGCGATTAAATCTAAAATCATTGCGCGCGCGATAGACGCTCTTAATATTACCGATAAATCTAAGATACTTATGATCGGCGATAGAGAGCACGATGTTTTGGGCGCTAAAGAAAACGGACTTGATTCTATTGGCGTTCTATTTGGGTTCGGCTCTCTTAAAGAATTAACTAAAGCCGGCGCAACTTATATCGCAAAGGACCAAAATGAAATCTTAAAGATTATTTTATAACAAGTTCGTTCGCCTATGCCCCGTTTTTTTGGGCATTAGGCGAATTTTATTTTGCCTATTGAAATCTTAAAAACTTTATGTTATAATTTTATTAAGAAATCATACTCTTTCTTATAAGGGGGAACTGTTATGAACAAAATTATAACTATCGGTAGAGAATTTGGTAGCGGTGGCAGAGAACTCGGCCGTCGCCTAGCAGAAGAACTTGGAATTGCTTATTACGACAGAGAAATTATTACCGAAATCGCTAAGCGCACCGAACTTTCAGAGCAATACGTTCAAAGCGTTATCGAAAATAAACCCACTCTTTCCTATCCCATTCATACTTCTATGAGTTTTTCCGTTCTTCCGTATAGCGCGTATATCGGCAGTAGCCTTTCTATTTATAACGAACAACAAAAGCTACTCGTTGAACTTGCTGAAAAATCCGACTGTATAATCGTCGGCCGTTGCGCGGACTATATTCTCCGCGACTATAAGCCTTTTAGAATATTCGTTTACGCGGAGTCGCATAGCAAGATCGCGCGTTGTAGAAAAAATATGACCGAAAGCGAATCCTTTACGGATAAACAAATCAAAAAGCGCATAAATAAAATTGATAAAAACCGCGCTAAATATTATTCTTTCTATACGGGAAAAGTTTGGGGCGATAAGTTAAACTACGACCTTTGCGTTAACACGACCGACTGCAACATCGCAGAAATCGTTCCACACATCGCTAAAATGTTATAAAAATTCAATCACTTTTAAAAAAATATTGACCTTTGTCGCCCGTTATGATAAAATAATGGGCGAACAACTTTTTAAAGCAATTAAGGAGAAAATTATGTCTAGATATCTTTCAGCTAAAGAAATTTACGCTAAACTTGGCGTTGATACCGAAGCCGTTCTCGAAAAAATCGCAACCCTTCCCGTGTCACTTCACTGTTGGCAAGGGGACGACGTTAGAGGTTTCGATCACGACGGTCCTTTAACGGGCGGTATCCAAGCGACCGGAAACTATATGGGTAGAGCAAGAACTCCCGACGAACTTATTGCCGATATGGAAAAAGTTCTTTCTCTTTGCCCCGGCAAAAAGAAAATTAACGTTCACGCATGCTACGCTATCTTTGAAAAGGGCAAGTTCGTGGATAGAGATAAGTTAGAACCCAAACATTTTGAAAAATGGGTTGATCTCGCTAAAAAATATAACACGGGCTTAGACTTTAACCCCACTTTCTTCTCTCACGATAAGGTTAAGGACGGTTTAACTCTTTCTAGCCCCGACAAAGCGACTAGAGATTTTTGGATCGAACACGGCAAAGCGTGCGTTAGAATTTCTGAATACTTCGCAAAAGAAACGGGCTATCCTTGCGTTATGAATATTTGGACGGGTGACGGATACAAAGATATCCCCGCCGATAGAATGGGCCCCCGTATGAGATACAAAGAAAGTATCGACGCTATTTTATCCGAACCGTACGATAAAAACTTAGTTAAACCTTGCGTTGAAAGTAAGGTTTTCGGTATCGGCGTTGAAGCTTATACCGTTGGTAGCGCAGAGTTCTCGTTAACGTATGCTGCAACTAAAGACGGTTGTCTTCCCCTTATGGACAACGGCCACTACCACCCCACCGAAGTCGTTTCGGATAAGATCCCTGCTCTTTTAGTGTTCTTCCCCGAAATCGCGCTCCACATTACTCGTCCTATTCGTTGGGACTCTGACCACTCGGTATTATTTGACGACGAAACCAAGGAAATGGCTAAGGAAATCGTTAGATGTGACGCACTAGATAGAGTTTATATGGCGCTTGACTATTTCGATGCAAGTATTAACCGTATCGCGTCTTGGTCGATCGGCTTAAGAAGCTGGCAAAAGGCACTCCTTTCCGCTATGCTTACCCCCAACGCCGACCTTAAGAAATTACAAGATGAAAACAAACTTTCTGAGCTTATCGCAACTCAAGAAGCAGTTAAAACCCTTCCCTTCGGCGACGTTTGGGAAGAATACTGCAAACGTGCTAACGCACCTTCTGACTTTGAACTTTGGGCGGAAATTGAAAAGTACGAAAACGAAGTTCTTTCTAAGAGAATTTAGTATTAAACGAATAATAAAACGCATTTGCTTTATCGCAAATGCGTTTTTTCTTTTCTATTACATTAACATTTCGCCCTCGGTGGACTCTATAACCTTAAACATTTCTACTTGTCTTCCACTAGTTGCGTCGATATACACGTAGTAAACGCTTCCGTCGTATTCGCCTGAAAACTCGTAGCATAGTTTTTCTTTGCTTTCCCCGATAGGTACTATTGCTAGTCTTGCCGTTTCAATCTCCATTTGATCGAAAACGAAAGTCTTTGCCTTTTGCACACTTATCGACGGCGAGCCTATTACTCTCTCGGTATGGTTTGTGTAATAACTCTTTGCCTCTAATCCTATTACCATGCCCGTTTCGGCGCACACCCTAATCTTAATTAGATCTGAATACACCACTACGTCGCCCTTTGTGTAAGCAAAATTTATAGTATAAACGTCGTTGGCAAGGTTAATCCACACGGCTTTCATGTCTTCTATTCCAAGTTCTTTTAAGAACTTTTCGCCCGCACCTATTGCTTTTTCTTGATCGATATTTACACCGTTACAACTACCCGAAAAAGAATATAAAATCATCTTTCCGCCAGTTTTAGTAAACTGTGCAAAAACCACCTCGTCGTCTTTTTTAGCGGTCACGTTAAACGCGCTAACCCTTCCGCTGGTTTGACTATCGCAAGCAATCTCGTCAAACGAATATTCCTTAAAAATTTTCTTGAAATTCTCTACCGCTTGACTAGACGTTATCTCTTCTCCACTAAGCCCTTTCATCTCACGATTTTCTTGCCCGTCAGAGAACGGTCCGTCGTAAATAAGTTCGGGATAATCAACGGAAAGATGCTCTAAATCGTTAAAGCCCTTAACCACCAAATTCCCGTTTCCGCCCTCTAAAACACTCGTCATTGAAAAGCCTTCGCCCATGTCGTCCGCCATGCCGTGAAGGGCGTTTTTAAGGGTTAAATTAGCCGAATAAAGACTAGATAAAGTTTTCATGTCGGCGGCGGTAATTTGCTCGCCGTCAATTAATTTTTCATTTAAATATTTAGAGTAATCGCCTATTTGATTTACGAGTTTCGTAGTGTAAAATTTACTCTCGTCCTTTAAGGGGAGTTCTTGTAAATCGTTTTCTGCAAGCTCACTATTTATCGCCGTATCGACGAGATATTTTTGCATTGATTGAGTGTCTTTAGTCGCTAAAAGTTTAGATAGATTTAGGTCGATATTATCGACTTGCTTTACTGCGTCGTAAAAGGACTTATTATAAGAACTCTCTAGCATATTGTCGCCCATACTAGGTACGAGCATATTTAAGGCGAGTGCTACCGAAAGGGCAAGGCACGCCACCCCTAAAGTAATTACTGCGGCAAGCCAACCGCCAAAACCTCTCTTTTTGTCCTTTTTGCCTCCCTGATCGCTATTTTTCGGGCTTTTAGACTGGTCTTGACTTTGTGTTTGCTTATCGTTTTGTCTTTCCCTATTCTCTCTTTGTTCATAAATTACGCCCGTAGGTTCAAGTTGTGTTGAATCGACCACGTTCACGCCGTAAACTTCTGAATAGGGCTTTTGATTGATACTGTTATTATTGATAACTTTTTCCACCTTTTCTAAGGCGTTGTTCTTTTTTTCTTCCATTTTCTTTTCCCCCTTATTTAGCAAAAACGTGATTTCCAATAGTCACGGTAGTTTGTCTAGTAAATATCCATTGACTAGTTGCCACGGCAGGATTATAGTAGTAAATCGCGCCGTAGGTGGGATCCCAACCGTTGATAGCATCGAGCGCCGCCTTTCTTGCAGTTGCGTTGGGAGTAAGATTTATTTGCCCGTCATTGACGGCGGTGAACGCGTAACTTTGGTATATTACGCCAGACATGGTGTTAGGAAAAGACGCCGATTTAATTCTATTCATAACGACCGCCCCTACTGCAACTTGTCCAACGTAACTCTCTCCCCTTGCCTCGCCGTAAATTAGGCGCGCTAAAAGGTTGATGTCCGAGTCGCTATACCCAGACGACGAACCAGAACTACTCGTAGATGAAATGCCTAGTGCCTTTAAGGTTTTGTTGCCAACTATTCCGTCGACCGTAAGATTATTTTTCCTTTGGAAATACTTTACCGCCTCTTTGGTTTTAGGCCCGAAAATGCCGTCCACCGAGCCCTTATAATATCCCCAATTTTTTAGTTTGGTTTGTATGGTTTTAACCGTTTGACCGCTTGAGCCTTGCTTGTAAACGGCGGCGTACGCAACCGTTTCGGTCGGTTGTGAAGAAAGGGCTTGTATCCCTACCACACCCATAGAAAACACCATTAAAACTATCGCGATAATTTTAAGCGTTTTTTTCATATAACGTTATTTCTCCTTATTATAAAAATTGCGGATAACGTCTAAAATTTTACTCCTTATTTGATAGGTTTGACCTTCGCCCGTAAAGCATAACGGCGGATAAACCACGCACCACCAGTTGTTGCCGTCGCCCTTTCCAAGTTCTATTATCAAAGCGTCGTAATAACCTTCGTCAAGCTCTAAATCTCCGTAAACTCTCGTTGGAAATTTCTCGTTTTTAACGCTTACTTTCGCCTCGTAATCGTAACCGTTTTGCTTTAACGTTTGATCGGCAACCGACTTGATCTCAGTAAGCCTATCGGTTAAAAGCGTTTTTGCCTTTTCTTTGGTGTCACACTCGGCAATAAACGGCGTGAGATAACTAACTACCTTATCTTTTACCAAATACTTAACCGCTTGGTCTGTTTCTTCGTTAGAATTAGCACGCACGTGAATACGCAAATATTCTTCGTTCTTGCTTTCCGCAAAAAAATTTAGACCTATTCCGCATAAAACTATTATGGCGATAATTAAAAAACTTATTCCTTTTATTTTCATATCAAATCCTTTTGTTACACAATTTATTTACAAAGTTTATTGACACGAAAACTTTCTTTTATACCGAAAAATTTAAAATAAAAACCCTCCGTCAATTTTGACGGAGGGTAAATTTTATATTATTGCGTCAAACTTAATAAGCCTATCCTTATGCTCTTTAACAAGTTTTCTATAATGTGCGTCGCGCGCTTTTTTATCGTCGTAAACGGCGTACACGACCGTTCCGCTTCCCGTCATTATCGACAGGGGCGCGCCCACGTCTTCTAGGGCTTTTTTACTCTCTATTACGCCTGATACCGCCTCTTTAGTCGCCTCGTAAAGATCGTTTTTGGCGATAACACAAAAGCCCTTAAAATCGCCGTTTTCAAGGCTGTTTATCGCCTTATCGGTACACGGAATAAAGGTTTTTCCTAGTCTGTCGAATATAGAATAGCACTTTCTAGCAGAGATACTCTCATCGCTTTTTAAGGCGTTAAAATATAACGGGGTTTTTACCTTTTTAGGCTCGACCTTTTCCCCTCTACCACTCATTTTTGCAAAGCCCCCCGTTAGCATATACGCCGTATCGCTACCAAGACTACTTGCCAAAGGATAAAGGTCAACGTCTAATCCGTAAAGTTTTTTCATTCCGAGAAGAACGCCCACTACGTCCGCACTCGATCCACCCATTCCGCCGCCTATCGGTATACGCTTAGTAAGTTCGATATTAACGCCGTGAGTTTTGAAGGTTTTCATAAACGCTTTAGCGGCGATATAAGCGTTGTTTTCGCTCTTTTTAACCCCAACGCTATACCCTTTAACCACGAGAGTAATCCTACCGTCGTCACGCTCTGAAAGGGAGATTGTATCGCACAAATTTACCGTGCAAACGAGTGAATTAAGTTCGTGATAACCGTCTTTTAACCCTAACACGTCGAGAGTAAGGTTTATTTTCGCAGGTACGTCTATTTTAACTTTTTTCATTTGTTTTTCCTTTTTTTATCTTTGTCTATAAACGACTATTCTTTCATCGCCCGTCAAGGGGAACTGCAATTCCTTATTCGTTTCAACCAGTCTTTCGGGCGTTACGTTAAGTCTTTTTGCCAAGTTCCAAAGGTCTTCGCCCGCGGTGGGAATATACACGCTTATTGCATGCGAATTTTCTTCTTTTTTGCCGAGCGAATTAACTTCGCTAACGTAGTTTATAATAGAATTTACGCACGGATAAACGTTAAAATACATCTCTAACGCAATCTCCACCTCGGTTGAAGAAACTATTCTTCCCTTTGCTTTTTCGGCTTTAACGACTACGTTTAAGCTCGAATCTTCGCTAACTGGCGCTTCTAAATAACTTTCAAACGGCGCTTCTGAAAAACACGAAAAATACTCCCCGTCGCCGTCTCTAAAATAAATTCTCGCCTCTACGATTCCCGCGACTTTAATTTTTCCACCGATAATCTCGGTTGAAAGTACTTCCGCGCGCTCTTCGCCAACCGCCAAAAGAGATGCGCCGATGGGCAGTTCTTCTACGGCGTGACGAGTGAAAATTTCTTCTCTATTCGAACGCATATCGCATACTTTATAGTATGGGAAACAAGATGGTTTAAGTTCCACGTGTTCGTCTAAACTAAACGCGTCGCACACGATAACCGCGCTACTTTCCATAAACGCTTCTCCCACGAACGAAAGATTTGCGTATAGAGTAATATTACTTTTTCCGCTGTCGGGATCGACCGCAACGTCCGTTTTATAAGATTTTTCGGTTACGAACGCACTTGCGGATAGCGAAGGCATTGCCTCGTCACACTCTATCTCCATGCGGAAAGGAACGATTTTGTCTTCTCTTATTATATCCCCTTTTGAGTTTTTTTGCAAGGCTATTATGCTAAATAGCGTTTCGCCGTCCACGATAATAGTTCCCACACCGCAACCGACCGAACTAATGGTCGCGCTTGCCCTATGGTAGAGAACTTGCTCGATCTCAAAAGGCAAAGAAAATTCTTCTTCAACGGGCAAAACGGCTTCCTTTTTGCCCAAACATTTAAGAAGTGGCACTTCTTTGGAGTCAGTTATAAGTTCTTCTCCGCCCGATAAAACCGAAACGAGCGCGTTTGAATAAACGGAAATGCATATATTTACGATTGCACGCGCCGAAACCTTTGAAGACAGTTCTATCGTCACTTTTTCAGTTTTAGCGATAATTCTTACTTCGTCGTCTTCTAGGACTTCGTCGCAAGTTTTTTCGCCCACGAATTCTTGAGCACTTTCACACTTTTTAACCTCGCCGTCAGGCGTTAGGTAACTAATAAAAAAGTTCACTCTTCCGCCGTATCTAATCTTACCGTCTAAAACGGTTTTTTCGGTCACTACCGAAAAGGCGGTAGCGCTTAAAACTTTTTTTATTTCTTCCGCCTGAAGAGATAAAACGCTATCAACGTTTACTTGGTCTTTTAATTCTAACTGTTTTTTGTTTAGTTTAATGGTTTCAAAAACGGGATTTATTGCCATAGTTTTCTCCTTGACCTTTTGCTATCATTACATTATATCTTGGCGCTAAAGTTTTTATGACAATAAAATTTTAGGGGGTAAAAAAAGCGCTAGAATTTCTAGCGCTTAAATTTAGTTTGCTTGCGTTTCTTTTTTAAGTTTAACGCGTCCGCACAAATATTCCGAATAAGAATACGAAGTTTTACCCTTAAAGTCCTTATCGAACGGGCTAACGGTAAAGAGCGCGGGGTATACCCCAACGAGTCTTCCCGAAAAACTTACGAATTTGTTTCGCCCAAGACTTACCGTCACGTGGACGGGGTTGCCTTGCATATCCTTTATCGATTGTTTTACCTTGACTATATCTACCCTGTTTTTTATCATACGTTGGTTTTACCCAACTTTTAGGGCTTTTATACCTTAGAAATCGTCGTCCTCGTCCTCTTCTTCTTCCTCTTCTTCGTCGGTGTCCTCAAAATCCGATTCATCGATTTCAGGAATTTCAAAGTCGTCGGGATCAATGGATTCGCTAATCAAGTCTTCCTCTTCTTCCTCGTCGTCAAAAAGCTCAGTTCCTTCTTCTTCGGCAAGTTTAGCAAGAGAGAGCATTTCTTCGCTATCCTCTTCTTCCTCTTCCTCGTCGTCTAAGAATTCCTTCCAAGTTTCGTCGTCGGGATCTTCGCCTCCGTCTTTATAATCGAGTTCTTGCGCGCATTTCGTGCACATGCTTTCGCCCGGCTTAATATAATTATGATGACAAATAGGGCAAAGAACGGGAGCATCAGCATCCATTTCTTCTTCGTCGTCAATAGCAAAAATAAGTTTAGGTCCTTTCTTTAATTCCGCCTTACAAACGGCGCAATATTCTTCCCCTTCTCGAATATAATTAAGTTCGCACCTTGGGCATTTAATCCAACCACCTGGCATAATCGTATCTCCGTATATATTATATATATATTTAAATGTTACGGGATTTGTTCACCCCTTTTGACTGTTGTATATTATATATACATATAAGAGATTTGTAAACTGTTTTTAAATAAATTTTTTCAAAAATTTTTTCTTTTTTTTAGGCTATTAACGATTAATACCCTTTTTTCTTAGATTTTTTCTCGTTATGCTCCAAAGCCGTCATATATCCGCTCTTAAAAGCAAGGAGCTCGCACTCTTCGTTATACCTAAAATTATAGAAATTGATCTTCTTAAACAAATCTTTTTGCTCTTCGGATAAGGTCTTCTCTAATTTAAGCATAAGTTCAACGGCGCGGAGATAATCCTCAACGTGGTCAACACCCTCCAAGCGTAATTGCTCTTTTTCCCGTCTTTCTTTTCTTTTTTGTTCAAATAAATCTCTTAAATACTTTTCTAAATTTATCTCTTTCATGTAAAAATCCTTTAAAATAAAAAAGTGCGCCAACTAGGTTAGCGCACATAAAACGCAAACCCCGTTGTCGCGAAACAATTACAATAAATAGATTTGAAACTATTAGTGTTGGAGTTTGCTATTTTTTACATAGCTATACACTAATAGTTGTTTCTTAAAAAAGGGGAAAATATCCCCCTAGTCAAATCTTTTTTATTTAATTGTAATTATTTCGCAAAGTTAGTATATCACACTTATTTGATTTTATCAATTACTTTTTTAATAAAAAAGAACTTGGTTTTGCACCAAGTTCTTCTTATTTTGTAATTTTACGCTTGTTCTAATATCATTTTGTCGGCAACGAGCGCAATAAACTCGCCGTTAGTCGGCTTTTCCGCGCCGATATACGCGCGCACGCCTAATATTGAATTGATACTGTCTATTCTCCCTCTATTCCAAGCAACTTCTATCGCATGGCGAATAGCACGCTCTACTTTACTTGCGCTAGTATTATATTTCTCACCGATAGAAGGATAAAGTTTCTTGGTGATGTTGTTTATGATGGCAGGATCTTCAACCGCCATTTTAACGCCTTCTCTTAAGAACGAATATCCCTTAATATGGGGCGGAATACCAACGTTGATAAAAATTTTGCTTATCTTTTCTTCAAGCGTTGCTTTTCTTATTCCTTTATACGCGCTCTCGCTTCTACCCATAAGCACTCTATCCATGCAATTCTTAAGGACGTTAAAATCGCACGGCTTTGATAAAAAATAGTCGGCGCCAACTACCGCCGCTGCCGTAAGCACTTCTTCCCTAGCAAAGGCGCTTAAAACGATAATCCTAGTAGAAAGGTTCATTTCTTTAACCTTTTCTATTACTCGCATTCCGTCGTATCCGCTAAGAACGAGCCCTAGGATCAAAAGATCAGGCTTTTTACTCTCTATCATGGGTATTGCCGAAATCCCATCCGTCGAAACCCCAACTACTTCGTAATCGCAAAGCTCGTTAAACTTTTCGGTTAGAGTGTCGATTGATTCTTTGGTGTCTTGTAAAATAAATACCGTATTCTTATTCATAATAAAGCTCCACGAAATTAAGTTTATACACATTGTACACCCTTTCTCTCCATATGGCAAGTAATTTTGAACAAAATTATTGTTGGGCTTTGTCGAATTTTGTTCAAAATTATTTTCGTTAGTATTTATTTGACGATTTTTGTATAGAATTGCAAAAATAAAACCCTTTCGAATTTTTTTCGAAAGGGTTTTTGAACAAAACTAATTATTTTATAATTATTTGTTTAAGTTTGCTTTTAAGGTTGCAAGTTGATCGTAGAGTTCCTTGGGTACTCTGGTGAGTTCGCCGTAGAAACCTTCGATTCCGTCTGCTTCGACTTTCCAGTTTTCGGTATCAACCGTAAGGAGATCCTTAATGGTGTCAAGCGTAACGTCTTCTAAACCTTCGATGTTGATGTCTTCTGCGTTAGGAACGTATCCGATAGCAGTTTCAACTGCGTCTACCTTGCCTTCGCAACGAGCGATGATCCATTCAAGAACACGCATGTTGTCGCCAAATCCCGGCCAAATGAAGTTGCCGTTATCGTCCGTTCTAAACCAGTTAACGTTGAAGATCTTGGGTTGTTTTTCGATCTTTTTGCCCATTTCAATCCAGTGATTGAAGTAGTCACCCATGTTGTAACCAACGAACGGTCTCATAGCCATCGGGTCACGACGAACAACGCCTACTGCGCCGGTTGCAGCTGCGGTCGTTTCGCTCGCCATGATAGAACCTACGAATACACCGTTGTTCCAATCTCTGCTTTGGTATACTAGCGGAGCGGTCTTAGCACGTCTTCCACCGAATACGATTGCTTCTAGCGGAACGCCGTTAGGAGCTTCGAATTGATCAGAAATGCAAGGACAGTTGATTGCAGGTGCGGTGAAACGGCTGTTGGGGTGTGCACCCTTGATTGCCTTGCCGTCTGCATCTTTCATATCGCCGTTCCAGGGGTTGCCCTTCCAGTCGATTGCGTTCTTCGGGGGGTTCTTATCTAAACCTTCCCACCAAACCGTACCGTCGTCAAGATTTTCAACTACGTTGGTGAAGATGGTGTTCTTCATGGTAGATTTTAATGCGTTGGGGTTTGACTTAACGTTAGTTCCAGGAGCAACGCCGAAGAATCCGTTTTCGGGGTTAACTGCCCAAAGTCTTCCGTCTTCGCCAACTCTTATCCAAGCGATATCGTCGCCCACGCATTCGATTTCATAACCCTTGTCGGTATAAGCCTTGGGAGGAATAAGCATTGCAAGGTTGGTCTTTCCGCATGCGCTGGGGAATGCCGCTGCAATATATTTCTTTTCGCCGTTAGGCTTTTTAATTCCAAGAATAAGCATGTGTTCTGCCATCCAACCTTCGGTCTTGCCAAGGTAAGACGCGATACGGAGAGCGAAACATTTTTTACCTAAAAGAACGTTTCCGCCGTAGTTACTGTTGATTGACATAATAGCGTTTTCTTCGGGGAAGTGCATGATGTATCTCTTTTCTTCTGAAAGTTCAGCGTAAGAGTGAAGACCTTTGATGAAATCTCCATCACCCAAAGCGTCGATAACTGCCTTGCCTACTCTGGTCATGATAGCCATGTTTAATACTACGTAGATAGAGTCGGTAAGTTCGATACCGATTTTAGAGAACTTACTGCCAACAGCGCCCATTGAATAAGGAATAACATACATCGTTCTACCTTTCATAACGCCGTTGAATAAGCCTTTCATAAGATTTTCAGCTTCACTCGTTTCCATCCAGTTGTTGATGGGAGCAGAGTCTTCTTTATTCTTTGAGCAAATAAAAGTTCTGCCTTCTACTCTCGCAACGTCGTTTACGGTCGTGCGGTGAAGGTAGCAACCGGGAAGTTTTTCCTGGTTGAGTTTGATGAGAATCTTTTGGTCAACCGCTTGTTGACGGAACGCTTCTAATTGTTCTTCGCTACCGTCTACCCATACGATTTGATCGGGCTGGCAAAGTTCTTTGGTTTCTTGGATAAAATCCAATACTTTTTTGTTTGTCGTCATAATAATTCTCCTTATGTGTTTTCGCTCCTAAATAAGATGCGTTTTTTCGACGATTTATATTGATGCGCGAAACGAGTAGTTGGTTTTAGCAAGCGTTTCGCCTTGATTTTCTTAAGATATAACCAAAATGATATATTTCTTATAATGAAAAAGGCAAAAAACTTTGAAAAAAACACAAAATTCATCAGTTCTTATCTAACAAATCTCTTATATCTTTTTACAAAATCTCTATCGTATCGCAGTTTATATTTTAGCATAAGAAGTGTCAAAAGTAAAGGTAAATTTTAACATTTTTAAAAATTTTTGTTCTTGGCTTTTCCCCGTTAGGCTTTTTTACTTTCTTCGACACGCTTTTTTCTTTTTTTATCAATTTTGCGCGTATAGTTCATATATATTATATAGTATAGATTTTTGCTATCGGTTTTAAGGAGAATTATGGCGCTTGATAAAAAGGTTTTAGTTCTTAGACCCGTCGATTCATCAAACCAATTTGATATTAACGTTAGCGGAATTGCTCGCGTGGAAAAGGACGATGCTAGCGCAAGTTTTCACCTTTCGGTAGTAAACGCACACGCGACGGGTGGCGAATATATATGCGCTCTTTTAGACTCTAATAAACGCCCTTGCTTTTTTTCACTCGGAAAAAGACCTAACGTCCTTAGCCAACAATTGCCTTTTTCTTTCGATCTAAGAAGGGGTTTTGCCGTGGGCGTTGCAAGAGTTTTAGACTTTATCCCGATAACTGTGGCTTTTTCCTCCGCAAAAGAGCTTGATTTAAGCCTAAACGACCTTAGAAAAACGTTTGCCGATTATTGCATTGAAAAACGAGAGAGCGTTGTTATAAACCAAGACCTAGTAGGAGAAGTTCTAACCGATTATAACGACGAATTAGTGGCAACCGAAAACTATTATGAAAAGGAGGCAAGCGGTGTATCGAGTAAAGATGATGAGTTTATTGCTTCTCGCCAAGAAAAAGAGAAAGAAAGCGAGGCGGACGATAACTGCTCTAATGATGAAACAAACTCTTTTTCGAGCGAGAAATATGGCGACAAAAACCCATACCACCTTGCCGTCCGAAAAGAGTTAGATTCGCTCTTTAGTTCTTTTCCCGAAGAAGAATCGCTTAAAGGTTTCTTTCCGAGCGGAAAATTCGTTAGAATTAGTTACTCGGAAAAGAAGTATTACGTGGTGGGGATAATATCCGAAAACGGACAGCCTAAACACATTTGTTACGGCGTGCCGTCAAGCTTTTCTCCCCATCCCCCAAGCGAACTTAAAGAACACGCGACCTTTATCCCCCTATCTCTCTTTAACGTTTCGGGAGATGGATTTTGGATGATCTTTCAGTCGGCAATAAGCGGAAAGTGCGAAAAATTAGAAGACGTCAAACCTTAATATATATTTAAATGGGAAACGCGAGCCAAAAATTTGGCCCGCGTTTTTCTTTTAGTTTTATCTTTTACGCCTCGAAAACGATCTTGGTCATTTCGGGGAGAAGTTTTTCCATATCGAGAACGAGTTTCATTTGCGTTCTACATCTTCTTAAGTTTTGCTCGCTATCGTGCGTCTTAAAATAAACGTCGCCGTCGAGATAGTCGGTTAAAAATCTCATACCGCACTCGTAGGTCATTAGAATTGCACCCCAAGTTAAGTTTTCCTTTTCTATGTCGGTAACGCTATCTTTTAGTGCAGACAAATAACCTTTGGTGTACGCCCTAAATAGATCTAAATCGAAATTTACTTTGCTTAAATCGGGCTCGTCTTCAGAACAAGGGTTGCAACCAAAACGAATACTATCGCCAAAATCGTAACAAATACTGCCCGGCATAATCGTGTCAAGGTCGATAACGGCAACGGGAACTGCCGAAACGTTATCTAACATAACGTTATTGAGTTTCGTGTCGTTATGAGTAACCTTGGTGGGCATTTTTCCGCTTTCTAAAAGGCTAACGATTTTAGAGCAGTATTCCTTTCTTGAAAGATAAAATTCAATTTCGGGTTTAGCAAGGTCCGCTCTACCCGATTTGTTTTCTTCAAGAGCCTTTTCAAAGTTAGAAAAACGCTTAACCGTATTGTGGAAGTTGGGTAAAACTTCGTAAAGTTTAGTCGCGTCAAACTCAGCTAAAAGGTTGGCGAACTCACCGAACGCAACCGCCGATTGATAAAAGAGTTCGGGCGTGTCCGCTCTTTGGAAAGCCGTGGCGTCCGTTATGAACTTATAAACCCTAAAATATCCTTTAGACTCTTCGTCGAAGTAGTAAGGTGCTCCGCTCAAAGCATAAACGAGCGATAAACTTTCCCTGTCGGGATTACCACCGCGCGCAATGATTTTTTCACGGTTAAACTCGGTAACGAGTTTGATGTTGTTCATAAGCTTTTCTACGTCACGGAAAAGATTATTGTTGATTTTTTGAAGAATATAAAGTTTTTCTTTGCCGTTATCTTCGGTGGTAACCAAAAAAGTTTGGTTAATGTGCCCTTCACCGTAAGGTTCGGCTTTAACGAAAGACTCTTTAATATCGAAATTAGAAACGATTGACTTAAAATTATACATAAAATTAACTCCCTAATAATTTCAATAATAGAATAACATAATTTACCGTGATTTTCAACAAAAATCGTTAAAACATAAGCCCCTGTTTTTATATGAAAAGACACTAAAGCCCACACTTTGTGTTTTTTATAAAATTTAAGTCTTTAGAAGATATATGTAATTTGACCTTTATTTTTCCTTTTTTATGTTGAAAATTCAAAGATTTTATGGTATTATGTGGCTAATCTACACTTTAGGAGAAAATTATGGCTATTAAAAATATAGTTTTTGATATGGGCGGAGTTTTGCTTACGAAAGCCGAAAAAAAGGACGTAAAAAACGCCCTCACTTTTAAAGAAGATACCGACGTTGTTTTTTCTTCTCTATTTCACGCGCCCGTTCGAGTAGAACTCGACCGCGGTACTATATCCGAGCAAGACGCTTTTAACGTTATTTACGAATCTATTCCCGCTAGATCTAGAGCGGACGCCAAAAATTTTTACGATCATTACATGACGCATAGAACTCCAAGTTTTGGCATGATAGATCTTTTGGAAAATTTGAAGAAAAACGGCTATAATTTATACGTTTTATCTAACTTTTACACTGATATGCGCGAATATTTGCAAAAAAACGGCTTGGATTTTCTTAAACACTTTAGCGAAATTTACAACTCTAGCGAACACAAATTAGTCAAGCCAAACAAAGAAATTTATTTGGATTTTTTATCTCTTTACGGGCTAAACGCCAACGAGTGCTTTTTTATCGACGATAAAGAAAAGAACGTTTTATCCGCTAAAGAGTGTGGTTTTTTTGGCGCAACCTTTATAAACTCGGAAGATCTTAAAGGCGAACTTAGAAAAAACGGCGTTAAAACTTAATAATATATAAAGATTTCTTAGTTTAATATTGACTTTCGTTCTAAATACTGGTATACTTTACGTATATTATTTTTACTTATATGGAGGGTAAAATATGGAAATTAAGTTAGCTAATGGCGAAAAAATCATCAAAGAATGGAACTATGCGGAAGCAGGTCACAGACTCGACAAGGGTGGCAAGGTTAAAAGACATCTTACCGTAACCAACAAACGCGTAATCAGTTGGGGCGACGGTAAACACCACGTTGATTACAAAGAATTACCTATAGGCGATATTAAGTCTGTAGATGGCTCAGTAGATGCAAACGGTTCTTTCTGGGCAAAATTGCAATTCATTATCAGCATTCCCCTTTGCTTAGTTATTATCGGTATCCCCATGCTTATTAGCGCAAGACGTAAACTTAGAGCTTGTTCGTTTAAGATTACGTTTACCACCAATCTAAGATACGGTCAAACCGCGTCTGCTGGTTTTGCAATGGAAGGTGGCGACGTTCGTCGCGGACACTTATTCGGCAAATCTTTAATCAACAGATTTAAGGTTTATGCGAACAAACAAGATGCACTTGAAATCATAAGTGAAATCGGCGCTTTAATTTTAGATAAAGGTCAAGTAGCAGAAGAAGTTTAATCACGAATTTTAACGATTAAAAAAGACTAACAAGATTTTGTTAGTCTTTTTCTTTTTATCATTTTTCCGCAACAACTTATTTTTGTAATTTGTCTAGCACTTTAGTGGTAACGAGTATTCTCATTACTACCGTCGATATAGTAACGCCGATTGCGCCTTGAATGAGATTCCAAGGAACGTTCACAATAGCAACCGCCGCCGTTTCAAAAAAGAGCGTTTCGTATAGAAAATAGCCAAACGCCATAACGATAGCGCCCGCAATTCCGCCTATTATTTCGGCAATTATTGCTTTACCCGTTGCCTTTAACATAACCTTATATATAACGAAAGCGACTATCGCCATAAGCGTTTTAATAATTAGAGTTCCTGGCGCATAGGTTATATATCCGAAAAGGTCGGCAAGACAAGAGCCTATCCCGCCCGCAACCGTTCCGTAAATCGGCCCTAAAACGAAAACGGAAAGCAAAACGAACGCGTCACCAAGATTTACGTATCCTAACGGCAACGGTATTCGTATAAACATAGTAGAAACAACGGTTAGCGCCATAAAAAGCGCGCTCAAAATTAGTTTTTTTGTCGTAGAAAGGTTCATAATTCTTTTCCTAAAGGCGTAATCTTTTTTTATTACTTTACTCTTTTCCTATCAATTTGTCAAGTTTTTATTCTTATAAAAATGATTTTGACATTATGCTAACCCGTTATTGACACAAAAAGAAACAAGACCCTTCAAATCCGAACCCAAGAGTTTTCAAATGTCAATACGATATGGGTATATTTATAAAAAATAGATATTAAAACAGCAGATACTTTAATCTACCGTTTTTATCTTTTTTTGTTATACCTGCAATATTATCTCATTTTGCTTTTGTCGAGAGTGCTTGTCGTGGCGGAGCGTAGCGACGACACTCTCGTATCAAGACAAGCACACGCCACAGTGCCAAACACTTAATTTATGTATTTTAATGATTTATAAAATAAATAGATAACTATTTTAATTTATATGGAGTAACTGCAGATTGTGAACAGGGGATACGCCTATCTGAACGCATCCCCCACTTAATTTAAAGATATATTTAATTGTATTTATGTTTTAATCCTATGGTCTTTTCCAGTAATAATTTGAATATTGAACAAGATATTTTGCAGTTACGTTGTCATTTGTTAACGCAATGCTTTGTATACATGTAAGAGGATCGTTAGGATCCGTATATAAATTCCAGGTTACACCCTCAAACCACGGAGAAGCGGTTAAGTTTTTGCAACCGTTGAATGCCTTCAAACCAATTATTTTAAGGTTACCACCTAAATAAACACCAGTTAAACTTGAACAATTATTAAAAGCATATGAACCAATTTCCGTTAACTTGTCGTCCATTATAATTTCAGTCAATTTGCTACAGTTATTAAAAGCGTAATCTCCTATAGAGGTCACATAATAACTCACAGAAGTAGTAGTGCTACTAAGATGCTCAAGATTCATACACCCATCAAATGCGTGGTCTCCAATAACATAGTAATGCTCGGCAAAGAACATGTTTTTCAAACCACTGCAGTTATAAAACGCATAGTCTGAAAAGATGTATAATTCTGGTAGGTACACATTATCTAAAATAGAACAATAAGCAAATGCATATTCTCCTATAGACCAAACGTCCAACGCTTTCAAGTCTTTCAGTCTAGTGCAGTAGGCAAAAACATAGTCGCCTAAGTCATAAGCATTCTTCATATCTATAGATGTAAGCGAAGTGCATTTATAGAACGCATATTCTCCAACGAGTTGCACAATGCTTCCGAAAGTTACACTAGATAAAAACGTACATTCATAAAACGCTTTTGAATATATCTGATAAGTATTATTATAAATAGTGCAAGAATTTATGTTTTTATTTTTTGCTTTTATTAACACATGATATGGATTATCCTGACTTCCTAAATAATAAGCGTTATCATATTGATTCAATTCTAAAGCATCACAGTTATCAAATGCGTAATCACCAACAGATAGCCAAGTGTAGTTTGGAAGTATAATATTTTTCAAATTTAAACAATTGTAGAACGCATAATCAGCAATGCTGTGAATGGTGTTTGCTAAGATAATTTCGCTTAAACTTTCGCAACCGTAAAAAGCATATGATGGTATCCTTGTAATGTCTGTGGGAAGTATTATGTCTGTTATATAGGTACAACCATAGAAAGCATAGGTTCCTATTTCGCCTGTTCCCGTTATCTCAACCGATTTTAGTTTCGAAGGTGTTTTAGATTGATTTTCAGTATAATCTTTCGCGCCAAAAATATAACCAAAATGCACATTAGTTGAGCCAGCTTTTGTAGAACCCACAAAAGGCAATGATATCCGTTCCATTGAAACACATCCACTAAAAGCAGATTTACCAATACTAGTAACAGAAGTCGGAATATCAATTGCGATTAATTTTTCACATTTATAAAACGCTTGAAGGTCAATTTTAGTAACAGAATTAGGAATTGAAACTTTAGTTAAGCTAGAACAACAATAGAACGTATCAGCTGATATTGTTTTGATTGTATTTGGAATCGTAATTTTTTCTAAACTTACACAATTCTTAAAAGCACTGTTCTCGATATTTTTTACTGAATTTGGAACAGAAACCAACATTAAAGAACTGTAATTGCTAAATGAACTCCTAGATATCGTTGTTACTTGGTTTGATATATAAGCAGAATTTATAAGAGTTTCATATGTATAAAAATGATAGCTTAAGTCATAATAATGTTCAACTTGATATAGGTTGCCTAAATTTATTACTAAAGAATTATTCTGCTTGTCTAAAATTAGTCCACCACAATATTTACAACTATCACCGATTAATAAAGTGTTATGGAAATCTGGCAAATCATGGTCGTCTGGTGAAATAGAATTTAAAGAAAAATCTATTAATTCTTGTTTTATAGCATAACATGACGAACACTTATATACTTGATATTCGCTTAAGGTACAACATATGATTTTGTCAACTTTTTGGAAATCGTGTTCCAAAATTGTATTAGCTTTTTCTCTTGTATCTATTTCATTACAAGATAGTCTATCACAAATAGCAGTTTCGGTTCCGTTCATTTCACAAGTCGCATCTTCATTATAGCGATAATTTGTAAAATCATGTCCTAAAGCTTCACAAATAGTTATTGAATTAACATTCGTTCTTTGCTTAACAAATGCAAGATTTTCAAAAATTGCCTCATAGTGTCCAGTTTCTGCAGTGATACAAGTTGCATCGCTGTCTTTAACGTAAATAGCAGTAACCGTTTCGGTTTCTATATGTTCGCAACCATTCACACAAATTCGTGTTGCAGTACATTTATTATTATCCCAAGTGTATTTAGGGCTTCCATAACTATGACCTAAAGCTGTCCCTACAATTTTACTATTTTTATCAGTATATTGTCTAACAAAAGCAGAATTTTTAAAAGTTACTTCATAGTGTCCTGTTTCTGCCGTAGTACAAGTAGCATCAGTATCTTTAACGTAAACTGCGATAACCGTTTCGGTTTCTATATGTTTATTATCTCTAGAACATATTCTTGTAGCGGTACATTTGTCGTTATCCCAAGTGTAAATAGGTGTTCCATAACTATGACCTAAAGCGTTAATGTAATCACTTATATATGTATTTCCACAGTGACAAGTATACGTTGTAAAGCCTTGTTCCGTACAAGTTGCTAAGGTTATATTAGTAATATAATTATGTCCATTAGGTTCACCATTAATTTTACTATTTTTATCAGTACATTGTTTAACAAAAGCAAGGTTTTTAAAAGTTGCTTCATAGTGTCCTGTTTCTGCCGTAGTACAAGTAGCATCAGTATCTTTAACGTAAACTGCGATAACCGTTTCGGTTTCTATATGTTTATTATCTCTGAAACATATTCTTGTAGCGGTACATTTGTCGTTATCCCAAGTATAAATAGGATTGTCATAACTATGACCTAAAGCTTCTCCGTTTTCAAATGTTGTTATTCCAATTTGTCCGCAGGCACAAGTATAATAATACTTAGCAGATTCCTCGCAAGTCGCTGGACTTGCAAGATACTCAGCTCTTATTACACATTCTATATAATTATGCTGGTTTTCGGGAATAATTAAATCTGTTATTATATTTCTATTTTCATCAAAATACGTATCGCACTCACTACAATAATAATACCCTTGTCGACCTTCAGTGGTGCAGGTTGGTTCAATGCCAGAAATCCATTTAGAAAAAATTCTTTCGCCATGAATTTTTATATCTTGAATTATAATTTCTTTCTTATTTCCCAATTCATCAATAGCACAAAGTTTAAGTGCAACTGTACCACCAACAACAAATTCGCCAGAAACAAGTTCACAGGTTACTTTGACAGGGTCTCCAAAGCTGTCAGATGCTTTTGCTTGAAAAACCTCTTCTGGTCCATTATAATAATTAGACAGGCTCATTTTTCCGCCATCTACGGGAACATTATCTCCATAAAACGTAAAGAGATAACTTATATGTTCATTTTCCACTCTATCAGGTATAATTATTTGAACTATATCTCCTGCTTCAAGTTCCAACGTACTAGTAGTTGTAGGTGCAGAAGTCCAAACTATTTTATTACCCTTTTGATATTTCTGCCTTGTTCCGTCAACTTTATAAATGTATATCTCATAGTCATACACAAAAAAATATCCGTCTGGGAAACTTTTAGAACTCCAAAAATATTGTTCAATCTTGAATTCTCCAGCCTTTAGTGCAGAAAATATGATATTTTTGTTTCTATCATACTGCACACTACCACTAACGTAAGTTCCTTCTTCTGTCGGATAAGCAAATGCTACCTCAGAAGCCCATTCTCCCATATATCCAGCATAAAGTGTCATATCGGAAGTAACCGGTTTAGAAAAATCCCACACTTCTTCGCACTCTGGAGTTGTAAACCATCCGTAAAACTTGTATTTCTTTAAAATAACTGGTGTAACATATTTTAAGCCGTTTGTCTTTGTAACGATTTGCGGTTCTGGAAGAGAATAATACTGTTCTTCAATATCTAAATTTATATCAAAGGTAACGGTATAGTGGTCCTTTATAGTAAGAGGGTCTTCATCTACTGATAAATGTTGAATATCAAGATAGTCTATAGTAGGCAAATCATACACTTTAATATTTTCAATTTCAACAGTTTCACTATTTGTTCCATACATGGAGGTTAAAACTACAGTTATAAGATTTCCTCCACCCAACTCACAAGCATCTTTAAGAGAAACGTCAATTTCTAATACTCTGCCTCTATTATCTTGTGCAGATGCGCCAAACAACTCAGCAGTAATTTGTTGACTTAATGAAATGCTTTTTACCGATTCATCATAGGAAATGGTTATAGAGTACTCGTCTAAGCCACAATAACATTCACCATTAACGAATGAGTGAGCATCTTTTTCTATAACCTCAAGACATCCATTATTTTTACATTTTTTCCAATGTTCATCTTCATTACTATTAAAAGTTGTTGCAAAATTGTGATTATTTAAATTAATTTCACCATAATAAAAAGTTGTTGTTCCTTTTTTACCACACTCGCAAGATTTAAAATATATTGAAGGAGTAGTGCAAGTTGCATTAGATTTCCAATATTTAGTATCAACAACTTCTTCTACATAATTACAAACATGTGTAGGGTCAAAAGGAACAATAAACGAAGTTGTGCCGTAATTAGAAATAGTATAAGAATATACACTCGTTTCTCCTTCGATGTTGAGTATAGTGCTTAAGCAAGCAACTTTTCCATTGTTAATCGTAATATAATAACTAGCACTATCAGAAATATAATAGTATATATCTTCGGTAGCGTCATAGTTGATTAAAGTATACAAATTTTTCATCATTGAGAAGAAGTTTTTAAATGAGTCCGAAAGGGTAACGTAGGGATATTCTGCACCAAACACATCCGTTTCAACAAACATGTTTTCGCTTACGGCATAAGTATACCAAGTTGAATTTACGTAATATAACTCAACGTTGTTATATCCGGTTACAGTTATTTTCTCATTTCCATTGTTGTAATAAATATTTTCCACGTAAGCAGTATTTCCTACGGAGAAACTTGCAACAATAGTCATATTATTAAAATTTTCAGTTGCAAAAAGTGCTTCCCATTCTTCTTGCGTAATAGAAAGAGTATTTTCAACAATAGTGATAGTTGTCGTGCCGTAGTCAACAAATTCAATAAAGCAACTGCTTGTTTCAACCGTAGAACCTATTTCATTATAATCATCGTCGTATTCGGGAACCTCTTCTTTAATGGTTGTAGTTATGGACTTCAATACTCCGTTTTCAAAAGTCAAATAAGCATCTTCATACACGTAACTTCCGTCACCATAAACGTCAAACGAATCAATAAAATATTTGCCGTCTTGATATTCTGCGAAAGTATAACAATTACTAAAATCAAAATTCATACGTATAAAATCCGCATATCCTTCCATAGGAATTGTATTACCTTCAAAACTCATTGCAGCATTACTGTCATCAACTAAATAGGTTCCTACAAGAACATTTTCCCCTTGACTTATTACTAAATATTGGTTTATAGTAACATTTTCAAATTCAAAAGCAGATTCCCATTGTGTTAAAGACACTTCGTTAATATCAACAATAGGCTCTAATTCTCCACAAACGCATTCACCGTTTATGTAGGAATGTTCTTCTTCATTCGATGTAACAAGACAGCCCTCTGTTTGACAAGCACGCCAATGCTTGCCATTTTCTTTTGTCCACGTTAAAGAAAAATCATGTTCTACAAAGTCACCATACTCAAAAGTGTCAGAGCCCTTTTCTCCACATTCACAAGAGAACCAATAAATCGCCTTAGTCATGCAAGTTGCTTCTTCCTTTAAATACTTGCTTTCCGCAACTTGTTTATCATAAGTATGCGAGAGCGTTGAGCCATATTCAAAAGTGTCAGTTCCTTTGTCTCCACATTCACAAGATAACCAGTAAATAGCCTTAGTTATGCAAGTTGCTTCTTCTTTCAAATATTTGCTTTCCGCAACTTGTTTATCATAAGTATGCGTATGCGCTATAGTTTCATCTTCCTCGCACCACTTACACTTTCCGTTTTCGTAAACGTGAGGAGATTTTTCACCTATCTCAAAGGTTTCCGTTCCTTTTTCTCCACATTCACAAGACTTGTAATACACTGCCTTACTTAAACAAGTTGCTTCAGATTTTAAATAATCTTCTGTTGCAATCGTTTCTGTATATGCATGCGTATGTTCTGGTTCTTGAAATAAGAAATCACAAGCTGTAAGAAACATACCTAAACACAAGCACATACATAAAGTTGAGATAATAGTTATTAGTTTTTTCATGTTGCCTCCAAAGATAAACGAATTTTTTGTTTTTTCTATTTGCATAGATTATTCTAATCCGTGTAGTATATTGATAAAAAGTTCATAGAATTTTCATCGAAAGTAATATCTAGTCGTCAATTTTTGTATGCAGATATAAATATGATTGACTTTTTTGAATAAAAGACTTAAAATAATTACATAGATTAGAATATTCTATGTAGAAAACGGCGAGAGAGTATCTCGCCGTTTTCGTGCGCTTTTCGGCGCGTTTAGAATAACAACTTACCAAGTCTATTCATCATTTCGGTTTTGTGTTCGAGCATAGAGTGGGCATAGCGTTTTAACGTTATCGTAGGGTTTTTATGCCCTAAAATTTCAGATAGCGTTTTTATATCCATACCACATTCTAAAGCGCGCGTTGCAAACGTATGACGAAGAGAGTGAAATCCTTTATGCGGTAATTTAAGCCGCTTCAAAAGAAGTTCAAAACTCTTTTGATAAGAGCGAACCTGTGCACCGTGTACTTTTCTACCCTCAACAACGTAGTTTCCGCTTGACAATTTCTTGTGCTCTCTTAACCTTATAAGCAGTTGCTTGGGTAAAGGGATAATTCGTTCTGAACAGTCCGTTTTCGGGGTGTCTATTATCTTAACGTATTCGCCGTTTTCCCAACTGTCGTGGCAAGATTTAGAAATGGTTATAATGCCTTTTTGCAAATCCACGTCATTCCAAGTAAGGGATAGAAGTTCTCCGATACGTAAACCCGTGTAAAGACAAAGCACCACGCCGAACAATTTATTTTTCTTTTTTTCAAAGATAAATTGCTCGATTTTTCGTTGTTCTTCTTTAGAAAAACAATCTACTTGTTTTTCTCGCCCCTTAGGACGCACGATAGCCATCGTAAACTCTTTATCCGTTACGCCAAGTAATACTGCTCGGCGCAAAGAAGATTTAAGCACGGATATAATACCGTTTACTGTGTTTGCAGATAAACCCTTTTCAGACAACTCAACGGTAAAACGTTGCAAAACGGTTGCCGTTAAATCGTTAAGTTCAAACTCTCCGAGCGCGGGGAGTATATGTAGTTCTATTTGCCTTTGATACTTTTTGTACGTTCTTATTTTCGTAGTGGGCTTGACGTACAAAGCAATCCACTCATTTAACCAATTTTTATATTTCATAATACCTCCTTTTAATGTAATTAAAAAGCACACTTCTTCGCTTTGCGAAGTATAGTGTGCTATACTTTTTTATTAAAATCAATAATTTATGACTAAATGAAAAACGGCAGGAAGGTAAATTCCTACCGTTATTATGATTAAAGAGTAAAAGTAAATCCGAACCATTCTACTTTATACAAGTATTTGGTTCGGATTATACTGATTTGGTGCCGCTGATCGGACTTGAACCGATACGGTATCACTACCACAGGATTTTGAGTCCAGCGCGTCTGCCAATTTCACCACAGCGGCATTAAAATTTATTTATTTGTTGATTTTTTTTCCGTTTTTTGGTAAAATTATTAAGTAGTAATTATTATATGCAATCTATTCCCAAAAACTTGCTATAAAATAATAGCATACTTTTTTTTAGATTGCAAGCGTATAAAGGACTTTTATGGAAAAATTAGTGCTTATCGACGGCAACAGTTTAATCAATAGGGCGTTTTACGCTATGCCCGTTCTCTCTACCGCAAAAGGCGAATTCACTAACGCCGTTTACGGTTTTTTGAACATGTTCTTCAAAATGATCGCGGACGAAAAGCCTTCTCACGTTGCCGTGGCTTTCGACTTAAAAGCACCCACCTTTAGGCACAAACTCTATTCCGAATACAAGGCGACTAGAAAACCTATGCCTATGGAACTTCGCCCTCAAATTCCTCTTCTTAAAGAAATTCTTTCTTTAATGGGCGTTTGCGTCCTTCAAAAAGAAGGCGTTGAAGCCGACGATATTATCGGCACGGTCGCCAAAAAAACCGACCTTAAAACGGTTATCATCACGGGCGACAAGGACTCTTTTCAACTAGTAGACCCTTCGACCGAGGTTCATTTTACCCGTCGAGGGCTAACCGATATAGACGTTTTTAATCACCTTAATTTTACCGAAAAAACAGGTATCACCCCTATTCAAATTATCGATCTTAAATCGCTTATGGGCGATTCTTCCGATAATATCCCCGGCGTTAAGGGCGTGGGCGAAAAAACTGCGCTTAATCTCGTTCAAACGTATTCCACTTTAGAAAACGTTTACGAAAATCTTGCCCAAATCAAGGGAAAGTTAAACGAAAAACTCACCGAGTTTAAGTCTAATGCGTTTTTATCAAAAACTCTTGCAACCATTAACGTCGATTGCGGTATTGAATTCTCTTTAGACGGCATGGCGTTTTCTATGCCTTTATCGAATAGCGTTAAAAAACGCTTTATCGATCTTGAGTTTAAGTCTATCTATAAGCGTGACGAACTTTTTGGCAACCTTTCAAGCGAAGAACTCCCCGCTTTAGAAACTAAAGAAAACGAAGAAGAAAAACCCCTAACCGTCGTTGACGTTGACGATCTTTCTAAATTTACGTGCGAGCTCGTTGACGGCGTAACTTTTTATTTTTCTGACCAAAAAATAAGCGTTTTTGACAAAAAAACCGAATACGTATTTAAAATTCGTCAAAATCTTCTCGATACGGGGCTTTCTCTATCCGAGGTTTTATCAACCCTAAAGCCTATCTTTTCAGGCGATAAATCTATAATTTTATTTAACAAAAAGGACGCTCGCCATTTTATCGATAACGCGCTATCTCTTGAGCTTACTGCGCCGTGCAACGACCTATCTATTCTAAAATATCTAGTTGATTTTTCGGGCAAAGATCTTTCCGCCGACGAGGTGATTTTAGAATACGGACGCTCTTTAGACACTCCGGCTTTTTCTATCTATTCGATATTTAACGAACTTTCTTTGTCTCTAACGGACGAACTATCTAACCTTTATAAAAACGTGGAACTTCCTCTTTCGGACGTTTTGTTCGACATGGAAAAGGACGGCTTTAAGATAGATACTATCGCCCTTCAAGAAACGGGACAAAAATATAAGCAAATCCTTTTATCGCTTGAAAACGATATTAAATCTCTTTTTGGCGATCCCACGTTAAACGTCAATTCTCCTCGTCAACTCGGTGACCTTATCTTTGATAAACTAAAGCTTGCCAAGGGCAAAAAAACCAAGACGGGTTATTCTACTACCGCCGAGATTTTAGAGTCTATCGAACACACTCACCCTGCAATTCCGCTTATTCTTAAACATAGAAGACTTCAAAAATTGCAGTCTACGTATATCGAGGGCTTTTTACCACTCGTCGATAAGAACACGGGGCTTATCCATACCTCTTTTAACCAAACGGTGACCGCAACGGGTAGACTATCTAGCAAAGAACCAAATCTTCAAAATATTCCCGTTAGGGACTCTGAGGGCAAAGAACTTAGAAAATTCTTCGTGCCAAGGGACGATAATCATATATTAGTCGGCGCGGATTACTCTCAAATCGAACTTAGACTTTTAGCCGCGTTCTCCCTTTGTCCGTCACTCGTTCAAGCCTTTAGGGACGGACGCGACGTTCACACCGCAACCGCTTCTAAAGTGTTCGGCGTTAGCCTTCTTAACGTAACTAGCGAGATGAGAAGTAAGGCAAAAGCCGTAAACTTTGGCATTATTTACGGAATGAGCGAGTTCGGTCTTGCTAAACAACTAAAGATCTCTGCTCAAGAGGCAAGAGATTATATATCGGCGTATTTTAAGGAATACCCCGAAGTGAAAAAGTATATGGACGACAACGTTAGGTTTGCTAGACTTAACGGCTACGCGAAAACTTTGCTCGGTAGAATTCGTTATATTCGTGAGCTTGAGTCCTCTAATCGCAATCTTCAACAGTTCGGCGAAAGAGTGGCTATGAATATGCCACTTCAAGGCTCTAGCGCGGATATCATTAAACTTGCAATGATCGGCGTTAGCCGTAAACTTAAAGAAAACAACCTTAAGTCAAAACTAATACTCCAAGTTCACGACGAACTTATTATCGACACCCTTATTGAAGAAAAGGAAGCGGTGGAAAAAATCCTCGTTTCCGAAATGGAAAACGCCGTTTCTCTCCCCGTTTCTCTTGACGTTAGTTTGGGATCGGGAAAGACTTGGTTTGAGGCAAAATAGTATGAAAAATTCAAAAGTTATCGCCATTACGGGTGGAATCGGGAGTGGAAAAAGCACCGTTTGCGAGATTATTCGAAAGAGTGGTTATCCCGTTTTTTCTTCCGACCAAATCGTTAGCGAATTATATGAAAAAAGAAAGGTCAAAAAGATCTTAAAAAAACTTTTTCCCTTTGCCGTAAAAGGACTTTTTCTAAAAATTGATCGAAAGAAAATTGCCGACGCTGTTTTTAACGACAAGGAAAAATTAGACCTTTTAACCAAGGCGATCACGCCTTTAGTCGTGGACGAAATCATGCTCCGCGCAAGTAATACCGACGGCGTTTGTTTTGCCGAAGTTCCTATTCTTTTCGAGTGCGGATATCAAGATAGATTTTCTTCGGTTTTAATCGTTTCTCGTCCGCTCGAAAAGCGCATTGAAAGCGTTGTTTCTCGCTCAAAAATGACTAGGGACGAAGTTTTATCTCGAATAAATTCTCAAGTTGATTATTCCTCTATCCCAAAGGAAAATTACTCGATTATTTATAACGACGGGGATTTAACTTTGCTTGAAACTTCCGTTTTAGAATATTTAAAAACTTTATAAAATAAAACCCCGCCAAAGCAATCGCTTTGGCGGGTTATTTTTATTTGTCTTTATCTCTATCAAGCGCAAAATAGAAATGCGTTTGATCTTCGTTTGTTTTTTCTAGCCCTAACCTTCTAATAAGTTTTGCCGATGGTAGATTTTGCTTAAAGCATCTAGACTTAAGTTTTTCGGCTTTAAGAACGCTGAAAACGTATTCTTTTAACTTGCTCGCGCTCTCTATCGCGTAACCTTTTCCTTGACAGTCCTTAAAGAACCTAAAGCCCATTTCTATTCCACCCACGAAGTCAAAGTTATGAAGGACTAATTCTCCAACGAGTTTATCTTTGTCGTATACCGCAAGCGAATATTCTTCCTTTTTTTCTTTAAGTTTATTTTGAAAAGAGAAAAACCATTCGCAAGTGGCCTCTTCTCCGTCTAAATCTTCCTTATAATCGTATCCCCAGTACTTATTTAGATCGTCGTCCATATATAGTCTTTGATATTCTTTTTTGTCTTCTTCTTTTAGGTCGGTTATGGTCAAACGATCGGTTTTTAAGCATACGGGCGAGGAAATTTTATCAAAAAGCGTTCTCGCCTCCACCACGCATTTGTGTCTTATCTCTACGGGGTGATACTGCGTTTTACTCGTCCTAAGCCCCAAATCTCCGCAGTCTTCTTCGCGATTAACGTATTTTATTCTATCGCCGAACGTCTTTACGAATTCGCTAGCAGTAAAGGGATAAACCCCGTCGTAACTTTTAAGTGCCTTTTCAACGTGAACTATAAGCGTTTCGCCAACGACTTCACCTATCGAAAAGGAAACGATTTTGCCGTCCACTTCTAAAAATGCGCCCACTTGATTAAGTCTATCCATATTATCAAGAAGAGAAAAGACCTTTCTCATCTCTTCTTCCTCGTATTCCGAACACATGCTCGTAGCCGTTTGATATTCGTATAAAAAATCGACGATTTTTTTCTTGTCTTTGTCTTTATAAATATTAAACGAATAGTTTTGATAGGTCTTTTTGAACTTATTTACGTGGTTGCGTTGACCAGAAAACTTCTTGCCGGAATACGTTCTAAATTTTTCGGCGTCGTAAATATAGTCACTCCACTCTCGCTCGTAAATGCAACTCGAATCTTTGTATCTTTTTGCGAGCTCTTTCGCCATTTGCTCGTCCACGTATCCTATCTTTAGGGGGATAAAATTTACCTTCACGTATTCTTCAATAAGAGTTAGCGCCCCCTCCACGTCCTTGCCGATCGGATAATAAAAAACGTCTTTATATTCGTCCGCACTTTCTTTCATTATAAGAGTATCGTTTACGATCGCGTACTCTATATCGTATAGGTCTATCCAAACGTGCTTTACACCCAAAGATAGATCGCAAACCTTCCCGTCGGTCATCGCGATAAATGGCTCTAAAATTTCTATGTCTTGTCCTAATTTCTTTAACTTAAGCATTTTTTCATACTAAAAGGGCGAGTTTTTCGCCCTTTTTTATCTTTTTTATTTTTTATTGTTCTTGATAAACTCTAAAATTTCGCTTAGTCTATCAAGATCGTCTCTCGTGTAGTAGTCGATATAAATTCTACCCTTTTTATCGTTGCCGATAGCGTTAACTTTAGTGCCGAACGTCCTTTGCATTTCGGCTACTAACTCCTTAAGCTCGGCAGAAAGCTCTATCTTTTGCTTTTTCTTTTGTTTTTCTTCGGGCGGAGCAAAGTATTCTTTTACCTTCTTTTCCACGTCACGAACGGACAAACCTTCCTTGATCGCTTGTTCTGCAATTTTTAGTTGATCTTTTTGCGGAACGGGAATAAGCGCCCTTGCGTGGCCGGCTGAAAGTTCGCCGTTTGCAATCATTTTGATTACTTCTTGAGAAAGGGTTAAAAGTCTAAGCGTGTTCGCAATTGCCGAACGAGATTTACCGATTCTATCCGCCAAATCTTCTTGAGTAAGATCGTAATCGTTCATAAGCGATCTCATTGCGGTTGCCGCTTCAATGGGGTTAAGGTCCTCTCTTTGTAAGTTTTCAATAAGAGAAATTTCCTTAATTTGGCGTTCGTTATAAGTTTTAATGATAACGGGAACTTTATCGAGTCCTGCAAGTTTGCTTGCTCTAAAACGACGTTCACCCGCGATAATCATATATCTATCGCCACTCTTGTTAACGATAATAGGCATAATCACGCCGTGCTTTGCTATTGAATCGGCAAGTTCACGGAGCGCCGTTTCGTCAAAAACTTTACGCGGTTGATTGGGGTTGGCAAAAATCGAGCCGATATCCACTTGGGTTACGCCTTCTCCTTTGGGGGCGGGCTCTTCATCGAACAATAAGCTCTTGCCGTAATCTTCTTCGGTTTCCGAAAATAATGCTGATAAGCCTTTTCCTAATCCTCTATTTGGTTTCATTTTTCTTTTCTCCGTTTCTCGTTAATTTTTCTTTCCCGATTGTCTTTCTAGGAATTCTTCGGTCAACGCTAGATATGCTTTAGCGCCCGAACAACGGGTATCGTGTAACATAATGGGCACGCCGTGGCTAGGCGCTTCTGCAAGACGAATATTTCTAGGAATAGCCGTTTCAAAAACCCTCTTTCCAAAGAACTTTCTAATTTCCGCCGAAATTTGTCTTGAAATGATCGCACGGTTGTCGCTCATAGTAAGTACCACACCTTCTATCTTAAGCTTTTCGTTAAGGTGTTTAACGACGAGCTTAATAGTGTTCATAAGTTGGCTTAAACCCTCTAAAGCGTAATATTCGCTTTGGATAGGAATAATTACCGTATCTGCACCAGCGAGTGCGTTTATAGTTAAAAGTCCAAGCGAGGGCGGACAGTCGATCGTTATAAAATCGTAAACGCCTTTAGCCTTTTCCAAAACTTTTTTGAGAACGTGTTCACGCTCTTTAATATAAACGAGTTCTACTTCCGCACCGGCAAGATCGATGTTCGACGGCAAAAGATCAAGATTGTCTATGCACGTTTTTACCGCCGCTTCTTCGATGGGCATATCGTCTATCATAACGTTATAAACGGAGTTTTTCACTTCGCTCTTTGCAAAGCCAAGTCCGCTCGTCGCATTGCCTTGCGGATCAAGGTCTACGATTAAACATTTATACCCTTTAGTTGCAAGATAAGCCGATAAGTTTACGCACGTGGTGGTTTTTCCCACACCGCCTTTTTGGTTTGAAAAAGCAATTATTTTTCCCATAGTACTCTCCTTAATTCGTATTGCTTTGTCCTAATAATTGTACAAAATTTTTAATAACGTGTTGATATTTTTGTTATTTCTCGGTGTCCGTTTGATCTTTTTTATCCTCTTCGATTTCACTCGTTTGTTCTTCGTTTTTAGGCGCTTCTTCTTCCTCTTTTAGCTCGGGAATAATCACGCTCTTTTTCTTTCTTTCAAACGGATTTTCACGGAGCGTTCTTTCATTTTCGTCCATAAACGAGATAATTTCTTCAACGCTCTTGCCTTGCATAAGAAGATCTACTTCTTCGCTAAAGATAGTTTCCCTTTCAACGAGTAGTCTTGCCATATTGTCAAGAAGATTTTTATTTTCGCTTAGAAGTTTTCTAGCCTTTTGCAAACCGTCGTCAACGATCAGGCGAATTTCTTCGTCGATTATCGCCGCGGTTTTGTCGCTATAAGTTACGTGCGACTGCATATCTCTACCGATAAAGAATTCCTTATCCGATCCGTAAGATATAGGTCCAACTTTTTCACTCATACCCCATTCGGTAACCATAAGTCTTGCACGCTTTGATACGGCTTGAATATCGCCTGACGCACCTGCCGAAATGTCTTTAATAACGAGCTCTTCGGCAACTCTTCCACCAAGCGTCATAACGATATCGTCTAAAAGTTTAGCCTTGGTTAAATGGTTGTCGTCGTTATCGGGTCTAGTCATCGTATAGCCTGCCGCTTGACCACGCGGAATAATTGAAACTTCGTGAACGGGATCGCAGTTAGGAAGAAGTCTAGCTAGAATTGCGTGACCTGCCTCGTGATATGCCGTGATACGTTTATCCGTTTCAGTAACGAGTCTACTCTTCTTTTGCGGTCCTAATAATACCTTGTTAATACCTTCGTAAAGGTCTTTGTTATTGATAAACTTTCTATCGTCTCTAGCCGCTAGAATTGCCGCTTCGTTAAGAAGGTTTTCTAAATCCGCACCAGAGAAACCACTAGTCATTCTTGCAACAGTCTTAAAGTTTACGTCTGGAGCAAGCGGTTTGTTTCTTGCGTGCACCTTTAAGATAGCCTCTCTACCGCGAACGTCAGGGGTATTAACGTAAATTTGTCTATCAAATCTACCGGGACGGAGCAATGCGGGATCGAGAATATCCGCACGGTTGGTTGCCGCCATAACGATAATGCCGTCGTTAGTTTCAAAACCATCCATTTGAACGAGAAGTTGGTTGAGCGTTTGCTCTCTTTCGTCGTGTCCGCCACCCATACCAGTACCACGTTGACGACCAACAGCGTCGATTTCGTCAATAAACACGATACACGGCATGCTCTTTTTAGCAACGTCAAATAAATCTCTAACTCTAGATGCGCCCACACCTACGAACATTTCAACGAAGTCCGAACCACTTATAGAGAAGAACGGAACGCCGGCTTCGCCTGCAACTGCCTTAGCAAATAAGGTTTTACCCGTTCCGGGAGGCCCTACTAAGAGAACGCCCTTGGGAATTCTTGCGCCAAGATCGGAGAATTTTTTAGGATTTTTCAAGAAATCAACGACTTCGGCAAGCTCGGCTTTTTCTTCTTCAGCGCCGGCAACGTCGGTAAAGCGCACTTTAAGGTTTTGATTGAGTCTTGCGTTGGTTTTCGCAAAATTCATAGCGCCTTTAGTTCCGCCTTGCGAATTCATCATAATAATAAAGAACACAACGGCAATAAGAACGCAACCGATTATAGGAAGAAGTGACGACCAAATAGAACCTGCATTAGGATCGGTTGTAGAATAGTTTACACCCGCATCAAACAAAGTTGACTTAATCGCGTCCATCTCACCTTGAGATCTAAGCCAATTCGTACTAAACGAATAAGACCCAACTTTATCACCACTTGTGAAAACGATCTTAAAGTTAATAACGTATCCGTCAATCACAACGTCGGTAAGCTGAACTTTTTCATACGAATCTAGAGATAACGTTCCTTTAATATCTTCCGCATTAGAGCTAATAAGAATCGTCTTATCAATTCTACCATCTTTATAATTTAGATCTAACGAAGAAACAACCGAATCAAACTCAGAGAGTCCAACCTCTTTAGTTGCGTTAAAGCAATTAGTAAAAGATAGAACGGCGATAAACGCAACGATAATCGCAAGTACTATCCATATTGATTTTCTTTTTTTAGTATTCAAAATATCAGTCTCCTTGTCTTAATAGAAAAATTATACCATTCAAGGCTTAAAAACACCTTGAAAAAACCTAACGAAAGTATAATTTATAATTTCTATAATATTATACTACATTTTATATAAAATTACAATGCTTTTTTCTTGAATTTTTTAGCGCCTGTAAAAATTTTTTGCGTTAATATGGCGCTAAAATTCTATGCGTTTTAATTTATATATGCGCCAAACATAAATTTTTTAGATGCACCATAAAAGACTTTGGCTTTACATGATTTGCACAAAGACACAAGTAAAATAGTCGCTTATATCAACGAAAACTTGCTTTGTTTGTACAATAAGCATAAAAATTTAGGCAAAAAATCTAAAATATTGAAATACAATAAAACGCAAGTAAAAAATTAAGCAACAAGGTTTCGCTTTCCTATTATTTACCCATATAAATAACAACAACGTAAGATAAGAAATGCCCGTTTGAGCCAAAATTATCGGTTTTAAAAAATCGCATTTAGACGAGCTGAGCGAGAATGGACAAAATTTTTAGGCGGGAATTTTTTAAGCCATTTTGCCTCACCAAGGAGGTTTTTTTGGTTAAATTTATGACCCATATCAATTACTCCTTTTTTTGTTTCACGTGGAACAATTTTGTCAAAAACGATGTTTCACGTGAAACATCTTTAAATTTTATTTCATCGGGGTAGTTTCACGTGAAACAATTTAAATAAAATTCCTGCAAACAAAGCTTTTTATAGTCGTTTTTTAACCAAAAAGTGGGTTGTTGATATAAAATCTAGCAAATTTAGGCTGTTTTATGGCTTTTTTATTAAAAATCTAGTTAAAAATAGGCGAGAACGTTGGTTTAAAACGCATTAAAAAGAGGTTTTGATTCTTTTGTTTAGGTTATTCTTGATTTTTGATGGTTTTTTTGTGCTTTTTTATAATCGAGAGCACAATAATTGTTTAACGCATTATTTATTATGTTAGAAATTATGTGTGCGTTATAACAACGTTTAATAAAAACGCGGTTTTAGATTTCTTCTAAAACCGCGTTAAATATGTTATAGGGTTTATTAGTGATTTAATGTTTTATCTCAAAGATTATTTTGTGGATAAATTATTGCGTAAAGAATATAATGGGTGTTATATAACTAATAAATTTGCGTTTTGTGATAAAATTTACTTAAAAGCTATGTAAATTTTATGCGCTTTTTGGTTAAATTTATTAGCGCTAAGCCCAGAACTAATGCGCAAATAATCCAAGTATAAAACGAGATAAGCCTTTAGTTGAAATGAAATTTAATAAATATCCATAAACGTTTATCGTTGAAATGAATTTTAACACGTTTGACGTTGAAATACTTACGTAAAAATCTTGTAGCCAACTAATGGGAATTATCGAAAGAATTAACATCACAAAGTTTATCGTAACGATACCGTTGATTAATCCTATTAGAAAACCTAGCCATTTATCTGTTTTTTCAACTAGTTTTATCTTATACATGTCCTTGACGATTTGTCCAACCAAGAACATTATTACCTTTAATATGATAAATAAGAGTACAACAGATAGCACTACTACTATATAATATGCAAACGTTGGGCAAATTAGTTGTCCGACCGTAACGTCTAGGGGTAAACCTTCTAATCCTTTAAACGATAATATAAGCGAAATTATCCATCCACCAACGCCGGCTTTTTCTAGAGCGTTTTCGCTAGCCTCTAAAAGTGTAAGATTTATAACCTCTTCGCCCACGATGTTTTTTATAAACGTTTCTAATCCGCCTGATATTGCAGTCGCAATCGAAGTACTTCGTTCTAAAAACGAAGCTACGGATGGGGCAAGTATGATAGCAAGTAAAAGAGCTATTATCGTTCCAAAAATTGAAAAGAAAGATTTAACGAACCCTTTCGCCAGTCCTATTAGCGCAAACGCCAAAAGTAGCATTAGCGCCACAACGTCGGTTATTGCGCCCACGTTTACGGCAAGCAAATTGTTCATTTATAAATTTTCTCCTTACGATTATATTAACATATTTAATAAATTAATTCAACAATATTTCGTTTTATGAATAAAATTTATATTTTGGGATATAACTTAATCACTAAACATCAAAGGTGATCTTATGAATGAAAAAAGTTATACTTTTAGTACGTTTAACGAATATTCTAAAGACGGTATCTTTCAGTCTTTAATCGACGTTAATCCTAAAAATAAAAGGCCTATTTTGGTTTGTATAGGAAGCGATCTCGTCCTTGGCGACAGTCTTGGCCCTTTGATCGGAACGCTTCTAAAAAAACGCGACGTTAAGTCTTACGTTTACGGCACGCTAAACTTTCCCATAACCTCTAAAGAGGTTGATTATGCGGGTACGTATTTAAAACAAATGCACCCCGATTCGATTATAATAGCCATAGACGCTGCAGTTGGGGAAAAGGACGACGTTGGAATTATTAAAGTTCAAAACCGCGGAATAAAACCAGGTCTTGGCGTGAATAAAAACTTAAGCGAGGTTGGCGACGTGGGAATAATCGGCGTGGTGGCGGGAAAATCTCTCCAAAACTACAACCTTTTTAATCTTACGAGATTAAACCTTATATATAAAATGGCAGAAACAATTACGGACGGAATCGTAAAATATATCAACTATTTAGACGGCATAAAAAATACTCTTTTAGAAAACACTTTAGAAGCGTGACCTTTTTTATCTTAACGTTTTTAATATCAAAATCGTTAGGTTTTATATAGCGAAAAAGCAGTTCTTTTGAACTGCTTTTTTGTGTTTATTCGTTTTATAAAAGTAATTATTTAACTAATAAAACTATTCATTAAGAAGAGAAAACGAATAATCGATTCTTCTTAAAGTTTCGTCTTTACCTAAAATATCGGCAACTTCGGTTGCTCCGCCTGCAGTTGATTCTTTGCCGGTTATTGCAATTCTCGTTATCCATAAAAGGGCTTGCTTTTTGATTTCAAGTTTAGCAGATAATTCTACTAAAGCGGTAAATAGATTTTGATTGCTCCACTCGGTAAGCCCGCTTAAAACGCCCTTAATTTCCGGTAAGATGTTTTTAGCTAATTCAGTTGATGCTTTTTGTTTTTGGTTTTCAAAAAGTGCCAAATCAAAATCGCCAAACTCTTCTAAGAAATCCACCTTTTCAGGGATTTCAGAAAAGATTTGAACACGGCCTTTAGCAACCGCTAAAAGCTTATCTTCGGCGTACTTGCCGTACGCTTTACTGCTTTTTAAGAAGGGAAGAGCAAGAGTCTTAAATTCTTCGACAGTCATTTGCTTAATGTATTCGCCCGACAACCATTTCATCTTTACTTCGTCGAAAATAGAGGGGGATTTGCTAATTCCGTCTAGAGAGAAACTTTCGATAAGTTCACTTAGAGAAAGTTTTTCGTCGTTGGTCTTAGGACTCCAACCTAAAAGCGCAATATAGTTAACGATCGCCTCTTTTACGTATCCCTTGTTAACGAAATCTTCGTAGCTTGCGTCACCGTTACGCTTAGAAAGTTTATGTTGTGCGTCTTTCATGATGGGGGGAAGATGGATATAAACAGGTCTTTCCCAACCGTAAGCATCGTACATAAGGTTATATTTAGGGGTTGAAGAAAGGTATTCCGTACCTCTAATAACGTGAGTGATACCCATTAGGTGATCGTCAATTACGTTTGCAAAGTTATAAGTAGGCATGCCGTCACTCTTAATTAAAATGCCGTCCTCAATATCCTTATAGTCAACGCTAATATCGCCGTAAACGAGATCGTGATAAGTGCCCGTTCCGTTTTCGGGAACGTTTTGACGAATAACGTAAGGTTCTCCGTTTGCGATTTTACGTTCGATTTCTTCTTTTGAAAGTTTTAAGCAATGCTTGTCGTATCTAACGTTGCCGTCGTCGTCTTTAAGCGAAGCAATGCGGTCGGGCGTACAAAAACAGTAGTACGCGCCACCAAGTTCTACGAGTTTTTTTGCGTATTCGGTATAGAGATTTTTTCTTTCACTTTGAACGTACGGTCCGTAATTTCCACCAACGTCTGGACCTTCGTCGTACATAATGCCCGAATCGCGCATAGTATCGTAGATAATTTGAACCGAGCCGTCAACGTATCTTGCCGTATCGGTATCTTCTATTCTTAAAATGAAATCTCCGCCCTGTTTTTTAGCGTAAAGAAAGCCGTAAAGCGCAGTTCTAAGCCCACCAATGTGTAAATATCCCGTAGGGCTAGGTGCAAAGCGGGTTCTAATTTTAGCCATGATTAAATCTCCTTGATATTGTTTAGTATTTTTGCGATATCTGCTTGTTGTTTTATTTTATCTAAAAGTCCTTCTCTAAAGTAGCTAAAGCACTTGTTTTCACCGACGATAACGTGGTCTAGAAGTTCTACCCCGTAAAGCTCGCAAATTAAGCGAAGTTTCTTGGTCGCAAGATTATCTTCTTCGCTCGGCGAAACGTCCCCACTTGTGTGGTTGTGCGAAAAGATAGCGTATGCAGGGCAATGAATGGTGAACTCTTTGGCGATATTTTGAACGTCAACACCGACAAAACTCTTCTTTTGATCGCTAAACTCAACGTTTTTGATAACCGAATAGTTTTTGTCTAGTAGAGATAGCGTAAACTTTTCGACCTTTTCGTTCTTATAATAATCTTCGAGCATTTCCTTAACGTCGGCAAAAGAATACATATAAACCTTCTTTGGTTTCTCTTCTTTAAATCTAGCGAATAGCTCGCCAACGCAAAGGATTAAGGTTGCAGTCTTTTTGCCAACTCCTTCCACTTGCACGAGCTGTTCGTGCGACGCGTTAAAAAGATTAGTCACGCTCCCAAACTGCCTTATAAGCTTATGCGCTAGCTCGTTAGTATCCTTTCTTGGAATAACGTAAAAGAGCAAAACCTCTAAAAGTTCGTGATCGCGAAATACTTTAGAGTTGGTCATAAGTTTTTCGGCAAGTCTAAAGCGGTGCCCTTCGTGAATGTTCGACTTTGTTTCCATGCAATAATTGTAGCATAAATTTGTAAAAAACACAAAATAAATCAATAATTTTCTTGATATTCGGCGCAATATTTAGACGTTTGTAGTATAATAATATTGAAAAAACTGCTAAAGGATATTCTCGTGAAAGATTTTGACCTTTTTTTAAATGACTTAAAAACTCTAATTTCATATAAAACCGTTCTTTCTCTTCCCGAAAAAAACGCGCCGTTCGGCAAGCAAAATAAACTTGCGCTAGATTTCTTCCTAGAAAAGGCTAAATCGTTTGGTTTCAAAACCGTAAACTACGACGGTTATATCGGCGAAGTTATTTTTGGCGAAGGCGAAGAGATAGGAATAATCGGACACTTAGACGTCGTTCCCGAAGGCGAGGGTTGGAACACCGATCCTTATACCCTTACCGAGATAGACGGGACTTTTTACGGCAGGGGCGTTTCGGACGATAAAACCCCTCTCTTACAATGTTTATACGCCCTTAAAGAATTAAAGGATAGCGGAAAACGTCCTAACAAAAAGTTTAGACTCATCGTCGGTTGCAACGAAGAAAGCGGTTGGAAGGACGTGGAATATTTTAATACCGTGAGTTCTTTTCCCGAATACGGCTTTTCGCCCGACGGAGATTTTCCCATTTCGTACGCCGAGAAAGGCATGACCGAAATAGTTTTCTCTATTCCAAAACTTAAAAACTTTACCGCTCTTTCGGGCGGAACGGTAGTAAACGCCGTTTGCGCTAAAGCAACTGCAAAAATTTTAGGAAATATCGATCAAAACGTTCTCGTTCGCCACGGACTCACCGTTAAAGACGGCAATAAAGTAGAAAGCGTTGGCGTTTCGGCTCACGGATCTAGCCCACACCTTGGTAAAAACGCCATTAAGCCCATGTTTAAGGCGTTTATCGACTGCGGAGAAGACTTAAAAGACGTCTACGACGTTATCTTTAACGACGTTTTAGGTCTAACAAAGCTAGAAAACGAGCAAGGAAGCGTTACGTTATCGGCAGGTCTTCTTTCGGAAACTGAAACGGAAATACTTATTACTTGCGATTGTAGAATTCCCGCGCCCCTTTCGCTAGAGGACGTTACCAAAAAGCTCGATAAAACAAACCTAAAATATCAAACGTTTACCCGTCACGATCCCGTTATGGTGGAAAAAGATGGCTGGTTCGTTCAAACCTTGCTCTCCGCTTATAACGAGGTTACTGGCGAAAAGGCAAAACCGCTTAGCATGGGCGGAAGCACTTTCGCAAGGGCGTTTAAGAAAGGTTGTGCTTTCGGGCCTGCGACCAAGGATTTTTCTAACGATATCCACAACGCGAACGAAAAAGTTAGAAAGAGCGACCTAATTAGAAATTACAAAATTTATAAAAAAGCAATCTTCGATTTTGCTAATAAGTAATAAAAAAATCAATACGGTATGCAGTTTTGCGTGCCGTATTCGTGTTTATTATCAAACACTACGGATTTTTATGGGCGATAAAAACGCTAAAAATAAAACTTCGCGTGATTTTTGTTGAAAATTTTTCTCGGTTGGTATATAATGCAAATATAATATATAAGGAAACTGTAAGATGAAGTTTGACGTTGAATTAGTTGGCAAGATCGGTTCGATGGCGCTAATAAACAAAGAAAACAATATTTTAGACTATACCCTAATTGCAAGGCTTTCACAAGAACTTAAGCCCGGCTATATTTGGGTTACTAGTGGTGCTGCCGAAACGGGTAGACTTGACTATATCAAGCGTAACGGCTGTGAACTTGAAGGCTCTACTGAAGACGTTAAGACGGACTATTCTGCGCAAGGTCAATCAATTTTGATGGCAACTTATCGTCAATACGTGGATTCGAAGTATTCGCTCCGCCAAGTTTTAGTTGAACACCAACACTTTAACGATCCCCAAAAGAGAGAGCACTTAAAGGCAACGCTATTGCGCTGTAAGGAACAAAACGCTATTCCCATTATCAACTATAACGACGCCGTGAGTACCGAAGAAAGCCGTCGTTTTGAAATTCAGTCTATTATAGATAAAGGCGTAAAGGCGGTAGAGTGCGTAGATAACGACGAAACGGCGTCACAAATCGCTTGCCTAGTTAAAGCCCAAACTTTACTTATCTTAACGAGCGCTTTGGGTATTTATAGAGATAGCCACGATCCCAGCACGTTGATTGAAGAAATTAGCGGTAAAAACGAACTCGAAGTTTTAGAAAACATCACCGAGTGCGAAAATTACTGCAACGGCGCGTCGAGAGCGGGTGCAAACGGCGCTAGGGCAAAACTTGAGTATATTAAAGACGCAGTTAAAAACGGCACGAAGGTCATAATAGCCTCTGCAAAATATTCTATTAAGGATATTTTATCTGGAAAGGCAAAGGCTACTAGAATCGGCGTTAGATAAAGAGCAAATAAATTAAAAAGATAAAAGGGCGAAAATTTCGCCCTTTTTTTGTATAAACTTTAGTTTCCAACCCATAATACTATCAAGGGGGAAGTTATGAGAGATAAGAAGAAAGCAAGAACGACTAACAAGACTCAAAAAAGCGACGCAAAGAATTGTAAATAATTCCGATAGCTCGAAAATTATGAGAAAAGGTTAGAAATATTTATTGAAAAAAAGGTGATA
Source organism: Christensenellaceae bacterium (assembly GCA_045651465.1). GTDB lineage: Bacteria > Bacillota > Clostridia > Christensenellales > Borkfalkiaceae > UBA1259. The sequence continues at coordinate 47,807 of JAZRSG010000017.1, forward strand.
AATATTAGAAATCGTTCAATTCACTAACCAGAAAAATAATTAAACCTTTAAGTAAATAGACGGTTGTAAGCGATTATAATCGTCTTTTTGCTATAAAAAAGTTGACAAACAGCTAAAAAAGGAATAAAATACACTTGCTTTTAAGATAGTTATACGGTCGCGGGGGCGGAGAGAAACCGTCAATGAGGAAAGTCCGAGCTTTATAGAAACAGGGTGCCGGAGAAATCCCGGTGAAGGCGACTTTAAGGAAAGTGCAACAGAAATAAACCGCCAAGATTTTGGTAAGGATGGAAAGGTGCGGTAAGAGCGCACCGCTTTTACGGTAACGTAAAGGGCTATGTAAACCCCACCCGAAGCAAGACTGACAAACTACTCAATATGGGGAGTTTCACCCGAGTAGTTTAATAAAACGTCGCTGGGGGATATCGGAGACGATATTCGTAGATAAATGACCGTACACGACAGAACTCGGCTTATAGACTATCTTAAACATAGATGAAAGACTTTGGGTAACGCCCAAAGCCTTTCTTTTTTTTAGTTACGGCACTATTTTTACTTTAACCACCACTTTTTTTGGGTGGTTAAAGTAAACTTGTTTACTAAATTCAAAAGTAAATTTTTTTACTTGTTATAATTAAGAATATAATTTTATAATAAAAAACGCAAAAACAGCGAGGTTTTATGTCATTTAACTACGTTAAAAAAATTAAAGACTTAAGAGAAGATCACGACAAAACTCAACAAGAGATTGCCGACGTTTTGGGCACGAGCCAAACTATGTACGCAAGGTACGAGCGCGGTGCAAACGAACTGCCTATTCGCCATTTAATTACTCTTTGCAATTACTACGGCGTTACGTCTGATTACGTTCTAGGCTTAAGCAAAAAAAACAAATAACTTCTCTAAAAAACTTTTGATTTTTTTGTTCACCTTTTTTTATTAAATTCTTGGCTTTCTTAAAATTCCCTTGACATATAACCTTTATTTTAGTTATAATTATAATAGTTTTACAAATTGATTTATCGATAAGGAGTTCTATTATGGATGAAAATATGATCGTTACTGAAGTGGCAGAAGAAGAACTTTTTGATGAAGTTGTTCTCAAAAAACCTATAAGTATCGCTTGTGTCGTTACTTTTGCACTTTCAATCGCAAGTTTAGTTCTTGCAATTTTAAGTTTATTCCTTGGCATGGAAGCGCTAATAGTTCCTGGCTTCGTAGTTACGGCAGTTGCAACTTTATCTTCTATTTGGTCAACTCAAGACGCGGATAAAAAGGATCAAGCCCTTGCTCCTCTTGGAATCATCGGCATTTTCGCTTGTGCTTTCTCAATAGCGTTCATTCTTGTTGCTTATTGCTTTTAATTAAATAAAAAACTAAAGCGGTTGCAAATTTGCAACCGCTTTTTATTTTGTCTTTTTCTATTTTTTTAAGTATACCATCAAAACTGCGATATCGGCAGGGGATACGCCCGAAATTCTTCCTGCTTGTCCTAGTGACTTAGGTCTAATTTTATCGAGTTTTTGTCTAGCCTCTAGTCTTAAGCCTTCTATCGAAAGATAGTCTATGTCTTCGGGAAGAAGTCTTTCTTCTAGTTTTTTGGCCTTTTCGATTTGCTCTAAGCCTTTTTCTAAATAACCAGAATATTTAGCGTCCGTTTCAACCGTATATAAAATATCGTTTGAAATTCCCTCAAATCCGCCAAGAGCGTCTATTATATCCTTTAGGCTAATTCCTCTCCTAATAAGGTCGGCAATCTTAAGTCCACCTTGCGCTCTTTGATAGCCGTTTTCAAGCAATAGTTTTTCCGATTCGCTTGGTTTAACTATTCTATCTAGTTCTTTTGTCGCTCTTTCGTAATTTTCTTTTCTTAAAAGATATCTTTCGTATCTTTCGTCCGAAACGAGCCCTGCCTTTCTACCCTTTTCGGTAAGGCGGAAATCGGTGTTATCTTGTCTTAAAACGATACGATATTCGGCACGACTGGTCATCATACGATAGGGCTCGTTTGTGCCTTTGGTAACTAGATCGTCGATTAAAACGCCTATATATCCGTCGTCACGCCCCAAAATAAGCGGGGGTTCGCCACGGAATTTTAAGGACGCGTTAAGCCCTGCGATAAGTCCTTGCGCCGCCGCCTCTTCATAACCGCTAGTGCCGTTAATTTGCCCTGCGGTATAAAGGTTTTCTATCTTTTTATATTCAAGCGTGGGGTAAAGGTCAAGCGAATCAATGCAGTCGTATTCGATAGCGTAAGCGTATCTCATAATCTCGCAATTTTCTAGCCCTTTAACCGTGCGATACATTTCCTTTTGCACGTCGTGCGGAAGAGAAGTAGACATACCTTGAACGTAAATCTCGTTAGTGTCTGCTCCCTCGGGCTCTAAAAAGAGTTGATGGCGTTCCTTGTCGGCAAATCTAACCACCTTGTCTTCAATGGACGGGCAATATCTAGGTCCAGTTCCCTTAATAAGTCCGCCGTATAGGGGAGAACGATGTAAATTCTCTCTTATAATCTCGTGCGTTTTCTCGTTGGTATAAGTCAAATAGCACGGCGTTTGCTTTTGCGGTACACCGTCAGTCATATACGAGAAGGGATAAATCTCCGTTTCTCCTTCTTGAATTTCTAAAACGGAAAAGTCTATCGTTCTAGCGTCAATTCTAGCAGGAGTTCCAGTCTTAAATCTTCTAACGTTAAATCCTAGTTTAATAAGGTTTTCGGTTAAACCTTCCGAGCGTTGAAATCCGTTCGGACCGGACGGTCTTTGCCACTCGCCTGCAATAATACTACCGTTTAGATAAACCCCCGTCGCCAAAACCACGATTTTGCATAAAATAACGCCACCGTATGCGGTTTTTACGCCCGTCACCTTGCCGTCTTCGGTTAAAATATCAACGGCTTCGCCTTGCACGATCTTAAGGTTTTCGGTGTTTTCCATAACCTTTTTCATTAAGGTATGGTAAAGGTTTTTATCCGCTTGAGAACGAAGCGATTGTACCGCTGCGCCCTTTCCGCGATTGAGCATTCTTATTTGAAGTAGCGCTTTATCGGCAATAATACCCATTTGTCCGCCGAGAGCGTCTATCTCACGAACTATTTGACCTTTCGCCGTTCCTCCGATAGACGGATTGCACGCCATAAAGGCTATACTGTCTAAATTTAGAGTGAGCATAGCCGTTTTTAGCCCCGTTCTGGCGAGAGCAAGCGCCGCTTCGCAACCGGCGTGTCCTGCGCCGACTACTACTGCATCAAATTGTCCTTCGATAAATTGATTCATTATTGTTTTAAAAGTCTCTTCTTAACGTCGTTTACTTCGATTGCGAACTTGTCGTCAAGACGGATTTGTTCGGCAACCTTATCTCTTGCATAAATTACGGTCGCGTGGTCGCGTCCGCCCATTTTTTGACCTATGGTCACGAGCGGAATATTCATCATTTCGCAAATTAAATAAATACAAACTTGTCTAGGTCCAACGAATTCTTTATTCTTTTTCTTGCCAAGTAAATCGTTTCTATTTATGCGATAGAATAGGCACACGCAGTTGATAATATCTTCAACTTGTAATTCTTCTTGAATTTCACTAGTCGATTCTTTAAGCGCCTCTTTAACGAGCTCGATAGTTATAGGTCTTTCGTGAAGTTTTGATGCGAAGATAACTTTAGTAAGTTTTCCGATAAGCGATCTAATATCGCAATCGTTCATTTCGGCGATATAGGTTAAAACCTTCATATCCACCACGCATTTTTGCTCTTCGCTTTTTCTCTTTAAAATAGCCGTTCTAGTTTCGATATCAGGAGTTTGAACGTCGGCAAGAAGACCGCCTTCAAATCTCGTTCTTAATCTTTCTTCTAAATGTTCGATTTCTTGGGGCGGACGGTCGGAGGTCACGACAATTTGCTTGTTTTGACCAACGATTTCGTTAAAGGTATGGAAAAATTCCATTTGAGAACCTTCTTTACCCGCTAAAAACTGAACGTCGTCGATTAAAAGCACGTCTACGTTGCGATATTTATTTCTAAACACTGCGCCAGATCCTTTACCACGAGAAATGCTTTCGATCATTTGGTTAGTAAACTGTTCGCACGTCGAATATAAAACGTTTAAAGACGGCTTATTGAATTTTAAATGGTTAGCAATCGCCATTAAGATGTGAGTTTTACCAAGCCCCGTTCCACCGTAAATGAAAAGGGGGTTATACGCTTCGCCCGGATTTTCGGCAACCGCTTTTGCGGCAGCGTAAATGAACTCGTTAGAAGATCCAACGACGAACGATTCAAAAGTAAACTTGGGGTTAATAGGCGAACCTTTTTCAACCGGCGCGTTTTCTTTTTGTTGAGCGTAATTTTTTATGTATTCTTCGCGGTCTTTGGCAACCACGATGGTAAAATCGGTAAAATACGTGCCTGCTTTAACGATAGCATCTCTAATTCTATCGCTCATTTTTCCGCCCGAAATAGCGTCGGCAAAAAGTTTGCTCTCGGTAATGAGAACGATTTTGCCGTTTTCAACGTCAACGGGTTTAAGTTGAGAGATATAGGTGTCGTAAGATATCGAACTTACCGTTCTATCGAGTTCGGGGAGAACTGTTTGTTCCCATAGAATCTCGTAATTCTCTTTTTCCATATGTATTTATCCTTAACGATTGCTTTTTGGTAGAATTTATTATATAATATTTTTGAACTAAAAGAAAGTTTTTCCGCCAAAATTTTTAAACTTTTTATTAAAAGTATGTATATTAAGTCACTAACGCTCAAAAATTTCCGTAATTATCAAGAAGAGCACTTTGAATTTGATAGCGGAACGAATATTTTAACCGGTTCTAACGCTCAAGGCAAAACTAACGCCGCCGAAGCGATCTTTTTCCTTTGCACGGGTTATTCTCCGCGCGCAAACAAAGATAAACTCGTGGTTAAAACGGGCGAAAGCGTGGGTGAAATCACGGGCACGGCGGTATCTAGTTACGGCAACGTGTCGGTTAGAATAAATTTTGACCTATCCGACAAGAAGAAAATCTATATAAACGGGCTTGAAATCCATAAAATCGGCGAAATTATGGGCAATATCAATAGCGTGTTCTTTAACCCGTCCGAACTAAAGCTCGTTCAAGAAACCCCAGAAGATAGACGTAGATTTCTAAATATTTCTCTCTCGCAAATGAGCAAGAGTTATTTTTACGCTCTATCTCGCTACAATAAGATACTTTCTCAACGCAATAATCTCCTAAAAGACCCTGACGTTTCGCTCGTTCGTGAAACCCTTCCTATTTGGGATCAACAGCTAACCAAAGAAGCGGCGAAAATCATACGTTTTAGGAACGAATTTTTAACTGAATTATCTCCGATTGCCGAAGAAAAACACGCATTTTTATCGGGCGGAAAAGAAACACTTACTATGAAAACTGAGGACGGATATTTCGGCACGGAAGAAGAGATTGCTTACGCACTTTTTTCCGACCTAAAAACTGCGCTAGAGCGCGATTTAAGGCTTGGTTTTACCTCTATCGGCCCTCATCGTGACGACGTTAAGTTCTCTCTTAACGGAGATGACGTTAGAGTGTTTGGCTCGCAAGGTCAACAACGTTCGGTTGCGCTCTCTCTTAAGCTTGCCGAAACGGAAATTTTCCATAAACGCACGGGCGAATATCCTATTCTTATTTTGGACGACGTTTTAAGCGAACTCGATAAAAAACGCCAAAGAAATTTAATTAATAACGTTAGCCACTTGCAAACGATTTTTACTTCGACCGAACTCGATAGAACGGTCTTTAGAAATTCTAGTTACAACCGAATTATTATCGAAAACGGTAAAATCAAAAAGAAAAAGAACTGAAAATTTCAGTTCTTTTTTTGTTTTTTATTAGAGAGAAAACTTGGTTTTAATTTCTTCTTCAGTTAGAACGCCAACTGATTTTTCCACAACTTGTCCGTCCTTAAAAAGCATAAGGGTGGGGATAACTTCTACCTTATATTTAACGGCGAGGTTTAGTTCGTCGTCAATATTAATTTTGCCAACTTTATAACTTCCGTCTGAATTTTCAGCTAATCTTTCGATAGTTGGGGCAAGCATACGGCAAGGACCACACCAAGTCGCCCAAAAATCTACTAATACGGGCACGGGTGAAGATAAAACTTCCTCGTCAAAGTTTTTTGCGGTAACGATAATCTCTTTCATATATTTTCTCCTTATTTTTTCTTATAATAAAGTAAACAATGGCAAAATCCTTCAAATTCGGGATCTTCGATTTGCTCTTTGAATTCTTTGCACATACATTTATACTCTTCCGTTCTATTTAGTCTACACGGGCAATATCCACCCGTTCTTTTTAACCCTTCTTTTATGGTATTTACCACATCTTTATCGGGATTAAGAGTTATTTTCATGGTTTTTTCTCCTTTTTTTATCCAAGTAAAACGTCAAAGACGAGCATTAAACAAAAGCCGACGAGCAAGGCGTAGGTCGCGCCACGCTGAGCGCCGTGAGCGTGCGTTTCTGGGATTATTTCGTCGCTTATAACGTAGAGCATCGTTCCGCCCGCAAACGCCAAAAAGAAAGGCAAAACGGCGGTAGAAACGGACACGGCGAAGTAGCCTATAAAAGTACCCACGACCTCGATTAGTCCGGTTATAAGGGCGTAAATAAAGGCGCGTTTTTTAGATAGTCCTGCAAGTAGCATAGGGGCAATTATGACCATGCCTTCGGGAATATTTTGGAGCGCAATTCCACCCGCGATAACGAGCGCTTGGTTAGTGTTTCCAGTGCCAAAGCCAACGCCTGCGGCAATACCTTCGGGGAGATTATGGATAGCGATTGCAAACACGAATAAAAGCACTTTATTAAGTTTAGTTTTATCGCTATGTTTTTCTAATTCCACGCCCGAAAGTTTATGTAAGTGGGGGATAAGTTTATCCATTAAATTTAAGCACACCGCACCGACGAGAATTCCACCAACCGCGTATAAAAGCCCAAACTTTCCGCCCGTTTCAACGCTAGGAATAATAAGCCCTAAAACTGCGGCAGCAAGCATAACGCCCGCGGCAAAAGATAAAACCACGTCGCTAAACTTATGCGATGTATTCTTAAAAATAAAGCCGATAAGAGCGCCAACGAGCGTTGCTCCGCCCACTCCTAAAGCCGTTAAAAGTACTATATCCATATAAAGATCCTTAGATACATATTAACATAAAATTCTTAAAAAATAAAGCCCTTTTATATTTTTATGAAAAAGATATAAAAAAGTAAACACGAGCTTGCGTAATCTTTTTAAAAAATAAAAAAGCAATAGAACTAACTATTGCTTTTTCTCTTTATTAGTCTTTGTCCTTAAAGCTATTTCCTAAGTACGTTCCAAAAGTTATGGTTTTCTTTCTTGCGCCTTCGGTAAAGCCACTTTGTTTTCTAGGACGTGAGTTAGATCTTCCTCCGCGAGAATTTCTATCGAATTTCTTTCCGCCTTTTTCAGGTCTACCTTTGTCGTTTCTGTTTCTTCCTGCGTTGTAGGGTTTTGCAAATTCGTCCTTGTCGTTAGGTACGATTACTACGTAACGATTAGGTTCTTTTCCGTCACTTCTCGTCGTAACCGTTTCAGAATCTGAAAGCGCGGTATGAATAATTCTTCTTTCATACGGGCTCATAGGCTCTAAAATAACTTCTCTTCTAATTTCAGTTGCCTTTTCTTCAAGTCTTTTTGCAAGTTTGATAAGAGTATCTTCTCTCTTGTCGCGATAGTTTTCACAGTCTACGATAACTTTTTTATAACCCTTTCTACCGATGTTTTCTTTTGAACCTGCTAAGGTTTGAATTGCATCTAAAAGTTCGCCCCTGTATCCGATGATTTCTGCCGATCTTTCCGATTTAACAACGATTACCGTGTTGTCGGTTGAATCTTGTAAACTAACTTCTGCTTCAAATCCCATCATCGTTAGGATTTGTTCTACGAAACTTAACGTTTCTTCCTTTGAGCATCCGCCTTCTTTACCGCAAGTTTCCTTTTTGATTAAGTTAACTTCGATAACTGCCTTTCCCTTAAGTCTTCCGAATAGTCCCTTAGTCGGTTCTTCTTTAATGACGATCTCTACTGCGTCTTCACTAACGCCTAGTTCCTTAAGGGCAACCTCCTTTGCTTCTGCAAGCGTTTTACCTGTAAATTCCATTTTTATCCTCCACGCGCGCCGAACGAGCGCGCAATTTTTTGTTTGCTACTTCGTTCTACCACGAACGTGTTTATTATCAGCTGCTCCAGATAAGAAACTGTTTTTAGGAATTTCTTCCTTTTTAGATTTCTTTTCTTTTTTTGGCTTTTCAATTTCCTCTTCCTTAGGAACGTAAACTCTTCCACGAATAGGCTCTTGATCGTTAGGTTTTTTCTTATATTTTGCATCGATTATTGCATTGATACCAAAGGTGGTTACTATGCTTATTATCGAACTTAAAATAATATAGATTGAGAACGCCGCCGTGTACATAAACGCAAATATCGCCATCATAATAGGCATAATCCACGTCATCATCTTTTGAGTGCTTGCACCTTGTCCGTCAACCGTTTGTAATTCCATTTGCGCCTTTTGGCTCTTGGTCGTTACGATTTGGAGAAGTAAAGAAATACCTGCCGTTAATACTACTAAAATAAAGTATCCGTTAGGTGCGTTCTTTTCTACTTCTAATTTAGAAATCATATTAGCGTAGTCAGTTTCGGTAACGTTAATATCTCCTTCAGGAACTGCGTGAGTTTTCTTAAAGGTTTCCCAGTTGGTTTCAATGGGGTGTTTCATCGGGCTATCAGAAACCCAAATGTTTTTAACCCATAAAAAGCTTGCGTTACTTTCTCTAAACGTATCCGCCGATTTAACCGCTCTTATTTCTTCAATAAAAGCACCGGCGTTTGCATTTTCGTCCGCAACGTTAAAGGTTTTTTCGCCAATCTTAAAGAATCCGTTTTCTGCGCATGCAAGGGGATAATTTTCTACGTTAGACGCTAACTCTAATTTAGAAGCAATCGCTTGATAGCCAGCAGTCGTTGCAACGTATTTATCTTCAAGGTTTTTTACAACGTTCGCTGCATATTGAACTACACCGAAAGTCGTTTCTAAATAAAAATTCGTTCCACCTTGCGTTGAATCGTAGAAAACGTAAATTTTTTCTTCTAAATTATTTAAGTTTTCTTTATTTATTTCAACGTATGATTCGGCGCTATTTTTTATTTCTATAATTCCGTGATTTTCAGTAAAACCATTGGTATCTTTGCCCATTTTATCAACGTCGATAAAAAGTGAGCCGTCTTCATTACGAACGACGTAATTTTCGTCATCATCAAGACTATAATAAACTGCGTTATTATAGGCGCTTGTCATTTCGTAAAAATATTGTCTGTTTTGGAATTGAGAATAAGAACTAAAACCGTTTAACGCAACGATAAAGATTACGAGCGTTAAAATAGTAGGGAGGCACGCACCGAACATTGAATAGCCGTTCTTTTTATAGAGTGCCATCATCTTTTGGTTATAAAGTTGCTTATTATCCGCGTATTGTTTTTGTAGCTTTTCGAGTTCCGGCCTCATTTCTTCCATCTTTAGAGAGTTTTTTCTCATAGACGCTTTAGACATGAAATCGAAAGGTAAAGTTACAACTTTAAGCAAAACAGTAAATAAAATAATTCCCGCGGTTACCGAAGTTAAACCAACGAGCCAAATTATAATATCTACTATAAAACTTCCGCTAATCGGTTTAGCAAAGTTGATAATTTGAATAAATTCCATCTTATATTTCCTTTAATATACCCATTTAAGGTCTTTTTTTCTATCGGGCACTTTATCGAATCCGCCCTTTGACCATGGGTGACATCTTAGTATCCTTTTAAAACCCAAAAAACAGCCTATAAAAAAGCCGTATTTTAAGATTGCCTCAAGCGTATATTCCGAACATGACGGAATAAACGTGCAAGTGCCTTTTGATAAATACTTTTGATAAAACCTTATTAGTTTTACGCCTAAGAATTTAAGCATTATAAAATTCCACCCTTAATAAAAAGTTTCTCCATACTCGTCTTAAACTTTTCTAGCGTGTACTCTTTATCTACTTTCGGTATAAAAACAAAAAAGAAGTTTTGCCCGATTTTTGGCGAAAAACTTCTGAAAGATTCCCTTAAAAGTCTTTTTATTCTGTTTCTTGTTACACTTCCGCCATGCTTTCTCGATACGGCAAAACCTGCCTTAAGTTCACTTGACGGAAGGTAAACGATAGTCAAACAAGAAGAAAATAACTTTTTTCCCTTATTAAATACTAAATTGAAATCTTTTTCTTTTTTTAACCTGTAATCAGTCGCCATTTCCTATGCAGAAAGCTTATGACGACCCTTATTACGACGTCTCTTTAATACGTTTTTACCAGAACGCGTTTTCATTCTCTTTCTAAAGCCGTGTACTTTGCTTCTTTGTCTCTTTTTGGGCTGGTAAGTTTGTTTCATTTCTATTTCTCCTTAAATGTTTAAGTTATTTTTTTAAATTTTGCTATATTATTGTATAGATATTTTTTGATTTTGTCAATCAATTTACGCGCTTATTCTAACAGGAAGGATTAAATATATCAATCCTTTTTCTCTCATACTCGTCATTACGCAAGGATCTATCGCCGAATTTAAGTTAAGATTTATAAAATCATCTTCTATTATCTTTAGATAATCCATCACGTATTTTCCGTTAAACGCAATAGTTAAATCTTTTCCTTTTAAATTAATTCCAACGTTTTCGTTTACGTTTCCTACTTCTGATTTACTTGATACGGTTAAAACGTCTTCTTTAATATCGAATTTAATTACGTTATATCTATCGTTTCTTGCAACGATCGACGCTCTTTCAATACTATTAAGTAACGCGTTTTTGTTTACGGTAACGACGTTTTCAAAGTTAGTGGGAAGAATATGGTTATATTTAACGTATTCTCCCTCTATTAAACGTGAGAAAATTATGGTGTTTTCTTCTTCAACGTAAAGAGTATTGTTTTGAATATAAACTTTAATATCTTTATCGTCTTTATCTAAAATTCTCGTGATTTCAGAAAGAGTTCTTGCAGGAATAACTGCTGAAATATCTTTTGAAGAACATACTTCTTTTTTGCAAATAGCCATTCTAAATCCGTCTAAAGAAACGCCGGTTAATTCGTTTCCTTTAACTTCAAATAAACATCCTTTTAAAATAGGACGGCTCTCGTCGGTTGAACAAGCAAAAACGATAGACTCTACAAGCGACTTAAAGTCACTTTGTTTCATAGTAAGTTCAGTGCCGTTTTCTTCTCTTTCAATTTTTGGGAAATTTTCCGCACCGAAAACTTGAAGTTCAGATACTGAATCCGAATACTTGATTTGAAGTTGTCCGTCGTAAAGACGACTAAGTTCTACTTGTTCTTTTTCAAGTTTTTTAGTAAAATCAACGAAATATTTACCTACTACAACCGTTTCTCCTTCCATTAAAACGTCCGCTTTAATTTTCTTTTCAATGGTAAGTTCCATATCGGTTGCAGTTAAAGTTAGACTATCGCCTTTAGCGCAAATTTTAATTCCTTCTAAAACGGGATTAGCAGCTTTTACTGATAAAGCTTTACTAACCTTAAGCACTGCATCAGATAGATCTAAACCATCGCAAATAAGTTTCATATTTTTTCTCCGTTATATAATATAGATATATTATATAATATTAAGCGTAAAAAATCAAGGACTTTCGTCTTTTTGTATGATTAAATTAAGATAATTTTCTTTTTTAATTTTTATAGATATTTTCATCACGACTACTAGGTTTGTTTATTTATTATTAAAAGTTTAAATTGGTAGTATTAATAGTAGTAGGGGTGTTAAATTGTGGAAATATAACTTTTCGCTAGAATTAATATAATGAATTTTTGGTGGATAAAAATGTTAATTAATTATATCGTGTTTGTGGACAAGTTTATATGTAAGAAAGGAAAAAATTTTTAATAAGATTTTCTTTAAACTAAAGGATATAAAAGGTTAGGGAATTTGCATTTTAGGAGAGTGATTTTTAAGGCTAAAAGTTATAAACAAAGTTGTCCACGTTTTTAAATTTTTAAAGTTGATAAAAAAATATTGTTAATAAAAAAAATATATGTTATACTCTCTATATGGAAAAATTATTTTTAGATTACGGCTTAAAACTAAATGATCTTCAAAAAGAAAGATTTAATAAATACGCGGATTTACTTATCGATTTTAACGCTAAGTTTAATCTTACTGCAATCACCGAAAGAGAAGAAATTTATCTTAAACATTTTTTGGATAGCGCTTTAGGTATCAACAATATTTGTGGACAAACACTTATCGACATCGGTTCGGGCGGTGGATTTCCTGCGATACCTTTAAAAATTATGAACGACGATCTAAAAGTCACTATGGTAGAGGCAACGGGAAAAAAGTGTGAATTTTTAAAAACCGTGGTTTCTGAACTTGGGCTAAAAGACGTTTTAGTCGTTAACGGAAGAGCGGAAGATCTTGCTAAAGATACTAAATATAGAGAAAGTTTTGACGTGGTTACTGCAAGAGCGGTGGCAAGACTTAATACTTTATGTGAATATTGTATGCCCTTCGTAAAAGTAGGAGGAACGTTCGTTGCTTTTAAAGGCGACGCTATTGAAGAAGCAAAAGAAGCAAGTAGCGCAGTTAAGATTTTAGGTGGAAAGTTAGAAAAAATTAACGAATATAATCTTGCAGACGCAAAGCGCGCGTTAGTAGTAATTCGCAAGGAAAAACCAACGGACAAGAAATATCCACGAGGTCACGGAAAAGAAAGAAAAAATCCTTTATGATAGAAATAATTAAAGAAAAAACCGTCTCGGTTACGGGGCATAGAAATTTAAGAGAGGACTTCGACCGAGAAAAGGTTAAAGAAGTTTTTAAAAACCGAATAGAACTTGGCTACGATACTTTTTTAATAGGTATGGCGCTTGGTTTTGATACCGAGTGTTTTAAGATTTTAGAAGAGCTAAGAAATCTAAAACCCATCAAGATCGTGGCGTGTATACCGTGTGAAAGACAAGACCAAAAATTTACTATTGAACAAAAAAAAGAATATAAAAAATTGGTTGATAGTGCGGACGAGAAGATTTTAGTTTCTAAAGATTACACGCCCTATTGCATGCAAAAGAGAAATATGTTTATGGTGGATAATAGTGGCCTTTTAATAGCCTATTTAAGGAATATAAAAGGTGGAACGAAAAACACCGTTGAGTACGCGAAAAAGCAAAACGTATCAATAATTTTCGTATAAAAAACATAAAAACCCGAAGTTTTTCGGGTTTTTCTTTTTGATTTAATGAGGATTATTCTCCGTCTTTATTAGTAATACTTGATAAGAAGTGAACGAGTTTTTCTGATTTTGGATTATCAAAGAGTTCTTGAGAGTCGCCCATTTCTTCAACCACGCCGTCCGCCATAAAGATAACCTTATCCGATACCTTTTTAGCAAAGCCCATTTCGTGGGTAACGATAATCATGGTTCTTCCTTCGTCTTTAAGCGAACGAATAACTTTTAATACTTCGCCGGTTAGTTCAGGATCGAGTGCAGAGGTCGGCTCGTCAAAACATAAAATCTTAGGCTTTAAGGCAAGCGCTCTTGCGATTGCAACTCTTTGGCATTGACCGCCCGAAAGTTCGCAAGGATATGCGTCTTTTTTATCGGTAAGTCCGATTTTTTCTAAAAGGGCGAAAGCGTCCGTTTCGATAATCGATTTTTCGTTTTCCTTAAAAGAATAAAGTTTTTCTTTGCGCTCTACTCTAGATAAACTTTTGTCTTTTTTGAGTTCTTTTTTGTAAGCTTTAATCTTGTCTTTAAGTAAAAGAGTAGGGGCAAGCGTGATGTTTTTTAGCACGTTATATTGCGGAAAAAGGTTAAAAGATTGAAAAACTAGTCCAAAATTTAAGCGTTTTTCGCGTAAAATGCTATCGTTTTCTTTATAAGAAGAATCGCCGTCAAATAAAACTTCGTCTTCTAAAGTCATAAAACCGCTATCGGGTTTTTCCAAAAAATTGATACAGCGAAGAAGAGTGGTTTTACCACTACCAGAAGATCCGATTATAGAAACGACTTGTCCCTTTTCAATAGAAAGGTCAATGCCCTTTAATACTTCGATTTTATCAAAGGATTTATAAAAGTTTTTAATCTCTAAATACGCCATAATTTACACCTTATAGTATGATAGTTTCTTTTCTAACCAACGGAAGAATAGCGTTAAAATTGCCGTGAAAACAAGGTAGTAAACTGCCGTGTAGAACAAGGGCCACAATAAACCGCCGTTTTTAATATATCTTTGAGCAAAGAAAATAAGTTCGTAGAAAGTTATGATTCTAGCAAGAGAAGTATCTTTTACGAGCGTTATAATTTCGTTACTCATAGGCGGAATTATTCTTTTAACGACTTGCATTAAAACGACCTTGAAAAAGATTTGACCTTTGGTCATACCTAAAACCTTACCCGCCTCGTATTGACCTTTAGAGATAGACTGAATACCGCCACGATAGATTTCCGAGAAATAGCAAGCGTAGTTAATACCAAAGGTAATAAAGGTAGATAGATAAGCACTAAGCCCAGCGCCTACACCGAAAATAAGTCCCGGTCCGTAGTAAACGATAATAAGTTGGAGCATAAGCGGAGTTCCGCGAATAACCCAAACGAAAGTAGCGCAAGCGGCCTTTAACGGCTTAATTTTAGACATTGAGCCGAAAGCGATCAATAATCCTAACGGTAAGGAAATTAAAAGCGTTACGAAAAATATTTTTAAGGTTTCCATAAAACCTACTAAAAGGTCTAAGGAAATCGATAAAAAAGAGTTTGACAAAAATAAATAATCCATAATAAAAAGCAAATAAACGCAAAGAGAAATACCTATAAAAGGTATTTCTCATGACGTTCTAAGTAAAAATTAACCTTCGATAAGTGCTTTTGCCATCATGTAGTCAACGATAGCAATTTCGCTCTTTCCAGACATAACTTCTAAGAAAGCGTCAGATTGAGCGGTAACTGAAACGAGTCCATTACTTAATACGCTACTTTCTTTAATGAAAGTTTCGCCTGCAGAACCACTTTCAGCGGCTACTCTTACGCCACCCATTTTGTCGAGTGAAGAATATTTTTCCGCGTTGGTTTTTAATACAACTGCAACTTGTCTATTTTCCATATAGGGAACAGAAACGTCAGCTTTTGCTTTGATTTCGTTGGTAATAGTCATACCGTTCCAAATGCAGTCGATTCTACCAGCTTGTAAGTCTAAAAGCTTGTTGTCCCAGTCGATTTCCTTAAATTCGATGCCAACGTTAAGTTTTTCACAAACGAGTCTAGCAAGGTCAGCGTCAAAACCGATCCATTCATCGCTACCTTCTTCTTTATAGTCCATAGGCTTATAATCGGTGATACCAACGATTAACTTGCCTTTAGCTTGAATTTTAGCGAAATCATCACTGCCTTCAAAAGGATCAGCAACGGGAACGTATTCGCTTACGCCTGCAACGCCGTATTTAGTAGCGAGAGGAGCAAGTTTGCCTTCTTCAACTAGTTCAGCGATAGCGTCTTCAACCTTTCTAGTAAGGTCAGATCCGTCTCTGAACGCGATACCAAAAGATTCGGTTTCGCCACCAACTTCAACGATAGCAAGATCTTTATAAGTGATGGGGTCATCGCCACAAGCGGTTAAGCCAAGTACACACGTAACCGCTAAAATAGCCGTTACTAAAAGAGTAAATAATTTTTTCATTTTTAGGTTCTCCTAATAAAATATTTTTATAACATCACTTTATCGCTTTACCACAATAAAGTGATATTATTGTACTATATAATTTGAATATTGTAAAGCGATTTAAGGCAAAATATCAAAAATTGTTAAAAATTTTACCTTTTAGGTGAAAACTCCTCGCGCACGCGCGCGCAGGCGAGCGTATACATTAAAATATTTAAAAAGGGCGTTAAATTATTTTGAAAGAGAATAAGTTTTGTGTTAGAATATGTTTGTTTTTAGTCTAGTGGAGAAAATTATGATTAAAGAAAAGCGAAATAATTTAATAGGGCTATCGTTATTGCTTTTGGCAACACTTGCTTGGGGAACGAGCTTTGTGGTGCTAAAGGATACTATTCAAACCGTGCCCGGATTTTTCGTTATAGGGATACGTTTTTTTGTTGCAGGGATACTTTTGGGCTTGATTTTTATTAAAAGAATAATCAAAGTAGATAAAAGAACCGTGCTAAACGCATTTATTTTGGGTTTAACGGTTGCGCTTGCATATTTATTTCAAACAGAAGGCTTAAAATACACTACGCCGGGAGCAAACGCTTTTTTAACTGCAACCTATTGTGTATTAACCCCCTTTATAATGTGGATATTCTTTAAGAAAAAACCAAAAGCCTATAATATTATTGCAGCAGTAGTTTGTATAATCGGAATTGGCTTAATAGTTTTATCGGGTGCGCAAGAAGATGGCGAAAATATGATTTTAGGGGATATTTTAACCCTAGTTTCTGCAATTTTTTACGCATTGCAAATACTTTTTATAGATAAGTTTAACGCGCAAAAGAACGATCCTATCGCACTTTTAGTTATTCACTTTATATTCACAGGGTTAATCGTTTTGGCAAGTTCTTTTATATACGAGCTTCCACAAATGGGGATAGAGAGTTATTCGCTTAATTTAGAGCAAATCTTAAAGATATTATATTTAATGATAGTTTGCACACTCGTAGCGCAATGTTCACAACTCTTTGGGCAAAAACTTTGTTCTAATCCCACACAATCGGCAATAGTGTTAAGTTTAGAATCGGTTTTTGGTGCGCTAATTTCCTTAGTGCTCGGCGCAGATAAATTTAGCGCTATGCTAATTATAGGTTTCGTCGTGGTAATAAGTGCAATTCTTATTGGCGAACTAAAGATAGATTTTGGACTAAGCAAACTAAAAAAAGAAAAATAAATAAACCCGCCATTTGGTGGGTTTTATTTTTTCGTTTTTTTATAAAAGAGAGTCTTTTCTATTAAGGGGGAACTCTTTTCCGAAGTCGTTCCCCCTTAAAAATCCCCCATGCAAACTCCTCAAAACCCCAACCCCTTAATCTTTAAGGGGCACAGCTAAAAACGTGCAAAAAAGTTAGGTATTGACAAGTAAAAAGATTTATATTATCATATAATTAAGCAAGCGTTAAAAAGCGCAAATAAGGAGGTGAAAAAATGAAGAACAAACTAATTAAAATTTTTATGCTAATTTGCACCCTTATTTTTCTATTATGTTTTAGTTTTGGGGAGCTAGCCTGCGGAGAGTCGGACAAAAGTTATACTGAGGCAGAAGCAAAAATGGTGGATTGTACATTGTATAGATATGATTTTGCAGCGAGTGCACAACTAAATATTTTACTATACTATGAAGACAAAAATGCAATTTTTGAATGTAAAACGGACGCGGGATCGTTCCATATTAGAAACGAAGAAAGAGAGATTGAAAAATCATTTAATAGCGAACTATTCTGGGTTCCGTATGAAATGGAAAAGGAAGAGATTGCGAACAAAGAACTTGCGTATATCGATATAATATTAAAAGTGGGTTCAGAGATTAAAGGCTATGCAGTTATAAAAATATTTGCCAATGATCGTGGTATTTGTAAAGCAACCAAAATTAAATCAAAAATTTTTACGGAAGAGGATCTTGCAAGTGGACAAATGACAAACGAGAGGGTTTTAGAGTTAATTGAAGAATGTAAAGGAGATTGTTAATATGGTAAAAAAATATAAAAAAAGTGTAATACTTTATTTGTTTCTTGTTTTTTTTATGGCAATATGTATGTCTATAATTACCTATTCAATAGATGTAAAGGTAAGTGCTGATGAGTATATATCTGAAGTTCAATTATTATCTGAATTAAATGAAGATGAATGCTACCAATTCATCACTGAACACGGAGTAGAGCTTCCAGAGGGATTGGAATTAGACGATGATGTTAAATCGTTTATAAAAAATGTCATACAAAATGTTGAAAATGATCCAAATTATCATTTTGTTTATAACTATTTTGGAACACTTAATTTTGCAGAAGAAATTAAAGTAGTTGTTAATAATTATTATGGCGTTCAAGCAATTCAAGAAGACAATATTCAGACTTGTGCATCATATCAACTTCAGGATAGTTTTGTCCAAAATTCAAGTGGTGAATGGGTGTCATCAGGTGGATATTGGTCTAAGGAATTATTTGAATATTACAATTGTTATGCTTATGCCATTAATAGAACTGAAAATCCGCCAGAATATTCAACAGGTGATGAGGGAATACAGTATTTAGTAGGGGCTTTCGCAGGTCCCAATACTAACTGGTATAATCTAACTATTTTAGAACTTGCAGAAAAGGCTGTTGCTGATTTAAGATTTTTAGGTTATGATGTAACTTTATTTACTGAAAGACCCAGTAATATCTACGCAGATGAGAACTTGATTTGCGTTAGAAGAGAAAAGTTTGATTATCATTTTATGAAATATAATCAATTGGATAATTCTTGGTATCATAAACCTGGAAGTACTGCTATTTTAAAATATAAACACGAAGTAACAGAAGATAGAGTTTGGACAAATGAACATAGTATTGGAGGAAGGGAATATGAGGGGGATTACGCATATAATAGCGAGATATATTACATATCATACAAAGAAATGCAAACACACACTTACACGGTTACTTTTGATAAGCAAGGAGGAACGGGAGGAACAGAAAGGTTGTATGTAGAGGTTGGATCAAATATGCCGACAGCGATAGCTCCAACGCGTGCAGGCTATCAGTTTCAAGGATATTATTCTGGACCAAACGGAACGGGAACAAAATATTATAATGCCGATATGACGAGTGCGCACGTTTGGGATCAACAGGAAATAACGACCTTATATGCGTATTGGCAAGCAAACACATACACGATTACTTTTGACAAGCAGGGAGGAGCAGGGGGAACTGATACAGTTCAAATTTTGTATGGTTCAAGCATGCCACAAGGGTTACAAGCACCGACGAAGGAGGATTATATTTTTGCTGGGTATTTTGACCAACCAAACGGATTGGGCAACGTTTATTATGACGCAAGTATGACTAGTGTTAGGGCGTGGAATAAAGTAGCAGATACAACGCTATATGCATATTGGACAGACGAGCCGGTATATGTCGCCACGATAATGTCATATAATGGAGAGAATTGGGACGTAAGCGTTAAATACGGAGAAAAATTAGAGATGGATTTTGTTCCGTATCTAGAGCACTATGAATTTGGCGGAGTATATTCAATGCCACAAGGGCGTGGGACTTGCTATATAAAGAGCAAGTTGATTGAAGAAAATGATATCTTTAATATGGGCGTAGATCCTGATTGGGAACAAACGTGGGATATCGCCGCAAATGAAAGTGTTTACGTTTATTGGATACCGTTACAAATGAATTATCAATACGATATAGTTGCGATTGGCGAGGACGTTATAAGTACTGGAACGGTAAGTATTGCTAGTGGAGAGCAAACGACGATTACTGCGCCTACTCTAGACGGATATACTTTTGATTCTTGGACGATAAACGATAACTATTATACAACGGAAAGTGTTACTTATACTTTTACTTTACATCGTAGTTATTTGACTGGAGAAATTACCATAAAAAACACTGCTTATACGGGCTCTGCTACTTATAGTGATGGTCATATGTCGTTAGCAGTCGCTAAGAATGAAAGCGAAGACGATTCTTGTATAGTTGCAGGTACGCTCATAACTCTAGCGGACGGTAGACAAGTTCCCGTTGAATCGTTAAAGGGAAATGAAGAACTTTTAGTGTGGAATATTAAAACGGGTAAATTTGACTCCGCACCGATTTTATTTGTCGATAGTGATAAACTTGCATATTACAAAATAATTAACTTACGTTTCTCTGACGGAACGGTTGTAAAAGTAGTAGACGAGCATGGATTTTGGGATTATAACCTTTCTCAATACGTATATATGAGAGAAGACGCAGGGAAATATATTGGTCATTGGTTCCAAAAACAAACTACGGATAGCAACGGAAAACTAGTATGGACTAAAGTTCAATTAGAAGACGTTACAATCTCTATAGAAAAGACTACTACTTGGAGTCCCGTTACTTATAGTCATTTATGTCTATACGTTAATGGAATGCTTTCAATGCCTGGTGGAATAGAAGGTATGTTTAATATCTTTGACGTTGATTCTGATAAGATAAAAATTAATCAAAAAGAATTCCATAAGGACGTAAAAGAATACGGACTCTTTACGTACGAAGAATTTGCAAGTATTTACAACGTAAATGAAGAAATGTTTAATGCGTGCAACGGAAAATATTTGAAAGTTGCAATAGGTAAAGGACTCATTAGCGAAGAAGAAATTAACTCTTTAATAGTACGTTACGCTGAATTCTTTAGCTAATAAAAAATTAAAAAAGTAAAAAAGCCGTTGGATTTCCAACGGCTTTTAAGTTTACTTATAAACTATTTATCTGCTAAATGCTTGTAGTTTGCAAGTCTTTCTTTAGAATCCTTTTCGGTCTTGTCAAAGAGTTTTTCGGCAAGTTCAGGACGCGCCTTCATGAGTGATGCGTATCTAGTTTCGCCAAGTAAGAACGCTTTGTAATCGCCCGTGGGTTCTTTGCTATCTAAGGTGAAGGGGTTCTTTCCTTCGTCCACTAAAGCAGGATTGTATCTATATAATTGCCAGTAAGCGCAATCAACTGCCTTCTTTTCTTCTTCTTGAGATTTCGTCATGTTGATACCGTGGTTAATACAAGGAGCGTAACAAATGATGAGTGACGGTCCGTCGTATTTTTCAGCCTCAACTAAAGCGTTCAAGAGTTGTTGTTTATTAGAGCCCATTGAGCATTGTGCAACGTATACGTAGCCGTAACTCATAGCCATCATGCCAAGGTCTTTTTTCTTAACTCTCTTACCTGCAGCGGCGAATTTCGCAATAGAGCCGGTAGGAGTTGACTTACTTGCTTGTCCACCCGTGTTAGAGTAAACTTCGGTATCGAGAACTAAAACGTTCACGTTTTCTCCGCTAGCGAGAACGTGATCAAGTCCGCCGTAGCCGATATCGTATGCCCAACCGTCGCCACCGAAAATCCAAATTGAAGGTTTAACTAAGCAGTCAAGGTTGCCCTTAATATAGTCAAGACCGTCTGCCTTTTCGTCTTTAAGTGCGTCTTTAACCATTTCTGCTGCAACTTTAGATTTTTCAGCGTCGTCCTTATCAGCGAGCCATGCAGAGAAAGCAGCGTTAGTCTTTTCGTTTACGCTATCGAAAGAAGCTCTCATATCTTCTTCGATTTTTGCTCTACGAGCGCTCATTGCAAGGTTCATACCGTAACCGAATTCGGCGTTATCTTCGAATAAGCTGTTTGCCCATGCAGGTCCTTTGCCTTCTTTATTAGTGGTGTAAGGACAAGTAGGGGCAGAACCGCCGTAGATAGAAGAGCAACCCGTTGCGTTTGCAACGATCATTCTATCGCCGAAGAGTTGGGTGATTACCTTAACGTAAGGAGTTTCGCCACAACCTGCGCACGCGCCTGAGAACTCGAATAAAGGTTTACTGAATTGGCTACCCTTAACGGTCGTCTTCTTGCAACCGGGGCAAGCGGAAACGTCAACTTCAGGAAGAGTTTCGCTAAATTCGTAGTTAACCGTTTCTTCTTGGGCGATAGAGCCAAACGGTACCATGGTGAGCGCCTTTTCCTTTGAAGGACAAATGTCCGCGCAAACTCCGCAACCCATACAGTCAAGCGGAGAAACTTGAATTCTAAATTCAAAGCCCTTGTTTCCGATCATAGCCTTGGTAGTGAAAGATTCGGGCTTATCAGCGCCTTCCGCGATAACTGCGGGACGGATACAAGAGTGAGGACAAACGAACGCACATTGGTTACATTGGATACATTTATTAACGTCCCACTTAGGTACGTTTACTGCAACGCCACGTTTTTCGAACTTGGTCGTTCCGGTGGGAACAGTACCGTCGGCGTTAAATGCTGAAGAAGGAAGTTTGTCGCCTTCTAATACTAATACGGGGTGAACGATATCCTTAAAGTATTTGTTATCTGCAACTGTAGCCATGGGAGCACCGGTTTCGATAGTCTTCCAAGATGCAGGAACGTCAATCTTAATAAGGTTAGCTTCAGCCGAGTCGATTGCGTTGTAGTTCATTTGAACGACTGCGTCGCCTTTCTTTGCGAAAGACTTATAAGCCATCTTCTTCATAAAGTCAACTGCTTGGTCGTAAGGAATAATGTTAGCAACCTTAAAGAAAGCAGATTGTAAAATCGTGTTAGTTCTACCGCGAAGTCCGAGTTCAGCCGCAATCTTAATAGCGTCGATAACGTAAAGGTTGATATTTTTGTTTGCGATATCGCGTTTAACGAAAGCGGGAAGAACGTCTTCTAATTCTTCTACTGATTTAGCAGAGGTGTTAAATAAGAAAGTTCCGTTTTCCTTAATATCTCCAGTCATGTTGTAACGGGTGATATAAGAGGGGTTTGAACATTGAACGAAGTCCGCAGAGTCGATTAAATATGCCGATTGAATAGGAGTGTTACCAAATCTTAAATGTGAAACGGTGATACCGCCAGACTTTTTAGAGTCGTAGAAGAAGTAACCTTGAGCGTACATATCGGTGTGGTCGCCGATGATCTTAATAGAGTTTTTATTTGCGCCAACCGTACCGTCAGAGCCTAAGCCCCAGAACTTACAAGAAACAGTTCCTTCGGGAGCAGCGTCGTACTTAAACGAGAAGTCAAGCGAAGAGTTGGTAAGATCGTCGAAAATACCAACGGTGAAGTGGTTCTTGGGTTCGTCTTGTTCTAAGTTCTTATAAACTGAATAGATCATTGAAGGATTGAATTCCTTGCTACCTAAACCGTATCTACCGCCAACAACCTTAATATCGGTCATGCCCTTTTCAAGAAGAGCCGAGCAAACGTCTAAGTATAAGGGTTCGCCGAGTGAGCCTGCTTCTTTGGTTCTATCTAATACGGCGATCTTCTTAACTGACTTAGGAAGTGCGTTTACGAAATAATCGATAGCGAAAGGACGATAAAGTCTAACTTTAAGCATGCCGACTTTGTGACCTTCTTTGTTCATCTTGTTGATGGTTTCTTCAACTGCGTCTGCACCGCTACCCATTAAAATAACGACGTATTCAGCGTTAGGATCACCAACGTAATCGAATAAGTGATAATTTCTACCGGTAAGAGCGTTAACCTTGTCCATCATTTCTTGAACGATAGCAGGGGTTGCTAGGTAGTATTTGTTAGCCGTTTCTCTGTTTTGGAAGTAAATATCAGAGTTTTGAGCCGTACCACGTTGAACGGGGTGTTCGGGGTTGAGTGCGCGAGCGCGGAAATCTTCAACGTCTTTCATGTCAACGAGTTCTTTCATTTCATCGTAATCGATAACGTCGATTTTACTTACTTCGTGACTGGTTCTAAAACCGTCGAAGAAATGAAGGAAAGGAACTTTGGTCTTTAAGGTTGAAAGGTGAGATACGAGCGCAAAGTCCATAACTTCTTGAACGGAGTTACTTGCAAGCATAGCAAATCCCGTTTGACGGCAAGCCATAACGTCTGCGTGGTCGCCGAAAATGTTAAGAGAGTGCGCAGCGAGAGCTCTTGCACTTACGTGGAAAACCGTGGGGAGAAGTTCGCCCGCGATCTTATACATGTTAGGAATCATTAAAAGTAAGCCTTGGCTTGCGGTGTAAGTAGTGGTTAACGCACCTGCGGTTAACGAGCCGTGAACTGCACCTGCAGCGCCTGCTTCAGATTGCATTTCCGCTAAACGCAAGGGTTGACCAAACATGTTTACTCTACCGTTTGCCGACCATTCGTCCGCAACTTCTGCCATGGGAGAAGAAGGGGTGATGGGGTAAATTGCCGCAACTTCACTAAACGCGTACGCTACGTGACTGGCAGCGGTATTACCGTCTATTGTCATCTTTTTCATATAAAACGTCCTCCGTATACTAGTTTATATATTATAACCTACATTATTATACAACTAAACTCTCCTTTCGTCAACGAGAAAACAAAGTTTTATTTAAAACTTTTGACGCTTTAAGCTTTAAGATCTTTGCCTTTTCCTAAAAAACGGGCAGGAAAATCAAAGGTTTATATTAAACGCTTGTAAAAATCGATAATTTTTGGTATAATGCTTAACGAAATATTTTAAGGAGTTTTAGTTTTAGTGGCTCTTCTCGAAGCGAAAAACGTCAGTTTTTCTTACGACAAAAAAATAAACGCTATTTCGGGAATCTCCCTTTCGGTTGAAAAGGGGGAATACGTTGCCGTTATCGGAAGAAACGGTAGCGGTAAGTCCACACTCGCTAAACTCTTTAACGGCTTAGTTAAACCTGACGACGGAGAGATTATCGTGGGCGGGCTTTCGGCGCTCGACAAAAAGAATCTTTTCGAGATTAGAAAAAGGGTTGGAGTAGTTTTCCAAAACCCCGACAATCAACTAGTTGCCTCTATCGTAGAGGACGACGTTGCGTTCGGCCCTGAAAATCTTGGCGTTAAAAGACAAGAAATAGGCGAAAGAATTGATTTTGCGCTAAAGAGCGTGGGTATGGAAGAATTTAGAAAGAGTTCTCCCACAAGACTATCGGGCGGTCAAAAACAAAGAATTGCCATCGCCGGCGTTCTTGCGCTTAAACCCGAAGTTATTATCTTAGACGAATCGACGGCGATGCTTGATCCTAAAGGCAGAAAAGAAGTTTTAGACGTCGTAAATAAACTTAACAAAGAGCAAGGCGTGACCGTTCTTGCCATCACGCACTATATGGACGAAGTGGTTTTTGCCGATAAAGTGGTGGTTTTAGAGGGCGGAAAAGTGGCGCTTTCAGGCACGCCTAAACAAATTTTTGAAAACAAAGAAACTTTAGAGCGCTTGGGGCTAGAACTCCCCGTTTCAGCAATAATCGCTCAAAAACTTAAAGAAAAAGGGTTAAACTTATCTTGCGGAATTCTTACCGAGAAAGATTTGGCGGAGGAATTATGCAAATAAGAGTAGAAAATTTATCACACGTTTATAGCGAAAAATCAAAAACGCTTGCCGTTAAGGCGTTATCGGACGTTTCTCTTACTATTTTAGAAGGGGAATTTTTTGGCGTTATCGGGCATACGGGTAGCGGTAAGACCACCTTCGTTCAACACCTAAACGGACTAATTAAAGTGGGAAAGGACAAGGGAAAGGTTAGCGTTGGCGAATTCGATTTAACTAGTAAAAAATGCGATTTTAAGGCACTTCGCTCTAAAGTTGGTATGGTTTTTCAATATCCCGAATACCAACTCTTTGCCGAAACGGTGTTTGAAGACGTTGCGTTCGGCGTGAGAAACTTTATGCCAAAGGCAAGCGCCGAAGAAACGGCAAATCTCGTTAAAGACGCGTTGGAACGCGTGGGGCTAGACTACGAAAAATATAAAGACAAGTCACCCTTTGAGCTTTCAGGCGGTCAAAAAAGAAGAGTTGCGATTGCAGGAGTTATAGTAACTCGCCCAGAAGTTTTGGTTTTGGACGAGCCGGTTGCAGGTCTTGACCCCGTTGGTAAGCGCGAATTTATCGATCTTCTTCACGATCTTCACAAAAAATTCGTTAAGACTATAGTTATCGTATCGCACGATATGAACTTAATTGCAGAACACTGCACTAAGGTTGCCGTGTTCGAGCGTGGACGTTTGCGCTCGGCAACCACCCCTAAAGAATTCTTCTCAAACTATCAATTAGTCCAAGATTTAGGGCTAGAACTTCCCGTTACCGCATACTTAAGCAAGGCGCTTGAAGGTAAGGGAATTAAACTTAATAGCGACCTTACCGTCGACGGTTTCGTCGATGCGTTCGTAAGAGTAAAGGGGGTAAAATAATGAAAGACGTTTCTTTCGGACAATATTACCCGTCCCACTCTTTTGTACACAAAATGGACGCACGTATCAAGATTTTGATGACAATCGCCTATATCGTGGCGGTGTTTTTGGTGTCTTCTTTTCACTTTTTGGGATTTTTGGCGTGCTTTGTTTTCGTGGTGATTACCACGCTTTTTGCAAAAGTTCCGTTTATGAAGGTTCTAAAGAGCATTAAAGGCATTATGTTCTTTATCATCTTATCGGCGATACTACAACTATTTTTCAATACGACTGGGGAAGTCCTTTGGTCGTGGCAATTTATAACCATTACTAACTTTGGACTACTTAACGCGGGCTTTATCGTGGCGAGAATTTCGCTTATAGTTTTAGGCGCTTCGCTACTAACGTTAACTACTTCGCCCGTGGAGATTGCTGACGGCATTGAAAGTTTACTTCTCCCGTTAAAATTTATAAAGTTTCCCGTGCACGAGTTTGCGCTCATAATGAGTATTGCTCTCCGTTTTATTCCCACTCTTTTAGACGAAACGGATAGAATTATCAAAGCGCAAAAGGCAAGGGGTGCGGACTTCGATAGCGGAAACGTGTTTAAGCGCGCAAAGGCGCTTATCCCCGTGTTAATTCCCTTGCTTATAAGTTCTTTCCGTCGAGCAGACGAACTTGCCGACGCTATGGACGCAAGGTGCTATTCGGGTAGCAAAAAGAGAACCAAGTTCAAAAAAATGCGCCTTACTTGGCGTGACCTTATAGGCGTGCTCGTGACGGGCGGACTTATAACGGGCGTTATATTCCTAAACGGATTTTACGCATTTTTAGTAATTTAATCGGTGAAAAATGAAGATTAAGATAGTCGTTAGTTACGACGGAACAAATTACTGCGGTTGGCAAGTTCAACCGGGAAAGGATACCGTCCAACGTCAACTTGAATTAGCGCTCACGGCGGTCACGGGCGAAAAAAAACGCGTGACGGGAAGCGGTAGAACGGACGCAGGCGTTCACGCAAAAGGTCAAGTCGCGCATTTTACTACTGAAACCAAGACGGTTAAGCCTGAAAACTTTTATCGCGCGCTAAACGCACATTTACCTTTTGATATAAGGGTTATCCAAAGCGAGCTAGCAAGCGACGATTTTCAAGCGTGCAGAAGCGCAAAGAAGAAAACCTATTCTTATAACGCGTATTTGTCGTGCGTGGAAAAACCGCTAAAGGAAAGGTTTGCGGTAAGGTTTGATCATAGATTAAACGTAGAAAAAATGCAACAAGCCACGTCACTTTTTTTGGGGGAGCACGATTTTAAGGGTTTTTGCGCAAGTAGGAGCGGAGCGAAAACGAGCGTTAGAACCATTTATGATTTTAAGCTTATAAAAAAGGGCGAAGATTTAACCTTTTTAATCACGGGCAACGGATTTTTATACAATATGGTAAGAATTATCGTTGGCACGATAGTCGAAGTGGGTAGAGATAAGCTCTCAATAGAGCAACTAAAAGCGCTAATAGACGGCGGAGATCGCGCGGACGGCGGAAGGACGCTCCCTGCGAGAGGACTATGTTTAGAAAACGTGGAATATTAAAACGAAATAGTTATATAAAAAAACAAATGGCACAAGATATTGTGTCATTTTAATTTTTATTAAAAAAATAAAGAAAAATATAACGAAAATAAAAGAAAATGCGTGAAAAACGCTTGACTTAAACGGCAAAATATTTTAATATAATTAGGCGTTTATAAGGAAAAGTTCGTTTTATTCGAGATTAGCCCTCTCGAAAAACCCTTAATCGTGTAAAAAGGGTCGACTTTAATAAAAACGTTTTTCAAACAAAAATTAAGGAGAAATAGACTATGAAAACTTACATGGCTCACGCAAACGACGTGGTTAGAAAGTGGTACGTAGTAGACGCTGAAGGTTTAGTTTTAGGTCGCCTTGCATCAAAGGTAGCTGCAATTCTTCGCGGAAAGAACAAACCCACCTACACGCCCAACGTAGACACCGGAGATTTCGTTATAATCGTTAATTGCGACAAGGTTGTATTAACGGGTAAAAAACTTGAAAAGAAATATTATAGATACCACACCGGTCATATCGGTGGCTTAAAGTCCATACAGTATAAAACTCTTATGGCAAACAAAGCAGACGTAGCGGTATACGAAGCAGTTAAGGGCATGCTCCCCAAAAATAGCCTCGGCCGTTCAATGCTCACCAAACTTAAGGTTTATAGAGGTGCTGAACACAATCATCAAGCTCAAAAACCCGAAGTTTTAAAATTAGTGTAAGAGGTGAATTTTTATGGCAAAGACTACATCTAAAAAGAAAGTTCAATATTGGGGAACTGGTAGAAGAAAGAAAGCAATCGCAAGAGTACGTCTTCTTCCCGCTGGTGACGGCACTATCGTTATCAACAAAAAGAGCATTGACGAATACTTTGGTTTAGACACCTTAAAGTTCATCGTTCGTCAACCCTTAGCGTTAGTAGACGCTTTAGCAAAATACGACGTAATGGTTAACGTTTGCGGTGGTGGTTATACCGGTCAAGCAGGCGCTATCAGACACGGTATCGCTCGTGCTTTATTAGAAGCAGAACCCGAAACGAGAGCAGAACTCAAGAAAGCAGGTTTCTTAACCAGAGACTCAAGAATGAAGGAAAGAAAGAAGTACGGCTTAAAGAAAGCTCGTCGCGCTCCGCAATTCTCAAAGAGATAATCTCGAAAAGACAATACAAAAGTGCAAGTTTTTACTTGCACTTTTTATTTTGTCAAAAAGCATCGTTTCTCTTTGTTCCTGCCCATCGCAAAAAACATCGATGACCAGACGGTCTATCTCATCTTTTTGCTCGGTCGAGCCGTGATAAACTCGCTTTTTGCCACTTTTAGCGTTAAATGATTTTCTCGACACAAGGTTGTCAAAAAAACGCAAGGAAAATCCTTGCGTTTTTATTTTTTATTAGTCTAAAAAAAAGACGATTAAATTTTGCCTGCGCTACCAAAAGTTCTTAGTTTTTCTCTAACGACTTCTTTCATCATTTTTATGGCGTTTTCGTAAACGATAAACGGCCAAGTAGACGGGTTAGAAATAGAATTAAGAGTGTCTTTTAATCCTTTATTAAGTGCAAAAAGAACGTCCGAGTAAATGTTGATTTTCGTGATGCCGTGTTTAATGGCGTTTTGCATTTGATCGTTAGGCGTTCCGCTACCGCCGTGTAAAACGAGCGGTTTATCGCAAACTGCGGTGATCTCGTTAAGTCTATCAATTCTAAGTTCTGGAGTCTTTTGATATACGCCGTGCGCAGTACCTATTGCGACGGCTAAGGCGTCAACGTCGGTAATTTCCACAAACTTTCTAACCTCTTCGGGAACGGTTAGGCTTTCACCGGGATCAACGTCCGTGCCCGTTTCGCTAATACTTCCCACGCTAGCGTTGCCAACGTGACCGAGTTCAGCTTCTACCGAAATGCCCTTTTTGTGTGCGTATTCGGTAACGAGCGCCGTGTTTTTAGCGTTTTGTTCAAAGGGGAGAACCGATCCGTCGTACATAACCGAACTATATCCGTTATCACAACCAAACTTAATAAAATCTAGGTCGGTTGCGTGGTCCATATGTAGGCAAACGGGGATTTTAAAAAATTGCGACGCGCTTATTACCATAGAAGATAAGAGTTGAAGATTTCTTCCTTGAGTATCCACGCCGAGAGTCATTAAAATCGCTGGAGATTTTTCTTCTTCACAAGTTTCTAAAACCGCCTTCATCATTTCGTAATTGCTAACGTCAAAAGCGGGAACGGCATAATGATTTTTCTTTGCGTCTAAGAGTATTTCATACATTGAAACCAACATTTTTGACACCCAACCAAAACATTTTAGATTATTATACAACTTTGCAATTGGGTTGTCAAATAAAAGTTCAAGAGAAGTTAGTCATAGACTATCGTGGCTCGAATGCTTGTTTGCGTTGTTTTTTACTCGTTCAACGATTTGGTCGTGAGAGGCGATAACCGAAAGCATTTTGCTTTGCAAGGGTGCGCGCGTGGGCGCGGGAGTGGGAGCTTTTTTCTCGCTTTCTCTGGGCGAGTCTACCTTCAAAGAAGAATTTTCCCCGTTTTTGATCATGTTTTTAAGGGGAGAAAGCAAGGAATCTACGTCTAAACCGCCTTGTTGCCCCTCACTGTTTTTAGTAGATTTTTGCTTGTAAAAGTCAAAAAGAGAAGTTAAAAGTTTTAAAATGGCGAATTTATCCATTTTCACACTCCTTAAATAACGGGCGGTTATTGGGTATTTAACAAAAAAACCGCAAAAGAATAAAAAAATCGGTTGCAAAAGTTCGGGTTGTAATGTATAATGTATAGGTATAATAATAACTATATAACTAAATATATTCGGTAAGCGCAAAAATGTTTACCGATAGATATCGGAGATTTTATGAAAAAGACGATTGGAAAAATTATTGCATGCGTTCTCACTTTATGTTTACTATGCGCCGGTCTTATCGGTTGCGGTGGCAGTAGTTGGGACGGAACGTCTATGAAGAACTGGGGCGAAGGTGATATCGTTGGCGGATTCGTTGGACAAACCTCAAATTACGTTTACTTTATCAACGGTAGCGCAGAAGCTACGGGCGACAACGAGTTTGGCGTTCCCGTTAAGGGCGCGTTAATGGCTGTGGATAAAAGTGATTTATCTAAAGCCGAAGTCGTAGTTCCCAAGCTCTTCGCGTCAACCGATTATAACGCGGGTATTTACGTTTACGGCGACTACGTTTACTACGGAACGCCCAACACCGAAAAGAACAGTAGCGGTAACGTAGCTAACGACGAACTTATTATGACTAAATCTAAGCTCGACGGAACGGAAACCGAACAACTATTTAATATCGGCGGACTTTCTAGCGAATATAGAGTAGTTGAAGTAAGTGGTAAAGTTTACGTTGTTTATTACGATGCAAAAGACACCGCTCTTTATAGTTACGACGTTAATAGTGGCGAAAAGACGGTTATCGCAAAGACGGACGCAACCGTTCCTGGCGTTGGAGCAACTTCACTTTCAGCTTATACTTTCTTAGATAACGAAAGCGTTAAGAACGGATACGTGGTTGCTTATACCACCGCAGTATTTAGCGAAGACTACTTTGAAGAAAAGGCTGAAAAAGAAGGATATCAAAGAGCGCTTGAATCTTACAACAAACTTTTCGTTTATAAGGCAGGTGCAACCGAAAGCACTCTCGTTGCGGACGGTAAGGACGGCGACGTTGCATATGAAACCGTATCAGTAAAAGACGGATATCTTTTCTATAAGGGTATTGATGCAAACGCTAAAGAAGAAAACCACGTAAGTTTCGTTTGCAAAGGCGAAAATAAGGCTGTAGAAAAAGGCATCAATTCAAGCGTGGTTGGCGACGGCGTGATCTTCGTTGGATTAGACGAAATCTATACGTTAGAAAGCACGAAAGTTTATAAGACCACCGCTTACAAGGCGGATGCAACCAAAAAAGAAGTTGTTGCTATCGCCGAAAACGCACACGAACTCTTATTCGTTTTAGGTGATTACGTTTATTACCACTCTAATAGTGGTTATATCGCAAGAATTGCTCTCAACGACGAAACCGCAGAAGAACAAGTCGTTACCGATGGAAGTATTTCTCACGACTGGTTTGACGCTTCGGTTATGAACGTTAACGGAAAAGATTACTTATTCTATTTAGACACTTCAGCAGACGGCGCGTCTTACGTTGAATACGTTGACTTAAATAGCGAAGTTAAGGAAGAAAAGGACGACGACGGCAACACCGTTAAGTGGTATTTAGACGGACAAGAACTTCTCGGCAAAATGACCGATAGCGATAAAGCTGGCGCGGTTCAAGCAAAGATCGAGGACTTAGCAAGTGACTTCTCTGGCGGAAAGATCGTTCTTGAAGAAGAAAAAGGTGTTTTAGTTAACAAAGACATCGAAGAAGTTAGAGCAATCGTTAACGAATTATCTCCAAGCGTAAAAGATAAGATTTCAAGTGACGTTTTAGCTCTTTTAGGCAACTACGAAAAGGCTATTGAAAAGGCAAACGTATACAACAAACTCAAGGATATGAGAAATTACGCAACCCTTTCAGACGAAGATCAATTAGCTGTTAAGGCTATCTACGATCAAGTTAAAGGCACTATCGAAGAATTTAGAAACTCAAGCGATTATAGTGCAGTCGTATCGTTTATCGATGCTAACTACTTAAACCTCTATCAATCAGCAGTTGAAGTTTTTGAAGCAAAATAATTAAATCTAAAGATAAAAGACCACCAAGTATTCGGTGGTCTTTTTTTTGTTTTATAACTAAAAAAGCGTTTTCCGTATTAAATCCTTAAATTAGGGTAAAATCAAAGTATTAACATTATAAGGAGATATGTATGGATAAGAACATGCTAACCACCAAAGAGGCAACTATAATCGGTGATCTATTGACGATGGAAGAGAGCGCGTGTAAAAAGGCAAAACTTTACGCAAAAACTCTTACCGACACCAAACTTGCAAGCGAATTTTCTTTACTTGCAAAAAACCACGAAAAGCGTTTTAACACGCTACTAAGTATGCTATAAGGAGGCGATTTATGCAAAGCAATTATAAGGCAGATACGAGCCTCAATGAAAAAGATTCACTTCAAGACATGTTAAATATTGAAAAAAGTATGGTAAAACTCTATTCAACCGCGATGACCGAGGGGTGCTCCAAGGGGTTTAGAACGGTAGTGCGCGATCATTGGGATCAAGTGGTCGACGATCAAATGAAGGTTTTTTGCCAAATGACCGAGCACGGATATTATACGGTTGAAAGCGCGCCCGAAGAAACTCTCAAAGAACAAAAAACTAAATTCGAAAAAGTAAAAAAGGAACTTATCGGCGAAAAAACGCTTGCTTAATTTTTTCGTCGGGTGTATAATAAAATTAAGAAGGTTTTCGGACAACACTTCTATAAAACAACCGAAAAAATAGGCAAGAAATTATCCTCTTTTTCGGTTACGAAAAAAGAGGATTTTTTATGGCAAAAATTTCCACTCGCGTGATAAGTAGAATGGGTATTATCGCAGGGCTTTACACGGTAATTTCTCTCATGGTTTTTCCCATTTCAAGCGGAGCAATTCAAGTAAGAATTAGCGAGGCGCTATGCGTTCTTCCCGTGTTTTTTCCAGAGGCAATAATAGGGCTAACGGTCGGTTGTGCGCTATCAAATTTAATCACGGGTTGCGCGATTTTCGATATAGTTTTAGGCTCGTTAGTGACCTTTATGGCGTCGATTTTTTCGTTTGTCTTTACACGCAAAATCAAAAGGGAATTCCTAAGGTTTTTAGTTGGTGCGTTTTTCCCCGTAATACTAAACGCAACCTTGCTTCCACTAATTTGGGTTTTATGCTACGGAGTGGGCGAATATATCTATCCCGTGCAAATGCTTTTAGTTTTAATAGGGCAAGCGATTTCAGTTTACGGCGTAGGATATCCAGTCTATATAAGCGTTCTAAAATTAAAGAAAAAAGGCGTTAATTTTTTCAATTAAATTAGGGAAATAAATCAGTGCAAAAATTTACTAAAAAAAACAAATAAAAAAGTCGGAAAATTTTCCGACTTTTTCTTTTTTTAGTCTATCGCTCTGAACGGGTTGTATAATACCCAGTAAAAGATTAGCCATAGCGCTGAAAAACCTACAAGAGAGTAGATAATGCGCGAAACCGTTGCAGCTCCGCCTGCGCCGAAGATAAAGGCTACCAAGTTGAAATTGAATAGCCCCACTAAAAGCCATACTATAGAGCCGATAATTACGAGTGTAAACGCGATAATCGTAGTAATTTTCATCTTCTTCCCTCCACTTCTATTATGGGAAAAAAGAAAAATTCTATTCGCAAAAACAAAAACTATAATAGCGCGTTTTCTAAAACGAGTTTGTCAAACTCGATCGGCTCGACGAAATCATTAGACGAAAAACGCACGTTGTTATATTTTGCGTAGTTAAAAAGGTGAGTTTTTATGATCATAGGGGTGGGGATTTCTAGGGTTTCGCAAATTTCCCTTACGTAGTCAAAAAAGAGAGAGTAATCTAAGCTCCCTAGTTTTTCTAAAACGCATTGCTTAACGATTTTGTCATTTTTCATTACTTTTGCCCAAATACGAAACATAATCTCTCCTTTTACCGAATAATTGTAGCATACTTGACGAAGAAAATCAACATTTGTATTGACAAACAATTCTAAATTGGTTAAAATAGAAAAAGGTAGATTATAATCTACCTTAAAGGATGAAATTATGGAAAATTTAAAGAAAAACATAGTTAAACTTTTGGTGGAAAACGCCAGATACTCAAACGCCGAACTCGCCAAAATGTTGGCGGTGGAAAAATCTGAAGTCGATAAAGCGGTGCTAGAACTTGAAAATAGCGGTGTAATCGTTAAATACGCCGCCATTTTGAATACCGAAGTTTTATTAGAACAAGCGGTTGAGGCTCTTATCGAAGTTAAGGTTGCACCTCAAAAACTTAAGGGCTTTGACTCTTACGCCGAAGAAATTTATTCGTTCGACGAAGTTAAGAGTTTATACCTAATGAGCGGTGGTTTTGACCTTGCCGTGTTTATCGAAGGCAAGAGCATTACCGACATCGCTAAATTCGTCGCGGAAAAACTTAGCGTTATTGATGGAATTACTAGCGTGCAAACGCATTTCATACTTAAAAAGTATAAGATCGAAGGTCAGGTTACCAAACCTAACGAAGAAAGTAAAAGACAAATTATTCAAGCTTAATTATGCGTGATTTTTTAAGCCGTAAGGCAAAAGAATTAAAACCGTCGGGAATAAGAAAGTTTTTCGACATTGCGTCCGAGAGTAAAGACGTTATCTCTCTCGGCGTGGGCGAACCCGACTTCATAACGCCGTGGGTTATAAGAGATGCCGGCATTCAAACCATCAAAAAGGGGTATACGCAATATACTTCTAACAAGGGATTGCCAGAACTAAGAACCCAAATCTCAAACTACCTCAAAGAAAGTTTTAAGGTAGATTTTAGTGCGGACGAAACTATTATCACAGTTGGCGCTAGCGAGGCTATCGACATGAGCCTTCGCGCTATCGTTGACGAAGGGGACGAAATTTTAGTTCCCGATCCTAGTTACGTTTCGTATAAACCCATCATTGAACTTTTAGGAGGGGTTGCCGTTTCCGTGCCGTGCTCGGGCGAGAACGGATTTAAACTTACCCCCGAAAGTTTAGAGAGCGTTATTACCAAAAAGACCAAAGCGCTCATTTTTCCGTACCCGAATAATCCTACCGGCGGTACTATGGAAAAAGAGTTCATAGAAAAAATAATCCCCACCGTATTAAAACACGATCTTTTGATCATTTCGGATGAAATCTATTCCGAACTTACATACGGCATGGAACACGTTTCCGTTGCGTCTATCCCCGAACTAAAGGATAGAGTGGTTTTAATTAGCGGATTTTCAAAGGCGTTTGCAATGACTGGTTGGCGTATAGGATACGTTTGCGCGAGAGAGCCTATTCTTTCGGCAATGCTCAAGATCCATCAATACACCACTATTTGCGCGCCTATTTTTTCACAATACGCGGCGCTTAAAGGTCTAGAACAATGTAGAAAGGACGATTTTGCCGTAATCAAAGAAATGCGTGACGAATACGATATGCGTAGAAAATTCATGCATAAAACCCTTACCGAAATGGGACTTGAATGTTTTGAGCCCAAGGGTTCGTTCTACATTTTCCCGTGCGTAAAGAGTACGGGGCTTACGGGCGAGGAATTTGCAACCGCCCTATTAAAGAGTAAAAAAGTAGCAGTAGTTCCAGGAAACGCTTTTGGCGAGTTCGGAAAGTACTACGTGAGATGTTCTTATGCTTATTCTATGCCAAACTTGGTAGAGGCAACCAAGAGAATCGCTGAATTCGTTAAAGAACTTAAAGAAAAAAACGATTAGGAAATTATTATGGAAAAGGTAATAGTAGTTGGCGCGGGGCTTTCGGGCTCAACGATAGCAAGATTATTCGCTGAAAAAGGGCATAGCGTTATCGTTATGGATAGACGTGACACGTTAGGTGGCAACGCTTACGACTTCGTGGACGAAAACAACATCATTATTCAGCCTTACGGTCCGCACATCTTCCACACGAACGAGAAAAAGGTTTTCGATTTCCTTTCTCGCTTTACCGAGTGGAATAAATACGAACATAGGGTTTTGGCAAGAGTTAGAAAAGACAAACTCGTTCCCGTTCCCTTTAACCTAAAATCTTTATTCTCCCTTTTTTCTAAAGACAAAGCGGAAAGAATTAAAAACGTGCTCGTTGAAGAAATAGGCATGGACAAGAAAGTGCCCATCTTACAACTTAAAAAGCACGAATCTAAAGAAATTCGCGATTTTGCCGATTTCGTTTACAAAAATATCTTCTATATTTACACTATGAAACAATGGGGCTTTAAGCCGGAAACGCTCGGCGAAGAAGTTATGAACAGAGTTCCCGTGTATCTTTCTATGGAAGATAGATATTTCACCGACGAATATCAATATATGCCAAAGAACGGCTTTGCCGAAATGGTTGCAAATATCCTTCGTCACCCCAACGTTAAACTAAAACTTAAAACGGACGTTAGAAAAGAACTTGAATTCGTTGACGGCAATATCTATATGAGCGGTCAAGAATTCGACGGAATCGTTATCTACACCGGTTGTGTTGACGAACTTTTCGATTATAAATACGGCGTTTTACCGTATAGGAGCTTAAAGTTTAAATTTGAACTTAAAAAGCGCCCGTCTTATCAACCGTCGGCAGTCGTAAACTACACCACGTCCGCAAAGTATACTAGAATTTCAGAGTTCTCTAAGTTTACGTGCGAACCCCAAAAGAATACGATTATCGTTAAAGAATATTCAAAAACCTTTAAAAAGGGTAAAAATATTCCGTATTATCCTATTCCTATCGCGAAGAACCACGAACATTATAAAAAATATCTAGAGGAAGCTAAGGCGTTTAAGAACCTTTATCTTCTCGGAAGACTTGCAAATTATAAATACATAAATATGGACGTCGCCGTTAAAAACGCTATGGAACTCTACGAGGCCATTACGGGTGACGAATACGACGTATAAAAAAGCCTATTATCACGGCTAAAATAAAAAAGGAGAATTACAGACATGCTTAAAGGAATACCTAAAATTATTTCACCTGAACTACTTAAAGTTTTATCCGAAATGGGTCATGGCGACGAAATCGTTATTGCCGACGCTAACTTTCCTAGCGAAACTTTTGGTCAAAGAGTCGTTCGTGCGGACGGGCTTGGCGGAGTAGAGCTACTAAAGGCGATCTTAAAACTTATTCCGCTCGATACTTACGCTGAAGAAAACTTTATGCTTATGCAAACGGTAAAAGGCGATCCCACTCCCGAAATTTGGGATAAATATTACGCCGTTGCTAAAAAGGACGCCGGCTTAAAAAGTGGAAAGTTGGAAAGATTTGCGTTCTATGAAAGAGCGAAGAAAGCCTACGCCGTTATCGCTAGCGGAGAAGAGGCGATTTACGCAAACATTATCCTAAAGAAAGGGGTTATAAAATAAGTAAAATGGAAAAGAAACCTTTACGTATATTGTCGATCGGCAACAGTTTTTCGGTAGACGCGCATAGATATTTGTGGCAACTAACGAGAAAACAAGGCGAACATCTAGGATTGCTTAACCTTGTTATCGGTGGTTGTACTCTTGATATGCACTTTAGAAATATGATGGGGGATCTAAGAAATTAAATTAGTTAGAGAAATTTTAAAAGAATTTAGACAAGGAGAAAAATATTATGGCAAAAAATAGATACGTTGGAGATTATCCCGTTATTGGTATCCGTCCGATAGTTGACGGTAGACGTGGACCGATGATGCTTCGCGAAAGCTTAGAAGGTCAAGTTATGGCTATGGCTAACGCGGCTAAAAAGTTATTTGAAGAAAACCTTTTCTATTCTAACGGCGAACCCGTTAAAGTAGTTATGGCGGACACTTCAATAGGTAGAGTTCCCGAAGCGGCCGCTTGTGCAAACAAATTTAAAAAAGAAGGCGTTAGCATAACTTTATCGGTTACGCCTTGTTGGTGCTACGGCAGTGAAACTATGGATATGGATCCCACCACGATTAAAGCAGTTTGGGGATTTAACGGCACGGAAAGACCGGGCGCAGTTTATCTTGCCGCAGTTTTAGCAGGTCACGCTCAAAAAGGACTTCCGGCGTTCGGTATTTACGGACACGAAGTTCAAGATAGAGATCAAGTAACTCAAATCCCTGATGACGTTAAAGAAAAACTTTTACGCTTTGGTAGAGCGGCAATAGCCGTTGCTACTATGCGCGGTAAATCATACCTTCAAATCGGTTCTCAATGTATGGGTATCGCGGGTTCTATCATCGATCAAGATTTTATGGAATCTTACCTTGACATGCGCGTTGAATCGGTTGACGAAGTAGAAATTCTTCGTCGTATGGAAGAAGGCATCTATAACGAAGAAGAATATCAAAAGGCTCTCGCTTGGACGTTGAAAAACTGCAAGATGGGTAGAGACGATAACCCCGAATCAGTTGAATTCCTAGGCGAAACTCGTAAAATTAAGTTTACCGACGAAGAAAAGCAAAAACAATGGGAATTCACCGTTAAAATGTACTGCATTATTAAAGACCTTATGGCAGGCAACAAAAATCTTCCCGACGCGTTCGAAGAAGAAAAGGTTGGCCATAACGCAATTGCAGGCGGTTTCCAAGGTCAACGTCAATGGACCGATCATTGGCCTAACTGCGACTATCCCGAAGCGCTTTTATCTTCAACGTTCGACTACGAAGGTGCAAGAGAACCTTATACTCTCGCTACCGAAAACGACGTGTTGAACGGATTATGTATGTTGTTTATGCGTCTTTTAACACATAGAGCACAAATCTTTGCCGACGTTAGAACGTACTGGTCGGGCGACGCTACTAAGCGCGTTACCGGATACGATTTAGAAGGTAAGGCAAAAGAATCGGACGGTATTATTCACCTATTAAACTCTGGCGCTGCGTGCTTAGACGCTTGCGGTGAATGCGTTGACGAAGACGGCAACCCGACTATGAAGAAATGGTGGGAAGTAACCGACGAAGATATCGAAAAGATGACTAAGGCTACCGTATGGTGCGAAGCAGGATTCGATAACTTCCGTGGCGGCGGATTCTCAAGCCACTATACGACTAGAGCGGAAATGCCTTGCACGATGATAAGACTTAATCTCGTTAAAGGATTAGGTCCCGTAATGCAAATTGCCGAAGGTTGGACGGTAAAGCTTCCCGACGAAGTTTCTGATAAACTTATGGAAAGAACTAACCCCACTTGGCCTTGCACTTGGTTTGCTCCTCGTTGCGACGGCAAGGAGGGCAGTCCCTTTAAGACGGCGTATGAAGTTATGCAAAACTGGGGTGCTAACCACGGCGCTATCTCTTACGGACACGTTGGTGCGGATTTAATCACTATGTGTTCAATGCTTCGTATCCCCGTTTGCATGCACAACGTAGATCCCGAAAAGATCTATCGTCCTGCGGCTTGGAACGCATTTGGTATGGATAAAGAAGGTCAAGACTACAGAGCTTGTCAAACTTACGGTCCGCTTTATAAGAAATAAGATTGTATTTAAGAATTAAAAAACAAAAGAAAAAGGTGCTTAAAAATCTTAAGCACCTTTTAATATACGAAAATTTGGGTTATATATTATATATGTTTATAGAAGATTGTTGATTTTCTTCTTTAAGTCCGATCTTTTTTTGGTGTATGCAAAGATAAAACCTATAATTATAAAGCCGTAGAACGCCAAAATTCTCCACATAGTCATTGCGGGGAAGGCTAGACCGCTCATGAGTCCCGCTTCGAATAGGATATAGAAGGATAGATCTGCCGCGCCTGCGTTTCCCGGTGTGGGAACGAAGGATATCGCTAGGTATAAAACGATGCAAACCTGAAAGATTTGAACCCAACTCATCATAAACGAGCCGGACATTTCTTCTAGCGAAAGCCCAAAGAACTTGAGCACGAAAAACGCTATGGAAATGTTAGAAAAATGTTCAAAAAAGCTTAAGAAGAAATCCGTGGTAAACGCTAAGGGTTTTGTCGAAATTCGCTTTAAGCATTTAGACGTACGAACAAGGCTTTTCATCGACTTAAAGGTCGTTTGCTTGGGCCGTTTAATAAGTTTCATTTTAGTTCCTATCTTAACGCCAAGCACTAAGAGTTTTGAACTAGCTCTTGGAAGTAAGGTAAAGAAAAGAACCGAGCCAACTGCTATTACGACGAAAACTAAGCCTATAATTGCGAGAACGTTAACCGTGGTGGGAAGTCTACTAAATAGTGGATTTAGATACCCTAAAGATAAACAAACTACGCATACGATAACGAACGAAAGTTGATTAAGAACGTAAGTTGCGATAGGAAGAGATCCTGCCACTCCGCCACCAACGCCGTGTTTAACGAGGTGATAAATTTCAAACGGTTGACCGCCTGCGGCGAGAGGGGTTATGTTGTTATAATAAAGACCGATCACGCCCGTTTCCATACAAGTCTTAAAATGCGCTTTTCCCGTTAACGATTTGCATAAAATAGAGAGCTTTAATCCCTTGAAGAAATAACAAAGGAACACGCAAAGCAGTGCTAGGAAGAGATAAATCCAGCTCGTTGAAAGTAGCGATGAAAAAGTGCTCCACGAGAAAGGTATTCTATCTTCAGACGAGCCAAAGAAGTCTTTATAAGCCGTGAAAGCCAAAACTGCAAGGACGAAAACGATAAATACGATAGATATGATTCTCTTAAACGTCTTTTGTCTAGAGGTGGTTTTTTCGTCTTCTTCGGGAAGTCCTAAAAACCTCGTCATAGCGATTTGTTTCGCTTGAGTTTTATCCGATTTTTTAGCGACGAAATCGTACTTTTTATCTAATTTTTTTTGTTTTTCCATATCGAGTTTTTTAAGCTCTTTTTCGGATAGTTCAACGATAACGGGCTCGGCCGTTTTTTCGTCGATTTCTATCTTACTTATAATGGGATTTTCGTTATCTAAATCTTTCATAACGTTACTATTATATAATAAACGGTTTAGATTGTCAATAAAAAAACAATTTTCTTAAAAGCCTTGACACTAACCGCTCGTAGGTAATAAAATAAAACAAAGAAAAAAAGGGAAGTTTATGCAAAAAAAACCCAAAGTATTATTCACTTTTGTCGAAGCCGGCATGGGGCATATTGCGCCCATGAAAGGCATATGCGAAGCGTTCACTCGCAAATACGGGGACAAATGTGAAATAGAAAAATCCTTTATTTTTGAAGAGAGCGCTTACCCACAAGTAAGAAAAATGGGTAAGAGTTTTTCCGTGCACACTAAACGCACGGCTTACAACAAGCTTCTAAACAAACTCGAAGCCCTTTCTTATATTTTATGGTCGAGAATCGTTCTTTTGGCACTCGATATAATCTTTTTTAGGGCAAGAAGAAAATTTTTCCTTGAGTTTAAGGATAAAAATCCCGATCTAGTCGTATCCACTTACTATAAGCCCTCGCACCTAGCAAAACAGTCAAACAAAAAGGGGCTAACGAACACGCTTATTGCGACCTACACCCCTGACGTTTACGTTTATCCGGCTTGGGATAGGCAGTGCGATGCGTTTATCGTTAATAATTTAGACGCCGAAAAAATGGCGAAAAGGCGTGGGTTTAAAAAAGATATCGTCAAGAGAGTACCTTTCGTATTTAGACCGGAAATAGAGAAAAAGAGTGGAGATAAAGAGCAAAAAAAGAAAGATTTAGGGCTAGAAAACAAGTATCTAGTGCTATTTACTAGTGGGGCGTATGGAACG
The DNA here is from genome assembly GCA_045651465.1 of Christensenellaceae bacterium. GTDB lineage: Bacteria > Bacillota > Clostridia > Christensenellales > Borkfalkiaceae > UBA1259. The sequence goes on from JAZRSG010000017.1 coordinate 89,569, forward strand.
CAGGGAACGAAAAAATTCCTTAAAAAACTGCTAAAAGAAAACCTTGAAATAAACCTTGTAGTCGCGTGTGGAAAAAATGAAAAACTCGTTAAGGAAATGAGTGAGATTGCGCACTTTAAGGGAGATAAGACAAACCTAAGGGTAATTGGATTTGTCGATAATATCACCGATTATATGGAGGCGGCGGATTTATGCGTCGGTAAAGCAAGCACTAACACGGTTATGGAAGTCGCAAGGGCAAAAACGCCTATGATATTAAACGCTTGCGCTAATCGAGTTGAAGAAATGGCGAAAAGGCGTTTCGTTAAGGAAAAGATCGCCCTCTACGAAAAAAACCCCAAAAAAATTGCAAGACTAATAGAAAAGGATATGGGGCAAAAAGACTATCTTTTAACCTCTTTATCGGGGCTTGAAAAATGTGACGATTTAACTGGCGCGCAAAAAACGGCGGACATACTTTTCGATCTATTAAAAACGCGTTTTCCCGAGCTTAATTAAAAAGAAAAGACCTTGATTTTCAAGGTCTTTTTTGTTATATAAAATCGTTAGTGTTTAGTTGATGATATTAACGTTTATTTTAGCCGATTCTTCGGGTGAAATTTTAACCGTTACGGGGTAAACGCCCGCAGTCTTTATGTTGGAGGCTAAAACGATTTTTTTCTTGTCGATATTAAAGCCTAAATCGGCGAGCTTATCGGCAATTTCTTTATTGGTAACGCTACCGAAAAATTTGCCCGCAGCGCCACTTTTAACTTGGATGGTGATTTCCTTTCCGTCGAGTTTTTCGCGGAGTTCTTTGTTGGCTTTAAGTGTTTCTTGTCTGTGGAATTCTTGCGCCGCTTTTTGAGATTTATTTTCGTTGATAGCTTGAGCGTCCGCAGGTTTAGCGAGTCCCCTTTTGATGAGGAAATTTTGTGCAAACCCGTCTTTCGCTTCTATAATATCGCCCGCTTTACCCGAGCCTTTAACGTCTTTAAGTAATACGACTTTCATTGTTCATCTCCTTAAGATCTATCTTCATTTGGTATGATAACACAAAAGATAAAATTATGCAACAATCTTTTTTGAAAAAGTATAAATCCGCCCCGTTTAAGCAATAACGATAATAAAAAAGGAGAAGAATAAATATGCATAAAAACAGTTGTATTAAGTGCGACGTAAAAAGTTGCAAGCACAATGCGGACGGCTGTAATTGCGAACTTGATTCTATCAAGGTTACTTGCGGTTGCGGTGAAGAGTGCACGTGTTGTGGCGATTACTCGGAAAAATAAAAAACTAAAGAAAAAACAAAAAAAGGCGAAGATTTTCGCCTTTTTTTAATAATTCCCTAAATTTTGGTTGCCGAGCAACCGATTTCATATATTATTCCGGAAAACTAATTTCTCCCTACACGTTAATTTTACCACAAAATTGCTATTTGTCAATAGGTAAATGAAAAATTTTCTCAAAATTTGATAAAAAAATCACAAAAACCAGTAAAAACCTTGCGTTTTTAAGGCTAAAGTAAAAGAGATTAATTGACTAAAAGATTGACAAAGCCTTATATATATTATATAATAACTAAGTTAATATATAGGTGGGAGTGTCGCCTATAACAAAACTTAAAAAATTTATATCAAAAGTATTATAAAACGGAGGTCATTTATTATGGCAGAAGAAGTATTGCTTACTAAAGAGGGCAAAGAGGAACTTGAAAAACGTTTAGAATTCTTAAAGGTTACTAAACGTGCGGAAATTACCGAAAGAATTAAAACGGCTAGAGAATTTGGCGACCTTTCTGAAAACGCAGAATACGACGCAGCCAAAAACGAACAAGCTATGATCGAAGGCGAAATTTTAGAGATTGAAAACAAACTTAAATACGCCGTTATCATTAAAGAACCTACCGCTAAAAAGGGAACGATCTCTTTAGGTAGCAAAGTTGACTTCGTTGAAGACGAAACGGGTGAACTTTTCTCTTACGAAATCGTTGGTACGACCGAAGCGGACGTAGAACTCGGTAGAATTTCTAACGAATCGCCCATCGGAAACGCTCTTCTTGGTAGAAAAGCGGGCGACAACGTAAAGGTTTCAGTACCTGCGGGAATCACCTCTATCACGGTTAAAAAAGTTTACTAATAAAATTTAAGGACACGAAAAATGGAAGAAAACAAGAACATAGTTAGCGAAGAACTCGATCTAAACGAAATTTTAAGGGTTAGAAGAGAAAAACTCGCAAGTTTAATCGAACAAGGCAAGAACCCCTTTGAAAAGGTTAAATACGATAGAACGGCTTATAGCCAAGATATTAAGGATAACTACGCGGAATACGAAGGTAAAGAAGTTGGTATCGCCGGCAGAATTATCAGTAAGCGTATTATGGGTAAGGCGTCTTTTGCGGTTATTTTAGACGGCAAGGGCACTATCCAATCTTACCTATCTATCAACGATCTCGGCGACGAATACGTTGCGTTTAAGGATTTCGATATCGGTGATATTATCGGCATAAAGGGCGTAGTATTTACTACTCGTACGGGCGAAATTTCAGTTCACGCACATAGCGTTGAACTTCTTTCTAAATCGCTTTTACCCCTTCCTGAAAAATTCCACGGCTTAAAGGACGAAGACACGAGATACCGTCAAAGAGAAGTGGATTTAATCGCCAACCCCGAAGTAAAGAAAACCTTCTTTATGCGTTCCAAAATCATGAGCGCAATTAGAGAATATCTTGACGGCGTTGGATACTTAGAAGTTGATACTCCCGTTCTTCAACCTTTAGAAATCGGCGCTGCAGCAAGACCGTTTAAGACTCACCACAACGCGCTCGATATCGATATGTATTTAAGAATAGAAACCGAACTCTACTTAAAAAGATTAATAGTTGGCGGTTTTGATAAAGTTTACGAAGTTGGTAGAATTTTTAGAAACGAGGGAATGGATAGATCACATAACCCCGAATTCACCACGGTTGAAATGTATCAAGCGTATAGCGACTATATCGATATGATGAATCTTATAGAAGATATGTACCGCACCATCACCAAAAAGGTTTGCGGAACGGATAAGATTACCTATCAAGGCGTAGATATCGATATGGGTAAGCCTTGGGAAAGACTTACCATGGTTGAGTCGGTTAAAAAATACGCAGGCGTTGACTATAACGACTGGAAGACCGACGAAGAGGCTAGAGCGGTTGCAAAGAAAATGAACGTTGAAGTTCCCGAAGGGGACGATGCGACCAAAGGTCACGTTCTTATCGCATTCTTCGACGCGTTCGTTGAGGACAAACTTATTCAACCGACTATAATTTACGATTATCCCGTAGAAAACTCTCCGCTTGCAAAACGTAAACCTTCTAATCCTTCGTTTACCGAAAGATTTGAATACTTTATGTATGCAAGAGAAATGGGCAACGCTTTCTCGGAACTTAACGATCCTATCGATCAAAAGGAAAGATTCGTTAAACAAGTAGAAGAAAAGAGAGCAAAAGGCGGAAACGACGCAAGGGTAGACGAGGATTTCGTTACGGCGTTAGAATACGGACTTCCTCCGACGGGCGGACTTGGTTTTGGTGTGGACAGATTAGTTATGCTTTTAACCGATAGCGCGTCGATAAGAGACGTTATTTTATTCCCCACGATGAAACCCCTAAAAAAATAAAGGGATAATTATTAATGGACAATAAAATTACTAAAAAAAGACTATCGCATTTTCTTTCTTATGAGTGGATTGCAATCATTGGCGTTATAGTGGCGTTCGTGGTTATAGTAGAGTTTTTATATTCGGTTTTCGGCGTGGTGTTAACGACCGGTCAAAACTTTAAGATTTACTACGATCAAAACGTTTCTTATACTAATAGCGATAGGCTTTTAACCCATTTACAGAATAAAAACACTTTCAGTTTTGGCGTTTTAGAGGTAAATATCGAGGAAGCGAAAGAAGAATTCAACGTCATTGGTTATAGAGTGTCGACTTACGAAGGGGACGTCGTTATTACCGACGATTTTCTCTCTAACGAAGAAGGCGCAACCAAATACGTGCGCGCTAAATCGCTTATAGACGATATTTCCGTTTATAAGTTAGACGAACTTCTTTTTGACGCAAAAGAATATCTCGCAGGCTTTTTAACGAGTGAAAGCGGGGATATTTATAACGAAAGCGATTATTCTCAAAAAAAGATCGAAGATAATTTTATTAAAAGAGCAAAGGGCGACAACGCTTATCGTAAACAATCGGCGATAAAAGAAGGAATCGAAAAGGAAAAGCAAAGACTTTTTAGGCTTGCAAAAGAAATAGTCGATTTTGAAAAAATCCTATCTCTTCCCGACGAATATTTCTTCCATTATACTAAATTCGAGCAAGCGTATACTCTTACCGACGAAACTACGGACTTAAGCTTAAAAAATCGCTTAAAAGAGGGTTTTGAGGCTGAAAGTCAAAGAAACAACGAGCAGTATGGAACTAATACTGCAAGATACGGGCTTAGACTTGACAAGTTTGGTCAAAAAGAGGGCAAGTTTAACGCGACGGAGTTTTTTAAGAGATACGAACAAACTAACTCGTCGAACACGATGGTTTTAGCTTTTAACTTTAAGGAAGAGCAACCCGATCTTCAATACGAAGTTATCTTCTTTTTTAATCAAATAGTAAGGTCGTTTAGCGACATTTTAGACTAAGGAACATTTTATGAAAGGAAAGTTCGTTACTTTCGAAGGGTGTGAAGGCGTTGGCAAATCACGCCAAATCAAACTTCTTGAAAAGTATCTTATCGACAACAATATTGAATATTTTTTAACCCGTGAGCCGGGTGGTACGGAAGTTTCCGAACAAATAAGAAAGGTTATTTTGGACGGAAGAAACGTTTCTATGGCGGACGAGTGCGAGGCGCTCCTTTACGCCGCGGCTAGAATTCAACTCTTAAAAGAGGAAATTGAGCCAAGGCTTAATAAAGGCATGCTCGTTTTATGCGATAGATACGTGGATTCTTCGCTCGCCTACCAAGGCTATGCAAGGGGGCTCGGTGTGGAGTTTATCGAAAACATCAACTCTTACGCTATTAAGAATTTTACCCCTGACTACACGGTGTTTTTAAATCTTCCGCCAGAACTTGCGTTTAAGAGAAAAGGCGGAGTGGATAAGTCTGATAGATTAGAACTTTCGGGCATGGATTTCCACAACAAGGTTTACGGTGGGTATTTAGATCTTGCTAAAAAGAACCCCGACCGTTATATAGTTATCGATGCAAGCGGTGAAAAAGAACAAACGCACGCTAAAATCGTTAACGCTCTCAAAAGCAAGGGAGTTATATAATGAGCGCGCTTTCGCTTTTAAGGGATACGAGCGTTTATAAAACCGTTCTCGGCGACAAAAAAGCGGATAGAATTTCGCACGCATATCTCGTTCTATCGCAGGATAAAGACAACCTTTTAGAGTACTTAAAAGTTTTGGCGTCTTTAATCGTGTGCGAGGAATTAGAGCCGTGCTTAAAGTGTAGAAATTGCTCTTTGATAGCCTCAGAAAAACACGCGGACGTTCTTATCGTGGATAAAGACGGCGCGATTTTAGCCGAGGACGTCAATAAAATTATTGAAGAAAGTTTTATTAGACCGATTGAAAGCGACAAAAAGGTGTTCGTGATTTGTGGGGCTGAAAAAATGAATCAGTCGGCGCAAAATAAAATCTTAAAAGTCTTGGAAGAACCGCCAAAGAACGTTCATTTTATTCTTGGGGCAACTAGCGAGTTTGCACTTCTTCCCACCGTCAAATCTAGAACGAAAAAACTAAACGTTCCACCTTTTTCCAAAGAAAAACTCTTTGACGAACTAAAGGGCGAGTGTGACGATCATAATAGGCTTTTAGACGCTATCCGATTTGGCGACGGAACGGTTAGCAAAGCCAAAAGTTTATATTTTGACGAGCAGTTCGTCTTGGCGATAGAGTTTGCTAAAGACATGATCGTCAATATGAAATCTAGTAGCGACGTTTTGGAGTATTCTATAAAATCGCAAAAGTTAAAGTGCGAAATAGAAGACCTTTTAGACGTTTTGGAGTTTTTATTCCGAGATATGCTCGTTGCGGGCGAAAAGAAGGAATCTTTGGTTATAAACGCTAAAGCCTACGAATTTACTAAGACGGCAAAGGGCTTTAATTCGGGCGCGATCGCCCACGCTTTGGATAAGATTGCCGAGGCGAGAAAGAGAAAGAAATTCAATGCAAATCCTCAAATGCTTATCGAGTGGCTTATGCTACAAATATTGGAGGGAAAATTTAAATGGCAAAAATTATAGGCGTAAAATTTAAAAACACGGCTAAGACGTATTATTTTGCGCCAGCAGATGAAAACGAAATATACGAAGAAAAGAGCGGAGTCGTGGTTGAAACCGCAAAGGGGCTTGAATACGGCACGGTCGTTTTCGGTGTAAAAGAAGTTCCCGAAAGCGAAATAGTTCATCCGCTTAAAAAGATAATAAGAAAGGCAACCGAAAAGGATCAGAAGGCCGTTCGCGAAAACGAAAAGAAAATTCCCGGCGCAATGGAATTTGCTAACGAAAAGATTAAAGAACTTAATCTAGACATGAAACTCGTTGGTTGTGAATATGCGTTCGACGGGAAAAAAGTGGTATTCTTCTTTACTTCGGACGGTAGAGTTGACTTTAGAGAGCTAGTAAAGATTTTAGCGTCTAAACTACACTTAAGAATAGAACTTCGCCAAATCGGCATAAGGGACGAAACCAAGCTTTTAGGCGGTATTGCGCCTTGCGGAAGAACGTGTTGTTGCGCAAGTTGCATGTCGGACTTTGGTAAAGTTTCTATTAAGATGGCAAAAAATCAAGGGTTACATCTCAATCCTAGCAAAATAAGTGGACTTTGCGGAAGACTTATGTGTTGTCTTGAATACGAAAACGATTACTACGCAGAAGTGTTTAAGAAAATGCCTAAGATTGGCGGAACGGTTGGAACGCCCGAAGGTCAAGGCACGGTCGTTTCAAACGATATGCTAAAAATGATAACCAAGGTTAAAATTCCTAAAGGGGACGGTAGCGAAGTGTATAAAGACTTCCCGACCGATAGATTAGAGTTCAAAAAGAACAAACAAAACGACAAAGAGGATTCAGAAAAAGATAGTATTTCTGAAGAAATGGCGAAAATTTTAGATTAGTTTGTTTACAAACAAAAAAGTTTGTGCTAAAATAACAATAAGTGATTTTTATGTAGGAGGAAACCAATTATGGCTTACAAAATTAGTGACGAATGCATTTCTTGCGGCGCTTGTGCAGATACCTGTCCTTGTGGCGCTATTAGCGAGGGCGATACCCAATACGTTATCGATGCAGAAGCATGCGTATCATGCGGTGCATGTGCAGAAGGTTGCCCCGTTGGAGCGATTTCAGAAGAATAAGAAATCTAAACTTTAAGGCACGAAAAGTTCTTTCGTGCCTTTTTGTTTATGAGTTAGTTTTCTACGCGCGTATATATAATGTTAAGAGAAGAAGATTTAGGACTATTAAACCTTAAAATTTATCAAGACGATTCCCTTTACCGCTTTACTTCGGACGCGGTGCTTTTGTCACGCTTTGCAAAGGTGAAAAAGGGGGACGTGGTGGCGGATTTTTGTTCGGGTAGCGGAATAGTCGGCGTGCATTTATACGGGCTTAATCCTGACAAAATTGCAAGCGTAACGCTATTTGAATTACAAAAACCTCTTTTCGATTTGTCTATGATGTCGATAAAAGAAAACGGACTAGAAGATAAGTTTTTTGGCGTTAATACTCGTATTCAAGATATAGATAATTCTTATGCGGGCAAGTTTTCGCTTATCGTGTGCAATCCGCCTTACGCTAAGAAAGAAAGCGGAGAAGTGGATGAGAATGAGAGCGTTGCTATTTGCAAGGCGGAGATCGCACTAACTTTATCAGAACTTATTTTTGCCGTTAGTAAATGCTTAAAATACGGCGGAAGAGTAAATATGGTGCATAGAGCGGATAGGCTTGCGGACGTTATTTTTGAAATGAAAAAGGTTGGAATCGAGCCAAAAACCGTTCAGCCCGTTTCGGGTGGAGAGAATAAAGAGCCCTATCTCGTTTTGATTGAGGGTGTTAAAGGGGGAAAGAGCGGACTTAAAATTCTTAAGACTGCTATAAATTAGATATGTTATATTTTATTGGAACGCCGATCGGCAATCTTAAAGATATTTCTCTTCGAGCAATACAAGTGCTTAAAGAAGTGGATGAAATTGCTTGTGAAGACACTCGCCACTCAAGGGTTTTACTTAATCATTACGAAATAAAAAAACCACTTTTTTCTTATCACAAATTTAACGAAAAAGAATCGGGCGAAAAGATTATAGAAAAACTTAAAACGGGCAAAAATATTGCGCTTATTACGGACGCTGGTATGCCCGTAATATCAGATCCCGGTAACGTTTTAGCTGAAATGCTAATTGAAAACGGTCTAGAATTTACCGTCGTTCCCGGCGCGTGCGCGTTCGTTTCGGCACTTATTTTAAGTGGGCTTGACAGTTCTAGATTTTGTTTTTTAGGATTTTTGCCACAAAAAAGCGGAGAAAGACGCGAGTTTTTAGAAAAGTATAAAGACTTAGATTTAACCTTGCTTTTTTATTCCGCACCGCACGACGTAAAAAAGGATATAGAGAGTATTTATAGCGTCTTTGGGGATAGAGTAGCGGTTGCCGTAAAGGAGATCACTAAAATTCACGAGCGCGCCGAAAGGTTTAACTTAAAAGACGGACTAGCAAGCGAGCCTAAAGGCGAATACGTTTTAGTCGTTAGCGGAAAAGAGAAAAGTTGTGACCTTCTTTCTTTAAGCGAAAGGGAGCATATAGAATACTATATAAATCAAGGATTAGATAAAAAGGATGCGCTAAAAAAGGTCGCTAAGGAGCGTGGAGTTTCTAAATCGGTTTTATATAAATACACTATTGAAGATTAAAAAAAAGACTGCAAGAATTTTGCAGTCTTTATCTTTTATAAAGTTTATTTTTCAATGATAAATTGTTCGTCTTCGTTAAAATCAACCACGAAAAGGTCGTTTAGATAAGTACATTCGGGAAGAACGATTAACGCCGTCAATTCGTCCTTTTTAGCGGGTAAGGGGGCTAAATGCCATACGCATGCGTTCATCTTTATCATAGTGTTTTTGGGTACTAAAAACGCTTTGGTGTGATCGGGAACGGGCTTACCTGCAGAAGGGGGAGCAACGTGCACGATCATATCGTCTGATAGTGGCATAATCATTTCGCAGGTGGTGGTGTGATATTCAGCTTGGGTGATTTTCATTTCGTTTGGCTTTTTAACGACGATTGGTGAAAAAGCAACGTTCTTTCCGAAGAAAGCAGTAAGTCTATCGGGATAGAAAGCGTGAATTTCGCCCGTTAAAGGATATCCGTCTGGCTTAGCGAAGTTGTAGTATTCGCCAAAAGGCGCAAATGCCGATTTCGTTAGTTTTTCTACTTTGATTTTTCTCATAAAATTTCTCCCTTTATTAATTTTTATCCGTACTGCCGAATCCGCCCGTACGAACGCTTTCACACTCGTCGTCTACCGTGATGCCGTATTCAACGAACACGCCTTGAGCAAACGCTTTGCCCTTTTCTACGGTGAGCGGTTTATCTCCGCAGTTGGTTATCTTTATAAAAATATGCCCTTCGTTTTCGGCGAAATAGTAGTCGCTATCGATAATGCCAACGGTGTTATCTAGGCGTAGTCTATACTTAAAGCCAAGGCTACTTCTTGGGTATATCTTAAGCACCCACCCCTCGTCAATTTTGACGCGTATTCCCGTGGGAACTTTTGCCGTTTCATTAGGTTCTAAGGTAAAATCGTGGGGCGCAAAAAAATCGTAACCCGCGCTACCAACGGTTGCTCTCTTTGGCAAAATAACGCTTTCAAATTGTTCTTTAGTTCCGCTTTTAAGGTATTCATTTTCGCTTACCTTAAAAAACTGTGCGATTTTCTTCATAAATTATATCCTAAAATTTTTATTTGTCATCCATAGGAACAAGTCCTAAATCTTTGCTCGTTTGTTTGGGTGCACGGTTATACATTACGTTTGCGAGAACCAAAAATGCGAGCATAATTAGTAAGAAATAGGGTAAAACGGCGGCGGATACGAAGTCCGAAATTAGAGCGAACAACACCGTGCCGAAGATTAGTCCCATATTAGCAGACGCCATTTGCGTGCTGACGATCGATTGAGAAATGTCCTTGCCAAAGTTACCTGGAACAACCGACATAAGGGTTGGGTTGGTAGGACCGCTACCAAAGCCGATTAAAGCAAGGCCAACGACCTTAAAGATTACGGGGAGCGGTAAAATCATAAGCAATATGCCTATTAGTTCAACAGCATATCCCGCAAAAAGAACGTATTTGGGTTTAACTTTGGTTACGGCAATACCTGCTAAAAACTTACTTGCAATTCCGCCAAGGAAGAAGAAGGTAACGAATCCTGCCGCAACGCTATCTGCGAGTTCAAAGGTGTCAACGAAAAAGGTTGCAGCCCAGTAGTTACAAGTAAACTCGATACTACTCATTGAAAAAAACGCCACCCACGCCCAACGAACGGCAGGCATCTTCGCCATTTGTTTAACCGAAAGGGTGATGGGTTTAATTTCTTCGCCTAAAGATTCTTTTCTCGATTTAACTTTTTTCCATAGTGGCAAGGTTGCGATCGTGATTAAAGAAATCGCGCCGTAGATATAGAAAACGAGCATATATCCTTGTCGCCAACCGCCAGAGCTTAAAGTTAGGGATAAAAGATAAGGGCTTAGCATCATGCCTATTCCGTAAAAGCAGTGTAAAAAGTTTACGTGTGAAGATTTATAGTTTACCGACGCGTAGTTATTAAGTCCTGCGCAAATGATGCCCGCGCCAAGTCCTAAAGGAATGGACAAAACGCACATCGCCCAAATAGAGTTTGCAAACGAGAACAAAAGGAGCGAAACCGATGCAAGAGTAGTACTTATTGCCATCATAACGCCCACTCCAAGTTTATTGATTAAACGCGTGCCGATAATTCCGGCAAACGCCGTCGCAATCGAAAGAGCGATGGTGATTAACGATTGATGTAAATCTAAAAAGCCGAACTCGGTTACCATATTCGGCCAAGCCGAGCCTAAAATTGAGTCGGGCATGCCTAGCCCAACGAAGATTAGATAAATAATTGCTAAAACTACGAAATACATATTCCACCCAAAACAAATAAAGTTCGTCTATATTCTAATACAAGTATTATATACTTGTCTTTATCAAATCGTCAAATAATTTTTATACTATCGTAAATTAAAGTACACGTTTTAAATAAACTAAAAGCGCCAAGAAGGCCTCTTAGCGCTTTAATTTTAGATGTTTTTAGGGTTTGATAACCGTTTGACCGCCCATAAAGGGAACTAACACGTCGGGCACTCTTACGCTACCGTCGGCGTGTTGATATTGTTCGATTAAAGCGGGGAATACACGGCTAGTAGCGAGCCCAGAACCGTTAAGCGTGTGTAGATAAGCGGGCTTACCCGTCTTTGAATCGCGGTATTTAGTGTTGTTTCTTCTTGCTTGATAGTCGTTTGCGTTAGAAACCGAACTTACTTCTTTATAGATGCCCATACTGGGAATCCAAACTTCAATATCGTAAGTTCTAGCCATTGAAGCCGAGCAATCGCCTGCGGCAAGTTTTGATATTCTAAAGTGTAATCCTAATTTTTCGATTAAGCTTGCGGCTTTATTAACTAATTCTTCAAAAGCCTCCATAGAACGATCGGGGTGTGCGTATTGAACCATTTCAACTTTGTTGAATTGATGTCCTCTAATCATACCACGTTCTTCCGCACGGTATGAACCCGCCTCTTTTCTATAGCAAGGAGTGTAAGCGAAAAACTTCATGGGAAGTTTAGATTCGTCAACTATTTCGCCTGCATACATATTAACGAGCGCCGTTTCAGCCGTGGGGAGCATAAAGCGGTTTTTCTTTCTATCTTCGTCGCAGTCAAGCCAGTAAACTTCGTCTGAGAATTTGGGGAATTGACCTGCGCCGAATCCGCAGTTATATCCTAATTGATGGGGAGGAAGAATAAATTCGTATCCGTCCTTTAAGTGTTCTGAAATAAAGAAGTTAAGGAGCGCCCATTCTAGTCTTGCGCCGTCCCCACGATATAGCCAGTATCCGCCGCCAGAGAGTTTAGTTCCTCTTTCGTAGTCGATAATGCCAAGTTTCGTGCAAAGGTCAACGTGGTTTTGCATGGGGAAGTCAAAGGTGGGAACTTCGCCTACCACTTTAACTACTTGGTTGTTTTCCTTTTCGCCGGATAATAGGTCAGCGTCGGGAATATTGGGGATACGAGATAAAAGATCGAAAACTTTTTCTTCAAGTTCTTTTACCTTTGCGTCGCAATTAGAGATTTTGTCGCCTAAATCGCGCATTTCGGCAAAGATGTGTTCAACGGGCTCGCCTGCTTTTTTAAGAGCGGGGATTTGCGCCGATACTTTGTTTCTTTGCGCTTTATATTGTTCAACTTCGCCGATAATAGCCTTTCTTTCTTTGTCGAGAGAAAGAATAGTATCGAAGTCGGCTTTAAAGCCCTTGCGAAGTAATAATTCTTCTACTTGTTCTTTGTTTTCCTGAATTCTTCTTAAATCGAGCATATTTATCTCCAAGTTTTGTCTTTTAACATATTATATATGTTATTAAACTTAAAATCAATTATTTTAAGGCAAAAAAGCAAAAACCCAACCGAATATTTATAAAAAATGAAAAATTTTAACACTAAAGTTGTTAATTTCTTTCTCTATCAACTTGCAAAAGAGAGTATAAAAGTGATAAAATAAAAGGGTAGTAGATCAAGGAGTATTATGAAAGACAGATTACTTTTAATAAAAGAATATATCGATAAAAACGGCAAAGTCACCTTAAAGGAACTTGAAAACGCTTTCCCGAACGTTTCGTCTATGACGCTAAGAAGAGATCTCGTTCGCCTTGAAGAAGATAACGCGGTGTTAAGAGTTTCGGGGGGAGCGGTGTCCATCAATACCGTTCTTCGCGCTAAAGAAGCAGACTTTTCCGAGCGTATTAGTTTTAACGCTGCCGAAAAGATAGAGATTGCCGAAAAGGCGGTCGGTTTAGTACAAAGGAAGAGTTGTATTTTTATTGACGGCGGATCGACCACTACTTATTTTGCGAGGGCACTTCCCGACGACAGTTTTTACGTTTTAACCAACGCTATCGTCATTGCCGAAACTATTTTGGGTAAAGAACGCCCAACCGTTACTATGCTAGGTGGGGATTTAAGGAAGAGTAACTTTATCACGGTAGGTAGAAGTTGTTTGGACTTTATTGGTCAAGTTCATATTCAAACTGCGGTTATGACGGCTACGGGATTTATTAAAGACACGGGGGACTTCACTTGCGGAAGTCAATCGGAAGCCGAAGTAAAAAGGGCGGTTATTAAGAAAGCCGATCTAGTTATTATGTTACTCGATAGTTCTAAAGTCAACAAAAAAACCCCCTACACTTTCGCCAAACTAGACGATATAAACTGTATGGTTGTGGATAGTGATTTTTCTAAAGAATTAAAGACGAATATTTTAGAGCGTGGAATTAAGGTTTATTAATTATTAACGCTTGCTAAATATATAAATATTTGATATTATATTAGTAAATTTACGGAGTAATATGTTTAAGAGATTAAGAGCAGATATAAGGGCGGCGAAAGAAAACGACCCTGCTGCAAGAAATAAGTTTGAAATATGGCTTACCTATTCGGGTGTTCGTGCACTTTCGTGGCATAGGGTGGCGTATTTCTTCCATAAGATAAAACTAAAACTTCTCGCAAGGATGATAAGTCAATGGGCAAAGTTTAGAACGGGAATTGAAATTCACCCTGCGGCAAAAATTGCGGGCGGAGTATTCATCGACCACGGCACGGGCGTAGTTATCGGCGAAACGGCTGAGATCGAGGAAGGAGTAGTTATTTATCAAGGCGTTACTTTAGGGGGAACGGGTAAGCAAACGGGCAAACGTCACCCCACCATTAAAAAGGGCGCAATGATAAGTGCGGGCGCTAAAGTTCTCGGCGGATTTACCGTTGGAGAATACGCCAAGATAGGCGCTGGCGCAGTAGTATTAAAGGAAGTTCCGCCGTATGCGACGGTGGTTGGCGTTCCAGGAATAGTGGTTAGAGTAAACGGCGAAAAGGTAAGCGATTTAGAACAAGAAAAGCGCGATCCTTTGCACGAAGAAATTTGCCATTTAAGAGAAATGATTTTCCTTTTGGAAGAAAAAATTAAAAAGTTAGAGAATAAAGAAGATTAGACTATGAAAATTTACAACACTTTATCAGGTAAAAAACAAGAATTTATCCCTTTAGAAGAGGGAAAGGTTAAGATGTATGCGTGCGGTATCACCGTTTCTGGAGAGGCGCACATAGGTCACGCTTACCAAGCGCTTATCTACGATATCATTAGAAAATATCTAGAGAAAAAGGGATTTGACGTTACGTATGCGAGAAATTATACGGACGTTGACGATAAGATTATCGCTAAATCTAACGAAACTGGTATTCCCGCCGACGAATACGCTAAGATGATGATTAAAAATATCGACGAACAAATGGCGCGTCTTGCCGTTGACGATCCAAGTTTATGGCTTAAGGCGACCGAAAGTATCGACGATATTATCGATTTCGTTTCAACCCTTATTGAAAAGGGACACGCATATGCGACCGACAAAGGGGACGTATATTTCTCGGTTGAAAGTTTCCCCTCGTACGGAAGATTATCGCATAGAAATCTTGAGGACGCTATGAACGGCGTTAGAGTTGATAACGACGAAATGAAACAAAATCCGCTAGACTTTGCACTTTGGAAATCGGCAAAGGCGGGAGAGCCTAGCTGGAGTTCACCTTGGGGCGAGGGTAGACCCGGTTGGCATATTGAATGTTCGACCATGAACAAAAAAGCGTTCGGCGATAGAATTGATATTCACGGCGGCGGAAGAGATTTAATTTTCCCCCACCACGAAAACGAAATCGCGCAAACGGAGGCTTTAACGGGCAAGCAATTTGCGTCTTACTGGATTCACAACGGTTTAATTAAGGTTAACGGTCAAAAGATGAGTAAATCGCTCGGCAACAGTCTTTTCTTAAAAGACTTGCTCGACAAATACTCGGCGGAAACGGTTAAGTTTGCTTTGCTTCAAACTAACTACCGTGGAGATATTAACGTTACCGACGATCTTTTCCCGACGGCGGAAAAGCACCTTTGCGATTTTTATTCTCTTATCCTAAAGGCGCAAGAAACCTTTGGCGATATAAGCGGTGAAAATACTGCAATCGATAACGATTTTAACTTTGCTATGGACGACGACTTTAACACTGCTCTTGCAATAAGCAATTTATTCGGCTACTTTAAGTCGATTAAATCGAAAATTAATTCGGGAGATAATAGTGCGCTTTGCGATATCGCGCAAATTAAAAAGACTTACGCGCTTATAGGCTTATTTAAGGAAGACGCTAAAGCGTTTATCGAAAAATACGGCAAAAAAGAAGAAGAAATTCCTGCGGAAGTTAAGGCGATTGCGGACGAAAGATGGACGGCAAGAGTACAAAAAGACTGGGCAAAATCAGATCTACTTCGCGATAAACTTTTAGAACTTGGCTACTTAGTAAAAGACGCAAAAGACGGATATACTTTATCTAAAAAATAATTATACGGTATAAAAAAATGATTACATCTAAAGAATTAAGAAACAAATGGATTAAATTTTACGAAGATCGCGGACACGTTAATATCGGCGCAGTGTCTTTAATCGGTGACGGAACGACGGGCGTTATGTTTAACGTTGCGGGCATGCAACCTTTAATGCCTTACCTTTTAGGTAAAAAGCACCCTATGGGCACGAGATTGTGTAACGTTCAAGGTTGCGTTAGAACGGTCGATATCGACTCGGTTGGCGACGCAACGCACTTTACCTTCTTTGAAATGATGGGTAACTGGTCGCTCGGCGATTATTTTAAGAAAGAAAAAACCAAATGGTCGTTTGAACTATTGACCGAAGTTTTTGGTTTTGACAAAGATAAAATTTGCTCTACCGTTTTCGAGGGGAACGACTCTGTTCCTCGTGACGAACAAACGGCAGGCTACTTAAAAGAACTCGGAATTAAACCCGAAAACATCTTTTATCTCGACAAGTCTAACAACTGGTGGGAATTAGAAGGTACGGTTGGAACGCCTTGCGGACCTGATAACGAGTGGTTCTATCCCCGTCACGATAATCCTTGCTCAGAAAATTGCGACGTTAACTGCGACTGCGGAAGATACGTTGAAATCGGCAACGACGTTTATATGCAATACAAAAAATTAGAGGGCGGAAAGTACACCGAACTCGAAAATAAAAACGTTGATACGGGCTTTGGTTTAGATAGACTTTTACTTTTCTTAAACGGTCTTGACGACGGTTATAAAACCGACCTTTTCTTAGAAGTAATCAACTATTTATCAAGCGCGTCGGGCAGGGAATACGGTGTAAACGCACAAGACACTAAGGCGATGAGAATCGTTGCCGACCACACTAGAACTGCGGTTATGCTTATCGGCGATAAGAACGGCATAGTTCCCTCTAACACGGGCGCAGGCTATATCTTAAGAAGACTTCTTAGAAGAGCGATTAGATACTGCAAGAATTTAGGAATCGAGGCAACCGAAATGAACGCAGTTGCTAAAATCTTTATCGAAAAGATTTACGACGAGGCATATCCCTTACTCGTAGAAAAGAAAGATTATATTATCGACGAAATCACTAAAGAAATCAAAAAATTCGAATCTGCACTCTCTAGCGGTATGAAAGAGTTTGATAAATGTATCGTTGGATTAGAAAGAAAGAACGCGTTTATGAGTCAAAAAGATCCGTCGTACGTTCCTGAAAAGGAAATTAGCGGTAAGCAAGCGTTTAGATTATACGATACGTTCGGATTCCCCTTAGAACTAACTATCGAACTTGCAACCGAGCGTGGTTTGGTCGTGGACGAGAACGGCTTTAACGAGGCGTTTAAGACACACCAAGAACTCTCTAAAGCGCAAGCTCAATCGGCAAAAGGTGGACTAACAGAACAAAGCGAAACGACGACCAAATATCACACCGCAACGCATATTATGCTTGCAGGCTTAAGAAAAATGTTTGGCACGGGCACTGAACAAAAAGGCTCTAACATAACCGAAGAAAGACTCCGTTTTGACTTTAACTTAGACCACAAGATGACTGCCGAAGAATTAAAAGAGTTAGAAGACTTCGTTAACGACGTTATCGCTAAAAAGATAGACGTCGTTAGAACGGAAGAAAAGTACGCTGACGCAGTTAAGGCTGGTGCTTACGGTGTGTTCAACGCTGATAGCGACGATCAAATCGTATCGATTTATACGATCGACGGCGTTGACAAACAAATTTGCGGTGGACCGCACGTAAAGAACACGGGCGATTTAGGATCTTTCGTAATTAAAAAGGAAGAAAGTTCGTCAAGTGGCGTTAGAAGAATTAAGGCGATTTTAAAATAATGAGATTAGCATTTTTAGGCGACAGCATCACGCAAGGATCTGGCGCAAGCACTATTGAAAAGTGTTACGTTGAGCAAGTTAAAGAAATTCTTGGCTCTGAAGTTATTAACTACGGTATCGGCGGAACGAGAATTGCAAGGCAAAAAGCCCCGTCAAAAGAACACCGCCACGATATAGACTTTAATTTAAGAACTATACTTTTAGATAAAAGCGTTGATATGCTTTTCGTCTTTGGCGGAACGAACGACTTTGGGCACGGAGATGCACCGTTTGGAAGCGTGGGGGACGATAGTCTTTTTACCTTTCACGGCGCGGTTAAAAGTTTGTTTACAACGCTAATCAATGACTTTGGCAAAGAAAAACTAGTCGTTATACTGCCACTAAAAAGGGCAGGAATGCTCGAAAATAAAAACGCGATTACAAACAAAGGGCTTGAAGACTACGTAAACACCATAAAGTATTACGTAGATTTATACGGACTAAAGTATATCGATTTATTTAACGACGGCTTACCTATGCCCCCAGAGGGTGAGAGCGAATATTTTGCAGACGGATTGCACCCTAACGATAAAGGACACAGATTCGTTGCAGAAAAGATTTGCGAATTTATTAAAGATTAATAACAAAAGAACTCGGTGAATTCACCGAGTTCTTTTTGTGTGATAAGTTATAAAAGTTTTATCGTGCAACTTTGCATATAGCCGTAATCGGTCGGTAGGCTAATCGTAAATGATTCACCAACGGCGTAAATGAAGCCGTTTCCTTCGCCAGGGTTTGAAACTCTTACAAATCTAACGCCGTCTTCAGTTATGAAATAGGGGAGAGAATTTGCTTGTTCATAAGTATATAAATAAGTGCTTTTTACTAATTCTCCCGATTTATTAAATTCGTCGATAACAATAGAACTGCTTGGTACAAAATGTACGTATAGATTTATAGTAACTTCGGTTTTATACGCGTGGTGATCGGCGTCGTACCAGTTTAGATGAAGTATTTGTCCTTCCATATGGATAAAGTCGGTTTTATCAAATCTATGGTATTCGCGATAACCCTTTTCGCTATTATCAACGGCGTAAACGTAAATAGTTTCAACGCGATCGGAAACGTTAATCGAAAGAGAATAACTTTGTCGAATAATTTGTTCAGTATAAGGAGACGTTGAAATGGTTTCTCCGCGTTCAATGACGTCTACAAGTCTAGCGTAAGAAAGATTTTTATCCCCCACTAAAAAGTATGGAAACCTATATTCCGATCCATAAATTATACCATTTATAGTTTCAGCGTAGTCGTTACACATATAGTCAAAGTTTGGGCAGTAGATGGGAACTTTGTCGCCGGTATACTCGCTAGTTGAAAGGAAAAAACCCTTAGTTATAAGTTCGCCATGAACGTAATCGTCGATTAAATAAATACCCGTAACTTTTCCAAAAGTTCTAATTTGTTCTTGGTCTTCAGAATAGGTGTATGCAAATTTTAATTTATATCCTGTTTTTACGTTTTTTAGAGAAGACGGATAACCGTATTTGTCTAAATATTCAATAGAAGTATCGTTTAAATTTACGTTTACCGAAAAAACTAGTGGTGCTTTGTGATTTTCTAAGGTTAAAATTTCTCCGTGTACTTCGGCGCGACAAAATGCGGTTGCCGAACCTTCTTTGGGCGGAGGATTGTCGTTTTTAAGACCGGTCAAAACGACGGAAAAAACAATTGAAAGTAAAATTATAGAGGCTAGCAATATAGAAAACAAGACCTTAAAGTTAAATTTTTGTCTGTTTAATTTGTTGTTGTTTTCTATCGTGATCGCTCTAAGTTCTTTTTCGGGAATAAGTTCTTCAATGGGGATACCGATTAGTTCGGAAATCTTTTGCAAAATATCTTCGCTAGGAAGTCCTCGGTCTTGTTCCCATTTGGCAATGGCGGAACGAGAAACAAAAAGTTTATCGGCAAGCTCTTGTTGAGTTATATTATTTTGTTTTCTAAAATCTTTCAAGCGCTCACTAAATTTCATACGATGCCTCCTTGAAAACGTCTTAATTTCATTATACAAAGAAAATTTCGTTTTGCAATACAAAATCGTGATACTTTTAGTTTGTAACAAAAGTATCACGAATAATACAAAAAACAGTTGCAAAAATAGGCAACTGTTTTTCTTGGCGCGCCGCAAGAGATTCGAACTCCTGGCCTTTGGTTCCGTAGACCAACGCTCTATCCAGCTGAGCTAGCGGCGCAAATTGTCATTAAGTTGTATGGCCAATAGCGAAGATGGATGGAGCGTTGAAGACGCTCTGTGCCCGAACGAAAGTGAGGAAACACGAATGACGGGCTTTCTTTGACTTTCTTTCAGTTTCAGCTGAGCTAGCGGCGCATTTCTTGTTTAATGCTCGTTTATTTTAATATATTTTTTTATAAATGTCAAACTAAATTTTAACTATATTGAATTTTTTTAAGATTATATCTTTTTTAGTGACTTACATTTGATAATTTTAATAACAATAAAAAGATTTTTAGTGTTTAATATCGTTGATATTAGTTTGATTTTGATTTATAATAAAGCCGATAAAACTAACGAGGAACTTTATGGGAAAGCATTTTAAGAATTACGTTATAAATTTATTAGTCCCTGCCGTTTTATTTGGCATTGTTACGGGCGCGATAGTCGCAGTCGTATTAACCCTTTATAAGTGGCTTGCAAGTAAAGTGATCTATTTTTCAACGGTTGGTTATTCTTTTGTGTCCAATCGATTATATTTTATTCCTATCGTCTTATTAGGGTTATTTTTTATTGCCTATTTATTTTCCATATTCTATAAAAAAACCCCTAATCTTCGTGGGGGAGGAATTCCAACCTCTATAGGTATTTTAAGAGATATAATAAGTTTTAAGTGGCTTAGAACTTTAATCGGCGTATTCTTCATGTCGCTCGTAACTTTTTTAATAGGCGTTCCGCTCGGCAACGAAGGTCCTGCCGTTCAAATGGGCACGGCTATAGGTAGGGGGTGCATTTCTCCCTTTAACGAAAAACACAAGCCGTGGACCAGATATTCTATGACGGGTGGCGCATGCGCAGGTTTTGCCGTTGCGACCGGTGCACCTATTTCGGGAATAATGTTCGCCATAGAAGAGGCACACCAAAGACTTTCGCCCATGATAATCATAGTTTCGTCAACGGCGGTAATGTTTGCGTTCGGGCTGACGGAAATCTTAGCTCCCATATTTGGCGTTAGCACGTCTCTTTTTCCAGAACTAACGCTAATTACCCTAACCGTTAAAGACGTGTGGATACCGGTAGTTATAGGCGTTATTATGGGAATCTTTGCGGTAATTTTCTTAAAATATTATCGTTTAATCCGTGCTTTATTCAAGAAAACGCTAAACAAAATTCCGCCTTATATTAAAATATTCTCAATTTTTGCGCTTGTGTTTGGTTCGGGATTAATTTCCACCCACTTTATCTCAACTGGACACAATTTAATTCACCAAATAATAATAGATAGCCCTGAAGTTTTAATGTTATTTGCCATATTACTAGTCCGTTCCACCCTCACCTTATCGGCAAATACCAACGGAATAACGGGAGGAATGTTTTTGCCCTTACTTGCAATCGGTGCAATCGTTTCGGCGCTAATGGGTAGTTTACTTATAGACGCTCTTGGTTTATCTAGCGAGTTTTATACGATTATTTTAACGCTAGGTATAACGGCGTGCATTTCGGGATTAATGAAGATGCCCATTACCGCAATTCTATTCTCGGTCGAGGCGCTAGGCGGTGGCAGTAATATCGTTTACGTTATAATCGTAAGCATAACGGCGTTTGTAATAACTGAAATTTTTAAGGAGAGTTCTATAACCGATATGGTAGTAGAGCAAAGGCAAGAACTTCTTCTTGCGGGCAAAACGTCTACCGTCGTAGAGAATTTTTATACCGTTCAAGCCAACTCTTTTGCAGAGGGAAAACAGTTAAGAGATATTTTGTGGCCGGCTAGATGCTACGTTTTGGCGGTTAAAAAGAACGAGTTTGCAAGAGAGGAAGACGCAAATCCACACGGCGGTCACGCACTTGTCGAGGGGGATATTTTGCATTTAAGATATATTACTTACGATAAAAAAGAGACCGAGCAAAAAATCTATCACATAGTTGGTAAACCTATTGAAAACAAATAGGTGTTATGATATAATCAAAAAAAGGAGAACTAGATATGAAATTTAACAATTATTTTAAGGAAATTTGTTACAAAAAGATGCCTATTCGCGACAAGAAGATAAAAAAACTAGGCACTCTAAAGGTGAACTACGTTGAGGCAACTCCTTTCGTTTGGAAGGGTGATTTAATGATGTTCGAGTGGGTTAGAGCCGATTCTTGGGCTCATAACGGCGTAGAAAAAGGCTATTATCATATTATTAATATGGAAACGGGCAAGGAATATAAGCCCTTTGGCTTTGATCACGCGTTTGGTAGCGCTTACGAAGAGGACGGCATTGTTTACGTGCACGGTATTCGCGGTGGGGACGGTTGGACCAACCAAATAGACGTTTTTTGGTCAGATGATTTAGAAAACTGGCAAAGCGCACCCGCGATAACTCTTTCCGAAGACGTTTGCGCGTTCAATACGTCCGTTTGTAAAGGCCCAGACGGATACGTTATGGCGATAGAACTCGGCACTCGCGAAAGCGCACATCCCGTGATCGGTTGCAATTTTACTATTGTTTTTGCCAAATCAAAGGACCTTATGAATTGGGAACTTATGCCGTTTGAAGAAACTATGTATAAAAAGGAAACTTATACGGCTTGTCCGTCAATTAGATATTATAACGGCTATTATTACATCGTAAATTTAGAGAGCGCTCCCTTTGAAAGATGGATTCCTTATATCGTTAGAACTGCAGACTTTAAGACCTACGAAGTTGGCGATATTAACCCATTTATGACTCCCGATGACGACGATAAAAAACTCATCAACCCCGATAATTTTACCGAGCAAGAAAAAGCGCAAGTGTTTAACGCCTTCGACTGTAATAATAGCGATATCGACTTTTGCGATTACAAAGGCAAAACGGTTATCGTTTACAGTTGGGGAAACCAAATGGGCACGGAATTTTTGGCGCTTGCCGAATACGACGGCTCGCTCTGCGAACTACTTGAGTCACATTTTTTAACCGAATATAGAACTTCGGGGCACAATCCTTATAAGGAGTAATATGAAAAACAAAATATTAAACCAAGCAAAAGGCTATATCTTCATGCTAATTGCTTGCGTGGCGTACGGTGCAAGCACGAGCTTGTTTTTAGCGCCTAATTCAATCGTTGCGGGCGGTGTTTCCGGTTTAGCCGTAATGATAACGCATTTTTACGATATAATTCCCGTCGGCACGCTTATAATACTATTTAATATTCCTATTTTAATCGTCGGCATTAAAATGAACGGAATAAAATTTATATTAAAGTGTTTGCTTACGGTTGTGTTCTTGGGCGTGGTAACCGACCTTTTAGCAATGATTCCCCTAAACCTTACTACCGACGGCGTTTTGGCATCTTTATACGGCGGGCTTTGCCAAGGTATAGGAATAGGGTTTTTCGTTAGATATCAATTTTCAAGCGGTGGAACCGAACTACTGGGTAGAATCGTTGCTAAAATCACCAAAAGAGTTAGCATTCCCGTATGCGTTGGGATAATCGACGGAATTATCGTAGTTCTTGGCGCGATATTAACGAAAAACCCCTCTAATATGCTACACGCGCTTATCGTAATATTTTTAAGCACTAAGGTTAGCGAAATAATATTAGTTGGTCTAGACAAGTCAAAACTGTGCATTATAATTTCAGACAAGGGCGAAGAGATTTCTAAAGCGCTTATAGAAAAGAGTCCGAGGGGAATAACCATGATGGACGGTGAGGGAATGTATACTCATAAAGACCATAACGTTTTAATGACGTGCGTTAAAAATCATCAATTATCTCAAGTAAAACAAATAGTAAAGGAGATAGATTCCACGGCGTTTATAATAATAAACGAATCAATAGAGGTTAGGGGAAAGGGCTTTAAGGACTTAAATAAAGAAGAATAAAAAAACACCCACGGAATTTTCCGTGGGTGTTGTATTTTTAAATTAAATTATTCGGCTACGCATTGATCGTCTTCCTTAAAATCTTTAACGCTTTCAAAGAGTTCAACGACTTCTTTAGAAGGAGCCTTGGTGCAGAGAGATACTACAACACCAACGATTAAACCAACTATAAATCCGGGGATAATTTCGTATAAGCCGGTGTTGTGGATTACGCTAGTGAATCCGTAGTATTCAAGGTTAAAGAGTATCATCCAAAGAATTGATACGCCAAAGCCCGAAAGAATACTTGCAACCGCACCCTTATAGTTAAATCTCTTCCAGAACAATGCGAGAATAATTACGGGACTGAACGCCGCGCCGAAGATCGACCACGCCGCAGAAACTAAGCCCATAAGGTTAGTGATATCAAGATAATAAACGAGCATTGCAAGACCAAAAGCGATTACGGTAACACCGATAACTGCGTATCTACCAACGTTTAGTACTTTTTTATCGCTTGCGTTTTTATTGATTACCGTTTTATAAATATCAGACGCAAACGCCGAAGAAGATGCAAGAAGTTGAGAATCCGCCGTACTCATTGCAGCGGCAAGGATAGCAGAGATTAAAATTCCACCAAGTAACGCTAATGCACCGTAAGAGAACATTTGTCTAACAACTTTTGCGAAAACGAGTTCTTTTTCGCCACTAGAAAGTGGAGCGTCGAGATAAGTTCTTGCAACGATAGCAAGAACGGTCGTCATAGTAAGAATAAGGAAGGTCCAAGTTGAACCGATGATTTGAGATTTTCTCATTTCCTTTTTAGATTTAATAGACATGTAACGAACGATAATGTGGGGCATGCCAAAGTAACCTAATCCCCAACCAAAACCGGTAAGAATATTAGCAACGCTCGTCCAATTAAATTCTCCGTTAACTAAAAGGCTAAAGTAATGTTCGGGCATTTCGCCGGCAGCGGCAGAAGGTCCGTTTGCGCTAACGATAATAGACGCGATAATGGGAACGATCATTAAAGCCGCAAGCATAAGCATGCCTTGGAAGAAGTCCGTCCAGCATACTGCCTTAAATCCGCCGAGTAAGGTATACGAAAGAATAATAATGGTAAAGAGAATCATACCGATAGCTTTCGTATCAACCGTAGAGCTAGGAACGATTAACGAGAAAAGGTTACCGCAAGCAAAGATTGAAGATGCCGCGTAGATAAGATATCCAACCACGAAAACAACTGCGCACGCGATGCGGAGCGTGGGGGATTTCGATAAGAAACGGTTAGATAAGAATTCGGGAACGGTGATAGAGTCGTTTGCTTTAATTGCAAAACGGCGAAGTTTAGGCGCGATAAAGAGCCATGCGCAAACCGTACCGATAATAAGTCCGATTGAAATCCAAATTTGATTGAGTCCCGAAAAATAAATTGCACCGGGAAGTCCCATTAATACCCAAGCGGACATATCGGAAGCGCCTGCAGACAATGCAGAAACCCAACCGCCCATGTTTCTTCCGCCAAGGAAGTAGTCCTTTTCGCTTTTATCTTTACTTTTTACAAAGAAATAAACACCGATACCGGTCATGAATAAAAAGTAGATGATAAAAGAAATAAGTTCGTAAACGTTCATGATATACTCCAATAAATTTTTATAAAAACAAAGGTATTTTACACTAAAAAACAAAAAAAGTCAATAATATGTGATAATAATTGACCTTTTTTATATACATTATATAAGTTGTATGATTTTACTCGTGTTTTCGTCCACCTTGACTTTTTGGGATATTGCGATGCCAAAAATAGCCAAAACCACTTTTCCGTCCGCAATAATAGGTAGCTTTTCCCTTAATCTTAGCGGAATTTTTTCGTCCGTAAAATAGTCGGATAAAGATTTTGTTCCGCCCCCAAACTTGGTGAATTCATCGCCGTCCGCCTTGGTGCGAATAACGGCGGTCTTTGGGATTTTGTCATAATCTAGGTAGAATCCACTTTTTAGATCGGTTGGTCTTTCTACTAGGGAAATAGAGTGGGTTTTGCCTAAAAAATTTATAGTTCCTAACTTAAAAGGCAAGCTTTCGCAAACAAAATCACTTTCTAAATATAAAACGATTTTGTCGTATTCTTTAATGGCAACGACGCCACTGAGAAGGTTTACTTTACTACCATTTTCTAGGCTAATAAGGGAGATAACGTTATCAATATGTTGTTTTTCCCAGTCCTTTTTAACGCCTAGATTTTTTAAGGCAAGGATAACCGCGCGAGAAAAGATTGCGGGGGGAAGGTCAAGTTTAATAGAGATAGCGCCGTCACTTTCAACGCCTAGCGAAGATTTAGCCGTTTGGTCGAGATAATCGTCCTCAAGGGTTAGAATTTCGGATAGACGATAAAGATTTTTATCTACGTCGGGGAAGATTTCTTTGATTTTAGGAAGAATATTAAGTCGGATATAATTTCTAGTATACTCGTCGTCAAAGTTAGTACTGTCGTTTACAAACGGTATTTGATTTTTTGATACGTATTCTAAAATTTCGTCCTTTGATACGGATAAAAACGGGCGAATAACTTTATTTTCAAAGTTTTGCTTGATACCGCAAAGTCCTTTTAACCCCGTTCCACGGAAAAGGTTGAACAAAATTGATTCGGCGTTGTCTAGAAGGTGATGAGCGGTTGCAACCACGTCACACTTGCCTAAATTGATTGCATCGTAAAAGCACTCGTAACGGAGCGTCCTTGCGGATTGTTCGAGAGAGAGCTTGTCGAGTTTGGCCTTTAGTGGGGCGTCTACCGAATAGGAAAGAAGGGAGACGCCTAAACTTTCGCAGTAAGATTTAACGAAAGCCGAATCGGAAATAGATTCGTCACCCCTAATGCCGTGCTCAACGTTGATAGCGATAAGATTAAAGCCGATAGCGTCCTTTTTGGAGAGAAGATAATGTAGTAAAGCCATGGAGTCTGCTCCGCCAGACAAGGCAACGCCAACGGTTTGACCTTTTTTAATCATATTCGAAAGGTTAACGTGCATATATATGTATTGTAGCAAAGAAGGACGCAAAAAACAAGTCGAAAAAGGGAAATTTAAAAGAAAAATCGTTTATAACGGTTGACAAATAGAAAAAGAAGGTATATTATATATAGGCATCTCGAAAGAGATAATATCGCGGGGTGGAGCAGCTTGGTAGCTCGTCGGGCTCATAACCCGAAGGTCAGGAGGTTCAAATCCCCTCCCCGCAACCAATAAAAAAGAGACATACCTAAAATGGTGTGTCTCTTTTTTGTTGCATTACTGCAGTTGTAGAATTTTCGCTGGTCCTTTGCACTATGAGCACGACGAGCGTTGCTTGTTGGGGAGTTGTTGCGAGCGCGTCCAGTGGACGAAACAGCGAGCAAAAACTCGTGCAGTGGTCGAAAAAATAGAGGATAAGCGCAAGCCCGATAATTTTTTCGGGCAACCACAAACTGGCGCTTTAGCGATAACCCGAAGGTCAGGAGGTTCAAATCCCCTCCCCGCAACCAAACGAAGAACGGATAGGTAAACGCCTATCCGTTCTTTGTTTTATTAAAAGCATAAGGGAGGGGATTTGAAACAGAGTTAAGAAACGGTAGACACCTACCGTTTTAGCGGTGACCGAAGATTTTTGCAAAGCATAGGTTGGAGATACCTGTAAATTGCTTTGCAAAAAGCAAGAAGAAATCCCCTCCCCGCAACCAGAAAAAATAACGGTAGGCAATAGCCCGCCGTTATTTTTTATGTTATGAGAAGACTTGTGCTTGTGACTTACGCTCTATGAGTTTGCTTTCGCCATTAGAATTTTGAGTTTTTATTTTATTGAAATTATATATAAAAAATGATATAATAAAATTAAGGAGGCATTATGAACGAAATTATTAAAAAAGAACAATTAGCAAGGAAATTTTTACGTAAGACTGTTGGTCTTTCTTCAGCCAATCCAAGTTTTTTTGTTTATTATATGGAGAAGACTGGTAGAGAAAAATTGCTCTATGAATTTGAAACGATGGATTTGAGAAGTCAAGAAATCTACGACTTAATAGACGAGTATGAAACTGCCTTAAAAAATCTAGAAGATAAAATAGGGAATTTTTCGATATTTTGTGATTTTGACGATAACGACAACGATTACAATGACGATTATTGTGGGGGAGATTATCGCTCGTTCGTTATAAAGGCAAGTTCACGTCGTGCGTATTTTGAGCCTATTGATAAAATAAGCGAAGAAGACATGAAAAAAATATTCAAACAAAATCTCACACTCGAACAATTATGTAAGCAATTCAATTTAGACCCGAAGATGTTCGGAATTGAGAACGTGAGCGTGGATTCCTGTTTAGAAGATTAAAAATAAAGGGATAACGATATGAAACTATGTGATTTGCATACTCATTCCACCTATTCGGATGGAAGTTGTAGTCCTAAAGAACTTATAAAGCTAGCGGAAGAGTCGGGGTTTTTTGCCGTTGCGTTAACCGATCACAACACGGTTGACGGATTAGAGCCTTTTTTAACTGAGGGTAAAAATTCTAGAGTGGAAGTGATTGCCGGAGTAGAAATTTCCTCTGATTATAACGGCAAGGAATTGCACGTGCTTGCTCTTTTTATAGAGGATCGCTTGTTAGATATGCAAAAATTTTTAGAAACGCCAAAAATCCGCAAAGAAGAAAGTAATAAATTGCTCGCTGAAACCTTGATTAAAAACGGCTACAACGTAGACTATGAACGAATAAAATCGCAATCGGTTGGTTCAATAAATAGAGTTCATTTTGCAAACGAACTAATTAAAAATGGGTATATAAAAACGGTTAAAGAGGGATTTGATACAATTTTATCAGAACAAACGGGCTTTTACGTTTCACCTCAAAGATTAACGGTTTTTGAGGTTTTGAATTTTATAAAATCTATCGGTGCAGTATCCGTTTTGGCTCATCCCTTACTTAACTTAAACAAAGAGGACTTAATCGAGTTCTTGCCTAAAGCAAAAGCCTCAGGGCTTATGGCAATGGAAACGAGATATTCAAAATACACTATCGAAGACCAAGAATTTTCTATTCGGTTGGCAAAAGAGTTTAAGCTTTTAGAAAGTGGCGGAAGTGATTTTCACGGGAAAAATAAACCCGATATAAAAATGGGCGTAGGAATGGGGAATTTACAAATCCCATACGAATTCGTCGATAAAATGAAAACAATTTAATAAACTAGAGAGTAGTTAAAAAATAAAAGCGAATAGAAAGTCTATTCGCTTTTAATCATTTTTAATTCCTAAAATATAATTTGCGTCTAAATCGAGTTCTTTGCAAAGTTTTGCAAAAGTATCAAGTTTAGGCAGTTTTTTAGTCGTTTTATACTGAGTTATCATCTCGGGCGAAACGTTTATACGCTTTGCAATTTCAATAGTGGTGAGCCCACTATTTTTTATTTCTTCCTCTAATCTTTTTTTAATAACGTTATCTTCCATATATTTATTATATAACCATTAGTTAGAAAAATACTTGACATATAACCAATGGTTAGTGTAAAATATATTAAAAATAAGATTTTTGGAGAAGGAATATGGACTTTAAGATGTCACCAGGTGGGTATGAAAAAAGATTCCGCGTGTCAAGTGAGCCACCAACTTTTGGTAAGTATATGGGATTTATGTGTGTGTTTGGCATTCTTGCTACGGCGTTATATGGAATAGTAAGCTGTTCTTCTGGCGATGTTGAGGGGCTTTGGTGGGTTATTTTTGCGCCCATCGGCGCGCCATTATTAGGAGGGCTTTTGGGTTTAATACTTGCCCCTATTGCTTTCCCTCTATCTCGTTTTATGCATATTCGTCGATGGGAGAAAAGGCGTGAAAAAATCATTGCGTATGAAAAGGAATATATAAAATCAGCAACGAAAATAAGCTCAAAATACGCAAAAAATGAGCTAGTGAAAAAAATAATACACTCAAAAACCTCAGCGTTTATTTCTGGAATTGAATCGATAGAACGTTCTACGTACATTGAGGAACTATCTGAAGAAATTATTATTAGCGTTTATGTGGATAGAGTTGCTTCCTATTCGTTTAAGGAACATAGACTAAATAATATTGATTCTATATACGAAAGGACGGCAATGGCAATTGCCATCGCATCTAATATTCAAACTAATATTAAAGAAAAGTTAAAAAAAGACCCTTCGGGAACACCCTATAAGTTAGATATAAACTTTGAGTGGAAAAACTATGGAGATAAAGATGTGGTGGCAACGATAACATATAAAGCTGAAAATGGCTATTATATTCCAGAAAAGAAATGGTAAATTATATATAAACGGAAAAAACGGGTAGGATTGTCTATCCGTTTTTTAATAATATTTTAAGAGAAAGGTGCGAAAAGAGAAAGAAACGTCTTTAAAAAAATAAAATCGCGTTTTTCCCTTTTATTATTTTTAACTTTATGATAAAATAATATAAATAGACGGTTTTAGGTATGAAAAGATTATTTTTTAGCAAGATTAAAGAATCTTTATTTTCAATATTACCCGTTACGCTTATCGTTATAATTTTAAATTTTACACCGCTTATCAATCTTTCGATTGGCGAAATTATAATCTTTAGCGTATCGGCTTTGTTTTTAATCCTAGGCATAGGATTATTTACGCTTGGTGCGGACGTTGCGATGACGCCTATGGGCGAACACGTCGGTGCGGGTTTAACCAAGACTAAAAACTTAAAGCTCCTTTTAATCGTTTGTTTTTCGCTCGGTTTCTTTATTACCGTTGCAGAACCCGATTTAACCGTTCTAGCAAACCAAGTGGGAAGTAGTTTAATCATCATCTTCGTGGCGCTCGGCGTTGGGCTATTCTTAATCGTTTCTATTCTTAAAATCGTGTTTAAGAAAGATTTGGCTAGCCTTCTCGTGTACTTTTATATGGTATTATTTGCGCTCGCATTACTAGCGTTAGCGGTTGATCCCGAAAACTTTAATTTAATACCCTTGTCGTTCGACTCGGGCGGTGTTACGACTGGGCCGATTACCGTTCCGTTCATCATGGCACTCGGCGTTGGTATAGCGGCGACTATCGGTGGTAAAAATTCAAACGAAAACAGTTTCGGTTTAGTTGCAATGTGTTCGGTAGGGCCTATTCTTGCCGTACTTTTATTAAGCCTTATAAACGGTGGGGATATCTCCGCGCCTAACCTTAACGACTATACGTTGCCCGAAAATATTGCGTCTAGCACGCTCTTGACCTTACTTAACACCACTAAAGACGTTACGATCGCTCTAGGACTCGTGGTGGCGTTCTTCTTTATCATAAACTTTACCATGCTTAAACTCCCCAAGAAAAAGATCGTCCAAATTATTATCGGCACGCTCTTTACTTACGTGGGGCTAATCATATTCTTAACGGCGGTGCACGTTGGGTTTATGCCAGTCGGCTTTAGAATGGGGAAAGAACTCGCAAGCGCGTCGCCTATCGCCGTAACTATTGTTGGGTTCGTTTTGGGGCTCGTGGTAGTCCTTGCAGAGCCTGCCGTTCACGTTCTTAATAAGCAAGTTGAAGAAATTACTCAAGGCACAGTTTCTAAAAAGTCGATGATGATCGCTTTAAGTATCGGTGTCGGCACGTCTATTTGTCTTTCGGTAATTAGAATAATTTTCGGCTTTTCCATTTTATACTACTTGATCCCCGGGTACTTGATCTCTTTGGGACTTTCGTTCTTCGTTCCTAAGATCTACACGGCGATCGCGTTTGACTCGGGCGGAGTTGCGTCTGGACCGTTAACTTCGACGTTTATCTTGCCGTTTGCTATCGGCACGTGCGTCGCTATGGGCGGAAATATTCTATCCGATGCGTTCGGTATCGTTGCAATGGTTGCAATGACGCCTCTTATTACCATTCAGCTCTTAGGCTTTACTTCTCTTTCTAAAAAGAGATTAAGCGAAAAGCTAGCAATGAAGAAGATTTTGGGCGATAAAGACGACCAAATTATTCGTTTTTTATAGGAGAGGGATATGCCTAGTAAAGAGATAAAAAAACCTACGGTTAAAAAAGAAAACAAACCTTCGCCTCAAAAAAAACAGGTGTCTAACGTTCGCAAACTTAAGATTTTGATCACGATCGTGGACAGAAGTAAAACGCTTTTTTACCTAGATCTATTAGAACAGTTTGAAATAAGCGTTCAATACGTTTTATACGGCAAAGGAACGGCAAACTCCCAAATGCTTGATATTTTGGGGCTTGCCGAGTCGGATAAATCGGCTATCGTTTCTTTCGTTAGAGAAGATAAAATTAAAGACGCGCTTGAAACCTTAAACGAAAAATTTAACAAAGTAAAAAACGGAAAGGGCGTGGCTTATACTATTCCACTAGACAGCATTATCGGCGTTGCGGCTTATCAACTGCTTAGCAACGATAGAACGCTTAAGGACGGGGGTAAGAAATAATGAAAAAAGGCTATAAATGTATTTTAGCAATCGTAAATAACGGTTTTTCGGAAACCGCAATGGACGCCGCTAAAGCGTGCGGGGCAAAGGGTGGTACGATTCTTCACGGAAGAGGTACTATTTCTAAAGATGCAGAAAAATTCTTTAATATTTCTATTCAACCCGAAAAGGAAATAGTTATGATTTTAGCAAAAGCCGATCTTATCGACGGTATTTTGAAGGGGTTATACGGCGCAATCGGCTCACAAACGCCGGCGCAAGGCATAGCGTTTGCTCTCCCCGTTGACGAGGTTGTTGGATTAAAAGATGAAACGCCAAAAAAAGAAACTAAAGACTAAGTAACTACAAAAAACGGATAGGTAAATTTGCCTATCCGTTTTTCAAATATTATTGCTTTCATAAAATAAAAGTGATATAATTTTATTACACGAAGGAGGTTTTACAATGAAAAAATGTTCATTCTTTTTATCTAGCACATTCAACGATATGCAAACAGAAAGAGACATTATGAGATTTCAAGTTGAGGATAACATAAATAATATTGTTAGGGAAAAAGAAGTTGAGGTTTCATTTATTGATTTACGTTGGGGGGTACACGTAGATTCAGTAGAAGAAAATGAATATGACAAAAAGGTGCTGGAAATATGCCTTAATGAAATTAAGAAAACAAAGCCTTATTTTATTGTGTTTTTAGGTGAGCGTTATGGTTGGATTCCCACGAAAGATGATGTTCAATCCGTGGCGTATCAGGCAGGAATAGAAGAGTCGTACTTGGTGGATAAGAGCGTAACCGAAATAGAAATCAAATATGCGACAAACACTTTTTCAGATCTTTCCAAGTGCCTATTTTATTTTAGGCGACCTGTTGATTTTGGTAAGGATGATAGTGCTAGAAAAAAATATGTGTCTCAAGGGGACGAGGCAGAAAAACTCAATTCAATAAAAGAATATTTAGTAGAGCATTTTCCAAATCAAATAAGACAATATAGTGCTTCTTGGGATGAAAAAGCCCAGTCATTTGTTGTTGAACAAGATTTTGAACAACGTTTAATGCAGGATGTTATTCAATTAATGGCGGAAGAATATGAAGAAATTGAAGGAGATGAGTTTTTCCGCAAGCAAAGAACTATAAATGCCATTATAGAAAAGAACGCTGGCGAATTTTTGGGCCGAAAAGAGCTTTTGGGAATGCTCTTAAGAGATATAAACGAATCTAAAAACACGATTTTTGCAATAAGTTCAGAGGACGCAAACGGTAAAACCTTATTATTGTCAAAATTAGCAAAAGAGCTATCTTTAGAAGGGAAATTCGTTTTGCCGTTTTTTAGCGCAAAAGGAGAAGAAATACTAGACTATAAAGGGCTATTAATATATTTCTTAAACGTTCTAGGTGTCGAAGAATGTGAAGATAAGACAAATGAGGAGTTGCTTTTAGAATTTAGACAAACGGTAAACAGAATATCTTTGGAAAGAGAGATCTATATCGTAATTGACGATCTTGAACGTATTGTTAAGAATAGAGAACACCTTAATCTAATCAATACCTTTGCGTATAGTAGGGTAAAATTTATAGTTGCTATAAGAAAGGAGAATTATTTAATACAATATGTTTCTGCAATGGGAGGGAATATTGTTGACCTTGGGAAATATGAGCAAGAGGACGTGGAGGAAATCGTTGTAAATTATTTTAACGACAGAAGTAAAAAGGTGGGCCCCAATCTATTGGAAGCAATCATAAAAAGAGGAAAAAACTTTTACAGTACGGTTGCAGATCCGCTATATTTATCGATGCTATTGCAGACTATAAATAATTTGTCGAGTGCGGAATTCAAGGAAATAAATAGAAGAACAGAAGAGAACGGAGATTCTTTTTCCGCAAACATTGAAAAACTTCAAATAGAGATGGTGAATGGTCTTGGCGACAATCTTGCTCAAGTCATAGCTCAACACGTTTCAAAAAGCAGAAATAAAATTTTAGATTTAGATGTTTTTATTGAGATATTGCATCTTGCCCCCAATGGTATTTATGACAGACAGGTTGAGTTTATTTTCAACGAGTTGGGATTAGAGTTCTCACAATACACGTTTTCTTTATTTCTAAAAGAATTTGCAATGTTCATTGTAATGGATGAAGTTGGTCATTGGCATTTTTCAAGAGAAAGCATTTATGAAATATTAGATCTTAAAGATGGAAAGTTTTATAGAGAAAAAATATTGGCGTCATTTGTTAAATATTATGAACAAATGTCAGACAAGGAAGAACAAAATTCATACCTCTTAAAGTACTATCTAGCCTTAAAAGAATATGATAGAGCATATAAGTTCTTAGAGGAGGGTGCGAAGTATAAAGAAAGGGCGATAATTTTGGCGTTTGCAAAGATCATTGAGGAGGATAAAAACTATTTACAACATTTTGTTAATCTAAAAAAGATTGACAAACAAGGAATTCTCTCTTTTCTATATAGACGAACTATTGTTTTATGTTCGGATGAACGAAAAGCAAAAAAAATCCTAAACGTTATATATTCAGAGCAAGAAATAAATGAAATAATTTTAACGGGGGAAGGAAAGGGTAAATTATATAATAATCTTGTTGGTTATGCGTTAATGTGTTTTAAGAAGCAAAAGTATATAGAAGCACTTAAAGTAGCAACAGAAATTATTGAAAAGTTTGGTCGGTATCAAACAGTGTTTTTTAATAATTACGAAATAAAATTAATAGAGGTTTTATCTGCTGTAAATTTGGGGAAGAAATCTGATCACGAGGGATATTACCGCCTTATTTCTGCTTGTGAAGAACGGCTTTTACAAAAGAAGGATAACGTAGAAGAATTTGATAAAAACAAAAAACAGGCAAAAAAGCTTTTGACATCTTTGGCTGCTTCTTGGGAGGGGTTAAAGGGGACGAGAGATGGAACCTTTTTCTTTCATGAGGACATAAATGATTTACTAGAAACTGGTTATTTTAATGAAGATGAAAAGGCTTATTGGATATCTGTGATGTTTGCATATTCTCCTGACCCATTTGATAGGGAACAAACTAAATTGCGTTATATTGCAGATGAGGATATAATAAAAGAATATTTGGAAGAAAGGAGACTGTTGAGGGGAAAACTAGAGAAATATATTAATAGTGAGCAATCTGATAAAGAAATGGTTTATAAGTGTTGTATGAATTTGTCAAAATATTATGATGAAAGTTATAGACCGAACTTCACGTATACAAAGAAAGCCGAGGAGTTGGCAGAAGAAAGATTTAAGAATAAAATAACTGTTAATACTGTTTCTGATTATTGCGTTGCGCTAGAAAGGTCCGCATGTGAGATGATCTATAGAAGAGAGGATTCATCTGTCCTTAGCGATAAATTAATAAAGGTTGCCAAACTCAACGTTTTAACAAATCCATGCGTGGAAAGTTACGATAGAATCAATACGGCATACAATTTGTGCGCTTATAATAATCAATTATCAAGGGAGGATAAACAGAAGCAAGGTGAATATGAAAAAGAACGCAAGAAGATAGTGTACAAAAAAGAGAATTTTGATTGGGAACAACATAAAAAGCTAATGAACGTTCTGTATGCGATTATTTCGGTAATATTCGTTTGCGGGATTTACTTTGGTTTCAACATCCTAGAATTACCTAGTGAATCGGTCAAGACAATATGTTTGTTTTTATTTGTTGGTGTGGTTTCAGGATTTGCCTTGTCTAAGGCGGTAGAGAAAATTGTATACAGAAAAGGATTTGTTGATCTGATTTTTATTATATTGGGGTTGCTAGTTTTTGTTGTGGGTCTAGTTTATATTTTAACATTTGACATGGACGATGAAACAGCAAAACGTTTTTCATGGAACTATACAAGTAGGCCAGAAAATGTATATTATTTTGTAAAATATGGCGGAAAAGAGATTTACATTTATCGCCTTCAAATTTTCTCATTTTTAATTTCCCCGATTGCTGCGGGAGTTGTATCGCTTAGAAGTGTTAAAAAAAATAAAATTGGGTTATTATGTTTTTCAAAAATAGAAAACATTAAGGAACATGTTATTATTAATAAAGAAAGAAAAGAGAGAAAGCAATATAACATATTAATGTGTTTTCCGATAATAAACATGATTATTTATGCCGTTAAATACTTTTTAGTAAAAGATCTTAAATATATGGCGCTTTTGACAAGGAATATACCATTAATCACGTTGATTCTTGGTCTTGCGACAACAATAGTGTCATTGCTTCTAATTCTTCTTTCGAAAATAGTTGCAACTAAGTCGATAAGAAAGCAAAGATCCAAAGCTTTTAGAGATCATTTATGGCAATAATAAAAAAACACCGAGGTTACCGTAATAGTCATAGGGATTTTTACGGTAAACCGCAGGGTTTCAAATTAACAAGTTAAGGCGTGGCGTGATGCCACGCCTTTTCTCGTATTCACTTTTAATAATCAAATTTATCCCAACTGTCAAAGTCAGGTAGTTCTATAGCTTCAACGAAGTTATAGACTATTTCTATTGTATGCCTTATATGTCCGTCAACCTTTTGTTTTTCGTAGATAATTATCTTATCCACGAACGCTCTCAAAATTTCGGGCGTTAGTTCTTCAAAGTCACTATACCTTTTCACGATAGCCATAAACTTTTGTATGTTGTCATACTTGGTTTGGGCTTTTTCTATTTCTGCCTTTAAAGTTTTAACTTTTTCGGTTAATCCCTTTTGCTCGGCTTCGTAGTTGTCGCTCAGTTTAATATAGCGTTCTTCAGATAATTTACCTGACACCTTATCTTCGTAAAGGCTTTGGATTATTTTATCAAGGGCTACAATACGTTTTTCCGCTACTTCTTTTTCTTCAATAGCGGAAGCAAGTTCACGCTTGTTCTTCGCTTCGGTACGCTCTTTTAGAATACTCATAAAAGTCTCTTTGTTATCGTTTGCAAATTGAATGGTATAGCGCAAGTCGTTTTTAACCATTGCCATAACAGCGTGAGCCGTTATTTGATGCGACGTGCAATACTTCTTCTTTTTCTTACGATAAGTAGAACAGTTAAAATATTCTGCTTGTTTCATAGTGGTGCATCTACAAAGATACATCTTTTCGCCACAGTCAGCGCAATAGAGCATCCCCGAAAGTATATGTGGTGTTCCCATATCGGAAATTCTCCTTTTAGCTTTGCGAAGGTTTTGAACAATATCAAAAGTTTCTTGGTCTATTATTGCTTCTTGCGTATTTTCTACGATAACCCAATTTTCTCTTGGATTTTCAATATACTTTTTCGACTTATAGGACTTCTTATACGTCTTAAAGTTTACTGTGCGTCCAAGATACTCTTCGTTTTCGAGAATATGTACCACTGATTGCTTTGCCCAAACGTCCGAATCTTGTTTTATCTTACCGGGAGTAGGTATTCCTTTACGATGAAAATACATCGTTGGTGTTTCTATTCCACGTTCGGTTAAAATTCGTGCGATTTGTGAAGGTCCGTAACCTTTAACGCAAAGGTTAAAGATTTCTTTTACGATTAAAGCGGCTTCTTCGTCAATTATCCATTTTTCTTTATCTTCGGGGTCTTTTATGTAACCCAAAGGTGGAAAAGAAGAGATGTGTTTGCCCGAATTACCTTTTGCTTTAACAACGGCTTTAATCTTACGACTACAATCTTTTGCGTACATTTCGTTTAGGATGTTCTTAAACGGGATAATATCATCGTCGGGGTTTGTTTCCGTATCCATTTGGTCGAAGATTGCTATAAATCTTACGTCCGCATCAGGGAAATAATACTTAGTGTAATATCCCACGAGAATATGGTCACGCCCAAATCTTGACATATCTTTTACGATTACGGTAGATATTTCGCCGTTTTCCACATCATTAAGCAAACGCTTAAACGCAGGACGTTCAAAATTACTACCGCTAAAACCGTCGTCTATGTAAAAGCGGATATTCCTAAACTTATTTTCTTTCGCATAATCCGAAAGCAATAACTTTTGGTTTTTGATACTGTTGCTATCGCCCTCTAAATCGTCATCTGAACTTAAACGACAATAAAGGGCTGCATACTGTTGTTCTAAATGTTTTATTTTTCTATTCGATTGCAAATTCATTGTTTTTTACCTCCCGAATTGCAACCTTCAAGCGATTCTGTTGTGATAGGCTCGTCATTTACCAAACTTTCCGCTTGGTTAGTGATTAACCTTTTTGCAATATCAAACGCCGAACTCTTGGCGCTTGGTTTTTGGCTTGAAATAATGCAGTAAGTTGTGTTCCCAATTTTAATCTCACGGGTTCTTACGCAATTCAAGTATTTATCGCAATGGTGATAAACTCTACCTTTTGCGAATTGTAAATCATCGTTCTTTTTATTTTCTTCTATAATAATCCTCCTTATGTGAAAGTCGAGTAGCCTTTCAGTTATTTATACTCGCTCCTATAAGGAAGAAAGATATTAGAGAACGTTATTTCTTTTCACTTTCAAAGAAGTCATCGTAGTCGTCCATAATTTTCGCTAAGCCTAAATCGTTTTCAGCGGCTTCGTCAAGCAATGCTTTATATCCGGCTTCTATAAGTTGTACTTTCGTAAAACCGTATTGAGAGAGAAATTCGTTTATTTCTTCCGCAAACTGTCTCGGAACACTCGTTCCC
This sequence comes from Christensenellaceae bacterium, assembly GCA_045651465.1. Classification (GTDB taxonomy): domain Bacteria; phylum Bacillota; class Clostridia; order Christensenellales; family Borkfalkiaceae; genus UBA1259. The sequence goes on from JAZRSG010000017.1 coordinate 128,211, forward strand.
CAAACTAAGCTTTTCGCCTTTCTTTCTTCCTTGTGTTTCTCTTCATACCTTTTGTCTGTTACCGCTCTCGGTTGTCTCATTGCTTATTTCTCCTTTATACGTTAGTATAAATATTGTATCGTATTAATACGGAATAGTCAAGCTGTTTTGAGATAAAAATTTTAATTTCGGTAGAAGAATAAAATCGGGTTTCCCGATTGTTTAAGTAAGTCAAAATCGCCAATATTGGCAATTTCCTTTACCTGCTTGAAAAAAGTGGGAAATTGCCATTTGGTGCGGTTTTCTTAACCTGCTTACTTTTTTTGAGTTTGCGCACCGCACCAAGCGGTTAAATTTAGCCTCGCAGAGCCCACCACTTTCAAGCGAAAGTGTAGTGGGCTACACTTTACAATAAAGGTTTATCTCTTGCTCTATTCATAATCTTTTCTCCTTATAGTTATTTCGGGCGCGGGGGATAAAAAAAGGCGAGCAGATAAAACCCACCTTAAGTGAGTAACACCTGCTCGCCGAATTCTTAATGATTCGCAGTTTCGTATAAACGTCTTTATACGGCTTCAGTCAATTTTAACTCTTTAGCGAACGTTAGCATTGGCATTCAACGGAATCCTTAGCCCGATAATTAATTAAAGCAACCATCTTATTTTACAGCAAAATAAGAACATATGTTCGCTTTGTGATACTATTATACTATAATATTTTGGTAAAGTCAACGCCGACCTGTCCAAAAATACGGACATGTCGGCGCTTTTACAAAGTTTTTTTAATTATATTCTATAAAAACTATCTTTGCCAATTCATGCGTCTTGCAATTTCGCAAAGACATCCATAGTATACACCTTGTTGATGGTTGGAATCTAACTTGCCCATTGCATCAAGAAAGTCTTTGTATGCCTTAACTGCATTATACACTTCTTTTTGTTGCGACTGCTCATACTGTTGTGCTTGCATTTGTGCGTAAGCCTGTGGGTTAAAGCAGTTAGGGTTATAATACCAATTTGGATTGAACATAATTTTTCCTCCTTTGTTTTTCTTGGATTATATCACTAAATTGTTAAAATTGATATGGACAAATCCTTGACAAAACTTAATTTTTGCTTATTATAACACAAAAATTGCAACTTGTATATCTACAAAACATCTACATTTAAGCTAATTTGGGGCTATTTTACGGATTCTTCGACGAGAGCGATTATATAAAGCACTCAATCGGTTTCCATACGTTTCTATTCGTTACGTTTTCATCCCAAACAGTATTAGAAAGATATAACTGCGTACCAACGGCACGAACAAAACCCCATTTAACGTTAGGATAACGGCTTGCATAATCTTTCAAGGCTTCAAATTTATGCTTAGCATATTTATCAACGTTGTTAGAACTTCCGTCAGAACTTAAACCGCCTTTTGCTTCAATAATCCAAATTTCGCCCGACTTAGTTTTCATAATATAGTCAGGATAGAAATTATTTCTTCTAAAACCTTTTCTAAACACCAAACTAAAGAAAGCATCGCCTTTGTCGCCATTCTTATAATAGCAATCAACGGGGTCGTAAGTTTCGCACCATCTTTCGAATTCAAGTTCAGTCACCGTTCTATTAGGATGAATAAGAATGTTGTTGCCGTAATCCACGAAAACGTTCTTATTCATAACGGCGGTCGCCTCGATTTTCTTATGTTGCTTGTAGTATTGTTCGCGAGGGATATACCAATCCGAAACAAGTATATCCGTCTCTTCAATGTCGGCAAAATCCTCTTTGTTTGTATCATTAAACACTTCAACAAGACGGTCACGGTTATTAACTAAAAACGCATTGTATTCCCTAAGATTAAACCCGTCAATAAGCTTATGACTACGTTCAAATTCTTGTTCTTCTTTTGAAAGAAGTGAAATTTGCATATCCATCGGTCCAAACAACACACGAAGCGCATTGTTTGAAATATGTTCGTCTATACCAATAGCACTTGCAATTTTACGCTTAGCATCACGAATAATAAAACCGTCGTCGTGGTTGTTAATTTGATGTTCACCACTAAATTTCGTATTAAGCTTAGTCATATCGTGCGTTGTTCTTGCAACGCCTTCAAATGCTTCCGATTTAAGCATTGTACCGAAAACGTAACCCTTAGTTCTCGTCATTTCCGCTTTATCGAGTTTACCGTCGTGGTCTAAATCACATTCTTCAATCATACGATTGCGAACAACTTCCACAACTGCTTGAGGATTAACTGCAAATCTATCGCTTCCGTTAAGACATTCTTTCTTAAGCATAAACGTAGGCGCAGTCATCTTTCGTTTATATTGATAAGTATAGAACGAATCACCCAAACTGCTTGTTAATCCTTCGTTAAATTCACTATCTAGCGTATAAACGTAGCAATTATCAATTAAATCACAATTGTAATGAACGCGCTCAGGCATTCTACGAATTCTACCAACCGTTTGAATATTAAATTTTTCTGTTCCACCTTCACGAAGTTTAACAAGAATCTTTGCACGAGGACAATCCCATCCCGTTGCAATTGCTTGTTTAAAGAGAAGGAAAGCGTACTGCCCATCCATCTTCTTAATTTCTTCAGGCTTATCAGGATGGTCGCCACTAAACCAAGACGTAACCAATCCCGATGTTTCAGGATAACCCAAATCGTCAAGCGCACGTTTTACTCTTTCAATCCAATCCTCCGAACCATTAGGGAATTGAATTAAAACAAGAGGACGTATTTTTAAGCCACGTCTATCATATTCCGCTTGAATTTCTTTACGCTTTTTATCCGCTAAATCTATAAGCAGCAAATCATCATCAAGTTTGTTGTTGTCTTGAATCGCTTTTGATACACCTTCGTTTATAGAAATACCCGTTGCAATTAATCCCGCGCCGATAACTTCATCGTCAGTTATAATTTCATTGTGGTCACCCTTGCTGATAGGGGTAGCCGATATTCTTAAAACGTGCTTTGGTTGAATATTCCCAATATATTCGTTAGCAGTATCCTTAAATTTATGCTCTTCATCGATAAGCATAAAAATATCAATGCCGTTATTATGACAAGAAAGCACCTTAGCCATCAAATCTTTATGTTCACCCTCACGGAGAACAACGTTAGATTTTTTGTTGATTTTATCCCAATTGATAAAGAATACTTGTCCACGAGGGTCAGGCTCGGTAATAAAATTGTAAACGTCGCCATAAGGAATACCTGAAGTCACTTCCTTAAAACTGTCTTCCGATTGTTTATGTAATCCACCTGCACCAGGGCAAAGCCATAAGAAAACGGTGTTAGGGTTTTCATCAAGATAATCGTCGATAAATTTACACACCAAAACCGTTTTACCTGCACCCGTAGGAGCAGAAAGAACTATTTCTTCGTGGTCTGCACATTTTTTAAGCAAATTTTCTTCGTGTTTAGTTTGAAAATCATATAATTTAGCTAAAAACATTATTCCGCAGCCTCCCTTAATTCTTGACCGAAATATTCTCTCGGTATATACTTAAATACTTTTTCATTAAGAAGTCCCATTTCTTCAGAAGATAAAATCATATTTTGATTCAACCAAATATTTTCTATCGTATTGTAAATTTCTTCATTTAGAATAAAGCGGTTAAAATCATCACGGTTAAGAATTAAAACGTTCTTTTTGCCGTCAATTTCTCGTCCTGTTTGCAATTCTATCATTTCCTTAATATGCAAACAAAGAGCGTTGCTTAAAAGATAATCTTCAGGCTTTCTCGGTGTCCAACCACATTTTAGATATTTAACGTTTGCATTGAAACCGTCTGCTATTTTTATGTGTTTTAATTCAGGATACAACTGAACCTTACCCTTACTATAACAACTTTTGTGTCCTTTTTCTTCTTTTTTTATGAAGGTTTCTTTTTCGCAACCATAGAATCCGTCTAAGGAAGCTCCATTGACGTTAATGCCTTTTATAGAGCAGTATGTTCGTGGCCACGTAATATAGTTCGCAATGCCCAATGCTTCCCACTCTTTATCTCCTTTTTGAAAACCTTTTTTTATTAAGTTCTCTTCTTCTTGCACTGAAACCTCGTTATTGGTAACCATAATGCATTTTCTTCTTCCATTATCACTAGCATTTAATAAATTTATTGCGTGCATTGTTGTGCCAGAACCAGCAAAAAAATCGACAATAATAGCATCTCGATTTCTTCCAACAATATGTTTTAATGTGTCATACACGGCATAAAGAGACTTTGGAAAAGGGAAATTTCGTCCTAGCAACATATTTTTTAATATAGTTTTTCCATAAGCACCAGCATCATATGAACCAGATGTCCATACTGTTTGCATCCTTGTAGATTTCCCTATTTCATCAACGACTATTTTAGTTGAGTCATCTCGTTCTCCAATAATTTTTAACAACCCCAAATCAACCTTTTTTACATCCTCTGTGCTTAAATAGCTAATCGAATATGGCATAGGATTATTGTTACGTTTTTTGCCAATGCGAACAAATCCTCTTCTATTTAATTCAAAAAGAGGCTTAGCCGTTAATCCCCATTCCATTTCAGTTCCATCTTCATTTACAGGAAAAACAGCTGTGCATCCTTCTAATTGCTCAACTGAAAATCTATCTATGTCCGCAGGAAGGGGTTCTCCAATTTTTTCAATCCTTCCCGTAGTATCGTTAATATAAATTGGATAAAACTGGCGAGGGCGATGCCCTCTCGTAGAATCAGTATCACTTCTTTTTAAGTAAGGCCATCTAACTTCAGTTTCCCCCTCAGAAACAAGCATTGTGTTTACGCTTGCCTCTCCAAGAAAAACAAAATATAGATATTCATCTGTTCTAGTAAAATAATTTGTTGCGCGACCTTTAGGATTTATCACTATAGACACCATTTGAATTTTAGAAGTCGGGAACAATTCTTCCAACAAGGAACCCAAGTGTATATATTCATTTTCATCTATCGCAACTATTAATACAGCCTTTTCAGGATTAAGAAGCTTTTTTGCTACTTGCAAGCGATTTTTCATCATCGACAGCCATTTACTATGGCGATAAACGTCGTTCCCGTCAACATAATCGTTGTTATATTTCCAATCTTTTGCGCCTGTATTATAAGGTGGGTCAATGTAAATACAATCAACTTTACCACGATGAGTTTTTTCTAAAAGGTAAAGGGCTTGCAAATTATCGCCTTCAATAATAAAGTTCCAAGGCAAATTCTCATCTTTGCAAAGGCGACGTTCTTTATCTTCACAAAATACGGGGATATTTTCTTTAAGCATTTCATCTACTTCTTCAGTATGTTCTTCCCATACAAGACCATACTTCTTTTCTCTTAAATGGTTTTCAATTTCATTGAACGCGCGAATAGACGCATCATCACTATGCGTCTTTTTAAGTTCTTCCAAAAATGCAAGCATTCTATCTCTTTTTTGTTTCGATATATTCGCCATTATTCGTCTCCTTTTGCATCAAACTCATAGATAATTTTCTTTTCTAGACTTGAAGCAATTTTATCTAAATACTTTTTATAGTCTTCTTTTCTTGCTTCATCGGAAATATACAACGGGCTTTTATTCTTATTCTTTTTTAACCAAAAGTTATATCCTTCAATAATTGGTCCACCAAGATTTATTGCATACTCAATTCCGTGCATCGCAATAATAAAATAAACTTCTCCTAATTCAGTAAAAAGGAAATCGGCTTCCCAACTAATTGAACTAAAAATATCTCCTTGATAAGTCGCATCCCTTGCATATATTCGCCTAACCGAATATGGCCAAATTTTTCGTCCACCATATCTCGCATAGTTCCTTATTGAAGAAAATATGTCATCTTCTAAAATATAATCACATACTTCCTGTGTTTGTCCGCACCTAAATACAAAATATTCTAACGCCATCTTCGCTAATAATCTTGATAGGTATATATTTTCTTCCAAAAGCAAACTATCACTCTTAAATAGATACTGCTGATACTCTTGAACTAATGTCTCAAGTTCTTTTTCAGTCTTTTCTTCAGTAGAATAGATTAAAAAATTATTATCGGATATTTGTTTTACTTGATTATCTCCAATTTTAGGATATTGATAGTCTTCAATGGTTTTTCCTTTTTTGTTCTCTAATTGTAGTTCTTGCCTTAGTTTTCTTATTGGTTCTGACTCCAAAAAGGGTTGCTCAACTTTGCGTGCAAAATAGTTATTACATTTATCACAAACAATTCCTTTTCTAAGTATAGCGCTCTTATTTCCAAACGATTCGGGCACTATATGTTCTACACTTTTTGAACAAGAAGAGTCGTTTCCGCAAAATATACATCGTTTCATATTCATTTAAATGTATACGAAAGATTGTGGTGCAGCTTTAATCCCATAATCTAATAAGGTTTTAGGCTCATCATATACTTTAATTTCGCCTAATTTATAAGCGTAAGCAACTTCTCTTCCTTCAAAGTATTCGTCGAAGAAGTCTTTGCTAATGCCTGATTCTTCTTTAGTAAGTTCCCACAATTCTTCAGGGGAATACATTAAAACGTCTATGATTTCCGCTTCCGCAACAATTCTTTTTACGGGAGTGGTCTCGTAAATAATAATGGAAGAAATGTCTTGCTTTGCTGCAATTTTTCTATATTCGTATTTTTTGATACCCTTAATGATGTTTTGAACGTGTTCAGGGTTGATGGATATTAATATTTTCTTTTTCATTTTTTATTCCTCCATTCCTAATTTATAAATAGTGTCAAATTGTTCTTTGGTTATAAAAGTAAACGGACGTGGTCCTGAATATTTATCGACAATACCACAATTTCTTAATTGATCTAACGTAACCTTATGCGTAAAAGGTTTATAGTCTAATACTTTTAAGACGGTAGGGTATTTGCTATATACAGCTCGAATATCTTCTTCTTTGAAAATAGACTTATCCTTGCATATACTTATACATTCTTCAACGTTCTTGGTTTTTACGACTTCCTGAACAATTGCCATACCCGTAACTACCGAAGAATAATTTTTATACCAACCATCGCTCATTCTATAAATTAAAATCACGTCTCCGGCTTTTGCCCTAATATCATATGCGCCCGTTAAGTATATCTTTTCTATTGCATATCTATGAGCGAGTTTGTCTTCATATAAATGCATATCTTCGTTTTTCAAAATATTGTCGGGGAACAAATCCGTATGATATTTAGCATAAATAGGAAGAAAGTAGTGGTTTCTATTTTGTTTCAAAATAGGATAATTGAACTTTGGAGTTTCAGTATCTTTATACTGTTTCATATCTTTTACAAGCACTAATTCGCCGTTTGACTTCTTATACCCGTGCTTTACAAAGCCCCATTGTTCCATTATGCCTTTTAACGCAACAACTTCTTGCCTTTTGCTTTCAAAAAGCGTTACGTAAACCTCGTCAACTTCCCATTTAACAGCGTTTTCAAAGATAATTTTTAAGAAACGTTCTCCCAAGCGGAAACCTGTACGTTCAATCTTAAAAGTTCCAACTTTTAATCTTCTTTTCGGGGTTAAGATAGGCTCTATATCGGAATAATTTTCGCTTTCATCTTCGATTTTAAGATACAAGAAACCTTTTAAGTTGTTTTCGTTATCTTCAAAGACGTACGCTTTTTCATTTCCTTTTCTCTTAAACCAATCGTCGAATTCCTTTCCTTTATAGTCTTCTCTTAAAGAATCAAAGAAGGAGCTATTTATATCGACTTCATCAAATCTTTTTAACTTTACGGCAAGCATTTTATACTCAATGTTTTTAGGATAAGCTTTTTCAAAATACTCCAACAACTCAGCAGACGTAATAACTTTATCTCGGATATATAAATCCTTTGCTTTTTTCAAAATTGCTCCGTCATCGGTAAGTAAGATGCCAACATTATCGTTATACACCTCTAAGAGTAAAGCATTATCTATTTTACTATTTGTATCTTGTGAATATTGGCTTACAACATATTCAAAATACTCGTCTTTTCCCACACTAAACGAAGGCAACATATCATACGAACCAACTTTAGTTAACATCGTGTTCTTTATTTTCTCATCTTTATGAGTGTTGAGTTCGTCCACAACAGTTTTATGCAAATACTTCTTTACGTTTTTCTTGTCAAACCACTTGAATAAGTTGTTTACTTCAAACGAAACGTTATCGCTGCTTTCTCTTTTAATAAAAATATTTGTATCAAGTAAAACGCTTGCTTTTGAATAGTCAATATATAACGGCTCTATTTCAAACACAACGATTCCATAGCGGTCAACTTCATCTTTTGGATAAAACTTATAGCACTCTTTTAAGGTTGCTTCTAATGAAGGAAAAAGGTTTTTGAAATCTTGTTCCCAATTTTCTTCTAAAGCTTCATTCCACGAACTATAAACTTTAATTCCTTTTATCGTTGTCCTTACGAAGTTTTCTTTGTTTTGATTTGATATCAAAACAAAGGTGTCTCCAGCTTTTGCTTGCATCCTTTCAGGAGAAGCTAAACGATATTCGTGTTTTTTTACTCTGTTTTTAATATCAGTTATAAATTTATCTCTAATTTTTAAGTAATACGTCTTCATTTGAAATCCTCCTATCTTATTATAACAAGTATAATATGACAACATTTGTCAAGTATTGCCAAATGACTTAAACAATTCTTCTACCAAGTTTAATTGTTCGCTTGTCAAAACTGTATCGCCGATAGTTTTTATCCTTTCTCCTAACTCATAGTTGTTCAATATAACTTGACAAACTTCTGGGGTAGGAATTTTTCTCACCTTACAAAATAGCTTATCCATTTCGTTTTTGTCTTCAGCTTTGGGGGTTAACTCTTTTATGATTTTCTCATAAACTTCTGCCGTTGGAATATTAGTTCCTTTTTCAATGTAGGTCATATTAGAAGGAGATAAGCCTATGGCGTTTGCAAGCTTACGTAAAGAAAGCTTCTTTTCGCTACGCAATTTAGAAATTAACTTACCCAAAGCACTCTTTTCTTCGCTTTGAATACTAAAGTTTTTCTTTGCCATAATTACCTCCTTTTTATTTATTGTGTTCTATGTTCTATAACACATAACAATTATAACACATTAAAAATTATTTTGCAAGGGGTTATGCCATATAAATTTTAAAAAAGTGCCACAAAATGGGGTAAAATCGAAGCAGGTAAAGAAAAGTGCCACAGCTAACACTTTTGATACAAAGCATATGGGAAACCCATATCTATTTTAGAGCATAGAAAAAGAACTTGGATTTTTTACGTCCAAGTTCTTATTTTGTTTTTTTACCGCTTGAAAACTGCAATATACTTAATTTTTAATTGTTTCTAAAAATCCCTATGTCTATTGCAGTTTTCGGTGTTTTTTGTTTTTATTCAAAGTAGCCTTTGTAGGTGACAAAAAGTGAACTTTTCGGGAAGAAGTGGTTAAATATTTCAACAAAATAATCGTCCGTCATGCTCGCGATATAGTCTACCACGATTTGGTTTTTCTCCGTTTCAAGATAGTCGCTTGATCGCTTATAATAAGGCTTATTTAGATAGTTTACGTGGTGCGTAAATACGGGCGAAGAATTATTACCCTTTTCTAAGTCTAAAAGCAACTTTTCGTAAAGAGATTTCATCATCTCTTTAACTACGGCGTCTTGATTTTTAGTAAATCCTTTATTATAGATATTTTGGTAGTTATCTTTTTTGCAAGCGCATAGCGCACTAAATACGTCCTTATCCATTTTGATATACGGTTTTCCATAGCTGTTTTGTATGATATTTACCGTTAAATTATGGACGATTTCGGCGTTCGTAGTGCCTATTCCGTAATCGGCGAAAGGCTCTAGCGATAGATCGTTTTTCTCGGCGTCGTGTCTATCTTTTCCTAGATATGCGATAATGTCTGAAATCCTAACTACCGAGCCTTCTAACGTGGACGGAATAAGCTTTAAAACGTGACCTAAATCAAGATAACATTTTTCTATTTCTTCATCGAATTTTCTAAAGGTTAGTCCGCTTGACGGAAGGTATTTTTCTAGTTCTAATTCTCCGTTATGGCAAGCGATTCCGTCGAGCGTTTGAAGTGTTACGTTTAGGGGGAAAATCTTATCCAAAACTCTTACCGAGTGAATATTATGTGCAAATCTTCTGCCCGTTTTTTCATAGTAAATTTGGTCCAAAAAATATTCGCCCGTATGCCCGAACGGGGTGTGCCCTAAATCGTGCCCTAAAGCGATTGCTTCGATTAAATCTTGGTTAAGGTTTAACGCCATGCCTATCGTTCTAGCGATCCTTGAAACCAACTGCACGTGAAGACCTCTGCGAGAAAGATCGTCGTTCTTACTAAAAGAAAATACCTGCGTTTTATCGGCGTAACGATTATAATAAGGGCAGTTTATAATTTTGTCCACGTCGCGAACGAAAGCGTTTCTTATAACGCTAGAATAGTCGTGGGGATTATCCACGCGTCGAACGGCGTTTTCTTCGTTAAAAGCGACCTTCTTAAACGTGCCGAGTTTCTTTTCGGTTTTGATTTTAAGTTCTAGTTCTTTTGAAAGCGTTTTGTAATTATTCATATTTTAATTATATCACACGAGCGCTAAATTTGAAACAAAAAATATAAAAGTACGGAAAAACTATTGCTGGAAAGCCAAATTAAACTGCCTTTAACAAAAAAAAGTATTGCAAAAACTCGTCTTTTAGAGTATAATACTTTGTGCCGTACGAGAAAGATTATTTTTATAAAAATAATAATCTATCAATCAAAAGAAGGTAAGTGTTTATGGTTTTGGCGCTAATTATTTGTGGAATTACTTGTCTATCTATGATTATAGGAGTACTATTTTTTCCGCAAATAAGAATCAAAAAATTCAAAGTCGATTCTTATTGGGTTATCGTGCTTATAGGTGCGATAATTTTGATACTTGCCGGTGGAGTAGATTTTAAGTATCTATGTTCTGAACTCGTTAAAGATAGTTCGATTAATCCCATAAAAATCCTCGTTTTATTTATAACGATGACGATTTTGTCTATCTTCTTAGATGAAATCGGTTTTTTTAGGTATCTTGCAGGCAAAACGCTTAAACTTGCAAAAAACAGCCAAATTAAATTATTCGTTTGGCTATACGTTATAGTATCAATTCTAACGATATTTACTTCAAACGACATAATAGTTTTAACTTTTACGCCCTTTATTTGCTACTTTGCAAAGAACGCTAAAATTAAAGCGCTACCTTATCTAATTACCGAGTTCGTTGCGGCAAATACTATGAGTATGACGCTAATAATCGGTAATCCTACTAATATCTACGTCGCAACGTCTTACGGAATAGGGTTTTTAGAATACCTTAAGGTTTTATTTATTCCAACGCTAGCGTCGGCGATTATTTCTTTTCTTATACTTTACTTACTATTTAGAAAAGAACTCAAAAAACCCGCCGAGGGCTCTAGCGTGTTAATCCCGATAAGGAGCAAGGCGTATCTCGTTATAGGTTTAATTCACTTAATCGTTTGCACGATCGTGCTTGCGGTTGGCCCGTATTTTAACGTAGAAATGTGGCTCGTGTCCCTTGTGTCTGCTCTAAGTTTACTAATCATAATTTTAGGAATATGTTTGGTAAAGAAAAGCAAGCCGACCGAAGTTCTATCAACCTTAAAGCGAGCGCCGTGGCAATTAGTTCCGTTCGTTCTATCGATGTTTACGATAATACTCGCCCTACAAAGCGTGGGAGTTACCGAGGCTATTGCGAAGTTTCTAGGAACGGAAAATATTGTGTTTAAGTATGGAATATTATCTTTCTTGACCTCAAACGTTATAAATAATATTCCAATGAGCGTGTTCTTCTGCTCGATAATATCTCCGCTAAACGCGCTTGCGCAAACGCAGGCCGTTTACGCAACGATAGTAGGATCAAACCTTGGGGCGATGTTTACGCCTATCGGAGCGCTTGCGGGTATTATGTGGACTTCGATGTTAAAAAAACACGGAGAAAAACTTTTATATTTAAATTTTCTTAAGTACGGCGCGGCGATTTCAATCCCGTCGCTACTAGCAAACCTTGGACTTTTAACGCTGATTTTATAATCAAAATTTATTCAGGATAAAGGGGAAATATGGACGGATTAGTATTGTTTATTATAGCCACGAGCGTGCTCGTTTTATCGCTTTTATCGGCGGTGGCAATCGGGCTTTTTTTCAAGAAGAAAAGTGTGTTTAAGCCTTTGCATCTTATCATGATAGGAGCGTTTTTATCCGGCATACTATTATTTGCGCCTATTTATATCGATGCTTATAATGGATTTTCACTTAAAAGCTTACTTTTATCCATACATAATACGATAAGGCTTTTCGTGGTTGACGCTGACTTTAACACGATTATTGCCTTCTCGCAAACTTTAGACGGAAGTTATTCAAATCTTTACCAAATAATTTCCGCCGTTCTTTTCGTTTTAGCACCTATTCTTTCTTTCGGCGTTGTTTTATCGCTCTTTAAGGACGTTTTCTCGTCGATTAAACTTTTCTTTTGTTTCTTTAAGGACGTTTACGTTTTCTCCGACCTTAACGAAAGGTCGATAGCACTTGCAAAGGATATTTCGAAGGAGAAAAAGAGAGCAGTTATCGTCTTTGCGGACATTTCTGAAAATAAGGGCGAAACGAACGATTTGCTAGAAAAGGCAAGTGAGTTTGGCGCAATATCATTTAAAAAGAGCATAACGGCGCTTAACTTTAAGAGCCGACTAAATAGAAGAAAGGTTTTCTTTTTTGCCATTAGTTCTAATGAGGACGAAAACGTTTCAAAAAGTTCTGAACTCGTTAAGAAATATAAAGACAAGAAAAACGCCGAACTTTACGTGTTTTCTTCAAGTAGGCAAGGCGAATTGTTTTTAGATAGCATCGGCACTAAGCATCTAATGAAAATTAGAAGAATAGGGGAGCAAAGCTGTTTAATTAATAGATTTCTTTACGATAACGGGCACGAGATCATTAATAGTGCGCACGCCGAAGAAGACGGGCTTAAGGTTATCTCTGCTGTCGTTATCGGTATGGGTGGATACGGCACGGAAATGGCTAAAGCGTTGCCGTGGTTTTGCCAGTTTTCGGGATATAGATTTAAGATGAACGCCTTCGATAAAGACGAGCACGCCGAGTCTAAGTTTAAGGCACTATGCCCCGAATATTTAAGCCCCGCTTGTAATAAGATTTACGTAGACGGCGAGGCGCAATACGATATAAACGTTCATTCTGACATGGATTATACGACGGTGGAATTCGGCGAAAAGTTGCAAGAGATAAAGGACGCTTCTTTCGTGTTTATTTCGCTTGGTTCAGACGCCGATAATATTAACTGCGCGATAATGACGAGAATGTATTTTGAAAGACTTAATATTAAGCCGACTATCGTTGCGGTCGTTCACGACGACGAAAAGACCCGTCTAATTGAAAATGCAAAGGCTATCGATTCTCGTCCGTTCGATATAAAATATACGGGTGGATTAGAAGACCTTTATTCGGTAAGGGTTATAATCAATTCAGAACTCGAACAAAAAGCACTAAAAGTGCACATGAAGTATCCTTCGGCAAACAAGACGCTTGAAGAACACGAACGATTCTTTTGGGCAAACGAATATAACTATAAATCTTCTTGCGCGTCGGCAATTCACAATAAAGTTAGAGTAGACTGCAAAATTGCAGGAGCGGAAAAGGAATACGAAGATCAAACCGAAGAAGAAAGACAAATAATCACCGTCATCGAGCATAGAAGGTGGAACGCATACGTTCGTTCTTGCGGATATATCTATTCGGGATCGCCCGAAAAATCGTCTAGAAACGACCTAGCGAAAATCCACAACTGTTTAGTGCCGTTTGACGAATTATCTGATTTTTACAAAAAAATTGACACGGATATCGGGCTAAAAAAATAAAAAATTTTTTATTTTACTTGACACGGGCTAAAAAAAGTGTTATTTTAAAGTCAACAAAATCAATTTATCAATAGAGGGGAGTATCTCGCTGCTTCGGCAGTTTTCCTTGTCGTCATCACACGGATAAAATCCGTCGGCAATGATAAGTATTTTAAGCTTGAGAGAGACTTTTATTGCAAGGTTTTCCTATGCAATAAAAGTCTTTTTTTATTGCAACAGGATCTCTTGAAAATTACATAATTAGAAGGAGAAACGCATGAATTACTTTAACGTGGACGCAAAAGAAGTTTTGGAAAAGTTAAACACTAATTCCAAAACGGGACTAACGACGGCGCAGGTCGAACAAAGCCGACAAAAGTACGGACAAAACGTCATAGAGGAAGAAAAACCCAAAAGTATCTTTAGGGTGTTTTTAGAGCAATTTACAGATTTGCTCGTAATAATTTTAATAATAGCGTCGATAGTTTCGGCGTTTACGGGCAATTTGGAGAGCACGATAGTAATACTAGTCGTGATTACGATGAACGCCGTGCTTGGCACTGTTCAACACGTGAAAGCACAAAAATCGCTGATGAGTCTAAAGGCGATGAGTGCTCCGCACGCAAGAGTAATAAGAAACGGCGAGCAAATTGAAATACCTGCCTCAGAAGTCGTCGTGGGTGATATTTTAATCATAGAGGCGGGCAACGTTACGCCTGCGGACGGAAGAGTTATAGAGGCGGCTTTTTTGCAAGTTAACGAAAGCGCGCTTACCGGTGAATCCTTAAACGTTATAAAGACGGCGAACACGCTAGATAAAACCGATTTGCCGCTAGGGGATAGAGTAAATATGGTATACTCTGGCTCAAGCGTGTCTAACGGGCGTGGCTTAATAGTCGTTACCGCCGTTGGCATGCAAACGGAAATTGGCAAGGTTGCAACGCTTATGCAAAACGCAAAGCGCAAGAAAACGCCCTTGCAAAACGCCCTTGATAATTTTAGTAAAATCTTATCAATCGTAATCATGGCTATATGCGTGGTGGTTTTTTTGCTTGCAAAATTCGTAAACGGCGAAATGCTTGCCGATGCGCTTATGTTTGCAATTGCGCTTGCGGTCGCCGCTATCCCAGAGGCTTTAAGTTCGATAATTACCATATCATTGGCGATAGGTACTCAAAAAATGAGTAGGCAAAAGGCCATAATTAAAGATCTTAAGGCGGTTGAAGGACTTGGCTGTGTTTCCATTATTTGTTCGGATAAAACGGGAACTTTAACGCAAAACAAGATGACCGTTAGAGACGTTTATCTTTCGGACGAAGTTTGCAAAAAAGACCTTATAAACGCAATGGCGCTTTGTAACGACGCCACTAAGTCCGAAGAGGCTTGGCTTGGAGATCCCACCGAAACGGCGCTTTTAGGATACGTTCAAGAAGAAGTGTTTCCGAAGATCCGCGAAAGTTATCCGCGCGTAGACGAAATACCGTTCGATAGCGATAGAAAGTTGATGTCCACCGTTCACGAAATAGACCATCAAAGGGTAATGTTCACGAAAGGCGCGTTAGACGTGCTTTTAGCAAGAACGAAGTTTATAGAAGATCAGGCGGGCGTAAGGGAAATAACCGAAGAAGATAAAAAGGCAATCTTAAACGTAAACCACGAATATTCCTTAAAGGGAATGAGAGTTTTGGCGTTTGCTAAGAGAATTTTAACTAGCCATAAAGAAATTACCGTTGAAGATGAAAACGAATATATTTTCGTTGGACTTACCGCAATGACCGATCCGCCTAGACCGGAGAGTAAAAAGGCTATCGAGGCGTGTCTTTCTGCGGGAATTAAACCCATAATGATAACGGGCGACCATAAGCTTACCGCACAAGCGATCGCAAAAGAAATAGGTATATTTAAGGATGGCGACGTGTGTGTTGACGGTCCTGAACTAGACGCGATGACCGACGACGAGTTAATGGAAATTTTAGAAAAAGTTTCCGTTTATGCGAGAGTAAGCCCCGTTCATAAGATAAAAATAGTAGAACTTTGGCAAAAGAAGGGAAAAGTCGTTGCGATGACCGGCGACGGCGTTAACGACGCACCTGCGCTTAAAAAAGCGGACGTAGGCGTGGCAATGGGCATTACCGGAACTGAAGTTAGTAAGGACGCGGCGTCTATGATTCTTGCCGACGATAACTTTGCAACCATAGTCAAATCGGTATCTAACGGAAGATCTATATACAACAATATAAAGAACGCGATTAAATTCTTGCTTGCGGGAAATGCGGCGGCGATTATCGTGGTGCTACTCACCACTTTCTTAAAATTGCCTTTGCCGTTTACTCCAGTACACTTGTTGTTTATTAACCTTTTAACCGACTCGTTGCCTGCTTTAGCGCTATGTATGGAGCCTGCGCAATCAGACGTTATGAAGGAAAAACCGAGAGCGACGAACGAGGCTATCTTAAATAAGGAATCGAGCGTATACATTTTAGTCCACAGCGTAATGATTGCAGCAAGCGTTATGACGGCGTTCATGTTCGGCAATCAAATCTCGGCAACCATGGCAAGTACTATGGCGTTTGCAACCTTATGTTTAGCAAGACTTTTCGAAGGTTTTGATAGTAGGGGTAAAAACTCCTTATTTACGCTTAAAGTTAGATCGAATCTATACACCGTAGGAGCGTTCTTGGTTGGCGCGGCGTTACTTTTAGCCGTATTATTAATACCTCCGCTACACGGCGTAATGACGATTGCACAAAACTTTAACTATTATAGTTTATTAATGGTTTTAGTTCTCGCAATACTTCCCTTTATAATCACGCAAATTGCTAGGGGAGTAATAGAACTCGTAGCAAAAATAAAGAGTAAAAAGAAAAGAAAAATTTAATACGACCAAAATAATAGAGAAAACACTCTGCCACAAAAGGGCGGGTGTTTTTCGTTTATAAAAAAAATATTTGCAATATAGGATATAAAGTGATATAATATTGCTATCTATTTTTTGACGAATAGAAAAACAACAAAGAGAAAATCTTTCGAATTGCAAAAGAAAAAAGGAAAAAGTAGGATGAAAAACATAGGAAGAAACAAGCTCACCGCCTTTTGGCACGCGCATCCAAGACTTGCATTTGCACTACTTCTTATTATCGTAAACCTAGCGGTAATATTATTGTTTACGTGTATTTTGGCGATAATTTCGGGTAATTCGTTTGGCGAAGAACTCGCCTATATTTTCACGTTTACTATGTCGTCGGACGGCGTTTACGATTTCGTTGAGAAAGGCGAAGATATCGCGTGTTTTATACTAAAAATCGTTCTCGTTGTCGTTCAAATGGTGGTGTTCTCCGGTGCACTAATTGGTTTCACCACTGACGTTTTGCAGACGACTATGGACAAAACTATCAACAATATGGGCAAGATAAAGTTAGAAGATCATTACGTTTTCTTAAACTGGTCGTCTATCGGCCCTCGTATCATTTACGACCTATCTTATTTAGACGGTCAAAAGAATATCGTTATTCTAGCCGATAAGAATAGAAACGATATAATAACGTCTATTCAAAATATCTTTACCGAAAACAAGCGTAGGATGAAAAATATCACCCTTTTCGTTAAAAGGGGCAATCCTATGTCGCTAAAGCACTTATACGACGTTAGTTTAGATAAGGCTAGAAGTATAGGCGTAATGCTTACTAGCGTTGAAAATAGTGGCGACTATTACATGACGGCTAAAGACCTTAACGCGCTAAAAACGTTATTTACTATGATGAATATCGGTATTCAAGCGAATATCGTCTTAGAAGCCGAAGAAAACAACACAACCGAAAAGATTGAAAATTTATTCGACACTATTAATCCCGAACTCAACAAAAGAATCGTAGTATTTTCACACGACTCGGTGGTTGGGCACATTATGGGAAGATCGATCGTTAATCCCACGTTTATCGACGTGTTTAACGAACTATTATCTTACGACGGCGTGGAATTTTACGGTATTCCCGTTCGCGACGTGGAAGACGCGCTTTATTCGTTTAACCAGTGTATTCCCATAATCAATTACGACGATGACGACGAAATTGACGAGTTCGGTCAAAAAGCGCCCGATCAATTATACGTTTTAGCCGAAAGCGAAGACGCGATATTAGAACGTCCGCAAAAGAAATCATTCGTTCGTCCGCTTAAGTATCACGAAAACCGTAAGCACGAAGCGTTCTCGGTATTCATTATCTCTAACACGGGTAACGATAAATTCGTCGTTGAAGAATTAGATAAATACGGAAAACTCGCTAACATTGACATCAAATTCTATTCGTATACGTATAACGACGACCTAAAGGAAATCAAAAAGACCATCAACGCTACCGAGGGAGAAAGAAAGATTTTATTGCTTTCTTCTGCAAATAATAACGACGCGATGCAAGACGCTGAAGTATTCTTAACGGCGATGGATTTAAGAATGGGCGGACTTGACAAAGAAGTTTCTATTTACGCCGAAATATTTAATCCCAGCAACATGCAAGCACTGCAAAATATCGGCGTGGTATCGGTTATCGTTTCTAATAAGATAATCTCGTTATTTATGGTTCAACTTTTAACCCACCCGAGTTCTAGAAAATTCTATAGAGATTTAATCTCGATTAACGATGACGAAGGTGATGGCGACGACGCACTTGATATCGATATCATTAAGGCGAAAGAACTTCTCGTATTCGACGAGGGCGAACTACATTTTAGTTGTCAATCGGAGTTCGTTCAGTCTTTCTTCTTTGCGTCTGGCAAGAAGAAAATATGTATCGGCATAAAGCACGTAGAGGACAAAAGAGTTCGTTTCCTTTGCAACGATATGGACAGTAGAGAAGATTTAGTAATTTATCCCGACGACGACTTGGTTTTGGCAATCTACTAAAGAGTAAAAGAATAAAAAAGGTTTATTGTTATGGAAAAAACAGACGAAAAGAAAGGGCTTAGTATAAGCGCCAAGTCTTTCATCACGGCGCTCGTAGTAATATTTGCGCTTATGATCGTAACCTACGTTTTAACCTTTGTAGTACCGGGCGGAGAGTATGAAAGGGTAATCAATGCAAACGGAGACAAGGTTATAGACGCTACTAGCGGATTTAAGTCGGTCGAGGGCGGAATACCCTTTTGGAAATGGCTATTCTCTCCCTTCTTAATTCTCGGCGCTGAAGGTAGTTTTACGATTATTGCGATCATTATCTTCTTGCTCGTTATCGGCGGAATTTTCACTTGTCTTGATAGATCTGGACTTATGAGATATATGCTCGACAAGATCGTAAGTAGGTTCGGTAATTCTCGCTATAAACTCATGGCGATAGTCATTTTGTTCTTTATGCTTATGGGTTCTATGGTAGGATCTTTTGAAGAATGCGTTCCGCTCGTTCCGATAGTCGTTGCGCTTGCAGTTAGACTTGGTTGGAACAAGATCGTCGGCATTACTATGAGTCTTTTAGCGGTCGGTTGCGGTTTTGCCGCAGGCGTTTGCAATCCCTTTACGGTAGGCGTTGCGCAAGAACTTGCCGCTCTTCCTATGTTTTCGGGCGTATGGCTTAGAATAGTTTCGTTTGCGCTTATTTACGGGCTTTTATTCTTGTTCACCTTCCTATATGCGAAAAAGGTAGAAAAGCCTTTAGACGGATCGGAAGTAGATAACGGCTTTATCGCCACCAAAAAGCAAGATAGGGCGCTATGGCTTTTCGTGAGTATTATCGGCGTTGGAATACTTTTAGTTTTAAGTTCGGCGTTTATAACCGTTCTTCAAGATTTTAGCATGATAATAGTTGCCGTAATGTTTTTAGTTGCGGGCGTAGTTTCATGCTTTACTTACGGAATGAAAGGCAAAGAATTTTCCAAGAACTTCTTAAACGGTGTGGTTGGAATTTTGCCTGCGGTTTTAATGATTTTAATGGCGTCGTCTATAAGATACACGCTAGAAGAAGCGCGTATTTTAGACACTATTTTATACGGCGCGGTTAGCGTTTCTAGCGAACTTCCCAAATGGGTTGTGATACTCTTTATCTATTTGTTCGTTCTAGTGATGAACTTCTTTATTTCATCGGGCTCGGCAAAAGCGTTTATGTTAATCCCGATTATCGTTCCTATGGCGCAAGTGTTTGGGCTATCTCCGCAACTTTGCATTTTGGCGTTCGCGTTTGGTGACGGATTTTCTAACGTTTTCTATCCCACCAACCCCGTGCTACTCATAAGCCTTGGCGTTGCGGACGTAAGTTACGGCAAGTGGATAAAGGATAGTTGGAAATTCCAAGTTTGTAATTTAATATTGACTTCTGGGATACTTCTTTTAGGGTTTGCAGTAGGATATTAAAGGATATTATCAGATAAAAACAAGAGAATAATCGGCGAATAATCTTGAAGAAAATTTTGAAAATTATAAAAAAATAGTTGACATATGGGCTTCAAGATGCTAAAATTCAAGCATATTCAATATAAAAGCTACGACGAAGACGGAGTCTATATTAAGTTTTTTCTAGAGAGTCGGGGACGGTGCAATCCCGATAAAAATTTTTAGATATCCCATCACTTCCGAGCTGGAGATCCGAGCGGTTTATCCTAGTAGGCGTTTCCCGTGATTGCTGCGTAAAGGCATAAGAGTTGATAGACTCTGAGTGGCAGAAATTCTGCAATTTGAGTGGTACCGCGTATGTAATAACATTCGTCTCAAAGAATTTTGAGGCGAATTTTTTGTTTTTGGGCTATGCGTAGCGAGCTTTGAACTGCTCGTGTAAAGATAAAAATAATTTTATAAAAAAGTTAAGGAGGTAAACACCATGAACACAGTCAACACTTTAAATCAGTTATCGGAGATCGCAACAAGAATTAAGGAGTTGCGTGAAATTATGGGCTACTCCGTTCCCACGATGGCAGAGAAAACTGACGTCGATCAAACTACCTACCGTTCTTACGAAAGCGGAAAGGTGGATATCCCTTTCTCGTTTATCCATAAATGCGCTCTAGCGCTCAAAGTGGATATGACCGACCTATTAGAAGGAAGCTCTGCAAAACTTTCTACCTATACGGTTACTCGTAAAGGTCAAGGTCAAGGCACCGCTAAAGAAGACGGTATCGATATTTCTAATTTAGCGCCCAAGTTTAAGGATAAACTTGCCGAACCTTACTACGTTAAGTACGAATACTCGGCGTCACAACAAAACAAGCCTATCCATTTAACCACCCACTCTGGTCAAGAATTTGACCTTGTGTTAAGCGGGCAATTAAAAATTCAAGTCGGCGATCACACCGAAGTATTAAACGAAGGGGATAGCATTTACTATAACTCTTCGATCCCACACGGAATGATGGCTATCGGAGGTAGTGACTGCGTATTCTGCGCGGTAGTTATGAGTGGCGATCACACCGAAGAAACGGTCGTTAGAAAAAGCGTTATGGCGGCTAAAAAGAGCGAAAAACTCGTTTGCGAAAAATTCGTTGAAACGACCGAAAACGAAAGGGGAGAACTCCAAGATATCAAGTTTAAGAATACCGATACGTTTAACTTCGGTTTTGATATCGTTGACGGAATCGCCGAAAAATATCCCGATAAGCTTGCCATGCTTCACCTAGACAAGAATAAAACCGAACGCCGATTTTCTTTTAAGGATATGAAACGCGCGTCTAACCAAGTGGCGAACTATTTTACTTCGCTAGGGATTAAGCGTGGCGATAAGGTAATGCTAGTGTTAAAGCGTCATTATCAATTTTGGTTCTGCATGGTTGCGCTTCATAAACTCGGCGCAGTGGCAATTCCTGCAACTAACCAACTCAAAGAACACGATTTCGAATATAGATTTAACTCGGCGGGAGTTAAGGCAATAGTATGTACTGCCGACGGCGATACTTACGAATATGCAGAGTCCGCCGCAAAAAAATGTCCGCAAGTAGAACAACTAGTTATGGTTGGCGGAGCTAAAGAAGGCTGGCACGATTTCGATAAAGAATATCCGCTCTTCTCTGGTAAATTCGACCGCTCTGACGACTCGTCTTGTGGCGACGAAACGGCGCTTATGTTCTTTACTTCGGGAACGACTGGAAATCCCAAGATGGCGGCACATAAGCATACTTACGCTTTAGGACATTTCGTAACGGCAAAATACTGGCATTGTTGCGAAAGAGACGGTTTGCATTTAACCATTTCGGACACCGGTTGGGGAAAATCGCTTTGGGGTAAACTATACGGACAATGGCTTTGCGAAGGTGCGGTTTTCGTTTACGATTTCGATCGCTTTGACGAAAACGATATACTTCCTATGTTCGCAAAATACAAGATTACTACCTTCTGCGCTCCACCCACTATGCTCCGTATGCTTATTCGTGGTGATCTTTCAAAATTCGACCTTTCTTCTATCCACCATATGACTACGGCAGGCGAGGCGTTAAACCCCGAAGTGTTCAAGCAATTTAAAGATGCAACCGGCCTTGAAATCATGGAAGGTTTTGGTCAAACCGAAACGACGCTTGCGATCGCAAACCTATATGGAACTACGCCCAAAATCGGCGCTATGGGTAAAGCAAATCCCCAATACGACGTTGACGTGGTTGACGCGGACGGCAACACGGTTGCGCCCGGTGAAGTTGGCGAAATCGTTATCCATACCGACAAGGAGGTTCCTTGTGGATTATTTAAGGAATACTATCTAGACGACGTTAAAACCACCGAAGCTTGGCACGACGGCGTATACCATACTGGCGATACCGCTTGGCGTGACGAGGACGGTTATTTTTGGTACGTAGGTCGTGTTGACGACGTAATTAAGTCTTCGGGCTACCGTATCGGACCGTTCGAAATTGAATCGGTTATCATGGAACTTCCTTACGTTTTAGAGTGCGGTGTTTCTGCCGTTCCCGACGAAGTTCGTGGTCAAGTCGTTAAAGCAAGCATAGTTTTAACCAAAGGCACCGAACCCAGTGAAGAATTAAAGAAAGAAATCCAAAAATACGTCAAAGATCACACCGCCCCCTACAAATATCCTAGAGTCGTTGTTTTCCGTGACGAATTGCCCAAGACTATAAGTGGCAAAATCCAAAGAAACAAGTTATAAACTTACGAAGTGAAATTTTTTATCTTGCGGTAAAATCTTTGCAAAACTATCGTTTTGCCATAAAAACTGGAGTTTTTATACTTCTAGTTCGTTTCTTACAGGAATAAACGATTTCAATTTAACTGTTCAATTAAGGCTTAGTCCGCTTTGGACTAAGCTTTTTTTATTTTGTTGACCGCAAATGGAAAAATGTGATATAATGTCGTTAATTATAACTTAAGGAAAAGGTATGGAAAAGGTTAAACTCAACGGATTCGTTTATAGATTTATAAGATTTCTCTCTAACACCTATGCAAGATTTGTGTTTAAGAGAAAATTTATTCGTAACGAGCTAAAAGGAAAAAAAGGTCCGATAGTAATAATTGCCACGCACGGCGCAGCGCTTGATTTTATGAATCTCATAGGCGCTACGAAAAGGAAGATGAATTTCGTTATAAGCAATTCTTTTTACAAGACTTTGCCGTTTAAGAGTGTAACGCAAAGATTTGGTCTTATCCCTAAGCAACAATTTCAAACTTGTTTAGCCGACACCGTTAGAATGAAAAAGGTTATTAGTGCGGGCGGAATTTTGGTTTTTTATCCCGCTGGGCTTATGTCGGACGACGGAACGTCTACTCCTATTCCTGCGTCTACGTATAAATTTCTAAAGTGGCTAAAAGCCGACGTTTACGTTGCGAGAAGTTACGGTGATTATTTCAATATGCCCAAGTGGAGAACTGGTGGCGTTAGAAAAGGAAAAACCCTAATCGACGTATTTAAGCTTTTTTCTAAGGAAGAGCTAGATGAAAAAGACGTTGACGAGATAAAAAATCAATGCGAAAAGGAAATGCTTTTCGACGCTTACGAAGAGCAAGAAAAACTCCTTTATAAATACAAGAGGAATTCGGATATTACGGGGCTTGAAAACGTCCTTTATATTTGTCCTAACTGCAAAAAAGAATTTTCGGTGAAAACCAAAGATAAAAGCGTTATCTATTGTGAAGAATGCGGATATTTAGAAAGGGCGGACAAATATCAATTCTTGCACAAGGAAAGCGACGTTGGAGAAGAGATAAGACACCCTTCGAAATGGAACAAAATCATTTACGACGAGTTAAGGAAAAAGATTTTGTCGGGAGAGTTAAAAGAGTTTTCTCAAGACGCAAAGATCTCCTTGATGAAGGAAAACGAAAATAAATTCATTGCGCTTGGCGATGGAAATTTATATCTAGACAAAGATAAATTCGTTATAACGGGCGAATTTTTGGGGCAAGAACAAAGCGTAACCGTACCCACTTCGACTTACGCGTCGCTTGCGTATAAACCGGGGGCATACGTTGAAGTTCAGGTTGGCGGAGATATTTATAGGTGCTTTTTAAAAGACGGCCACTCGGCGATAAAGTTCGTCGACATGATAGAGCTTTTTTACGAAATTTATAATAAAAATTAATCATTAAAACGCGCAAGAGAAAGGCGCGTTTTTATTTTATAAAAAATTCGACGAAAAACGATAAAATTTTTCAAAACATATTGAAATGATAAAGTGGGTGTGTTATAATAAAATAAATATTTTGTGCATTAAAAGCACTTTCAGGAGGTTTATATGAAAAGGTTTCTTAGAGCTGTTGGCTTCGACAAAGTTGCTAAACAGACGACTATCAGAACTGAGCTTATAGCTGGTGTTGTTACATTCTTGACTATGGCTTATATTTTGATAGTAAACCCGAATCAAATTTTTGGTTCAGGAAGTCCATATTGGGCATCGGCATTCTTCGCTACTGCATTAGGCGCTGTAATAGGAACGCTTTTAATGGCATTCATCGCCAAAATGCCTTTAGCTCAAGCTTCTGGTATGGGTCTTAACTCTATGCTTGGTGGTATGATCGGAGGCTGGGGTGGCTATGGATTATTTACACCCGGTCAAGCTTTCTTCCTAGTATTGATTTCAGGTCTATTATTCTTAGCTTTAACTCTTATCAAGATAAACGGCAAGTCATTGCGCGAAACCGTATTTGATGGAATTCCTGCTTCAGTAAGAAGCGCAATTTCAGTTGGTATTGGTTTGTTTATTGCTTACATTGGTTTCCAAAATGCAGGCATAATCGTAACTAATGGCTATACTCAAGTTGGTTTAGTAGATTTTACAAATTGGGGATTACAACTTGTTAATTTCCTTAACCCCGAATCTTTTGCTGCTAAAACTGCAGTAGTTGCAATTGTAGGTTTATTCCTTATTGCAATTCTAGATAAACTTAAGGTTAAGGGCGCTGTTATTATCGGTATTATTGGCGCTGCAATCGTTGGTTTACCTTTAGGCGTAACCGATTTCTCAATTCTTGCTGGTAGTGGTGATATTTCTTGGGCATTCTGGGACAACTTTGCAAATTTCTTTGCAGGTGAAAACAGTGTGTTTGGTTCATTCACAAGCGTATTCAGTGAAGGTGTTGTTCCAGCTGGAACGTCAATATTCACAATCATTATGATCGTTATTACTCTTTGCATGATCGATATGTTTGATACTATGGGAACTATCGTTGGTTGCTGCGGTGGTAATAGATTATTATCAGATGAAAACAACAAGCCTTATAACTATGGCGGAATCATGATGTCAGACGCTGTCGCAACTTGCGCGGGCGCAATGCTCGGTACTTCTACCGTAACCACTTTCGTAGAATCTGGTGCAGGCGTTTCTGCAGGTGGTAGAACTGGTCTTACCGCATTTACAGTTGCTGTAATGTTCTTTGTTTCATTATTCGCTCTACCATTATTTGCAGCAATTCCTGGTGCAGCTGCAGCATCTGCTTTAATATACGTAGGCGTTCTTATGATGAAGAACAACGTTAAGTCTATTGATTTTGGTGATGCAATTAAAGCAACTAGCGCTTTCTTAACAATTGCAGTTATGGTTCTTTCATACTCAATTACTAAGGGTATTGGTATCGGTCTTCTCTCATATACCATTATGTCAAGCATTTCTTATGGAGTTGAATCTATTGTTTATGCTCTTTCTAAGAAAGAAAACAAAGAAAAACCTGTTTGGGATGTTTCAGTTGTTGCTATTATCGTTACCATATTGTTTGCGGTTTACTTCTTCGTTCCTGCAACATTATTCTAATAAAATCAAAACAAAAATTAAACGGACGAGATTTTTCTCGTCCGTTTTTATTTTTAATTTTTTTAATTTAATACTTAAAATCAATATTATCTAGTTTTTCTAAAGCGTCCAAATATTTTTTACACTCGAATTTAGCACTATCTAGTGATAAACACTTATAATTTCCGCACTCTTTTCTTGTTCCGCCAAAAATCTCTCCGTCGTAATCAATCGTCTTTTTAAGAGCTAGTTTAAGTTCGGATAAAACCTCGTCGTTACAAGCGTTTCTAACTAAAAGATAAAAGCCCGTTCTGCAACCCATAGGTCCAAAGTAAATTACCTTTTCGCTCATTTTAGAGTTTCTTAAAAAAGTGGCTAGCATGTGTTCAACAGAGTGCATAGTAACGTCGTCAAGATAATCTCCGCCGTTTGGAATTTTAGTCCTTAAATCGTAGGTAGTAATATCGCCGTCTATTCTAGAAATATAAATTCCCACGCCAATTTTATCGTGATCTACTGAAAAACTCGCTATGCGAGTTGGTTGTTTGTCGCTCATAAAAACACCTTAAAAAAGATCCATAGCGTCTAATAGGCTTTTGCCTTCGCCAATAAACACGCCTGCATTTTGTTCTAAAATATCTTGCGCGACCGCACATTTATCGTAAATACCAATGGTGTTATATCCCGCATTTTTTGCGGTGATAAGCGCGGTGGCAGAATCTTCAACAACGCAAATCTCTTGTGGGGTTAAACCCATTAGTGAGGCGCATTTATTGAAGATATCGGGTTTTTCTTTGCCTGCACCAACTTGTTCGCAAGATAAAATTATTGGGAAGTGTTTTCTAAAGCCATAGGTGTCAAGCGCAATTTCAAGTTCATTTTTAGCCGTGCCCGTTGCAAGCGCAAGTTTAATGCCCTTATTTTGTAGATGTTCTAAAAGTTCAATAGCGCCTTTTTTTACACAACAATTAGTCTTATAATGATTTTGTAGAATATTATTTGCATTCTTAACCAAGCCGTCAAAATCATCGGTTAAATGATAGCGATCGTTTATCCAAGTTAAAACAGAAGTAAAAATAGAAGTGCGCGACTTTCTATCAAGTTCTGGATCAATGGTGAACTTGGGGTCGTTTAGATAGATTTCTCCTAAGCGATTATATAAATATTGCCAAAAATGTAAGGAATCAAGAAGAGTTCCGTCCATATCAAAAATTGCACCTTTAATATTCATTTGTTCACGCTCCTTATCGTGGGATATTATAACATAAACGCAATGATATTACAACAAAAAAAAAGAAAAGAGGAGGCAATTTTTCTAAAAAATAATCCCATTTGAAAACAAAAAAGATTGATAAATTTTGTCGAAAGGTGTATACTTTAATTATGTTTAACCTAGAGCATATTTTATACATGGTTATCTCTACGATTTTAACCGCCGTATTTTTGGCGTTGGCGCTTATTTTCGTTAAGAACCAAGAAAAAAAGAATTTAATATTAAAAGCCTCCGCCGTGATTACGATAATAATTCATTACAGTAACGTTTGGGTTGAATTCTTTGCAAACGCAGGGGATATAACGGTTGAGTCAAACCACATTTTACCGATGTATCCATGCAACGTGGTTATGTGGCTACTTTTAATTACGGCGTTTATAAAACACAAGGATTCGTTGATTTTTAAACTCCTATCATCGGGGTGTTTTTACGTTGGAATCGTTTGCGCGGTAGTGGGTATTTTGTTAAACGCTAATTTTGACGCTAATCCTACGCTTTCTAACTATTACGTGCTCAAAGGACTTCTTAGTCACTCAACCATGCTATTCGGCTGTTTATATTTAGGGCTTGGCAGATTTTTTAAGGTTGGAGTATTAAACGCGCTCGGCTCGGCGTTCGTCTTGTTTTTCTTCGTCCTTTGCGGTATGATAGTAAACGGACTTTACGATGCGTTCGGCATGGTTAGTCCAGACGGTATGATGCTTAAAGGAAATCCTTATTTTTCTTTACCCGTACCCGTTTTAGCAATATTTGCGATAATGGTCATGTTTATCGCACTTGCGCTTTACGAGTTAAGACTACCAAAAGAAGAAAGATGGTACGTAATTTTGTGTAGAAAAGTAGATAACATAAAGGAAAAAATACAAAAGAATAAAAACTAAGGAGAAAGTTTTATGAGAGATTTGTTTTTTAAGTTGTTTAACGACAAGCCTTTTGGCACTCAAGCAGAATTTTCTGCTTTATCCCTTTCGCACGTTTTTTATTTCGTGCTTATAGTCGGACTAGTAATCGGTGGATATTTCCTTTTGAGAAAGAAAACCGAAGAGCAAAAAGGCAAAGCGTTAAGAATTTTGGCTTACGCGTTAGTGATTTCTTACCTTTCGGACTTTTTCGTTCACGAATTCGTTTACGAGGGGCTTAGCACGGATAAGTTACCTTTCCATATTTGCACGGTACTTTGTCCGCTAGTTGCGATAGCGCAATTTAATAAAAAAGGATCAAAAATTATTGAGCCGATAGTCGTATTATCCATTTTAGCGCCGTTAATGTATATTTCTTATCCTGCAGGCGTAAGTGGAGCTGCTCCTTGGAGTTATAGAATAGTTCAAACCATGTTCTATCACGGCGTATTATTCGCGTGGGGTGTTTTATCGGTTGCCCTCGGTTTAGTTAAATTAAATTTCAAAAAGAATTGGTGGCACGTTGCCGTATTGCTAGGAGCAATTACGCTATGGGCAAAACTTGGAAATATTTTATTAGAACACAACTGGTTCTTCTTGGAAGAAGACGCGTTCTACATCGGTCTAGTAGGAAACGGAATTATTCCGGCTTGGTTGCTTATGATTATTAATCCCATCGTATTCTTTGGCGCGGCAAGCGCAACTTACGGAGTGGTGGCGTTAATAAAAAAACTAGCAAAGAAACAATAAATTAAAAACAAAGAAAATTAAGAACGGCAAAGTTTGCCGTTCTTTTTTTTAAGAATAATAAGGCATGGCAATATTTTTTAAAAAATATTGACGAAGGGAATAATGTGTATTATAATTTAAAAAATCGAGAAAAATAAAGAGAAATAAAATGAAAGAAATTATCGATTCAATTCTTGACGCCGAGAAAAAGGCGGAGCAAATAATTTTAGAGGCTTTAAGTTCGGCAAGTAAAATCACTTCGACTTGCGTTGAACAAGGTGAAAAGGC
This sequence comes from Christensenellaceae bacterium, assembly GCA_045651465.1. Classification (GTDB taxonomy): domain Bacteria; phylum Bacillota; class Clostridia; order Christensenellales; family Borkfalkiaceae; genus UBA1259. The sequence goes on from JAZRSG010000017.1 coordinate 157,369, forward strand.
AAAAACCCTTGTTGCCCTTTCTTTTAGCGCGGAAAGAAAACTTGCAATTCTTGACGCCGAAAAGACCGCAAAAGAAAAGTACGACGAGACTGTTTCTAAAGCCACCCTCGAGGCAAACGCGCTTAAGAGCGGAGCGGAGGATAAAATTCAAAACTTGGTAGATCAAATAGTAGACGGGTTGATTAAATAATGGCAGTAGTAAAGATGTCCAAAATGCACCTTATAGCGGTGAACGGCTATAAGGACGAGATTTTGAACGCTCTAGCTAGAACGGGGCGTGTGGAATTATCTGCAACCAAAGAGATTGCGGATACTTTTATCGCGCCGAGTGGAGAACTAAAAGAGAAACTTCTTTTAGCGCACGATCGCGCACTTTCCGCAGTAGACTTTTTCTATGAAAGGGTGGAAAGAAACAAAAAAGAGCCTTTTTATCCGACCGATTTAGTTAAAGGAGTTGAAATTCTTTCTTTTGACAACTTTATTTTAGCGCCTACCATCGAACAAAAGGCGCAAAAAGTTATTTTAAGTTTAGAAACTTTTAAGCAGTCGATCGCCACTATTAAAAGTGAAATTATTCAAAACAACACTCTAATTTCCCAGCTAAAGCCGTACGACGGCATAGATATTCCCTTTAATGAATTTAAAGAAACTAAAAAAACGAGAGTCCTTTTAGGGACGGTGAAACTTGAACTGTTAGACGAGCTTATTGCACGACTAAATAAAGTCGACTATACGATAGTTAAAGTTTTATCAAGGGGCTCTTTGGCGGTTATTAGCATCGTAAACCTAAAAGAAAAGGACGGGGAAGTCGATCAACTACTAATCGAATTCGGCTTTAATAAAAGTCCGTTTACTTTCGATCAAACGGCAAGCGAAAAAATAGCCCTTTTAACCGATAATATTTTAGCGCTCGAGCAAAAAGAAAGGGATATCGATAAAGATATCTCAGCACTTTCACTAGAGATAAGAAACGTTAAGATTTACGCCGATTATTATAAATTCTTGCTCGAAAAAGAAAACGCTAACGACGAGTTTAGAAACACTCAAAAAACCTTCATTTTAGAAGGATATCTCCCTAAGGACGACGAACAAGAAATACTTGGCGTTATAAATAGTGTGACTAAAGCGGTTTTCGTTGAGTTTTCTTCACCGACCAAAGACGATAATCCACCCGTTCTATTAAAAAATCGCAACCCCGTAAAGCAAAGCGAGTTCGTGACCGATATGTATTCCGCGCCAGACTACCGCGAAATCGATCCAAACAAGGTCGTATTCTTCTTCTTTATGCTATTTATGGGCGTGATTATGGCGGACGTGGGCTACGGACTTTTAATGATCGTTGCCGGCAGACTTTTGGCTTCTAGAATAAAGATCGACAACGGTGCAAGACGGCTTTGGAACGTCATTTCGTTTTCTGGAATATTCGCTATAATATTCGGGCTACTTTTTAATTCGTTCTTTGGCGCGGCACTCCCGTACACGGCGGTTCTTCCTAATCCCGTTCCTAAAAACGGGGATACTTCCGGGCTTATGACCATACTCTTGTTGTGCTTAGGCCTTGGCGTTATTCATATGGCAACGGGATATTTCTTAAAAGCCTTGAACGGCTTTAGAAGTAAAGATATCGCAGGCGGAATACTAGACGGGCTTACTTGGGTTACCTTTTTAGGCGGTTTAGTTTTTGCAACCTTTAATTTTTTGGTTAATTATTTAATGCCCGAAGTTTATCTAACGATGAATCAAGGCGTAAAGAGCTTTTTTGACACTATGACTCTTCCCGGAATTATCATGGTGGCGGGCTCAGTCTTTATCGCAATGATAGGCGCAGGGCGAAACGAAAAGGGCTTTGGCAAGTTTACTAAAGGCTTTGGCTCGGTGTACGGAATAATCAATATTTTAAGCGATATTTTAAGTTACGCTCGTCTATTCGGACTAATGCTTTCGGGCATGATAATCGCATCTACATTTAACGATATGGGTATGGGGCTTATGCAAGGCGGAATAATCGGCATCGTGTTCGGCGCGGTGGTTATCGTCATAGGGCATTTGTTCAACGTGGCGATGGGTGTGCTCGGCGCGTATATCCACAACAGTAGACTTCAATATATCGAATTTTTCGGCAAGTTCTATACGGGTGAGGGTGAAAAGTTTAAACCCATAGGCTCAAATTTTGACTTTATACACATAAAAAATTAATTTAAATTTCAAAACATTTATAAAACGGAGGATTTTATTATGGATGGACAAACAATTGCGATAATAGGATTGGCACTTTGCGCGGGACTTTGTGGCGTTGGCTCGGCAATCGGCTTATTTCACACCGGTTCGGCGGCGGCGGGAGTTCTTGCGGAAGACTCTAAAAAATTCAGTAAAGTATTAATTTTAGTAGTATTACCCGCAACGCAAGGTATTTACGGATTCGTTCTTGCGATTTTAGGCATGGGCTCTATTACGGCGGGAATGACCGCAGCGCAAGGCTGGGCAATGTTTGGCGCGGCTATGCCGTTAGCAATAACCGGTTTAATTTCGGCAATCTTTCAAGGCAAAACGGCGGTTGGCGGAATTTATGCGATTGCTAAAAACGAATCGCTCTCCGGTAAACTTATCCTTTTCCCCGCAATGGTAGAAACCTATGCGATTTTAGGATTAGTAGTATCTATTTTATTGATGGGAGCAGGCGCATAAAATAACGGCTATGAAAGGAACGGAAGGCATAATCGAGAAAATCTTAATAGACGCCAACGAAAAAGCCAAAGAAATTCTTGACACCGCCGAACAAAAAAAGGCGAATCAAGAAAAGGCTATCGACGAGTGGACTAGCGATTATTTAGCGGTGCAAAGAAAGGCTCTTAAAAAAGAGTGCGAAGAAGTGATCGATAGAAAGATTACTCTTTCTAAACTAGACGCTAGAAAAATTCTTCTCTCAGCTAAGCAAGAGATAATTAGTGAAGTTTTAGATAAAGTTATAGAAAAACTTTTTGGCTTAAAGAAGGCGGAATACCTTAATTTCGTTATAAAACTTCTAAACGCAAACGCGGAAGAGGGTGACGAAATAGTTTTATCGCGCGATAAAGTCTTATGCAAAAAGGATTTTGATGGCGTTAATGTCGTTAAGGATAAAAATCTAACCTTTAGCAAGGAGTTTGGCGACTTTGTAGGCGGTATAATTTTGCAGGGCAAAACGTGCGATAAAGACCTTACTTTTAAGGCTATTCTCGAAGAATACAAAGAAATATACGTAGAAAAAATTACGGCGGAGTTATTTTCTTAATGGCAAATGAAATTTACGCCAACGCAAGAGCAAAATCGCTAGAGAAGAACTTGCTTAATAGCGAGCGCATAAGCCGAATGTTGGATTCGACCAACGCGCTAGATGCGATAAAAATTCTAAACGAAGTAGGCTTTGGTGACGGAGCGCAACTAGAATCGGTCGTGGAATTTGAAAAGCTCATAAACGTTGAAAACAAAAAATTTAGAGATTTTTTATGCGAGCAGGGTGCGCTTACGAGCGTTGCCGATTTCTTCTTGCTTAAAAACGACTATCACAACGCCGAGGCGCTAGTTAAGATGAAATATCTAAAGCTTGACGGCGAGGATATGACGGTTGAAAACGGAAGGCTTGACTATAAAGATCTAAAAGAGAAGATAATGATCGACGAATACGGCGATCTTCCCGAACCGATGAGAAATGCTCTTATAAAGTGTGACGGAGAATTTGCTTCGGGAAGTGCAAGTGGTCAAAATATAAACGCGATTTTTACTAAGGCGTATTTCGAGCATTTATATAAGGTTGCGAAAACTGATAAAATCCTAAAAAAATTATACGAATTTAAGGTTGACTGCATAAATATCGGAACTGCGCTTAGGGCAAGAAATTACCAAGTGGCAAAAGAGTGGTTTTTAGATGACGGCAGTCTTACCGAAAAAGAACTAAAAAGACTTTCCGAAGATCAATTAGAAAGCTTAAAAGACGCGTTTAAGCTCACCGAATATAAAGACGCGGTGGCGCTCGCGGTAGACGCAAAACTCAAAGGGATTCCACTAACCGAATTTGAGAAATTTTCGGATAATATTGCGCTTAAATTTTTACGAGATAAAGGATACGACCTTTCGGGTAGACTCCCGTACATTTCGTATTGCGTGCGAAAGGTTACCGAAATCTTTAACGTGCGAGTAATTTTAGTGGGACTAATTAACGGGCTAGATAAAGCTCAAATAAAAAGCAGAATAAGGGACGCTTATGAAAGGTAAAATGGCAATTATCGGTGATGGCGACAGCGCACTAGCGTTCGTTGCGGGCGGGGTGGACGCTTATAGCGCAACCGATGCCGAAAGCGCCGAAAAACTCATAAAAAAACTTGCCAAACAGTATCAAATTATCTTTATCACTGACGTTTTGGCAAGTAAAGTAGACGAAATAATACAAAGATATACGTCTTCGACCTATCCTATAATACTCCCCGTGCCGTCAAAAGACGGTAGCAGTGGTTACGGAGTGGAAAAAATTAAAAAGGCTATGGATAGGGCGCTTGGCGTGGATATCTTATTCAATAACGAAAAATAGCCCGTTATTAAGGGAGAAACAATCATGCAGGGTAAAATTATAAAAGTATCAGGACCGTTGATCGTTGCCGAAAACATGGCGGATAGCAAAATGTTTGACGTGGTTAAGGTAAGCGATAAAGGTTTGATCGGCGAAATCATCGAACTTAGAGGAGACAAGGCGTCTATTCAAGTTTACGAAGAAACGAGTGGACTTGGCGTTGGCGATACGGTAACGACGACTAACGCGCCCCTTTCGGTTGAACTTGCGCCGGGACTAATTGAAAATATGTTCGACGGTATTCAAAGACCGCTTAACACCGTTTATCAAAACTACGGCGATAGAATTAGTCGTGGTATTTCGGTAAACAACTTAGATCACGATAAACTTTGGAAGTTTAAGCCCACTTGTAAAATCGGTGACGAAGTTGTTCAAGGCGATATTATCGGCGAAGTAGACGAGACCTCGGTTATAAGCCATAAAATTATGGTGCCGTTCGGCGTTAACGGAAAGATTAAAACCATCAAAGAAGGGGAATTTAACATTACCCAAACGATTGCCGAAATAGAAACGGATGACGGAATAAAACAAATTCCTATGCTACAAAAGTGGCCCGTTCGTCGTGGTCGTCCGTATAAAGAAAAAATGATTCCGTCTACGCCTATGGTGACTGGACAAAGAGTTATCGATACGCTATTTCCCATTGCAAAAGGCGGGGTGGCTGCAGTTCCCGGTCCGTTCGGTAGTGGAAAAACGGTCGTTCAACACCAACTCGCTAAATGGGCGGACGCGGATATTATAGTTTATATCGGTTGCGGTGAACGTGGAAACGAAATGACGGACGTTCTTAACGAATTCCCCGAACTAAAAGACCCTAAGACTGGAAAGCCCTTGATGAAGAGAACGGTGCTTATCGCCAACACTTCGGATATGCCCGTTGCCGCGCGAGAAGCGTCCATTTATACGGGAATCACTATTGCTGAATATTTTAGAGATATGGGGTATAACGTTGCCATAATGGCAGACTCGACCAGTCGTTGGGCGGAAGCGCTCCGCGAAATGAGCGGTCGACTTGAAGAAATGCCGGGCGAAGAAGGATATCCTGCATACCTATCTTCTCGTCTTGCGGAATTTTACGAAAGAGCGGGTATCGTTAACGTTTTATGTTCGGGCGAAAGAAAGGGCTCGATCACGGCTATCGGTGCGGTATCTCCGCAAGGTGGCGACCTATCTGAACCCGTATCACAAGCAACCCTTCGTATAGTAAAAGTATTCTGGGGGTTATCTTCGGCGCTCGCGTATAGAAGACATTTCCCCGCAATCGACTGGATGATAAGTTATTCGCTTTACGCCGATAAACTTACCGAATGGTATGACAAGGAAATCTCACCCGATTTCGTTGCTCTCCGTTCGTTTGCTACGGGAATTTTACAAGAAGAGGCTGAACTAGAGGAAATAGTTAGACTCGTGGGCGCAGACTCTCTATCTTTTAAGGATAGACTCACCATGGAAACGGCCAAATCTATTAGAGAAGACTATTTGCATCAAAACGCTTTTCACGAAGTGGATACTTACGCATCGCTCGAAAAGCAATACAAGATGCTTAAGATCATATGCGACTATCACACGCTCGCTAGCCAAGCGCTAGAAAAGGACGTTGAATACGAAGATCTTCTTTCTATCCCCGCTAAAGAAAAGATAGGTAGAGTAAAGTATATTCCCGAAACTGAGATGGATAAAATCGATCAGGTTAACCTTGAAATTAACGCGCAAATAAAGGCGCTTATTAACGGGGGTGGCGAAAATGCTTAAAGAATATAAGACCATAAAAGAAGTCGTTGGACCTATAATGCTCGTTGAAGGAGTAGAGGGCGTAAAATACAACGAACTGGTTGAAATAAAACAAAGTAACGGCGAAATTCGTCGTGGTAAGGTTTTAGAAGTAAATAAAGATAAAGCGCTAGTTCAACTTTTTGAGAGTGCGCACGGACTTCAAATCGCAACGAGTAAAGCAAAATTTTTAGGGCACGGGCAAGAACTTGCCGTTAGTGAAGATATGCTAGGTCGCGTTTTCGACGGCATGGGTAATCCCCGTGACGGCGGCGCGCCCATTATTCCAAGAAAGAAAATGGATATCAACGGAGAGCCTATTAATCCCGTTGCGAGAGATTATCCCAACGAATTTATTCAAACGGGTGTTTCGGCAATCGACGGCTTAAACACGCTAGTTAGAGGACAAAAACTCCCCGTTTTTAGTATGAGTGGACTTCCGCACGCTGAACTTGCGGCGCAAATCGCAAGACAAGCAAAGGTGTTAAAAAGCGACGAAAAATTTGCGGTAGTATTCGCTGCGGTAGGTATTACTTACGAAGAAGCGGAATATTTCGTTCAAGATTTTAAAAAGACCGGCGCAATAGAAAGAACGGTGCTATTTACTAACCTTGCAAGCGATCCTGCGATCGAGCGTATTTCAACGCCGAGAATGGCGTTAACTGCAGCCGAATATCTCGCGTACGATTTAGGCATGCACGTTTTAGTTATAATTACCGATATAACAAACTATTGCGAGGCGCTTCGTGAGGTGTCGGCGGCAAGAAAGGAAGTTCCTGGTAGACGTGGATACCCTGGCTACCTATATACCGACCTTGCGACTATGTATGAAAGAGCAGGTAGAATTAAGGGAAAGAAAGGTTCTATCACCCAAATTCCCATCTTAACTATGCCTGAAGACGATAAAACCCACCCGATCCCCGACCTTACGGGATACATTACCGAAGGGCAAATTATATTATCTCGTGAACTTTATAAAAAGGGTGTAAATCCGCCTATTGACGTTCTTCCCTCACTTTCTCGTCTAAAAGACAAAGGTATTGGCGACGGCAAGACGAGAGAAGATCACGCGGACACGATGAACCAACTCTTTGCGGCTTACGCTAGGGGAAAAGAGGCAAAAGAACTTGCGGCGATTTTAGGCGACGCGGCGTTATCCGACATCGACAAAAAGTATTCGGCGTTCGCTATTGAATTTGAAGAGAAATATATTTCGCAAGGCTTTTTAAGGAATAGAACTATTGAAGAAACGCTTAATCTAGGCTGGGAATTACTAAAGCTACTTCCCGTTCAAGAGCTAAAGCGTATCAAAGAAAAATATATCGAAAAGTATCTTAATAAAAAGGACGACTAGGAGAAAATATTGGCAAGGATTAACGTTAATCCCACGAGAATGGAGCTTAAAAAGCTTAAGGCAAGACTGAAAATTGCCGAGCGTGGGCACAAATTATTAAAAGATAAAACGGACGAAATGGTTCGACGTTTTTCTTCGATAATAAAGGAAAACAAACGCTATCGTGACGACGTTGAGGCGGACGTTTCGAAAGTACTAAAGCAGTTTTCCACGGCAAGGAGCTTGATTAGTAGGGCGAAAATCGGGCTCGCTTTTGCCATGCCTAGCGTTGCCGTTAATCTCACTTGCGAAAAGGGAAACGTCATGAGCGTGCCCGTTCCAAAACTCACGGTGGAAGAAAATAAGAGCGGAGAGATTTATCCTTACGCCTTTACAGATCTAACTAGTGAAGCAGATCTTGCAGTAGAAATGGTTGGAAAGGTTTTAGTAAAACTAATTCGCCTTGCTGAAATAGAAAAGAGCGTTATGATGCTTGCCGATGAAATTGAAAAAAGTAAAAGGCGCGTTAACGCATTAGAAAACGTTTTGATGCCCTCTTTAAGAGAGACCATTTCGTATATCACGATGAAATTAGAAGAAAACGATCGTAGTAGTAGAACTAGACTTATGAAAGTTAAGTCAATGATAGAAGAACGTCAAAGGGAAGTGCAAGAGGATAATGGATAAGGCAGGAATTTATTTGGCAAAGATTCCAAAGCAAACGGAGTTTTCGATCGTTTATCCTAAAGAGAGAAACGACGAGATAAATTCTTGCACGGACGAAAAAGTTAAAAAAGAAAAGTATTTGGTATGGAAGCTCTTAGAATACGCCCTAAAAGACACTTTTGATTTTGATATCAAAGACCTTAAAATTGAAAGGACTAAAAGTGGAAAATGGGTGTGCGATAAGTGTTATTTTTCCCTTTCGCATAGTAAAGATGTACTTTCCGTTGCCGTATCTTTCTATCCTGTGGGCATTGACATTGAAGAGATTAGGTCTATTAAAGAAAATGCGGTTATAAAAACTTTAACCGCTAGTGAGAAAGAGAAGTTTAAAAGAGTGGAAAGTAAAAAAGCCCATGAGTTTTTGTTGGAAACTTGGACAAAAAAAGAAAGCATTTTTAAGTTTTGTGATCAAGAAAAATTTTTGCCAAGTAAAATAGATACAAGTAAGGAAAAAGTTTTTTCAAAAAAGATAACGATAGACGGAAAAGAATTTATTATATCGGTTGCAAGCGAAAATTCTTGCGATATACAAATAAAAGAAATAAAAAGTATATAAAAAAGACGGAAAATTTTCCGTCTTTTTCTTTATGCAATAATAAGTTTATCTTTAAGTTTTTCAATTAAGGCAGGATCGTTTGGCTGTTTTTCCATTATAACGAAGTCGATTTTAGAAAAGTCGAAACCGTTATACATGCATTTTTTATTTATTTTAGAAGTGTCGCAAAGAAGAATAGTCCTTTTTGCTCTAGCCTGCATGCGAGAGATAACGTCAAGTCTATTTAGGTCGTTGGCCGTAAATCCGTCCTTACTGATTCCACTACACGAAAAAAACAAATAATCCACCGTAAATTTATCGATAAATTCGTTCGTTATTGGCCCGATAAAGTCGTAATGCTCGTAAAGTTCACCACCAAGGCAAAAAATCTTGAATGAAGAAAGGTCCTTAAGGGTATTCGTAACGTCTAAACTAGTGGTTATAACCGTCACGTCCTTAAGCGCGCCAAAGGTTTTGCAAAGTTCTTTCACGGTCGTTCCCGACGGCAAAAAAACGGAAGAGTTTTCGCCTATCAAAGAAAGCGCTTTTCTTGCAATCTTCTTTTTAGCGTCTAAATTTTCGTTAGAGCGCACGAATTCAGGTGGGTCTAGTGAATTTTTATTAGATAAAATTGCACCGCCCCATACTCTTGATATAACTCCCTCTCTTTCCATTTTGGATAGATCACGTCTAATGGTCGCAGGACTTGCAAAAACTTCGCCAGATAAATGCTCTATCGTGGCGTTTTTTAACCTTAAAATGATTTGATATATTCTTTCCTGACGCTCGTTCATAATATTTAACCCTTTATTGTGATTAAATTATACTAAAAACTGATCAAATTGTCAAGTTTAATTGTCTAAATTGAGCGATTTGATTAAATATGCCTATAAAATTTGCGCAAAAAATCCTTTAGTGCTAAACTATAAAAAAGGAGAAAAAAACATGTTTTTAGGACATAGAGTAGGTATTTACGAAAAGGCGTTTGAAAAGGATATTACCTGGAGAGAACGTTTAGAAAGAGCAAAAAAACTCGGATTTGATTACGTTGAGATTAGCATTGACGAAACGGATGAAAGGCTTGCTCGTTTAGACTGGAGCAAGGAAGAGAGAAAAAAACTAGTTGACGACACGTTTTTAACGGGCGTTAATATTTCTTCTATGTGTTTATCGGCGCACCGTCGTTTTCCGTTTGGTAGTGCGGACGAAAATATAAGAAAAAGGGCAAAGGAAATAATGGACAAGGCAATTGACTTTGCCGTGGACGTGGGAATAAGAGTAATTCAACTTGCAGGATACGACGTTTATTACGAACAAAGTACGCCTGAAAGCGTTAAAAGATTTATGGACGGCATGATTTACGCTAGCGAAAGGGCGGAAAGGGCGCAAGTAATGCTCGCTATGGAAATTATGGATACGCCCTTTATGAATTCTATCTCTAAACACTTAAAATACGAGAAAAAAATTCGTTCGCCGTGGTATAAAGTTTACCCTGACCTTGGAAATCTTTCGGCGTGGAAAGAAAACAACCCTAAAAAGGAAATTCAAAAAGGAATAGATAGCATCGTTGCCGTTCACTTAAAGGACACGATCCCGCCGGCTAAAGATTTTAGCGGACAGTTTAAATGCGTTGAATTCGGCAAGGGTTGCGTGGACTTTAGCGCAAGGTTTAATGAACTTGAAAACTTGGGGTATAAAGGCCCTTATATGATAGAAATGTGGCACGCCGATGGCAGAGACGACGTCGTTGAAATTCAAAAGGCAATAGATTTTCTAAAAGATAAATTCATTAAAGGAGTAGGAAAATGTTAAGCGAATTAAAAGAAAAAGTTTATATTGCAAACGTTAAACTTAAAGAGTATAACCTAATAACCTTAACTTGGGGCAACGCGTCGGCAATTTCTGACGATCGAAAACACGTGGTTATAAAGCCGTCTGGCGTGGACTACGATAAGATGACGCCAAGCGATATGGTCGTTACCGATTTAGACGGAAATATCGTTGAAGGAAATCTTAATCCTTCTTCTGATTTAGATACGCATTTAGAGCTATATAGAAATTTCCCCGAAATTAAGTCGGTAGTTCACACTCACTCAAGATGGGCAACGGCAACCGCTCAAGCCGAGTGTGATATTCCGTGCTACGGCACGACTCACGCCGATAACTTTTACGGCACGATTCCACTAACTCGTCATTTAACCAAGGAAGAAATCGCCGATAAATACGAACTAAATACGGGAAAAGTTATAGTTGAAACTTTCGTAAAGAAAAACATTGATCCTATGAAAATCCCCGCCGTTTTAGTTTGCAAGCACGGACCTTTCTCGTGGGGCGAAGACACCGTTAAGGCGGTGGAGAACGCGCTCGTTATGGAAGAGAGTGCTTATATGGCGTATATTGCAAAGAGTTTAACGAACGGTATGGTTGAACCTGCTCCGCAAGAACTTTTAGACAAGCATTACACTCGTAAGCACGGCAAAAACGCTTATTACGGACAAAGGAAATAATCATGATTGAAAATTATATAAATAGATCGGTTAACTGTGATTGCGGGAAAGTTCATACTTCTACGCTAGAAAAAATCGTCATTAAAGAAGGCGTAATAGGTAACGAACTTGTAGACTTCATTAAAAAAAGATGCTACAATAAAATTACGGTAATTTGCGACAAAAACGGATATGCAGTTAGTGGGAAAAGGGTTGAGGACGCGTTAAAGGGCGAAAATATCGAGCATAAGGTTCATATTTTTAGCGACGAATATTTAGTGCCCGACGAACGCTCGGTTGGAAACCTTATTATGGGCTCGCTAAAGGATAGCGGTTTGTTTTTAGCGGTAGGTAGCGGAACGGTAAACGATTTAACTAGATATTCTAGTGCGGTGCTAAAGATTCCGTTTATAACGGTGGGAATTGCACCGTCTATGGACGGATATATTTCTTCGGGCTCGGCGCTAATCTATAACGGATTAAAGCTAACTTTTGAAACGCATGCGCCTAAAGCGGTATTTTTCGAGCCGAAAACGCTTGCAAACGCGCCTATGGAAATGATAGGTGCAGGCGTTGGTGATCTTTTGGGAAAGATAAGTTGTCTATCCGACTGGAAACTTTCTAAAATAATAAACGACGAATGGCATTGTGAGTTTATATCTAACATCGTTCAATCGGCGATAGACAAAACGCTAAGCGTAAAGAACCAAATCGCTAATCGTGACGACGACGCGGTAGCCTCCCTTTTAGAAGCCTTGCTTTTATCGGGCGTGTGCATGGACTATGCGGGAAATTCTCGCCCGGCGTCGGGATGCGAGCACCATATGTCGCATTTTTGGGAAATGAGATATATTCTAGAAAATAGAAGGGCGGTTCTTCACGGAACTAAGGTCGGTATCGGCACGATAATTTCCTTAAAGGCTTACGATTACGTTTCTAAATTAAATCCCGATTTTGCTAAAATTAAAGCGCTAAAAAGAGTGGACTATGCCGAGTGGGAAAAGGAAATTAAAAGGGCGTTTATGAGCGCAAGTCCTGAAATAATCGATCTAGAAAAGAAAGCAAAGAAAAACGACGGACAAAGAATTTTAGATAGACTAAAAACCATTGAAGAAAAGTGGGAAGACGTTAAAGCTTTTACGGGCTCAGTGGTTAAGCCTGAAGAAATTAAGGACTTTTTAGAAAAACTCGGAGCGGCAACGCTTCCACAAGATATCGGCGTAGAAAGACAAATGGCGAAAGACGCTATTTTATACGCAAAAGAGATTAGAGATAGATATACTGTTTTACAATTATTATTCGATCTTGGTGAGCTTGATAACTTTGCTAGTTACGTTATTGAAGAATACTACGGGAAGGAGTAGTTAAAATGAAAAACTTTAAGAGAGTTCAAGAAAAGTACGATTTTATAGTAGTCGGTGGTGGCATGACGGGTATTTCGGCGGCGCTTGCGGCTAGTAGACAAGGCGTAAAAACGGCACTCGTTCACGATCGTCCCGTGCTCGGTGGAAACGCAAGTAGCGAGATTCGTATGCACATTTACGGCGCGTCGGCGTCTGGTAAAAAACCCGATCTTCAAGAGGGTGGTATCGTTCACGAACTAATACTTAAAAACAAAAAAATTAACGATAGTTTTAACTTTTCTATTTGGGATGCGGTGTTGTTTGATGCGGTTAAAAAGCAAGAAAACCTTACCGTTTATCTTAACACCACTATGCACTCGGCAAAGGCTAAAAGAGGCAACGTTAAAGAGATCGAATGTTATCAATTAACTACCGAACGTCATTTAGTTTTATCGGCAGACGTATTTGCGGACTGCACGGGAAACGGAACGCTTTGCGCGTTCGTAGACGCTCCTTATAGAACGGGTAGCGAATCAAAAACTGAATTTAACGAACCGCACGCACCAGAGGTAGCAAATAATTATCGCATGGGCAACACCCTTTTATTTAAGGCGGTAAATACTGGAAAGCCCGTTAAATTTACTCCACCCGTGGACGCTATGAAGTTTAGTGAAGAGCAACTAAAACTTCGCCGTCATACAGCCGTTCAAAAAGAACTTTTGGAAAAGGCAAGCGATAACGAAATGATAATGCTCTTTGACGGATATACTCAAGACTACGGATATTGGTGGATAGAACTTGGTGGAAAAGAGGACGATATTATCTCTGAATACGAAGAAATTCGCGACGATTTAGTTCGCGCGGTTTACGGCGTGTGGGATCACATTAAAAACGGTGGCGATCACGGTGCGGAAAACTTTGATCTCGTTTGGGTGGGAATGCTCCCCGGAATGAGAGAAAGTAGAAGAATTGATTGCGATTATATGCTAAACGAAGTGGATATTATGTCCAACCGCAGATTTGACGACGTCGTTGCGTACGGCGGTTGGGACGTTGATAACCACGTTCCCGGTGGACTTTTGGCATACGATAAGATTCCTTCTGAAGTTTTCCCATTTGAAGGTTCTTACGACATACCTTACCGCTCTTACCTAGTAAAGGGATATAAAAACCTTTATGCAGGTGGAAGATGTATGGGCGCAAGCAAACTCGCCATGGCAAGTATTAGAGTTATGGGAACGTGCGCTATGGGCGGTCAAGCGATAGGTTTAGCAACCGCGCAAGCCATAAAAGATAATTTAGATATTAGAAAGATAGACGTTAAAAAACTTCAACAACAACTCTTAAAAGACGACTGCTATCTTCCTAACCTTAAAAACGAAGATCAACTCGATTTAATTAAAAAAGCAGTTCTAACTGCGTCGAGCGAGCAAGAAAATTACCCCGTTAATAATCTGGTAAACGGCGTAACGAGAGAAATCGACGGAACGCTTAACGCTTGGAGATCTAACGGTGTTGACGGCGAGTGGGTGAGCGCAAAGTTCGGCGAGAAAAAATGCGTCAAGGAAGTTCGCGTAACTTTCGATTCTAACTTTAAGCTTAATAAAAACATTACCCTTTCGGCAAAAAGACAACGCCAACAAGAAATCGGTGCACCAAAAGAATTAGTTAAAGACTTTAAGATTAAGTTTATTTTGGGAGAAAACGAAGTTTACGAAAAGACCTTTACGGACAACGCACAAAGATTATTTACGGCAAAATTCGACGGTATCGTTTGCGATCAAATTAAAATTGAATTCATTTCTACTAACGGCGTAAACGACGTTAGAGTGTTCGAAATAAGAGCTTACGAATAATAAAAGACAATAATAAATTGTAAAACTCGACTTGGCAAAAAGTCGAGTTTTCTTATGTTTACAAAACATCTTGAACAATAATAATTTTTATGATAGAATAAATATACGAATAGATAAATCGTCGTTAATTAAAAATACAAAAAAAGGGGGGGTAAAGACATGAAGAAATTGGTGCTCATTTTAATGTTGGTTGTTAGTGCTTTTTTGTGCCTTGCGTGTAATACAACAGGTGCAAGTAATAATTTTAAAAGAATAACGCAATTTACACAAGAAGAGATTAACAGTATGAGCGATACGGATTTTTTTGCTCTTTTAAGCAGTTATGACAAAACTGCTATTCTAGAGTCTCTTTATACAATTGACAAAAAAGAGTATGGTAGAATTATTTCGTCTTCTAATTCAAAAGAAGATGCAGTGCAAGTATGTACTAGATATTTTACCGATGATAGGTATGAAGAATTTATTAATACCGTTATCGATTGTAACGTAATATATCAATCGGAAATTTTGTATGGTATCAACGTTAAGTGGGAAGTAAATAATCATATTTATGAAGAAAACGTTATTTCATTTAAAAAGAATATTGCGGATATAACAGTTGAAAACGCAACTTATGGCGATCAAGAATCGTGTAAAATTTACACAAATAATGAAGAACAATTAAAACAAATTTTGTTGTATTTGCATTCGGGGTTGCATAGTTTAAGAGGTTACGTGTTAGACTATGAAATTGTTAATAACGAAAAAGAATTTATTATGAACGTATACGAGCATTGGATTGTTCATGGTGGTTATGACATGAGTGATCTTCATTACTTATTAAAATATTCGGTTAAATTAGATAAAGTATCAGGTAATGTTGAATTTATACAACCAGTAACCATAAAAAGAACCAATAAAGAAAGTTAATGTGTAACAAAGTTAAAAATATCTAATCTTGCAAGACAATAAAAAAAGACGGAAAATTTTTCCGTCTTTTTGTTTTTTTATATTTTACTAATCTTTGTAAATATTAAGAGCGACTATTTTGTTTGCGAAGAAGAACTTGCCGAACACGTATTTATTAGACGCGCTTTCGGTTAGGGTTATAACTTTGCCGTTATAAAAATCTAAACCTTCTGCCATTGCAGGACCTTCGAACTCTTCGGGATCGTCGTCAAGGAAATAAACTTCAGCGCCGTCAAGATAAATTTCGGGGCAAACCGATTTATTGTCGTCGTAAACGTAATAAACGCTATCGGTTAAACCGTAAGAAGTTGAAAGAACTATCTTTCCGTCGGGAGTATAGCAAAATCCTTGAACTTTATCTCTTATAGAGTAAATTCTATCGGGATGATATAGGTCGTCGTAAGAATATCTCGAAACGATTGCGTTGTTTCTACCTTCAAACGTGTCGTAGGGGTGGTCGGTAACGTATTGCTTGCCGTTGTGGAATTCGCCCACGAACAAATAGTCGTCGTTAGCAAAGATGAAAGACGCTTGGTTGTTTACGGGGATTTTTTGAGTGATTTTAACGCTATCGCCTTTCTCAGCCGAAAGTAAACTATTTAAGGGCAAAATATGTATAGCGCTATCGTCGGCAATATAAATTACTCCGTCGTTAACGGCAATACCGCCTGCGTGTCCTTTAAAATCTGATCCGTCTTGATTTTTAATGGTTACGAAATACGAATCGTTATCTAAATCGGTCACGTAAATTCTACTTGCGCTGTTATTGGACATATAGCCAGAAACGAAGAACTTATCTTCGTTAGCGGTATTATAAACGTCGTCTTTTTCTAAAACGCAAATTCCTTGGCAAACGAATCCGTCTGAAAGACCGGGGTTGGTGCATACGTTTTCTCTAATTTCATAATAATCGTCATAAATTGCAAATTTAAGCGCGTTAAGTCCGCCCCAAACTAGCAAAAAGAAGGCTATTATCGAGCAAAGAACGATTAGAACGATTTTCAAAACTTTTTTTGTCTTATCCATAAAAAATCTCCTTTATCTTTTACAGTTTACCATAAGCAAAGCCTTTTGTCAATTTTTGGGAAAAATATGTTACGTACGTGCCAAAGTTCGTTTGCCTAAAAAACATAGTAGTGATATAATAACAAAAAAGAACAAAAAAAGGAGCAAGGGGATGGACTATAATTATCACACGCATACGTTTAGATGCCGTCACGCCGAGGGGCTTGAAGAAGAATACGTTCTTCGCGCAATAGAAAACGGCGTTAAGGTCATGGGCTTTTCCGATCATATTCCCTTGCGTTTTGAAGACGGGTTTGAAGCCGTTTATAGAATACCCGAAAGCGAGGCTAAACTATATGCGGACGAAGTCAATAGATTAAAAGAAAAATATAAAGATAAAATCGAAATTAAACTTGGGTTTGAAAGCGAATACTATCCCGAGCTCTTCCCCGTAATGCTTGAAAAGGCGATAGGTTGGGGTGCGGAATATTTAATTTTAGGTCAACATTTCTATACGCCCGAGCATCCAACTACTAGAACTTTTCACACTTATAGATGCAATATTAACGATTTCGATGCGCTAGATAGATACGCAAAATCTATAGTGCAAGCGATAAAGACTAAGAAGTTTTCTTACGTTTGCCACCCAGATATCGTTAGCGTTACTAAAGACGAAAAAAAATATAAAGACGCAATGAGAAAAATTTGTTTAGCAAGTAAGGAATACGATATTCCCATAGAAATAAATTTTTTAGGCATAAGAGAAAATAGAATTTATCCAAACGATTGGTGTTGGGAGGTGGCGGGAGAGGTAGGCTCGCCCGTAACCTTTGGGTTTGACGCGCACGACGTTATGTCGGCGTTTGACCATAAGTCGCTTATAAAAGCAAAAGAGCTAGTAAAAAAATATAATCTAAACTATATCGGTAAGCCAAAGCTTTTGCCGTTAAAGTAAACAAAAAAGGTTGATGAAAATCTCGTCAACCTTAATTTTTTATTAGAATTATTAGAATTTTTTATCGAGTAGTGCGCTTTCGGTTTTGTTGGTTAGCGCTTTTGCGTTCGGCAAGTGCTTTAATAGGTAGTAGTAAAGGGTATCGATAATGGTTAATTGTGCAATACGAGAGTTAAGCCCTAAAATGGAGTAGTTTATCTCGTCTGAAATAGTGTGCAAGATATAATCGGAAACTTTATCGATAGGACTTTTTCCGTAACTGGTGATTGCGATCGTGGTTGCGCCGTTCTTTTGAGCAAGACCTAGCGCTTCTACGATATTAATAGAACTGCCCGAGTGAGAAATGCCGATAACCACGCTATCAGAATTAGTATGCGCCGAAGTTATGGCTTGCATGTGACTATCGGTAACTGCCGTCGCGTTGATTCCAAGTCGCAAAAATTTATGCGACGCGTCGATCGCGATGGACGCCGAACTTCCCGAGCCCATTATATATATCGTTTTAGCGGACAAAATCTTCTTTCCGCTATTACGAAGAGCGGAGTAGTCCAAAATCTTTTTGGTTTTTTCGAGCGAGCAGTAAACGTCGTTACAAACCTTTTCGTAAACTAAATCAAGCGAGTCGTCCTCTTTGATAGAATCGACGGTAGTAGGCGCGTTTTCTTCTTGCACTAAAGAGATCTTTAGTTGTTGATAGCCGTTAAAACCAAGTCTTCTTGCAAAGCGAACGATGGTCGCTTCTCCACAACCGCACTTTTCCGCAAGCTCGGTAATGGATAGGGGAACTAACCCCGTGGGACGCTCAAGTATAAAATCGGCGATTTTTTTCTCCGCATGCCCCATTTTGTCGTATAAAATTTTAACGTCAAGTAATGTTTTTCCCATATTTTTCACCTTATATGATTATATCATATAACTTTTTTCCCGTCAAGGCGAGAACAAAACAAAAATAAAAAATATTTTCATTTGCACAAAAAAACTAAAAAAATTTCAAAAATAAAGTGAAAATTATTTTCAAATAGTTGCGATATAATTTTTATTGTGGTACAATAAGGTCAATCAATAAAAAAACAAAACAGAAAAGAGGTAAGAAATGAACGATTTTTTATTTACACAAGTGCTTACTGAACTTGAAGACGCGGTAGGTCGTGAGAATTGTTCGGTAAAAGAAATCGACAAAGTTACGCATAGCGTAGACTATTTTTGGCTTTCACGTATGTGGGCGGATAGAGGCAGAAAAATGCCCCAAGCCGACTACATCGTATCTCCTAAAGACGCTACCGAAACGTCTAAGGTAATGAAGATTGCTAACTACTATAAAATCCCCGTAACCACTTGGGGTGGCGGCGGTGGAACGCAAGGTGGCGCAATCCCCGTTTGCGGTGGTATTCTTCTCGATACCAAGAGAATGAATAAAATTTACGAAGTTAATACCGATAGCATGTACATAGAATGTGGCGCAGGTGCAATCTATAAGCACATCGAATGGGCGGCTAACGAAAAGGGATATGCGACTATGCACTATCCGTCTTCTTTAACTTGTTCAACCGTTGGTGGATTCTTAGCGCATAGAGGTATCGGCGTAGTTTCAACCAAATACGGCAAGATCGACGATATGGTTCTCCAAATGGAAGTAGTTCTTCCTAACGGTGACATTATCAACACTTCAACCGCACCCAAGCACGCTGCGGGTCCTGACCTTAACCAAATCTTTATCGGTTCTGAAGGTACTTTAGGCGTAATCACCAAGGCGCAAATTAGAATTTACGAAGAGCCCGAAGTAAGAAGATTTAGAGGTTTCTTATTTAAGGATATGTCTTCTGCGTTCAAGGCAAGCAGAGAAATTCTTCAAAAGTTCAAACCGTCGGTTATGCGTTTATACGACAACGCTGAAACGGCAAGCTTAATTAAGAAGATCGTCGGTGTGGAAAAACCCGGCGCGTTCATGAACATCGCTTACGAAGGCGTTAAAGAACTCGTTGACGTTGAAGAAAAGATTTTACTTGACACCTTTAATAAGTACGGCGCTGAAGACTTAGGTAGTGAATACGGCGAAAAATGGTGGAAAGAAAAGATTACCTTCTTCTATCCCGGTCATATGATGGATTTACCCCAAATGTTCGGTACGATGGATACTATCGCTCCTTACGATAAGATTGAAAAGATTTACTGGGCTATGAAAGAAGCGGTTGAAACCAACTTCCCGCAAGCGAAATTCATTGCGCACTTCTCTCACTGGTACGAATGGGGTTGCATGATTTACGATAGATTTATTATCGACGAAAAGGACGTTCCCAAGGATCCTCAAGAGGCTATGAGACTTCACAACGCTATGTGGAACTTAGGCGTTAGAACTGCAATCGCTAACGGCGGTGTAGTTAACGATCACCACGGTGTAGGTATCAAGCTTGGCAGACTTATGAAAGAACAATACGGTCCTGCAATGCAAGTATTCGAAGGAATTAAAAAATCACTTGACCCGAACGGCATTATGAATCCGTTCAAACTCGGTTTATAATAGGAGGGAACAGGTATGAATATCACGGATAAAGCAAAAAAGATTATTGATAGTTGCAGATTCTGTTGGATGTGCCGTCACATTTGTCCTATCGGCAACGCAACCGGACAAGAAAGAAACACGGCTAGAGCTAGAGCGCTTGGCGCTTCGCTCGTAGTTCGCGGAGCAACCGATATTAAAGAAATTACCGATAACATTTACGAATGTACTCTTTGCGGTGCTTGCACTAATAACTGCATGACCGGTTGGGATCCCAAGGTTTTCGTTCAAGAATTAAAAACTGAAATCGTTCTCGGCGGAAACGCTCCCGCATATATCCAAAAACTTTTAGAAACTTACGCTCAAAGTGGAAACGTTTACGGAAAGACTGCTTGCGAATGCTTAAACGGTTTATTCGAAGCAAAATCAGACGTGGCGCTCTTCGTTGGACAAGACGCTCTTTATAACGCGTGCGAAAGCGTTAAAGAAGCGGCTGACTTACTCGCTAAAGGAGGAGTAAAAGTTGCGCTTGATAAAAACCAAGATAGTGGTGCTACTCTTTACTTCTTAACGGGTAAGACCAAGGAAACGCAAGACGCTATGAAGGCTTGCGCGGACGCCATGAATAAATATAAGACGGTTATCGTTTACGATCCCGTTGACTTAAAACTCATGCTTCACGAATATAAGGAATACGGCATTGAAGTTAAGGCGGAAATCGTTGGCTTTAATCAATACTTATTATCCTTAATCGAAAAAGGCGCTCTTAAAGTTAAGAAAGGCTCAAACGAATATTCTCTCCAAGACAACTATGCTTACGCAAGAGAACTTGACGATTGTACTACGGGTAGAAAACTCATCGAAAAGGTTGGCGTAGTTAAGGATATGCTTCTTATAGGAAAGGAAGCTAACCTTGCAGGTCAACTTATTATGAGAGAATATATGCCCGAAGTAATTAAGCAAGTTGCGCTTGATAGATGGTTTAACGCTAAAAACATGGATTGCAAGACGGTAGTTACCGAAAACCCTGCGGAATACGTTATGCTTAAGGAAACCGCACCCGAAGGTTATAGAGTAATCACCGTTGAACAAATGCTTCTTGAAAATATTTAAGGTGGAAAATTATGAATTTAAAAAAGACTTACGTGGAAAAGTACGGATATGAAAGGGTTGTAACCGATCGAAACAGTCCGTTAACTTACACTGAACTTGACTTTTTGAAACTTAAAGACGGTCAAAGCTACAAAGTAACCGAAAAGGGTAAGGAGTTCGCGCTCATTATCCTTTACGGAAAGTGTGCCGTTAAAGGCGAAAACTTTGAATTTAGCGAAGTTGGTAGCCGTAAGGACGTTTTTGAAGGCCCTGCAGAGGCGGTTTACGTTGGTAAAGATACCGAATTTACCGTAACTGCGCTTGGCGCGGACGTTAAGATCGCAGTATGTAAAGCACCTGCGGAAAAATATTTCGCCCCCGCTTACGTTCCCGTAAAAGACGTTAAGACCAAAGCGCTTGGCAAAGGCGCATATCAAAGAACGGCTGCGTTCAATCTTCCAGAAACGGTTGAAGCAAACCTTCTTTATATCGGTGAGTTTTGGGTTGAAGACGGCAGTTGGGCGTCTTTCCCGCCCCATAAACACGACGTTGACGCTATGCCTACCGAAGGTTTCTTAGACGAAATCTATTATTTCGAATTTGATAAACCCCAAGGATTCGGCGTTCAAATGGTATACTCTAAAGAAGGGGATATCAACGAGGCGTATAAGGTTAAGACGGGCGACTTGGTAGAAATTCCCAAAGGTTATCACCCCTTTACCGTTGCTCCCGGCTATAAAAACTACTGCTTGTGGATTATGGCGGGCAAAGATCGTGGAATTTTCTGCACGAGCGAAGAAGATCACGTTTGGATGACGAAATAATGAAAATTTACTCAGTTTTAGATAAAAAGTTTAATAAACTCGGCAAGGTTTTGGACTGTCCGTTTATCGATTTTCTAACCGAAAAAGCGGAAGATATTGCTATTCCTGAAACGGGTTGCTCTTATATGGCAAGCGTTCCCGAATTTGAAAACGAAAAAACGCTAGGCTATTATAAAGACGTGTTCGGCGATATGGACGTTCAACTAGGGTATTGTTGGGGAAGAAACGACACTCTCAACGCTTTAGAATGGCATAAATCGTCTGAAATTCACTGCGCCCTTGAAGATATGATTCTACTTTTAGGGGATAAGCACAAGATGAAAGGGGACACTTTCCACTCAAAGAACGTTAAGGCGTTTTTGGTTAAGAAAGGTCAATCGGTTGAACTTTATCAAACCACCCTTCATTTTTGCCCTGCTAACCCCGACGGAAAGGTTTTCAAGAACGTAGTTATCCTTCCCAAAGGAACGAATACGCCCTTAGAAAATAAAGGACAAGACAAAAAGCTAGTCGCTAAAAACAAGTGGCTAATTTGTCACCCCGAATGCAAAAAACAAGTTGACCTTGGTAGACAAATAGGAATAGAAGGCAAGAATATTAAACTTTAAGGTGAATTATGTACGTATTAGGCGTAGATTTCGGTGGCGGTTCAAGCAAGGCGACGCTTATCGATCAAAACGGAAAGGTTATTAAAACCGCATCAAGCGAGTATAAAACCTATTACGGAGAAAACGGTAAGGCAGAGCAAAAACCTATGGATTGGTATTTTGCTGCGTGTAAAAATATTCGTAGTATTTTAGAAAATATCGATCCTAAAGAAGTTTCGTGCGTTTGCTTTGACGCCGCTACCCACACCGCAGTTTTATGCGACGAGAACTTTTCGCCCGTTATGGACGCTATCTATTGGACGGATACCCGTTCGATTGAGGAAAAGAAGTTTTTAGAGCAAAACTACGGCGAAGAAATTTTTAATAAATGCAAACACAAGGTAGATACCATTTGGTCTCTACCTGAAGTGCTTTACGCTAAAAAATTGCTTGGCGACGATTATAAAAAGGTAAAGAAAATTCTCTTTGCTAAAGACTTCGTTCGCCATCTTTTCACGGGCGATTACGTGACCGATTATATCGAGGCGGAGGGAAGTATGTTCTTCGACTTCGATACTTTAGACTGGGACGATAATCTCCTATCTTTAATCGGCTTTAAAAAAGAAGATATGCCCAAAATCGTTAGTCCCTTAGATTTCGTCGGCACGGTTAATCAGTCGGCAAGTGAGGACAGCGGTCTTGCGGTTGGCACTAAAGTTATATGTGGTAGTACGGATACCGCTATGGAAGTTTTTGCGTCGGGCGGAGTAAATAAAGGTGATATGACCTTAAAACTCGCAACTGCAGGACGAATTTGCGTGGTTTCCGACAACTATTTTGCCGATAAAAACATTATAAACTATTCGCACCTTAAAAAGGGTTATTTCTATCCCGGTAGCGCAACCAAGTCTTGCGCGTCATCGCTTAGATGGTTTAGGGATAATTTTGGCGGAGATTTCGAGCAGTTTAGCGATATGGCAGAAACCGTTCCTATTGGTAGCGACGGATTGATTTTTCACCCCTACTTAATGGGTGAATTAACTCCGCACGCAAACCCCCATCTTCGTGGAGCTTTCACGGGGCTTACTGCAAAGCATACTAAAGCGCATTTCGTTCGTTCTATTATGGAAGGCGTTACGATGAGTATGCTCGACTGCATAAAATATTTGCAAAGTCACGGCGTTAAAGTTGGGGATAAGGCGGTTATGCTCGGCGGAGGAAGAAATAGTCCCGCTTGGCGTCAAATGATTGCCGATGCGCTCAACATTAAGATTATTAGAACGGAAAATAACGATTCTTCGTTCGGCTCTGCGATGTGCGCAGGTATTGCGGTTGGTTTATTTAAAGATTACGACGACGCAATTAAAACTTGTTCAAAAGTAATAGGCGAAACGCTTCCGATTAAAGAAAACACCATTAAATACGCCAAAATTTTTGATCTTTATAAAGAAATTAGCGAATTTTTAACGGGTATGTATAATGCTTGATAGAATTTTAGTGCCCGTAAAATTTTATAAAGGTGAGATGAATCCTTTCGATATGAGCGCCCTAGAGAGTGCGCTTAATCTCGGAAAGGAAGTAATCGTCCTTTCAATGTCGCCAAGGTCAAATTTTTCGGCAATGGAGAATTTGACTAGACTTGGGGCGAAAGCGGTGCTAGTGACCGATAGCGTTTTTGCAGGATCGGACACGCTCGTTACCGCAAAAATCTTAAGTGAGGCGATTAAAAGATACGATCCCGACTGCATATTTTGCGGTCGCCAAAGCGTAGACGGCGATACTGCCCAAGTTCCGCCCATGCTTAGCGAAATGCTCTCTTTCGAGTATTATCCTAAGGTTATGGCGATAGGCGAAAAACTTTCTTTAAGGGACGGCAGAGAAATCCCGTTAAAGAAAAACGCCGTTTATACGTTTGAAAAATTTTTAACTCTTAGATTTCCGTCCATATTCTCTAAAAAGGGCGAAGTTGAAATTTTAACTAATAGTGATCTTGGTCTTAATGAAAACGAGTGCGGGCTAAAAGGTTCGCCCACTAAAGTTCTTCGTTCTTTTCAAAGCGAAGTTGGTAGAAGATATTGCAAGTTCATCTCAATTTCCCAAATAGAAGATATCGTAAAGAACAGTTTAGAGTCTACTAAAGAAAAAGAAGTTTTAGAAAGTGACGAAAAACTAGATACGGTTTACTTTTTTGGCGACCTAGAAAAGAACGCTAACGCAATTTCAAAAACCGCCGTAAGAATTTTTGACGAAAATAAGTCGGTAGACGAAATCGAAAAAGAGATACGCTCTCTTAACGCAAAAGTAATACTTTTTTCGGATAGCGAAGTTCATAAAGAACTTGCGTCAAGACTAGCGGTAAGATTAAAAGCAGGGCTATGTGCCGACTGTATATCCTTATCGGTAGAAAATGGAAAATTTATAATGACTAGACCTGCTTTAGGATCGTCAATAACCGCCGATATCGAGTGCGTGAGCCAAATAAAAATGGCAACGGTTAGAACGGCGAATAAAAAGAGCGCAGACGTTATGGTTGCGGTAGGGCTTGGCGCAACCCATAAACTTGAAGAGATTAAAAGGTTGGCAAGCGAAAAAGGTTTTGACCTTGTGGGAACTAGACTTGCGGTGGATAACGGATTTATGCCATATAGCACGCAAGTAGGATTAACGGGAAAAATGGTTGCCCCAAAAGTATATATAGCGGTTGGCGTTTCCGGCGCGGTGCAACACACGTGCGCGATAGAGGGCGCAAAGGTAATTATCGCTATCAATAGCGATAAAAATGCAAGAATATTCGATTACGCCGACTACGGCGTAGTTATGGATATATAAAACTTTAATAGTAATTTAGGAGAAAATTATGATTAGTTATAAACTTAAAATTGGATTACTTCCCATTCGTCGTTACATCAAAGAACCACCCAAGCGTATTGGTATCTTCCAAAGCGACTATGCAGTTGAAAACAAGGAAATTTGCCTTAAATATATAAAGGAAAACTACACCGACGCTCAAACCGAATTCGTTGATATCGAATGGCTTAACGACGAAGGTCTATTATATTTAGATAGCGATTGCGATAAGGTTGCAGATTACTTCAAAAAGCAAGAAATCAATGCACTTTTCATCATAAACTGCAACTTTGGTCAAGAAAACTGTGCGGGACTTGTTGCAAAGCAACTTAACGTTCCCACTCTTTTATGGGGACCTAGAGATCGCCACTTTGAAAACGATATTCGCTATACCGATACTCAATGCGGACTTTTTGCAATGAGCAAGCAACTTAAGAGAAACAACGTAAAGTTCTCTTATATCGAAAACTGCGATATTACTTCGCCCGTATTCGACAAAGGCTTAAAGCAATTCTTTGGCGTTGCAACCATGGTTAAGAACTTTAAGAATATGAGAATACTTCAAGTTGGCGCAAGAATTAAGCCCTTTAAGTCTATCATGTATAACGAATTAGAACTTTGCGAAAAGTTTGGAATTGATATCGTTGCCTTCAACATGGCAGAAGCGCTAATCGACCTAAAAGAAATTTACGAAACCCGTCAAGACGACCTAAACAAAGATTTAATCGACCTTAAAAACACCTTTGATTGCGGTACGCTTGACGACGAATATTTAAAGAAAATGCTCGCTATCGTTTACTACTACGAAAATTTAGCAAAAGCAAACGATTGCAACATTATTTCGGGCGAATGCTGGACGGGTATTACGCTCGGTTGGGGCGCAAATCCGTGCCTTGCCATGTGCCTTTTAGCAGATAGAGACGTTTACGTTACTTGTGAATGGGATATTCATATGACCATTACCAACGTTTTACTTCTTTCGGCTACCCGTGGCAAAGAAAAGCCTATCCAAGGAGAATTTACCACTCGTCACCCAAGTAACGAAAACGCCGAACTTTTATGGCACTGTGGACCGTTCCCCTTAAAATATAAGGCGGAAGGCGTTAAACCTTTCCTTTATAATACTAAACCGTCTTTCCGCTTAAAGGATGGCGAATACACTATCGCGCGTTTCCAAGCCGACAAGGGTAAATATTATCTCTTTGCTAAAGAATTTAACACTTGCGACGGACCTAAAACGTTCGGTACTTATATGTGGGCGGAATTTAAGGATTGGGCAAAGGTAGAAAGAAAAATTATCGAAGGCCCGTATATTCACCATATGAGTGAAATCCCCGGCAATTTTACCGAGTACTTAAAGGAATTTACCAAATACGTTGACGAAGTTGAGTTTGATACGGTGGACTAAAATGGAACGTGCAATAAGTTACGATCAAAATTATATATATATCAACGGCAAGAGAGAAAAGATAATGTCTGGGGCGATGCACTATTTTCGCATCGTTCCACAATATTGGAAAGATCGCTTGCTAAAGCTCAAGGAACTCGGCTGTAATTGTGTGGAAACATACGTTTGTCACAATCTTCACGAACCGACTGAAGGCGAATTTGATTTTAGTGGCATTCTTGACCTTGCAAA
This sequence comes from Christensenellaceae bacterium, assembly GCA_045651465.1. Taxonomy (GTDB): domain Bacteria; phylum Bacillota; class Clostridia; order Christensenellales; family Borkfalkiaceae; genus UBA1259. Next base: position 184,415 of record JAZRSG010000017.1, read on the forward strand.
ATATTTAGATTACGCAAACGAGCTTGGGCTTTACGCCATAGTGCGTCCAGGTCCGTACATTTGTTCGGAATGGGAATTTGGCGGACTTCCGTGGTGGTTATTAAAGTACCCCGATATGCAAGTTCGTTGCTCAAACAAGTTATATTTGGAAAAAATAACCCCTTATTTAGATAAGGTTTGCGAAATTATTAGACCAAAACTTATAACTAATGGTGGAAACGTTATTTTAGTTCAAATTGAAAACGAATACGGCGCTTACGGAAACGACAAAGACTATTTAAGATGGTTAAAAGACTTTTACGTTCAAAGAAAGATCGACTGTGGGTTTATAACTAGCGACAACGAAGCTGAGTTCCACATAGAAAACGGCTCGGTTGAGGGCGTTCTTGAGAGCGTTAACTATCGCAACGAAAGCGTTCGTTGTATAGGTGCACTAAAAAAATACTGTCCAAATCAACCAGGCGCAGTAATGGAACTTTGGAACGGCAAAGCCATGCTTTGGGGCGAGAAGGTCGTTAAAAGGGATATAGAAGAAGTTGCCTTGTCCGTTAAAACGGCTTTAGAAAACGCCGAACTAGTTAATCTATATATGTTCCACGGCGGAACTAATTTTGGGTTCATGAACGGCGCAAATGATTTTGGGGATAAACTCTTGGTGCAAATGACTAGCTACGACGTCGACGCACCCGTTAACGAATATGGAAAGAGAACTCCGAAATATTACGCCGAGCAAAAGGTTATTTGTGAGCATTTAGGAATTGAGATTAAAAACACGGCGACTGATCCCGTTCTAAAAAATTACGGGCAAGCACGTTTTGTTGGCGAGGTTTCTATTAAAGATGCAAAAATAAAAACAAAGGTCACCAAATCTCCCACCGTTTTATCAATGGAAGAATGTGATCAAGCATACGGATACATAGTATATTCAACGAGTGTGTTCTTTGATAAGTTGGGCGCAGAGTTAATGCTTCCGGAAGTTCACGATATTGCGCACGTTTACTTAAATGAAGAATACGTTAAAACCGTTTGCAAACACGATAAAGAAAAGACGGTTAAACTTGACGGATACGGATATCAAAAAATACAAATTCTCGTCGAAAACATGGGCAGAATAAATTACGGCCCGTATATTGCGGATAAAAAGGGACTTATAGGTAATCCTATCGTTCACGATCTACAAAGTAATACCTATTTAACCCCGTATGGATACGATATCTATTCTATCGAATTAAAAGACTTGCCAAGTTCATATTTAGATAAGGCAAAGGTTAACGCTCCTGCGTTCTATAAATACGAACTAGACGTGGAAGAAATTCATGACACCGTGCTTTATCCAAAAGGGTTTACGCGTGGCGTTGTGTTTATAAATGGATTTAATTTGGGTAGACATTGGGATATAGAAAATTCAGAAAACAAACTATTCGTTCCAGCGCCCCTATTAAAGAAAGGAAAGAACGAGATCGTCGTGTTTGACGTCCTCGCCAACGAAAAAGAAAAAGCAATTACGTTAATGGATAATTAAGGAGAAATTATGTTAGTTAGTTTAGAACAAATATTAAAACTTGCAGAAAAAGACGAATATTGTATTCCGGCGTTTAACGTTTACAATATTGAAACGGCTCGCGGGGTTATAAATGCGTGCGAAGAACTTCGCTCGCCCGTAATTTTACAATTTTATTCACGCCTTGTAACTAGTAAGGTTGCCGAAGACGTTGCGCCTATCGTTTTAGATTTAGCGCAAAGAGCAAGCGTTCCCGTTTGCTTTCACTTAGACCACGGCGCAGGCGAATGTGAAGTAGTTCGTTCACTTCGCATGGGCATGACGGGTATTATGATCGACGCGTCGCAAGAAGATTTAGAAGGCAATATCGCTAAAACCAAGAGAATCGTTGACGTATGTAACTACGTGGGCGTTGCGGTAGAAGGCGAACTCGGTCACGTTGGTAAGGCTGCGGACGGCGACGAATCGGTAGTTACCGAATATACTCATCCCGACGAAGCTAAAAGATACGTTGAAGAAACGGGTGTTAAGGCTCTCGCTATCATGGTGGGAACTGCGCACGGTAGATATAAGAAAGCGCCCGTTTTAGACATTGAAAGAATTAAAGAAATTAAAAAGGCAACGGGAGTAGCGCTCGTTCTTCACGGCGGAAGCGGTGTTCCCGACGATCAAATTAAGGCGGCGGTTAAGGCTGGTATTAGAAAGATGAATTTCTCAACCGACCTTTGCTATTCCTTCTTAGATGCGTGCAGAGAAAGAGATAAATCTATCGTTGGTATTGACTTATTCATGGTAGAACCTATCGATAAAGTTAAACAATTCGCATGCGAAAAAATTAAAGTTCTCGGAGCAAACGACAGAGTATGAGTAAAGTTATAGGTTTAGGCGCGTGCGTATACGACACGCTTATAAACTGCGATTATTATCCAACTGAAGATACTAAACTTAAAGCAAATAGCGTTTTCGCCGCAGGCGGTGGACCGGTGGGCAATTCACTTGTCGTGATGAGCAAACTGGGCGTAAAAACGGGGGTTTTGGGCGCGTTTTCAGCCGATAACGCAGGAAAATATTTGCTCGAAGATTTCGCCCTTTACGGCGTTGACGTTAAGAACGCGGTAACTCTTAAAGACGCGTCGTCTTTTACGTCGTTTATCGTTTTAAGTGAAAAGAATAAAACCCGTACGTGCGTTTTCGATAGGGGAACGGTTCCAGACGAACCTAAAAATCTAGATTATTCGTGCGTTAAAACCGCAAAGGTTTTGCACCTTGACGGCAATTATCTAAATTGCGCTATCGAGGCGGCAAAAATAGCCAAAGAAAACGGCGTTAAAGTTTCACTCGATGCGGGTGGACTTTATCAAGGTATTGAAAAACTTATTCCCTACGTGGATATTTTAATCCCGTCGGGAGAATTTGCAAAAGGGTTTACTAAGACGGATAATATTCCGGACGCTATTAGAGTTTTAGCTAAAGAGTATAACCCCGAAATTTTGGTAGTTACCGACGGCTCAAACGGCGGATATTACTATCAAAACGGAGAAGTTCTTCACTATCGTAATTTCTCGGTTAAGGCAGTTGATACTAACGGCGCAGGGGATACCTTCCACGGCGCGTTTATCTCGGCTTATCTAGAAGGAAAAGACGTTTTATCTTGTTGTGAGTTTGCGTCTGCAACTAGCGCTTATAAGTGCTTACATAAAGGCGTTAGAACGTTTAAGCTCGACAAGGACACCATAGAAGAATTTATTAAAAATTATCGTTAACACACCAGCTCCTAAATAAATAAAGTGCGCAAGGGCCCGTCTTACTACGTAAGAACGGGCTTTTGCTTTTAAATTTACGAGATTAAATAGGGCAAATGCGTAAAAATAAGTCCAAGATTATTGACAAACTTGATTAGATAAAGTAAAATATTCTTGTACTTTAAGGAGGCAAAAATGAAAGGAAAAATTCAAAAGATTATCAATCTTATCAAAGAAAAAGACATCAAAATGGTTGACTTTAAGATGGTTGACATCAACGGACAATTCCGCCACGTGACCATTCCTGCAACCCATTTTAACGAAGACGTTTTTAAAAGCGGTATCGGTTTTGACGCGTCTAACTACGGTTATGCGGTAGTTGAAAAGAGCGATATGGTTTTTATTCCCGATCCCGATACGGCGATGGTTGATCCCTTCTCGGAAATCCCCACTCTTTCAATGAGCGGTAACGCGATGATTATCGATACTCCCGAGAATCGTCCGCTTGCACAGTATCCTAGAAATATCGTTCTTGCAGCTGAACAATATATGAAGGACACGGGAATTGCAGACACGATGCTTATTCTTCCCGAATTTGAATTTTATCTTTTCGACCAAGTAGGTTGGGAAGTTAAACCCAACTCTATCTCGATGATGCTCGACGCAAATCAGTCTTACTGGAACAGTATGGACGAAGGCAAGGGTATTATCGTGCCTAAGCAAAAAGCTTATCACGTTGCAAAACCCTTCGATACTTCGTTCGAGTGCAGAAGTGAAATGTGCATGCTTATCGAGGAGGCAGGTATCCCCGTTAAGTATCATCACCCCGAAGTTGCTGCCTCTGGTCAGTTTGAAATCGAGCCTCAACTCGGTCAAATGTCAAAGATGGCAGACGCTACGATGACTATTAAATATATCATCAAAAACACGGCTAAAAAGTACGGAAAGAGTGCAACTTTAATGCCTAAGCCCGTTTACGGCGAGGCTGGTAGCGGTATGCACGTTCACATGATTTTATTAAAGGACGGCGAAAGCGTTTTCTCTGACGATAACGGATATTCGCATCTTTCTGAAACTGCTCACTACTTTATCGGCGGTTTATTAAAGCATATTGCGTCACTTTGCGCGATTACCAACCCGTCTACTAACTCGTTTAAGCGTTTAGTTCCCGGTTTTGAAGCGCCCGTAACGATCGGTTATGCAACCTCGAATAGAAGTGCGGTTATTAGAATTCCCGCTTACGCAAAAGAAAAGAACGAACGTCGTTTCGAACTCCGTAACCCCGACGCAACTTGCAACCCGTATTTTTGCTACGCTGCGATCTTAATGGCAGGTTTAGACGGAATTAAGAATAAGATCGATCCCCATAAGAGCGGTTGGGGTCCTTACGACTTTAACCTTTATAACCTTTCTGACAAAGAAAAGGCAAAATTAAAAGGACTTCCCACGTCGCTTGAACAAGCGTTAGACGCTTTGGAAAAGGATCACGCATACCTAACCGAAGGCGGAGTATTCCCCGAAATTTTAATCAAGAACTTTATCAAAAACAAGAGAACGGAATGCCGTCAAATCGCGGATATTCCTCACCCTGCTGAATTTGATAAATACTACAATTTATAATTTACAACGCAAATTAAAAGGTTAAAAAGAGCAGATTTTTCTGCTCTTTTAATTTATAAAAAAACTTTATCCACTCAAAATAGGCGTGTCAAAGTGCTATTTAATTGACAGATGTATTTAAATGTAATATAATAACAAAATGGTAGTGTTTTTCTAGAGCGTTTTTTCTGTAAAATTTAACGATAAAAGACGCTTTTTGTTTTTTTATAGGGTAAAAACCCTTTGTTAGGAGGTTTGTTATGAGAGGAAGAAAGCTAATCGTGCCGATCGTGGCTGTTGTTCTTACGCTAGTGATCGTGCTCATCGATTTGATTAGTTGTTCAAGTTGTTCGTGTGGGGCTAGAAATGATGGAGGTTGTCCGCACGAGTGGAGGGAGGCAACGTGTAACTCACCTAGAATATGTACGATATGCGGAGAGACCACGGGCGAACCCTTAACGCATTTTGGTGGAAGGGCTACTTGTGTGGAAAAAGCAATTTGTGATGGTTGTGGCTTTGAATACGGCTATATCGATCACGAAAATCACGAAAAAGAACCTGGATACATAAAATGGCTCAACGTTCACCAATACGGCTATCCTTGTTGTAGAGTTCCTATCGGCGAGGAAGAACCCCATAATATCGTAGACGGTGTATGCACGGTTTGTGGCTTTAAGCCAAGTTTCGGCGGAAGTACGGTAACGGCAAACCCCGGTCAACAAACGGTTATAATGGTCGTTTCGATCACCGATAACCCTGGCGTTTTAAGTATGGAATTAACCGTTTCTTACGATGATAGTGTTTTAACGCTTAAGTCGGTCACTTCGGGAAAAGCGTTTAAGGATTTAACTTTTACGGCGTCTAATTCGCTAGAAAGTGGATGTAAATTCCTTTGGGACGGCGAATCAATCTCTGGTGGTGAAATTCAAGACGGAGAAATATTGATACTTGAGTTTAGCGTTTCAAGTAACGCACCCTTAAATACTTATAGCGTTACGTTCGACGCAAAAGCTTACGACAATCACCTTGATTTAATAGACCTAATGCCCGCAAGCGGACAAATAATCGTTAAGTAAGGAGGAAGAAACATGATTGCATTTATGAGAAAAAGATTATCAAGAATAAAATTTTATGCCTTCATGGGGGCGATGTTATTATTGCTTGGCGTAATATTACCCGCGATCCCCACGCTAAACGTTTATGCTGCAACGAACAATTCAACGCCTATTGAAATTACTAACGGTTCAAAAACGTATACTTTGTTTAACAGCGGAAGAACCTCGTCTAGCGGTTATTCTTATACGGAAACGTGGGGTGGAGATTATAACCCCAATAGTTTCTCTTTAACTAACAATGGTTACGACATTCACGGTGGAACAAACTCAAGCGCATCTAATCGTACGGTAATAGGTATGGGTTTACCTTTCAAAGTTAGTAAAGCTATTACTGAAAAGGCGTCACTCACCATATTTGCGTTTGACGTAGACGAAGAATCTACCGAGGTTGACTACGTATACCTAGTTGACCGTAATAACGGAACGAAAAGACAGGTGGGAACGTTAGAGGGAAGAAACTGGACTTGGTCTACCACGACGATAGAAATCGATCCCTATTATTTCACGACGGGGCACGTTTATTACTTTGAACTTTCAATCGCGCCCGGTTGGGAAACTTGGCTTAGAAATATTTCTGTTAATATGACTACGTCAGGTCAAGCAGTAGTAGATCCCAACGCTCCGAGTATAGTTACGAATTCGTTCTCGGCGTCTATTTCAAGTAATGGCGTGGTAAACACTAATTTATATTTAAGAACGTCTAAAACGGCAAACTACTACGTAGAGTATACGGCAAGTATATCTTCTACTCAAAGGGGTGGTAAAACTTCGGACGTTATGACCGTTTCTACTAGTGGAACTAGAAAAGCCGATTCGTTTTCTCTTGAATACGGCGCGCCCTACGGAACTTACAGAATAACTGCCGTAGTAAAGGATATCAACGGATATACCGTTGCGACTTATAGCACGACTTGCGGTTATAACTATCGTTCAGTAAGTTATCACTCCAACGGTGGTTCGAACAACTTACCGCTTGACACCAGAGCATATTCTTCTGGTAACACCGTAACGGTATTATTTGACTACGTGCCGTCAAGAGAAGGATACACCTTTGCCGGTTGGGCTAGAACGGCTAACGCTACGGTGGCTGAATTTACTAGAAATGGGAAAAAGACGTTTACTATGGGTTCGTCAGACGTAGCGCTTTACGCGGTATGGACGCAAGAAAGCTCTCACGTTTGTCAAGGTGGAGAGTGGACGGTCGTATTAAAGGCTACGTGCGGAACGACGGGAAGAAGACAAAAGAAATGTATCATTTGTGGAAAGACGATGGAGACCATTATTTTGGCGGCAACGGGAAGACATACCGAAGGCGACTGGATAATAGACTCATATCCCACTTGTAATAGCGACGGACTTAAGCACCTTGAATGTTCGGTTTGTGGAAAGTCTATAAGGACCGAAACTATTTATTCAACTGGTGAACATTATGCGGGCGATTGGATTATCGACGAACAAGCAACCACCACGAAAAGTGGGTTAAAGCATAAGGAATGCTTAGGTTGCGGATTGGTAATTGAAACGGCTATAATAGACGCGCTACCTTTTATACAAGTGGAAAACGTGACGACTAAAGCGGGAGCGACTGTAAAGGTTGCGGTAAAATTAACGAATAACCCCGGTATTAAAGAAGCGGTTTTAACCGTTGAACACGATTCAAGCTTGGTTCTAGATTGGACACAGTGCGGTAGTGCGTTATCTACGCTTGACTTTAGTATTCCTTCTACTTCTCATACGACGTCTTCATTTGACGCTGTTTGGAAAGGAGACGGTATAGCCGACTCGAACGACGGTACGTTATTCTACTTAGTCTTTAAAGTTCCTATGAACGCGTACTTACAAGAGAAGTTTGATATAAAAATCACCTATAACAGCAGTAGAGTTTTAGATGAAAACGGCGAAAAAGTAGACTTTGTTATTGAAAACGGCACGATAACGGTTGACACCTTATCAGGGGACGCTAACGACGACGGAATAGTTGACTCTGCGGACATAGTAGTTATTCGTAGATACCTTGATGGTGGTTACGGTCAATTTATCAACGTTGCGCAAGCAGACGTTAATAAAGACGGAAGAGTTTCTATTGAAGATATCGAATTACTTCGTCAAAGAATAGTTGGCAACGTTAAATAAAAAAAGAAAAGAGCAGGTGACTGCTCTTTTTTTTAATTTATACGTTTTCAAAGAAGGGAACTTCTTCGGTCGCGTTTTTAACTCTACCGACCTTTATATTGTCCTTGTGTCTATCTTCGAGTTCACCAATGGGGTGTCCGCCTTCTTGGTAGCGATAGTCCGCGCCGTTTCTATCGATATAGTCCTCGATAACCACGTGTGACGGAACGTGTTTGCCAGACTTATTCAATAAGTCTTGATGAACGAAAAATCTTGCGTCGTCGGGAAGTTCTGATAGGTTATAATAATTTTCCTTTTCGGACGTATATTGAACGGTGTTCTTTAAGATCTTGCGCACGTAATCTTTATTTTCGTGTAAAGATAAGGGCTCTGGGAAAGTGCCGTCGGGGATAACTTCTTCGTAGTCTTTCTTTTCGTATTTATTAAGAAGTTTAACCGCTTGATGAAGGTGAGAAATTTCCATTTCCAAATAAGCGCCCCATAACTTTTTAACGTAATCGTCTGTTTCGGTTTGGTAGCACGACCAATAAAGATAACACTCCGTATATTCGTGAAGGAGCATCATTTCCATCCAAGTTGCGTTGGGATCGATTAACGACTCGTATTGAGTAACGTGCTCTTCTTCTACCATTGCGATTTCTTGGTATAATTTACGCATTAAATCGTTACAGCCAAGAGTCGTAACGTTCATATAATAGTTCATCGTTTGTTGTTCCGCCGCCGTGATAATCATGGTAGAGAGCACGGTAAAGATATCTGATTTTTTAGCGTTTATATGCTTTCTAACGTTATCTATGGGGTGACGGTGATGCGCAATAGTTGGGCGACCGGGCATAATTTCGGTGTAGCAACCAACTAACCTTTCAGCAAGCACGCCTTGTTCCATTTCGAGAAGGTCGGCATAGCGATATAAGTGGTCAAAGTCCTCAAGTAGAGCAAAGTCTAAAGCGTTTTTAACGTTTTTGTCTTTTTCTCTTTTCGCTAATTCTGCGGTAAGGTCAACGGCAAGTTGCTCGTAACCGATAGTGTGTTCTAAAATATTTTCGTTTTCGGGCTTTAAGAGAGAGATTTTAAGTTGTTGTTGTTTTTCGATATTTCTGCAAAGCGCCAAATCTCTTTTTAAGTCGTTATCGCTAGTGTGTCTAGCAAACTGGTGAGAAAACCAGTTGGCTTCAAACTCCGTGCCGTTCATCAATATTATACGCGTTTTGGTATAAGGATCAACGGCGTTTTTATCGTAAGATTTTGGGTAAAGGCATTTCCAGTCCTCAAAATATTTGTCAACGGGCTGGGCTTTTTCTTTAAATGGGTTCATAAATACTCTCCTTTTTTCGATTATATTTTTATTCTATCCTAAAGTAAGAGAATTTATACTTATTATATGGTTTTATAAAAAATAGGGTTAAAAACGCAAAAAATTGCTCTATATATTGCAATCAATATACGAGTATGGTATAATAAACGTAAGATAAAAAACAGAACAAGAAAGCGAGTATTTTTTTGTTCTAGGAGGAAATGATGAAGAAATTTTTTGCCATGCTTTTAAGCATGACGCTGTTGTGTAGTATGGGCGTTTTTTTGACGGCGTGTGACGATAATACGTCGTTAAACGGTCCAAGTAATGAACCAGGAGAGCACACGTGTAGTTACGTTTTACAACAGGCTACCGAAGATTATAAATTCTCGAATGCCACTTGCGAAAAGCCTGCAAAATACTTTTATTCTTGCAGTTGCGGAGAGAGCGGTTCGTCAACTTTTGAATACGGCGATCCGCTTCCACACGGACACGCTAGATGGGAGCAACGCGACGGAAAAATACACATAAGTTATTGCCACGGTGGAGAAATTCTTGAGGTGAGCATGTGTAGGGGAGGTGTTATGCCTAACCCCGTTTGCGAAGTTTGTGGAAATGCTTATGACGTTCAAGATTAAGTAAAATTAGATGATACGTAAATAAAACAAAAAAGCGAGAGAATTTTCTCTCGCTTTAAGTTTTTAAATTGATTATCTATATACTCTTAAGGTGTTACTTACGATTTCTACTACGAAAGGAATATCGTCGTAAAGTTCGCCGTCTACGTTGACGGTGTATTCGCCTTCGGGGAAGATTTCAATGCGTTTCGCGGTTTTGTGGTGGGCTTGTTTTAAGGTTAAAAGTTTGCCCTTTTTAAGCTTTAAGAAGGCGTTTATAATCTTTAACCCTTTAATTTGATCAACCGCCACGAAATCAAGTGCTCCGTCGGTAGGATCGGCAGGGGGACAAACTTCTAATCCACCGCCGTATCTATATCCGTTGGCAATGCAAGCAATAAACGAAGTGTATTCTTCTTTTTCGCCGTCTACGTCCGACTTAAACTTTATGTAATCGAAGTTAAAGAGGGTTTTTATTAGGCTCGTAGTGTAGGCAAGTTTATTCTTCTTTTTCTTTTTGGCGTATCTTCTTAAAACGTCAACGTCAATACCCGTTCCGATAACGTTTAATCCGCGGACGGTAGGCATTTGCATAAAGTCGGTATATTTCGCCTCTCCGTCAATGATAAGATCTAGTGCCTTTTCAACGTCAAAAGGAAGACCTAGCGCCGATGCAAAATCGTTACCCGTTCCGCAAGGGATAATGCCCATAGCAACCTTGTCAAAGCTGGAAAAACCGTTGATTGCTTCGTGAAGAGTTCCGTCTCCACCAACGACAACGACGATTTCTGCGCCGTTTTTTATAACTTCTTCGGTAAGCTCCTTTGCACCGCCTTTGCGGTGAGTAAAGTGCATTGAAAAATCAATTGCTCTTTTTTTAAGATGAGCTTTGATTTTTTCCACCGTATTTGCAATTTTTTTGCCTTTTTTACCCCCGGCAACGGGATTGATAATAAAATCTAACATAAATTCACCGTTTATTATTTTACTACAAATATCCTTTTTTGACAAGTTTTTCTATAAAAAGAATAAAAAAATCATATCGCGCTTGTGGCAAAGGTCGTAAAGTGTTATAATGTACGTATGAAACTTGACCTTAAGCCCAACTTAATAGCTCTTGCACGCTCTTTGAACAAACCGCTTTACGCGGTTGGCGGAGTGGTTAGAAACTTCCTTATCGACGGTAGTACCGCTACCGACGTGGATCTTTCCGCGCCGATTAGGGCTGAAGAGTTTTGTTCCGCTTTAACTGAGCAAGGATTTTACGTTCTAACCGTCGTAGAGAGAACGGGGACGGTGCTCTTTTCGGACGGCGAAAAAACGTATGAATTCACTTCGTTCAGAACGGAAAAATACGTTGGGGGAGAACATACGCCTTTTTATACTGCGTTTACCGAAAATATCGCCCTCGACGCGCTTCGCCGTGACTTTAAGTGCAACGCCGTTTACTACGATATAAAGAGTGATAAAATCGTTGACGTGCTTGGCGGTATGGACGATATTAAAAATAAAATTCTAGACACCGTGACCGAGGCTAAAACGGTTTTTTCAAACGACGGGCTAAGACTTCTTCGTCTTGCTAGGCAAGCAGGTGAACTTAATTTTACGCCTTCAAAAGCCGTTATTTTTGGCATGAAAGAGCACGCACGCAACATTTTAGAAATCTCGCCTGAACGAATTTTCGTAGAACTCAAAAAGATTTTGGCGTGTGATAAAAAGTATTCTTTTTCTAACCCCGAGGGGCATTATTTTGCCCTCAAAATACTTGATCAAACGGGCGTTTTGGATTATCTTTTCCCAGAACTTATCAAAGGAAGAAACATGGCTCAACGCGCCGATTTTCACAATCACGACGTTTTAGAGCACTCTCTTAGATGCGTGCTTTACGCGCCCGAGAGCGTTAGACTTCCCGCTCTTTTACACGACGTTGGAAAGCCTAAATCAATGGAGAAAAATAAAAACTTTTACGAGCACGCCGTACTCGGCGAAAAACTAGCGGGGGAAATTCTAAAAAGGCTTAAAGCGGATAATAAGACGATATCGACCGTTAAGGCGTTGGTTTTATACCATATGCTAGATTTAGACGGGCAAATGAAAGAGAGTAAAGTTCGAAATTTTATAGTAAACAACCACGATCTTTTTAAGGATTTGCTAGCTTTAAAGCAAGCGGATTTTTCAGCGAGTAAGGACGATTTGAAAAAGAGTCCCTCCGTTAATAAATGGGAGAAAATTTACGAAAAAATGAAAAGTGACGGCACGCCCTTTTCGTTAAACGATATGAAAATTTCGTCAAGAGAATTAATAGAAATAGGATACGACGGGAAGGCTCTTGGGGAGATAAAGAAAAAACTCTTTTCGCACTTAATATTAAACCCAAAAGACAATGAAAATGATAGACTTTTAGCGCTTGCGAAAAGGGAATATAATAGAAAAAAGGCATAAAAACGATTATAAATATATAAAAAATATAAACATTATTAAAATAATTGACAAAAGGAAAAAAGTTTGTTATTATTATAGAACTTATTCCGCATAGCGTAATCGGCGGAAGATATTAAACCTTGCTTGTGGCGAGTCCATAAGCCGAATAAGTCCAGGAGGTAAAACGATATGACCAAATACGAAATGCTCTATATTCTCGACGTAGCGTTAAGCGACGAAGAAAAGGAAGCAATTATCGCAAAATTCGAAGGCTTGGTAACCGGTAACGGTGGTGTGGTTGAAAAGACCGACCGTTGGGGTGTTAAGAAATTACAATATCCCATCAACTACAAGTCTGAAGGATACTACGTTTTAATGACGTTCGAAGCAGAAAAGTCACTCGTAGTAGAAATCAAGCGTGTTGCAGGCATCATTGACGGTATTATCAGAAGATTGATAACCAAAAGATAAGATTAGGAGAAAAATATGAACAAAGTTATCCTAGTAGGTAATTTAACCCGTGACCCTGAACTTACGGAAACCCCTAGTGGCGTATCCGTTTGCAGATTTTCTATTGCTGTATCAAGAGATTACGCTAACAGCGAAGGAACGCGTGAAACCGATTTCTTTAACATTACGGTATGGCGTGGCAGAGCAGAGGTTTGCGGAAAATATTTAAAGAAAGGAAACAAAGTAGCCATCGTAGGTAGCATTCAAACCCGTTCTTACGAAGATAAAGACGGTATTAAGAGAAACGTTACCGATATCGTGGCTAACGAAGTGGAGTTCTTAACACCTAAGGGTGCTACTGGCGACGTTGACGAAGAAATCGTTTCAACGAGAAAGGAACGTCCGCAATTGGAAGCAATCGACGATAATCAGCTTCCGTTCTAAAATTGGGCGCATAGCGCCGTGATAATTTAAGGAGAATAATAATGGAAGAAAATACCAATATAACTACTGCTCCCGTTGAAGAAAACAAAGGGGCTGCAGGTAAAGAAGTAAAGAAATTCGTTAAAAGAATTCCCCGCAAAAAAGTATGTGCTTTCTGTCAATCTAAGGTAGACGCTATCGATTATAAAGATATCAACACCTTAAAGAAATACATCACCGAAGGCGGTAAGATTCTTCCCCGTCGTATGACGGGCGTTTGCGCAAAACACCAAAGAATTTTGGCTGTAGCTATCAAGCGCGCAAGATTGGTTGACCTTTTACCTTTCAAGGGTGAATAATTAACCGAAAATAAAAATTAAAACGGAAACCTAAACTGGTTTCCGTTTTTTTATTTTTAAATTTAGTATGGCAAAATCCTTTTTTACGTTTTATTCTTTTCGTGTTTTCTATAATTCATAGGGGAAAGTTTTTCTTTTTTCTTAAATATAAGCCCAAAATAGTTGGCGGAAGAAAATCCGCATTTTTCGGCAATTTTCTCGATTCCCCAAGTGGTGTTAAGTAAAAATTCCTTTGCCTTAGCAAGTCTTATATTTACTAGAAAATCTATGGGAGGGCAGTTCATATATTTATCAAAGTTATATATAAGCGTTCCTTTGGAAATGAAAAACTTTTCGGCAAGTGTGTCTAAAGTGATTTTATCTGAATAATTTGCGTTTAAATATTCGATAATTTTCAAAACTACGGTTGGTACTGCGTTTTCGCTTTGCGCGGACGGCTTTGAACTTTTGTCGTCAAGTTCGCTTATTTTTAGTATCAAATACGAAACGAGTGCGCGTATCACGTCGTCTGAATACTTTTTATGCTTATCAACTGCAAGTAAGTTTTCAAACAGTTCAATGAACTTGTTTTTTTCGTGCTCGCTAAGTTCTATCACCGAAAGTTCCTTTTGCTTTAAGGTGAATTTTTGAAATTTATCTAAATAACTTTCCGAAACGCTTAAAACGTATCTTTCAAAAGCCTCCCCTTCGGACTTGTGCATCGCGTGTGGGGGAATTACTATTATCGACGGCTTAGAAAGGGCGTAAAGAGAATTAGACAAGAAGTATTTTCTATTGCCTTTATATAAAAAGTATATCTCGTAATGGGGGTGGGAGTGAAGGTCCATCATAGACCACTCTTGGTTCTTTACTGATTTTTCAATTTCAACGAAACTCATAACTCTCTTTTGAATATATATGTAATTTAGTATTATTTTAACACTTATTACATTGAATGTAAAGTAAAATGATGATATTATACAAAGCGAAAGGGAGAGATCTATGAGTTATATAAAAGATGATTTTTTATTAAAGAATAAAACGGCGTTGCATCTATATGAAAACTATGCACAATCCACGCCCATTTTCGATTATCACTGCCATTTATCCGAAAAACAAATTTTAGAAAATAAACCCTTTAACGATCTTTTTGAGATTTGGCTTTCGGGCGACCATTATAAATGGCGTTTAATGAGAAATTTTGGCATAAGCGAAGAATTTATCACAGGCGATAAAACCACTAATAAAGAAAAGTTTATCGCATATTGCACGGCGCTTGAGAGTGCGTTTGGCAATCCGTTATATCACTGGTCGCAAATAGAACTTAAAGAGTTTTTTAATTGCGAGCTAGAGATAAATTTAGAAAACGCCGAACTTATTTGGGACTGGTGCAACGAATATATTAAACTCAATTTGGTAACGCCCGAATACTTAATTTCAAAATCGAACGTCACGCATCTTTTCACTACGAACGAAATTTTCGACGACCTTTCCGTCTTTGAAAGGATAAAAGAAAAGGGCTATTCGTTCTCGGTTGCTCCAGCTTTTCGCGCTGATAAGATAATGAATATCGAGGCAAGCAATTTTAACGAATTCGTGGATAAACTAGGCGACATTCAAGATTTAGACCAACTTGAAGAGATAATAGAAAAAAGGCTTATTGAATTTATAGGCGTTGGCGCGAAGGCGTGCGACGTTGCGGTAGAGAAAATTTATCCCGTAACCGAAAGGGCAGAAGCGGGCGAAATCTTTATTAAGAAAAGAAAAGGGCACGTTCTTTCTAGCGAAGAAAGTGCAACTTTTAAGGGCTATTTAACCTATTATTTGTTTAAGACTTATGCAAAACATGGCTTGGCGACCGAACTTCACGTTGGCGCGATGAGAAACAATAACAAGGTAATGCTTGATTCTTTGGGGCTTGACGCTGGATACGATAGTATTTCCGATGAAAATTCAATCTATAATATGAGCCGTCTTTTCGACAAATTAAATAGCGAAAATAGTTTACCAAAAACCATAGTGTTTAACCTTAACCCCAAAATGAATATGGAGATTATGGCGCTAATAGGTTGTTTCCAAAGTGGAGAAGCTAAGGGTAAAATTCAATATGGTCCGGCGTGGTGGTTTCTAGATAATAAGGCGGGCATGGAAAAGCATTTATCCGATTTAACTTCGTTAGGGCACGTGGGAACTTTCGTGGGAATGCTTACCGATAGCCGTTCGTTTTTATCCTATCCGCGCCACCACTACTTTAGAAGAATTTTATGCTCGTTTTTCGGTGAACTGATTGAAAGAGGGGAAATGACGACGGACGAAAGCAGGGTTGGAAAGGTTATCAAAGATATTTGTTACGATAACGCTATTAACTATTTTAAAATATAGGAGAAAATCATATGCAGATGACTTTTAGATGGTACGGAGAGGGTAACGATAGAATTAGTCTTGCGGATATTAAGCAAATCCCAGGGGTAAAGGGTATCGTTTGGGCTCTTCACGATAAGATGCCCGGCGAAATTTGGCAAGAAGACGAAATCGCCAAAGTTAAAGAGCAATGTGAAAAATACGGCTTTAATATCGACGTGGTAGAATCGGTAAACGTTCACGACGATATAAAGGTTGGACTTCCTTCAAGGGATAAATACATCGAAAACTACAAGACGACTATTCGCAATCTTGCAAAATACGGCGTTAAGGTTATATGCTATAACTTTATGCCTATATTCGACTGGACGAGAAGTGATTTGTTTCACCCCGTGGGCGATGGATCGACTGCGTTATTTTATCAAAAGGATATGATACAAGACGATTATAACGCAATGGCAAAATATATTCTTGATTTTACCGAAAAATACGACATGTCCTTTCCTGGTTGGGAGCCCGAAAGAATGGCTAAACTTGACGAGCTTTTTAAACTATACGAAGGAATAGACCACGAAAAACTTTGGGCAAACTTAAAGTATTTTTTAGAGCAACTTATGCCCACGTGTGAGCAAACGGGCATAAAAATGGCTATTCATATGGACGATCCGCCGTGGGATATTTTTGGACTTCCAAGATTACTTGTCGACGAGCCTAGTATAGATAGATTTCTTAAGATGGTCGACCACCCGTGCAACTGTCTAACCCTTTGTTCGGGAAGTCTAAACGCAAACCCCGAAAACGACGTTGCGTCTATCGTTAAAAAGCATTGTGATAGAATTGCTTTTGCGCATATTAGAAACGTAAAACACTTCCCGAACGGAGATTTCCAAGAGGCAAGTCATAGAGATCAAGACGGCGATACGGGAATTTTGAACATATTAAAGGCTTACCACGACGGTGGGTTTGAGGGATATATTCGCCCCGACCACGGAAGACATTTGTGGGGAGAAAAGCCGGGTACGGTTCGCCCCGGATACGGGCTTTACGATAGAGCGCTCGGCATAATGTATATGCTTGGCGTGTGGGATATGCTCGATAAAATAGATAAAGAAAAATAGGAGATAATTTATGAATTTACCAATTAATATAGATTATAAAGATAAAGTCGTAGTAATAACGGGTGCAGGCGGATTAATTTGCGGAGAAATGGCGCGCGCGTTTGCAAGAAGTGGTGCTAAAGTTGCCGCTTTAGACCTTAACGAATCGGCAGTTAAAACTTTAGCGCAAGAGTTAAAAGATCAAGGTTTTATTTGTGAGGGCTACAAGGCTAACGTTTTAGAGAGAGAAAGTTTAGAAGAAGTTAGAAAAGCCGTTATAAAAGACCTTGGGGCTTGTGACGTTTTAATCAACGGCGCAGGTGGAAATAATCCAAAGGCGACCACTGATAACGAATATCACCATATCGCAAAAGAAGGGGATAAAACCTTTTTTGATTTAGACGCTAACGGAGTGGATTTCGTGTTTAAGTTAAACTTTCAAGGAACGCTACTTCCTACTCAAGTGTTTGCTAAAGATATGGCGGACAAAAAGCAAGGATGTATACTAAATATTTCGTCAATGAATTCTTATACGCCTCTTACTAAAATTCCTGCGTATTCGGCGGCTAAGGCAGGCATATCCAACCTAACGAAGTGGCTTGCAACCCACTTTGCAGGTACGAATATTCGTTGCAACGCAATTGCTCCGGGATTTTTGGTTTCGGCGCAAAACAAGGCGTTACTTTTTAATGAGGACGGCACGCCTACTCCGAGAAGTGCTAAAATCTTAAACGGCACGCCTATGGGTAGGTTTGTCGACGCAAGTGAACTAATAGGGGCAACGCTATTCCTTTGCGATCAAAAATCAGCGTCTGCGATAACGGGCGTCGTGTTGCCGATTGACTGTGGCTTTGCCGCTTATTCTGGCGTGTAGGCTAAATAAGCAATTTTGTTAAATGACTTTTATTTGATTTGTATTTAGCCGTATGTTAAAATAAAGTTAATCAATATATAAATTGTCTTGGAGAAAAGATATGGAAAAATTAGTTCCGGTTGTAGTTATAAAAGAAATGGCGGACGTAGATGAAATCTTATCCGCATTAAAAAACAATGGTATTTATACTGCTGAAATAACGTTTAGAACGGCGTGTGCGGAAGAAGCGATTAAATACGCCGTAGAAAAATATCCCGAGATGAATATTGGCGCGGGCACGGTTATAAACGAAGATCAATGCAAAAGGGCAATAAAAGCTGGCGCGAAGTTTATCGTTTCTCCGGGCTTATCGGTAAAGGTGGCGAAATTTTGCAAGAAGAAAAAAATCGACTATTATCCAGGTTGCGTAACGCCGACCGAAATTATGAGTGCGTTAGAACTTGGAATAAACGTGGTTAAATTTTTCCCTGCCAACGTTTACGGTGGCTTGTCCGCGTTAAAGGCGTTATCCGCACCATTTCCGCAAGTTAAGTTTATCCCGACTGGCGGTGTTGATAGATCAAATATCGCCGAATTTTTGGCGTTTGATAAAGTATACGCTATCGGCGGAAGTTTCTTCGTAAAAGAAGCGCTCGACAAAATGAAAGAGGGCAAATAATCGTCTAAGAGATTTATGGTAGCAAGTAAAAAAGCAATTAAGTTATAGGTTTTTTTCGTTTTTTATTCTATAATTATCGTATAAGAAACTAAGGAGACGCATATATGAGAGATAACGTAATAAAAGCCATTGAGAAACATAAGGCAATTGCGATCGTAAGGGGCGCAAATCCAGAACAAGCCGTATCTTCTGCAAAAGCCGTTTACGAGGGTGGTATGAGACTTATTGAAGTCACCTTCAACCAAAAAGATCCGAGTAGCTTTTTAGACACGGTAAAAGCCATAAAAGGAATAAAAGAAAATTTCCCCGACATGTTGGTTGGGGCAGGCACGGTTTTAACTAAAAAGCAAGTAGATTTAGCTATTTTAGGCGGTGCGGAATATATCGTTTCTCCCGATACCGATGAAAAAGTGATAAAATACACGGTAAAAAAGGGATTAGTGTCTTTGCCTGGCGCGTACACGGCAAGTGAGGCAAAGAAAGCGCACGAAGCGGGTGCGGACTTTATTAAGTTGTTCCCGTGTTCGGACGAGAGTTATCTTAAAGCGATAAAAGCTCCGTTATCTCACGTTAAGTTTTTAGCGGTTGGCGGTGTTAACGTGGATAACGCTGTCGGCTTTATTAAAGCGGGAGCGGTAGGCGTTGGACTAGGCGGATCGCTAATCAATAAAAAATATTTAGATGAAGGCGATTATCAAAAGATAACCGATATCGCTAAAACTCTAGTAGAAAAAATTAAAAATGAATTATAATTAAAGGGGAATACATATGAAAGTTATAACCTTTGGCGAAATAATGTTGCGTTTATCGCCCGAAAATTACAATAGAATAGTGCAAAGTGAAAAACTTTTGTCTACCTACGCAGGCGCGGAGGCTAACGTTGCCGTATCGCTTGCAAACTATGGATTAGACGCGTCGTTCGTAACGAAACTTCCCGATCACGAAGTAGGTCAAGCAGCGATAAATTCGCTTAGAAAGTTTGGCGTAGATACTTCTTTAATCGTTCGTGGTGGTGAAAGAGTTGGCGTTTATTTTTGCGAAAAGGGCGCAAGTCAAAGACCTAGCAAGGTAATTTACGATAGAGCGTACAGCGCGATTGCGACTGCAAAAGAAGAGGACTTCGACTGGGAAAAGATTTTTGACGGTGCTACCTGGTTTCACTTTACCGGCATAACCCCCGCGTTATCTGACGAATTATCTAAAATTTGTTTAACGGCTTTAAAAGAGGCGAAAAAGAGAAATATAACCGTATCTTGCGACCTTAACTTTAGAAAGAAATTATGGTCTAAGGAAAAGGCGGGAGAGGTTATGGATGAACTTTGCCGTTACGTTGACTACTGTATTGCCAACGAAGAAGACGCTAAAGACGTGTTTGGAATAGAGGCTGAAAATAGCGATATTTACGGCGGTAAACTAGATAAAGAAGGATACGTGTCGGTTGCTAAAAAACTTACCGATAGATTTAATTTTAAGGGCGTTGCAATAACGCTTAGAGAAAGTAAGTCGGCAAACGATAACGACTGGAGCGGAATGCTCTATACTAACGGCAAGGCGTATTTTTCTAAAAAATACTCCATCCATATCGTAGATAGAGTAGGTGGTGGAGATAGCTTTGGCGGTGGACTTATTTACTCGCTAATCAGCGGATACGATCCCCAAAGCGCAATCGAATTTGCAGTTGCCGCAAGTTGCTTAAAGCATAGCATAGAAGGCGATTTCAATTTAGTAAGCAAAAAAGAAGTGGAAACGCTTGCCGGTGGTGACGCTAGCGGAAGAGTTCAAAGATAAATGGTAAAAGAAAAAGGCGTTCCTTTGGTTCGCCTTTTTTTGATGATTGTTAAAAGATATCTTTTAATGTTAATTTTTAACAAAAAATAGAAAAAAATGGAAAATTATGTGAAAATTTTTCAAAAAATTTAAAAAATGGGTGAAAAACGCTTTACAACTTTTGTCGAAAGTAGTAAGATATCATTGTCAAAGGACTTGCGGTTCTTTGATGAAGGACGCAAAGTTCCTTCATAAATTAGCTCATCATTTTCCCCCTTATCATATATTATTCAGGAAGCAGTTAACGGTGTTAATTGCTTTTTGAATTTTTAAAGGGCAAATCGAAATATTCTAATTTTTCACTAACTCGCCTGCTTCCTTCTCCTACGCTAAAGCTCCGGAGCACTAGTCCGTCTTGTGGGTAGGGCATAAGTCGTG
>JAZRSG010000018.1:0-65050 GCA_045651465.1 Christensenellaceae bacterium
TAATCATTAATATAATAATAGTAATCATTACTATTAATGATAAATTTACGTAACGAAACTAATCGTAAGTTTAGGTGAACACGTTAATAGCAACGATTAAAGGGGGTAAGAGAATGCGATATTCAAAGCAAAGGGAACTTATAACCAATATAATTAAAAATAGGTGCGACCATCCTACTGCAGATATGATATATCATTCTGCTAGGGATATAGAGCCAAATATAAGCTTAGGCACTGTATATCGCAATCTTAAACTTCTAGCCGACGAAGGCGAGATTATCACGCTAGAGACGGTAGACAAGAGATTACATTACGATGGCGACGTTTCAAAACACAGCCACTTTATATGTGAGGACTGTGGCAAAATAATTGATTTATTCCGTCCTGTTCTAGTGCCACAAGAGATAACCGATTTAGGTTTAAGTGTAAGTGGCGAAAAGTGCATATATTACGGCAAGTGCCAAAAATGTGCAGAGCATAATTAAAAAATAAAAAAATAAATATAATATAAGCGAAAGGAGAAAAAACTATGAAAAAATTTGTATGTAACATTTGCGGATACGTTCACGAAGGGGAAAATGCACCTGCAGTTTGCCCACAATGTAAAGCCCCTGCTAATAAATTTAGCGCACAATCAAACGAAAGAAGTTGGGCTGCAGAACACGTTGTAGGCATTGCTAAAGGCGTAGACCCTGAAATTATCGAAGGCTTAAGAATGAACTTTACCGGAGAATGCACCGAAGTAGGAATGTATTTAGCAATGGCAAGAGTTGCTCACCGTGAAGGATACCCAGAAATAGGTTTATATTGGGAAAAGGCTGCATTCGAAGAAGCAGAACACGCAGCAAAGTTTGCTGAACTTTTAGGCGAAGTAGTAACCGATTCTACCAAAAAGAATTTAGAAATGAGAATAGAGGCTGAAAACGGCGCAACTATGGGTAAATTTGAACTTGCAAAGCGTGCAAAAGAACTTAACCTAGACGCAATTCACGATACCGTTCACGAAATGGCAAGAGATGAGGCAAGACACGGCAAAGCATTTGAAGGCTTACTAAACCGTTACTTTAAGAAATAAGAAAATAACCCCCAAAATATAAAGGAGAGAATAATATGAAATATATTTGTCAAGTGTGTGGATACGTTTATGACGAAGAAGTAGAAGGCGTTAAGTTTGAAGAATTACCAGAAGACTTCGCTTGTCCATTATGCGCAGTAGGAAAAGACCAATTTGAGGCTGAATAGGTGAGATTATGCAAGAGAATTACGTAGTTTGTAATTGTAAACAAGTAGATTATCACACAATTGTAAGTGCAATAGAGAAAAACAACAAGATAGAAAATCTGTTAGATGTTTTTAAGGAAGTTCAAGAAACCACGCATTGCACGACGGGTTGTGGTGGATGTTATCAAAAAGTATTAGATATTATATCTCAAGTAATGATGGGGTGAAATAAAAGAGGATTAGCCGTTAAGTATAACGGCTAATTTTATTGATAAAAAAATAACCATGAAATAAGGGTTGACAAAATGGCGTAATTAGAGTAGAATGAAATAGAATTAAGGAGGTGCGATATGATTGCATTATTAATAATTGGAATTTTATTTGGTCTTGCTGTATTTGCGGCAATTGGAATAGTTTGTGGAAGAATTTGTGCTGATATCATTAGATTCAAGAATAAAAATCAATCGGAAGTTCTATGGTTCTGGTTAGGTTTTATATTTAACTGGCTAGGAATTGTATTAACCTTAGTTATAAAAGAAGATAAAGAATAAAATGCAAGTAAAATGAAAGCGTTGTCTTATAGACAACGCTTTTTATATATTAATTTCTTTTAGGGTTGTTTGTTTGACCTAGTAAATAATCGACGCTGACGTTATAAAAGACGGAGAGTTTTATAAGGATTTGCGTGGGAATATCGTTTTCCCCCGTCTCGTATTTGGAATAACCTGTTTGAGACATACCTAAAATTTTTGCAACTTGCGTTTGATTAAGGTCCTTGTCTTCTCTTAAATCTCTAATTCGTGGATACATATATTTAATCCTCCTAAAAAAGTATGCGTAAAAAATTATAATTTAATCTGTTTCAGGGTATTGACTTTTAACCTGAATTAGGTTATAATTAAAAAAGTCGAATGACACGGTTCGACAAAAAACATTTCTGAGAGGTAATTATGGGTAAATACGTAGAAAACAGTCTCGGTAAAAACGAGACAATCGTGCAAAAGGCGCAACTTAATGGATTATGCTATTTGCTAGGTAAATGGGTAGTTGGTATTTTATTCTGCTGGCTTCTTTTAATTCCAACCATTAAGGCTATTATTGCAACAGTTCAATTTAAGCACATTGAACTTGCTATAACTAACAAGAGAATCATTGGTAAAACTGGTGTAGTTAACACTGGCTCTCTTGACGCTCCACTAAACAAAATTCAAAACAGTTCGGTTAAGCAAAGTCTTTGGGGTAAGATTTTTAATCACGGCGTGATTAGAATTGACACTGCTGCTGGAACTTATGAATTTAAGGCAGTTAAGAATGCTGAAGCATTTAAACGTATGCTAATGGCGCAAATCGACCAATACGAAGAAGATAAAATTAAACAACAAGCTGCTGAAATGGCAAGCGCAATGTCACAAGTAATCAATAAATAATATGGAATTTAAGACCTACAAAGGAATTTACTTAAATGATGGCGAGGAAATAGTATTAGAGGGTAGACCTTCTAAAAAAGCCCTAATAATAACGTGGCTAGCTATTCCTGCGTTTTTGTTTGTCTTTTGGGTTATTCCTTTAATATTCCCAATTTTTAAAAGTATCTTTTCAGCGAAAGTAATGAACGTGAATAGAACTGAAGAGATGGGGATAATTGAATATGCGTGGGATTGTGTTTTTGGTGATATACCAAATGTGGTTTTAGTTGTATTGGCTATTCCATTTATATTATTAGCACTTGTTTGGGTAGTTTTTTGCTTAGTTTTAACGTATAGGCATTTTCAATATTTCGTAGCTGTTACCAATCGTCGTGTAATTGGAAAAGTTAAGGATGAAGAAGTATATTCACGACTAGAGTTAGTAATTAACGTATTTTTAACTCAATCCCTTTGGGGAAAATTGTTAAACTACGGAACTATCACGGTTGCTATAAAAAAAGGAACCTTTGACTTTAAAAGTATCAACAATCCAAAAAGGATAACGAGGTTATTAATGGAATATGCAAGCGAATATTGTGCAAACTAAATAAATATTAAATGTAAATAAAAACAACTGCGATAACTTGTTTCGCAGTTGTTTTTTTTGGAGACCAAAATGGTCTCTTTTTTATTTTCATTGAATACATTTAAATGTATTAAAAATCAAACTAGCGTCGGCTAATTTAGGACATAATTAAACAAAAACAAACAAAAAAACAAAAAAAATTCGAGGTTAATAGTTTTATAATGTTTTTCATATCGTTGAAAAAGAGCACCATAATTCAAATAGCGTTCTCGCTGGTTGTAATAGTAGTTCTATCAATTATGTTGTCGGCAACGAAAGCGTATAACGTTGTAAACGGTAGGGCGAACAGAGAGCTGCCCATTTATTACGTAAAAACAAACGAGAAAAAGGTCGCCATTTCTTTTGACTGTGCCTGGGGTGTAGATTATACGGATAGACTTTTAGAAGTTATGGAGAACGAAAAGGTTAAAAGCACTTTCTTCACGGTAGAGTTTTGGTCAAGAAAGTATCCCGAATATTTATCCAAAATATCCCAAAAAGGGCATGAAATTGGCACTCATTCGGCAACTCACCCTTATATGAGTAAATTATCGAAAGAAGAGATTAAAAAGGAATTAAACACCTCTATTATTGCTATAGAAAGCATAACCAAAAAGAAAGTGCAGTTGTTTAGACCCCCATACGGCGACTACAACGATTTGCTGATACAAACGGCAAGAGAGATGGGAATATACACTATTCAATGGGACGTAGATAGCCTAGATTGGAAAGACTTATCTGCTAGCGAAATAACCAAAAGGGTAGTCAAGCGTGTTAAAAACGGTTCAATAGTATTGTTTCACAATCAAGGGCTACATACGGCAGAGGCGTTACCTCAAATTATATTAGAATTGAAACAACAAGGATACGAGTTCGTAACAATAGGCGAACTTATTTATAAAGACAACTACCAAATGTTATCAGATGGTGGGCAGTTAAGAAATTCATAGGAAATTCATTGGAGGAAATATATATGAACAATCAAACGGAAAAGAACAATAAAGTATTTATCAGTGGAGAGATACTAACGGAGGCAGAATTTTCGCACGAGGTATACGGAGAAGGTTTTTACGAAATGAGCGTTTTAGTGAAACGTTTGTCGGGGCAAGGCGATATTTTGCCTGTAACTATATCCGAAAGGCTAATAAACGATAAGGACCTCAAAATAGGCGCAACTATTAACGCTTTTGGTCAGTTTAGAAGCTATAACAAACTTGTAGACGGAAAAAGTAAATTAATGCTAACTGTTTTCGTAAGAGAATTACTAGATACGGCAGGCATTAAAAATCCAAACAGCATAGTTTTATCAGGTTACGTGTGTAAACCACCCGTATATAGAACAACGCCTTTTAATAGAGAGATTGCCGATATACTTATTGCAGTAAATCGTTCATACAATAAATCTGATTATATTCCGTGTATTGCATGGGGAAGAAACGCTCGATTTGCAAAAAGTTTAGAGGTAGGTGAAAAGATAGCGATTAGTGGCAGGATTCAAAGTAGAGAGTATCAAAAACGCTTAAACGACGACGACGTGAAAATAATGACTGCATACGAAGTTTCAATAAGCAAGCTGTCAGCATACGAAAACGCCGAGAACTTTGACGTAGACGAAGAATTTGCATTATTGGGTTATTCGTTCAATAGTGATGAGAGAGACAACGTATACGAATAAATAAAAAGAAAAAATAAAAAAACGCCATACAAACGTATGGCGTTTTTAATTGTTTAATTAAATTACTCTTCGTCCTTAATCTTCTTGAAGTCTAGTGCGTAAATGATAAGTCCAACGATTGAAAGAAGACAACATGGGAGTAGAGTTACTCTAATTTGTTCGAATATTTGAGCGCTCGTAAATTTTAAGCTTGAAGAGCAAGCCAAGATATTTAGAACAGTAATGAATACGATAAATATCGTGGTAAGAATATAAACGATGAATGAACCTTTAGTTTTAGCTCTATAAGCAGGACCGTCCTTTAAGGTGTTTCTATTGCTGATAAAGAAGATAACTAAAGTAGCAACGTATAATAGAACGGCAACAACACCAACGAAAATGTCGCAAACAAGAGCGTCAACGTAGAATGCGCTAAACGCTTTTTCACTTGGAAGTAAGAATGCAACGTGTCTGTAACCTTGAATCACCATCTCGAAGGAAGGAATTAAAAGGAAAGCACAAGTAGCAAAGAATACAACGTTTAATAATAATTGTTTTGCAGTATCCTTAATAACTTCTGACATGTCGGCATCGTCTTCGCTAATTGCTAGGAAGAACTTAAGAGCTGTAAGGGCTAATAAGCCTAAAACGAATACTAACACACCACCAAAGGTAATTTTAGAAACTGATAGGAAAGAAACGAAACCAACGTAGATAGCAGAGAACAATAAGGTGTAAACGTAATCGTTTCTAAGTTTAATAACGTATTCAAGTTTATAATCTAAAACTCTAGTTAATAGAGCATATTGAAGACTCTTGAAACCTCTAACTAAGAAGATAACCATTATAATGAAGAATACTACGAAAAGAATGCTAGCAATGAAAAGGGATAGATATTCTCCATTTGAATAGGAAGTATGTCCTGATATATTACCAAAATGTTCAAAGATGGTAATAACGTTAATCTTTTCATAAAAAATAGAAACGAAACCACAAAGGAACAAAATGATAGATAAAGCGTTTAGTATAAATAGGGCAATAGGAGCAAATTTATATAAAAGTTCTTTAATATTTTGTTTTTTCATAATTAATTCCTCCTTAACCTAAAAGACTTTTAACTTCGTTTAGAACGACTTTAGGAACAACGGTGTTGCCAACGTTTTCAACCACTAAGGTTCTGTCGGAAGCCGTTGTGAACAAGCTAGAACTGTGAACGAATACGCTTATTTCAGGCATTACGTACATGCTCTTTGTTTTAATAACAGGCATTTTCTTATTGTTGAAGCTTATTTCGATACTTCCGTCGCTCTTGATTTTATCAGGTTTATTTACAGGTTCAAAGGAATCGAACTTTTCGCCATAAACGAGTTTGTATAAACTTTCACGAACTACATCTTTGCCTATAGAAGACTTAACTTCAGCATGTTTTCCGTCTTGAACGAGAGAATTGCTATCAATAACGGAAACCATAAAGTCGTTAAACTTAAGAGTTCCGTCGGCATTGAAGTATTTTTCAATGAAGAAGTTTAGTGGGTTATAGATTTCCCCGTCAGGAGTTCCGTTAAAGTAAATCTTAGCGTCTTCAGCGTCAACCCATTGGTTAATTTTAATTTGACCTTGAGCGAGTTGTTTACCATCTTCGCTTCCGGTTAAGAACTTCATTGCTTCCTTGTTGCTGTTTACACCACTTTCGTCTGCGTAGAAGAAAGAGTTAATCTTTATTAGATTTTTATTTTCGGTAAGGATAAATTCAGCGTTGATAGTAGTCCTAGTTGCAGAAGTGCTGTGCGCTAAAGAGGTTTCTGCCTCAACTTGAGCGTAAACCATATCCTTAGTTTGGAAAACTTTAATTTCTCCTCTATCGTAACCACTCGTGTAAGTTTTATCGTAAGGAGTAGTGTCAACTCTACCGTTTAAGTCCTTAGAAATTGCATATTTGGTTTTCCATTCTCCACCTTCAAGAACGGAAATAACGGAATAATTTGTAACTTTACGTGTAGGACCATCATTGTATTTAACACTGTTAGAAGAGTAATATCTGTAAGTGTCGCCGTGGTTAATTTCTCCGTCCTTAAATGATTTTTGACAGGTATTTTTGCTATAAGTTTGAAGGAAAGCGTCGCTAAGGTCGGTTCCATCAATAGCATCTTTTTCTTGGTCTTTATTGTAGTAAACGGAAACGTAGGTGTTTTGATAACTGTTAGAAGAGATATAGCCTTTCTTGAATTCTACTCCGTCGCTATATTCGATAGATTTAACACCGTCGTTTTCGCCTAAAAGAATAAAGATTTGACCTTCTTGAATGGTCGTAGCTTCACTTGTTTTTGCGCTATTAGAATAAACGGTAATTTCGCCAGTAGCTTCTTTAGTATCTAAACCAAGGTCTGAAGCAGAGCAGTAGCCGTAACTTGTCCAAAGGTCTTCGTCAATGGCTGCATTACCGTAGTTATCGTTTTGATAATTAATTTTAACGATACCAGTGTTCATATCCATTGAAACGTAATACAAGTAGTCCATATTGTTAGAAAGTCTACCGAAACCGTCAGAGTTTTTGTTACCCTTATGTAGGTCGGTAACTCTTCTATCAAGGTCTTCGTTTTGGTAAACGGTAATATACGCCGTTTGGGTGATGTCTTGATAGTTTTCAATGTAAATGCTGAGAGAGTGTCTGTTAATGTCTATACCTTCGCTATATGAAAAGGTGTAGGTTAGAGAATCACCCTTTAGTGCAGTTGAAAGTTCGCTTAGATTTTCAACTGATTGGTTCTTACCGGAGCCTTTGCCGTCGTAACGAGCACCATTTCCAATAGGAACGATTAGTGCGACAAGAGTAATTACTGCGCACACGATTAGAGAAACATACTTTTTCATCTACTATTCTCCTATATTAAGTAATAAGTATAAGGAAATTATAAAGCAAGCAAGGTTGAAAGTCAAGTAAATGGGAAAAAAATATATATTAAAATATATATTATCTAAATAAAAGTCAATTACAGACAAATTGAACTCGACTAAAGTCAATATTTTAATATAATACAAATAACGTTAGTCTTTCGTGAAAATGAAAATGCGCTGAGGAGTAATTATTCCACAGCGCACTTTTATTTTATAATTTTTTATTCTAGTAAGTTTCTTTCTTTCTAATCACGAAGAAGGTGATACTACCACAAACGCAAGCCGTTAGAGCAAGTATTATAAGAACGTTTCTAATAGTTGTGTTAGGTTTTTCTTGGATAGCATCTTGATTAACGTAAGCCTTAACCCAATTTTCGCCGTCGTAGTAGGCGATTTCGGCAACACCGTTATTGGTTGAATATAATCTTACGGCAGTTCCCTTATTCAGCGTGGTAGCAAGGCGAGTTAACGACGAGTCGAAATAAACCTTAACGCCTTTAAGACTCTCAATAGTAAAGGTAACGAAGTTTGTATCAACGGACAATTCATCAACCGTAAAGGTTACAGGGATATATCCCGAAATAGTTTGACCATTATATTCAAAAGTAGCGAAATAATAGTAATTATCTAATATTTCTAATTGTTGCTTTACTTGTATTTCTTGACCTTTATTAAGGACGATTTTCTCTGATTGAGAGGTTAAAGCATAAGAACTAAACTCGTCTATAACTGGATAATAGTAAGCGCAAACCGAGGTAGAAATATACTTAATTTCATTTGTATGCGTTGTTTCAAGTTGCTTAACCGATAGATTAGATTTAGAGACTAAAACTAAGCCGTTTTGACCGATTAATAACGAATGACCGATACTTTCGATATCGCAAACGAAAAGATAATATTCTTCGCTATTGGTTAAATTATTAAAGAGCAACTTTTCATTATTTACGTCTATCGAATAAACGTTGCTACCTTCTTCAACGGTAAAGGCTTTAAGGTTGTCTTGGATAGCATGGTCGTCGGTTACTTTGTATTCCGTTGGAACTGAAATACCGTTTATAGCACTGTTGTTGAGGCTAATCGTTTTGTAAACGAACTCGTTGTCTTGGGCGATAAAGTAAAGGTCTTTTTTATCGAAATCTATGGTAAAAGATTCTAAAGAAAGGTCGTTTGGTGCGTCTAATTGCCTTACGAAAGAGCCGTTTATTAATTTGTAAAAACCGTCGGTCTTTAGGGCATAGACTGAACCAGTTAAATCGCTATCGAGTTTTAAGAAACCATCATTTTTGCTATATACGTGAAAGTTGCCAAACACGTCCACGGTAAACAATGGGTTTGATTTGTCTTCAACGTCGTTAATAAGCGCTACGCTTTTGGTTAACTCGTTAATCTTGTAGATATCATATTGATTATCAACGTCAATTAAAACGTAATAATAACCACTTTGATAACAGCAGTCGTGAATATGGTTAATTTGATTAGGAAGTTCTATCTTAACGGGATTGGTGGCGTTTTGTTTTGCGTTGAAATCGTAGAAATATATCTCGTCCCCATCGTTGTTAGTTGCAAGTAGCGACGTGTTGCCAACGGCAACGTCTTCTGGTAACTTATCGCCGAAACTATCTCTGAAGAGAGTTAAATATGCGCTTTTGTCAAGGTAATTAAAATCTTTTAGATTAATAACGGTAATCCTGTCGCCAGACAATATCGCTAAGTTATCGTTAGTTCTTTCTACGTCGCAAATAGAATCGGTAAAACGATTATACGCCGTTTTATTTTTAGCGATTGCAAAACCCGTCCATACGAGGGTATTTTCTTGTATTTCAAATTCTTGAACTGCGCAAATAGAGGAGTCGGCTATAAAAAGACTTTCATTTTTGAAAGAAAGACTTGAAGGCGAGATTAGGTTGCCCAATTCATTATATTGGTCTTGTGAAACGCCTAGAGTGGTAGCCGTTTGATTAATCGATTCTTCGCTTAAAGCCTTAACTTTATCACCTTCTATAATATAAAGCGTTTGTTCTCTTGCAATCATATGCGAAACGTCGCCGGTAGAAGTATAAAGTTGATTTTTCGACGGACCTGAATTGCTATTATAAGAAGAGATAATTGACGGAGTAGAGTTTTCGATAAAGAAAACAGTTCCAGATAGATTTACGCAAATAGGGGTTAAGTCTTTTGCGTTTACGTTAAGTTCTCTTTTTTCAACTAACTGTCCGTCGTCAATAGAATATAGATTTACAACTCCGTTGGTATTAGTAACTAGGAAATTATCGTTAAGGTCAAACGACTTACAGTTTATTTGTTTATCGTTATATTTTAGTTCGATTGGTGCGTCTTCTGGTTGACTGCAATCAATAACGTATAGATTAGTGTTATCTAAAACGACTAAATATCTATCGGCAAGGGCTTTAATTTGACCGGGGTTACCTTCAATCAATTTGTCGTATTCTACGAAAGCCTTTCCGTCCGTGCTAATCCAAAGCGTTCTTTTTGAAGTTTCATCTTTTTTAATAACGGCTAAATAATCGCCGAAGGAGAGGGCGTCAACTGGAGTAGTAACGTCAAAAACTAAAGCGTCGCTAATCGGGGCTACGTTGTTTTTTTCTAATTGCGTAGTTGAAGAGCTTTCACCCAGCGCCGTTTTATTGGTTAATAAAAAGGCTGTAAAGCAAAAAAACGAACCCAAAATTAGGCAAAAGAGTATTAAAAATTTTTTATTGAACGATTTTGTCTTATTCATAATATATATATTAACATATAAATAAAAATTTGTCATTATAAATTCAAAAATTTTTTCGACAAAATTAGTGGAAATATTCGCAAGAAAAGGTGTCCTAGACTGTCCTAATATGACAAAGATTGTCATAAATAAAGAATACCATAAAAGCATAAAAGCAAACGAATGTTCGTGTTTTTCAAGTAATGAAAAAGCAAAAAAGTCAATAGGTTTATGACTCAAAAAAACAAAAACCCCTGCAATAGTTTTTTAGCTGTCATAAAGATATTGAACAAAATTAATAACCCAATATAATGGGGGTAATTTTGAGGGCGAAAGCACCTTAAGAAAAAAATTTTTGGAGAAACGAAATGAAGGAAAATTACGTTAAATGTCTACTTTACACATATCCAAACGTCCAAGAATTATTAGACCAAATTGACGTTTTGGTTGAGAAAAAAGCCATATCTTCTATGGATAATTTTAAGCCTTGTTTAGACCAATGTGAAGAGATAATAAGCTTAACCGAACAAAAGGATACTCTAATTGAAATTTGTCAAAATACAAAGAAGATATTAAATGAATTTTCGAGTTATGAACTCGACTGCTTAGACTACAAATATTTTAAGCAAAAACCTAAGGAATATTATAGCGACTTTGACTCTCAATCAAGACAATATTTTAGAGTTCAAAATAGAATAATAACTAAACTTGAACGCTTGTTTGAAGGTAAGGGAATGCACGACGAATGGTTTGAAAAAAACTGTTTAAAAAACAGCTTTTTTAGAGAGATGACGAGGCGTGTTGAAGAGCAAGATAAGGTATGGAAAAATAAGTATATAGGGAAGGGAAAAACCTTAAAAGTAACCAGAGCGAAAAATGAGAAAGAGTATAAAGACGAGAGGCTATCTGCGTAAGGCTAATCGACGTTGTCGTCGTCTAAAAGCGTTGCGCAAGAAGAATCGTTTTTCTTTCTTAAAACTATACAAAGAGCAATAATTCCTGCAAGAAAGAGGCATACGATAACGGCAGTTTTAAGTCCGTTAAACTGTCCTAAAGAAGCGTCGGTGGTTATTTCCGTTCGTGCCTGAGATGGCGTTGAATTTTGAGCGTTTATCGGCTCGGGGTGGTTAGGCACGGAAAAGGGGTAAACGTCAGTATCTTTAACGTAGCCGATTTTTCCATTATAATAAACGCACAAAAGACTTTGTCCGTTGTCGCTAACGGCTTCTCCGTAGTAAAATAAAATTTTATCCTTAAATAGAAGATGCAAAGTTTGATTTAGGGCAGTATCCTCGTATAAAACGCAAGAAGAAGAGGTTTTAACCTGCATAGAAAGATACGGAGATGTTACCTGCGAAGGGCAATCTATAACGGAATTTTTTTCAACGTAACCGTCTATACTAGGCGTTCCCCCCGAGCCGAAACATTCAACGTGAAGGAAATTATCTTTAGTTGATAAGACCTTAACGTAGTAACCTTTAGGTAGATAGAATAGGCAAGAGGCACCCTTTTCGTCAATAAAAAAGGGTGTTTTTTCATTAACGACACGCTTATATTCAACTTGTTCGGCATATGCTTTTGTCGGTGTAGAAACAGGAATAAGTGCCAAAATTAAGAGGGCGCAGGCTAAAAAAAGAGACTTTTTTTTCATAATAAACCTCCATGGAAAAAAGAGTTTACACGATATAAATATAAAAAGCCTATAGAAAAAAGACGAAAACGAAAGAAAATTGACAGTTTGAATTATCCCCATTAAGCGTTTGACTTTTTATCAAAAAAAATGTATCATAGTAAAGACTTTTACAATAAACGGAGGAACGCAATGGGTAAGGCTGAGAAAATTTTAGAAATTATAGTTTTCGTATTTTACTTTTTATTTATGCTAGCCATAGGCGTATGGTTTTTCATAAAGAGCAAAAACAAGGGTGAAAAAGACTATTTCCTAGGTGGAAAGAATATGAACGGCTGGGTATCTGCATTATCTGCAGGTGCTTCGGATATGAGTAACTGGGTATTGATGGGCTTACCGGGTGCAATTTGCGTAGTTGGACTTGGCGAAGTTTGGATTTCAATAGGTTTAGTTATTGGAACTATTTTATCTTGGATTTTCGTTGCGCCTAAATTAAGAAGATATGCAATTAAGGCAAACGATTCAATAACCGTTCCACAATTTTTTGCAAATAGATTTAAGGAAAACGGAAGCATTCTAAAAATCGCTTGTGCGTTAGTATTTGTGGTTGGCTACTGTCTATATTCGGCATCAAGTATCGTTGCTTGTGGAAAGATATTTAATACCATTACTGGGTTAGATAAGAGATGGGCAATGATTATTTCTGCAGTAATTATCGTTGGATATACCTTGCTTGGTGGTTTCTCTGCAGTTTGTTGGACGGACTTTTTCCAAGGAATGTTAATGTTGGTTGCACTTATGGCGTTACCTATCGTTGCGCTATTCGTTTTAGAACCTAATCCAATATTAATCGAGCATAACGCACATTTCTACAGCTTCTTAGCAACGGGCGCCTTCGATTGGAAGAGCGTTGCAAATATTTTAACCGGTTTAGGCTGGGGGCTTGGATATTTTGGAATGCCTCATATCGTAGTTCGTTTTATGTCGATTAAGTCTGAAAAGGAAATGAAAAAGTCAAGAGTAATCGGTATTACTTGGACAACGCTTATTCTATTAATGGCAACCGTTTTAGGTATCGTGGCTAACGAATATTTAGGCGCAAAAATTACCGAGGCTAATAAGGCTGAAACTAAAGAAAGCGTATTTATAATTTTAACAAGGGTTATTTTTAGTAAGGGTGGTCTTGCGATATTTAGTGGTTTATTGCTCTCAGCAATAGTTGCCGCTGCAATGAGCACGGCTGACTCGCAACTTCTAGCATCTTCATCTGCTTTTTCTTCAGACATTTACAAGCAAGTAATTAAAAAAGACGCTACCGATAAAGAAATGCTTTGGGTTGGTAGAATAGTGGTTGGTGTAATCACAGTAATCGCTTTACTAATTGCAGTATTCTTTGAAAAGACCTCTATTATGAGTTTAGTTTCTGCCGCTTGGTCGTTGTTTGGCTCGGCATTCGGCGCAGTTATGCTACTTTGCCTATTCTGGAAACGCTTTAACTATCAAGGTGCTTGCGCAAGTATAATCGCAGGTTTT
The DNA here is from genome assembly GCA_045651465.1 of Christensenellaceae bacterium. Taxonomy (GTDB): domain Bacteria; phylum Bacillota; class Clostridia; order Christensenellales; family Borkfalkiaceae; genus UBA1259. The sequence continues at coordinate 13,684 of JAZRSG010000018.1, forward strand.
GCTACTTCTATTTTATGGTTAGTTTTATTCAACTTTGAATATTACGGATTCACAAGCGTAATAGCAAATACCGGTTTATATGAAATCGTTCCAGGATTTATCGTTTCACTAATCGTCGGCGTATTGGTTGCGCTTAACACCAAAGCCCCAAGCAAAGAAGTTACCGAACTTTTCGAGGCTGTTGAAAACTATCGTGAAGACGAAAACGGCGTTGAAATGGCTTAATTATCTTAATAAATCTATCAATGAAAAAACCTTGCAATTTGCAAGGTTTTTTGTTTTTTAAATTAAATAATTTTACATATAAAACAGGCAAAAACACAAGAGCAAAAAGAGGCTATTAACGATATGACGATAGGGGCAGTCAATTTTTTTGTTTTAGCTCCTGCAAAGTAGACGGCGGCAATATAAAAAACAGTTTCGCTACTTCCATAAATAACGCAAGCACACCTAGAAATATAACTATCAACGCCGTGAGTTGTAAATATTTCTGTAAGCACGGCTAAAGAGCCGTTTCCCGAAAAGGGTTTAATTAAAACTAGTTTAGTCAGTTCCTTGGGTATTCCTAAAAACCCGAAGAATGGGGATAGAAAATTTGCCACGGCATTAGAAATTCCACTAACTTCAAATAGTTCGGTAATAACGAAAATGCTAACAAGGTAGGGAAAAACGTTAATGGCAAACGGCACGGCTTGTTTAGCCCCTTGCGTGAAGGCGTCGTAAGGCTTAACTTTCTTAAACAGGGCGTAAAGGGTTATGGTTAGAAATAAAATAGGAATGAAAAATTTGCTCATATTACCCCCTTTTAACAAAAACTTTAACAAGCGTAACCCCAATGACAAAGGAAACCAAAGTTGCTAAAATTGTGGGCAATATAATATCGGCAGGGGATACCGAACCCATAGAAGTGCGTAGCGCCATTACCGAAGAAGGAATTAGTTGCACGCTAGTGGCGTTTACAACGAAAAACATAGTTATTGCATATTCGGTTTTGGGGTGCTTTTCAAGTTCTTCTATCGAGCGAATACCCATAGGTGTAGTTGCGCCACTCATACCTAAAAAGTTAGCCGAAAGGTTAAGCGAAACGTAATCATTTGCTTTATCTGGTAGTTTACCGAATAAAAACCTATTTATTGGTCTAAAAAGTTTGGCAACCTTTCTAGAAAGCCCAGAATTTTCCATCAGTTGAAAAATACCTAGCCAAACGGCGTAGATTACAACCATTTTTAGAGATAGGTTAAGCGCTTTTTCGCCACCAGATAACATACTAGAAAGCACGGCGTCGGGGTTAACGAAAATCAAAATAAAGGTAGAAAGAGTTAAAACAAGTGCAAAAATTACGTTCATAGTCTAAATTTATGCTGTAATACTCTTGAATATGAGAAAAAAATGTGTTAAAATACAATGGTATAATTATAAATATACTATTACTATACTTAAAGAGGTGAACACTTTGAAAGGCAAATATTATATCACAACTGCAATCGCATACACGTCTTCTAAACCACACATTGGTAACACTTACGAGGCTATTTTAACCGATAGTATGGCAAGATTTAAGCGTCTAGACGGATACGACGTTCGCTTTCAAACGGGAACGGACGAGCACGGTCAAAAAATAGAAGAAAAGGCTAGTCTTAGTGGCAAAACTCCAAAGGAATTCGTAGACGGCGTTGCTAAAGATATTAAAGATATGTGGGACTTGGTTGGCGTTTCTTACGACAAATTTATAAGAACAACCGACGAGTATCATGAAAAAGAAGTTCAAAAGATTTTCAAAAAACTTTACGAACAAGGCGATATTTACAAAGGCTCTTACGAGGGTTGGTATTGCACACCTTGTGAATCTTTTTGGACGGAAAGCCAATTGAAAGACGGCAAATGTCCAGACTGTGGTAGAGAAGTTAAAAAGGCAAACGAAGAGGCATATTTCTTCAAAATGAGTAAGTATGCCGATAAGTTGATGCAATATTATAACGAAAACCCAGACTTTTTCATTCCAATTTCTCGTAAAAACGAGATGGTTAACAACTTCTTAAAACCAGGTCTACAAGACCTTTGCGTTTCTAGAAGTTCGTTTAAGTGGGGAATTCGAGTTGACTTTGACGATAAGCACGTTGTTTACGTTTGGCTAGACGCATTAACTAACTATATCACGGGACTTGGTTATGACGTTGATGGTAATCACGACGAGTTGTATAACGAGTTTTGGCCTGCAAACGTTCACGTAGTAGGAAAGGATATCGTTAGATTCCACACTATTTATTGGCCAATTTTCCTAATGGCACTAGGCGTTCCACTACCAAAACAAGTTTACGGACACGGTTGGCTACTTCAAGAAGGTGGCAAAATGAGTAAATCTAAAGGCAACGTTATTTATGCCGATGATTTAGTTAACTTCTTTGGAAAAGATGCCGTTAGATACTACGTTTTAACAGCAATGCCACAAGATAACGACGGACTTATTTCTTGGGAAAGCGTTATCGAAACGATAAATAGCGACCTAGCAAACGTTTTAGGTAACCTTGTTTCTAGAACTATCGCAATGAGTAATAAATACTTCGACGGCGTGGTGGTAGATAAGGGCGTTTGCGAAGAGGTAGACCAAGACCTTAAGACTGTGGCAACGGCTTGTTTTGATAAGGTTAGCGCAAAAATGGACGTTTGGAAGGTTGCCGACGCAATGGAAGAAATTCTAAACGTATTCCGTAGAGCAAACAAGTATATCGACGAAACTATGCCTTGGGCGCTCGCTAAAGACGAAAGCAAAAAAGATAGACTTGCAACCGTTTTATACAACCTAACCGAAACCATTTCAATTGGGTTATCGCTAATGCAACCATTTATGCCAGACACCTGCCAAAAAGCAATAGAAATGTTTGGTCTAAATTTAAGAAGTTTTGAACAAACTAAAACTTTTGGTCTAATCGAAAAAACGATTGTAACCAAAACCCCAGAAATCTTGTTTGCAAGATTAGATTCAGAAAAAGTAATGGAAAAGGTAAACGCAATGATAGAAGAAAGAAAACAAGAGAACCAAGTTAAAAAAGAAGAACCTAAAAAGGAAAACTCACCGAAGATTCACGACCATTCTTCAAAGCCTGAAATTGATTTTGATGACTTTAGCAAGGTTGAATTAAAGGTTGCTAAAGTAGTTGCTTGTGAAAAGGTTGAAAAGAGCAAGAAATTACTAAAACTAACGGTTAAATTAGGCGAAGAAACTAGAACGGTAGTTAGTGGAATTGCATTTGCTTATACCCCTGAAGAATTAGTTGGCAAAAAACTCGTAATGGTAACCAACTTAAAACCTGCAAAACTATGTGGAATAGTTAGCGAAGGCATGATTGTTTGCGCCGAGAACGAACAAGGACAAATAGCATACCTAACCCCTGAAAAAGACATAGAAGACGGTTCACAGGTATTTTAATGTTTATTGACACTCATTGCCATTTGGCAGACCCTAAACTTTGTGATACCGACTTAGTGGTAAGCGAATATCTTCACGCAGGCGTAGACACCGTTATGACTATGGGTTGTTGCGCTCAAACGAGTGAAATTGGACTTAAACAAAGCGAAAAATACCCAAGCGTATACTTCGCAAGTGGCGTTCACCCAAGCGATAGTAACGGCTATAACGATGCCGAAAGAAATCGTATTATACAATACGCAAAGCACCCAAAATGCGTTGCAATCGGCGAAATTGGTCTTGATTTTTATTGGAAACCTTTTGATAAGGAAACCCAAGTAAAGGTATTTTTAGACCAAATAGATATTGCAAACGAGTTAAAACTACCCATTTGCGTGCATATGAGAGACGCTACCCAAGATACCCTAGAACTTTTAAAAGCGCACAAACCCCTATACGGTGGCGTTTTGCATTGCTTTAGTGGTAGTGTAGAAACTGCCAAAATTCTTCTCGATATGGGGTTATATATCTCGTTTGCAGGCACTATTACCTTTAAAAATGCCAATAAGGCGTTAGAGGTAGGTAAATTCGTTCCCGAGGATAGATGCTTAACTGAAACGGATAGTCCGTTTTTAGCACCAACCCCTTATAGAGGAACGATAAATTCGCCTAAAAACGTCCCTTTAATTTGCGACTTTTTGGCAAAATTAAAAAATAAAGAATTAACTGAATTTGCTAGTAGAGTAAAGTTAAACGCTAAAACTCTATTCACTAAACTCGGCTAATCCACTAAATAAAAAAACTATAAAAACAAAATAAAGCCTAAACGAATTTAGACTTTACTTTGTATTATCATTGGTAAAAATGATTTCAGTAAAGATTTCTCTTTACGTAGTTTAGTATAACCCCACCTGGATAAATTATTCGCATTAATTTAAGGAAAAAAATGGAAAAAAACCTAAAAACTTTGCTAAATAGCCACGGCGTTCATTTAACCAAGGCATACGGACAAAACTTTTTAACGGATACTGCTTTATTAGAAGATATAGTAGTTCAATCTGGCATAGACCAAAATACCACCGTTTTAGAAATTGGTCCGGGTGCAGGAGCGTTAACTTTCGCCATAAGTAAGCGTGCAAAAAGGGTGCTTGCCTACGAAATAGATACTAGGCTTAAACCCGTTTTGGAAGAAACCGTTGGAAGTCAAAGCAACGTCGAAATAGTTTTCAAAGACGTTATGAAAGAAAAGCTTTCAGTAATAGAAGAAAAACTTGGCGACGACTATATAATGGTTGCAAACCTTCCATACTATATCACCACGCCAATCGTTATGAAGTTTTTAGAAAACTCAACCAAAATTAAGGCGTTAGTTATAATGGTGCAAAAGGAGGTTGCCGATAGGTTTACGGCAAAGGAAGGCACTAGTGATTACGGTGCTATTACCGTAGGCATAAATTTAAGGGGCAAAGCAAAAAACCTTATCTACGTTCCAAGAGAGAAGTTTACGCCACCACCAAACGTCGATTCTCAAGTGGTTAAAATCGACATTGAAAAGGATAAGTTTGTAGGCGTTAATTATGAAAAGGTGAGAGAATTAGTAAAAGTTGCCTTTTCAAATCGAAGAAAAATGCTAGTTAACAACCTTATGAACTTTTATAAAATTTCAAGAACTGAAGCCGAAAAGGCTTTAATAGATAGCGATATACCTTTAACCGATAGGGGCGAAAGTTTATCGGTAGAAAAATTCGTCCAACTTTCAAACAATTTATGAAGAAGAAAATAGTAGTTGCAAGTGGAAACCTTGCTAAAATTAGAGAAATTCAAGAGATTTTGAGCGATTTTGAGATTTCAGGATATAAACAAGAGGGTTTAGATTTTGAAATAGAAGAAAACGGCTCTACTTTTTACGAAAACGCGCTTATTAAGGCAAAGGCTGTAAGCGACGCATTGGGTGTTCCTGCGCTTGCCGACGATAGTGGACTAATGGTCCAAGCGTTAGACGGAGCACCGGGAATTTATTCTGCTAGATACGCTGGCGACGGAATAGATAAGCATAACAACGAATTGTTGCTTAAAAACTTACAAGGCAAGCAAAATAGAAATGCCAAATTCGTATGCTGTATGGTTTATTATAGTCCTAACGGAGAAATTATCACGGGTTACGGCGAGACTCACGGCAAAATTCTAGATAAAGAACAAGGCGAAAATGGTTTTGGCTACGACCCCTTGTTTTATAGTAACGACCTAAATATGAGTTTAGGACTTGCCGACCCTATAGAGAAGAATAAAATTAGCCATAGATTTCGTGCCTTACAAGAATTAAGGGGTAAATTAAAGTGAAGATAGGCGTGCTTTCGGATACTCACGGCAACAAAAAAGCAATAGAAGAAATAATGCCTGCGCTCAAAAAAATGGATAAAGTAATTCACCTTGGCGACCATTTCTACGATATGGATTTTGCAAAAAGTGAATTAGGTGACAAACTAGTTACCGTTTACGGAAATTGCGACGGTGGTGGAGATGAAAAAATTCTTGATTTAGAAGGTGTAAAAACTCTAATTTGCCACGGCAATAGATATCACGTAAAGATGGGTTTAACTAGAATATTTTTAAGGGCAAAAGAACTTGGCGTTAAACTTGTTTTATACGGACATACTCACAAGGCTCAAATAGATTATGCTGAAGATATAACGCTAATAAACCCAGGCTCAATGACTAGGTTTAGTAAAAATGGATATTGTATAATAGATATTACTGACGGCGTTGTTAACGCTCGTTTAATAGATTTGGAGAAATAATGAAAGTTTACCAAAACGTAGAAGAGTTGATAGGAAAAACGCCTCTTTTATCTCTTAAAAAAATACAAAATGTTTTAGGCTTAAAGGCAAACGTTTTCGCTAAATTAGAATGTTTCAACCCTGCAGGTAGCGTTAAAGATAGAGTTGCTTTATCTATGATAAAGGGCGCTGAAGAAAAGGGAATTCTAAAAGAAGGTGGAACTGTTATAGAGCCTACTAGTGGTAACACGGGTATAGGCATAGCGTCTATATGCGCATCAAGGGGGTATAAAGCAGTTTTAGTTATGCCCGACACTATGAGTGTTGAAAGAATAAAACTTCTAAAAGCATACGGGGCAGAAGTGGTGTTAACAAGTGGCGAAAAGGGTATGCAAGGGGCTATCGAAAAGGCTAACGAAATACATAAAGCCACCCCGAATAGTATAATTGCAGGGCAGTTTTCTAACCCGTTAAACCCATTTGCTCATTATCAAACTACTGCAAACGAGATTTTAGAAGATTTAGATGGTAAAGTTGATATATTGGTTAGCGCAATCGGTTCTGGTGGAACGATAACGGGCACGGCAAAACGCTTAAAAGAAGTAAACCAAAAAATAAAGGTTGTAGGCGTAGAACCAGAAAGTTCGCCATTAATTACAAAAGGAAAAATTGGAAAGCACAAAATTCAAGGGATAGGTGCAAATTTTATTCCTGAAAATTTAGACCTAACGATTGTTGACGAAGTTTTAACTGTTAGTGATTTAGACGCTTACGAACAAGCGAGAAATTTTGCAAAAACACAAGGAATTTTAATAGGAATTTCATCTGGATGCGCCCTTAAAATCGCCCTTGATTTAGCAAAAAAAGAAGAAAACCAAGGCAAAAATATCGTAGTAATAATGCCTGACTCTGGTGATAGATATTTATCGACAGACCTTTACGATTAAAGGAGAAAAATATGCCTAGTCATATAGAAAAATTAGTAGAAAGATTTAGTGAATTAAAATCACAACAAAACGCAATACAGTCTTTTGTTAACGCCATAGTAACTGCACACAAAAAGGAAGGCAAGGTTTTATTGTGTGGCAACGGTGGTAGCGCTGCCGATTGTGAACATATTTCAGGGGAATTATTAAAGGGCTTTTTATTAAAGCGTCAACTTCCCCCAAAGAAAATTGCCCAACTAAACAAGGCACTCGGCAACGAAAAAGACGCTTTATCCTTGCAAGAAGGGGTTAGTGCAATTCCGTTAGTATCTCTTATGAGTGGACTATCTGCATATTCAAACGACGCTAGCGCAACGCTAGCCTTTGCACAAATGGTTTATTCTATCGGTAGAAAACAGGACGTATTAGTTTTGTTATCAACTTCTGGAAGTTCAACTAACGTAGTTAAAGCAGCGCAAGTTGCCAAGGCTATGGGAATTAAGACGGTTGCGTTAGTTGGTAACGACGGTGGAAAACTAGTTGAAATCTGCGATACGACCATTATTGCACCTGCAAACCAAACTTATTTAATTCAAGAATATCACGTTTCTATCTATCACGCAGTTTGCGCCGAAGTAGAAAGAGTTTTATTTGATAACTAAACGAATAGTTTTGCAAAATTTTGTATATATCGTGCAAGAAAAAATATTTACAACTTATAACTAGATGTGTAGAATTTACCTAACGATAAGTCGTTGCTTGGAGGTTTCTATGAAGATTAAAGAAAAAGTTTTCGACGGACACGTTCATACGCTGATGCGTGTTCCGGTAAGAGAATCGGTGGAAATTTATAAACAAGAATTTGCAGAACTAGGTGTTATAAAAGAACTTTTTGCAAGTTGTCCACTTCACGAACACGGCGACGTTGAAATGGATAAACTTCAAAATATAAAGTGCTTATATTATAAGGGCATTTTTTCGCCTAACGCATATGCTTTTTGTGGTTTAGAACACGATTTTGCAATGCCAATGGAACAAAGGGCAGAGTATTATCTAAATCAAGCAATCGTAAACCTTGCAAATGGTTACGACGGATACAAACTTTTAGAGGCTATGCCAAAATATATTAAAAAATTAGGATACGGACTTGCTCACGAGGTTTACGAGCCTTTCTGGGCGTATTTAGAAGAGAATAACGTTCCAATTTTAATACACAATGCTCACCCAAAAAGGTTTTGGGATAGTTCTATAAGTGATTATTGGAAAAAGAGGGGTTGTTTTTACGGGGATGGAACGTATCCCGATTTTTACGAAATAGTTAACGATATGTTTGCTCTTTTAGATAGGCACCCTAATTTAAGAATTACCTTGGCGCATATGGGATTTTTATGCACCGACTACGACCTCTCGGTAAAATTTTTGTCTTATAAAAACACTATGTTCGATGTAACACCTGGGGGAGCGTTTTTAGAATATCTTAACGGAGATAAGCGCCAAGAATGGATAGACTTTATTATAAAGTATAGCGACCGAATCGTTTACGGCACAGACCTTTACAATTTTGAAAAAAATGCCGACTGGAAAAGAGCCTTCCATGCCCGTCCCGACTTTGTAAGACAATGTTTAGAAACGGATACCGAGCACGAATATGCTGGTAGAAAATTTGTTGGAATGAAACTTCCAAAAAAATACAGAAACAAGATTTATCGTGAAAATTTGATTAGAGAGTTAGGCGAGCCAAAACCAATTAATTTCGATTGGGCGATCGACAAGGTTAAAGAATTAAGAAAAGAGTTTGCCGATTTGGAAACGCTTGATGGATACGATTTAATGTGTATGGAAGACGATTTTAACTCGTTAAAGTAAAATAAAAAACGACGTAGCGATTTTGCTACGTCGTTTTTAGTATTTATATTGTTTATAAAGGTCTTTCTTCGTTAGAAAGGAATATGTAGGCAACGGCGTTAGGTCCTAAATGAGACCCTATAACAGGACCTATCATTCTTATTTCTGTTTGAGCCTTGTAAGATGTTTTAAGCGACTCGGCAAGAAGATTAGCCATCTCTAAATTATCTGTATGCGCAATGGTAAATAAAGGATAATCTTTGTTTACGGTATACTTTTCAGCCTCTTTAACGGCAGTTGCGATTGTGTGTTTTAAACCTGTAGATTGTTTGTATTTTTGTAGTTTACCTTCTTTGTTAAAAATTAAGATAGGCTTAACTTTTAATAGCGTTCCAACTACGGCGCTGGTTGCTGAAATTCTTCCACCACGCATAAGGTGGGTAAGGCTATCAACAATTATAAAATGTTGAATTTTACCTTTATTTTTTTCAACGTATTCAAAGGTTTCTTGTAAAGATTTGCCACGATTACGCATATCGACGGCAATTTTTACTAAAAATCCTTGACCGACGGTGGTAGTGTTACATTCAACGCAAAGGCAGTTAAAGTCAGGGAAGTCTTTTCTAACTACTTCCACAGCCTCTCTCGCAACGTCAACGGTTCTACATAAACCGTAACTTATAGTAAAGTGAATAGCGTCTTTAACGCCACTTTCAGCCATTTTTCTAAAATGCTCCTCGTGAATTGCAGGGTTATTCATAGAAGTTCTAGAAACAACGCCCTCACGGAGTCTATTGTAATAAGCAACGTATTCGTCTGGGGAAGTGAAATTATCTAAATATTCTTTTAGTCCGTCTTTTTCTTCAAGCGTATAGGTTAAAGGTAAGAAAAATAAGTCGTTATCCTTAATCTCGTTTGCATATAAATCGCAAGTTGAATCTGTTGAAATATCAAAGAGTTTCATTAGCATATCTCCCATAAAGAATAAATTTATTTTAGCACACTATTTTTTTTAATGCAATAATTTAGGCGATTTTTTAAAAAACAAATTAAGAAAAAGACTGATTTTGCTCTTTTGTTGTAAAATGAAAGAGCAAGACAATTTGCCTTGCTTCTTTATGGTGTGAAGGTTGACTTTCGCCTGTGCGACCTCGTCAAAGCAAACTTCGAATAGAGCAATCAAAAAATGATTGCAATAATTCTTCGTTGCTTTTCCTCCTTCTACAAATTTCCATGACAATTTGTAGAATAAAAAATCGCAAAAATTGTCGAAGAAATTTTTGCGAGAAAGGAAGAGCAGGCATTCAGGTCATTGCTCTTTTATCGTAAAATGAAAGAGCAAGACAATCTGCCTTGCTCTGACGTGGTGTGAAGGATGGGACTTGAACCCACACGGATAACCATACGCCCCTCAAACGTACGCGTCTGCCAATTCCGCCACCCTCACATTTTAGCCTTTATATCTTACCCTTTTATTTGCCGTTTGTCAAGAATATTTCCGTATAATTTTTTATATTTTTCAAAACTTTTGACAATTTTTTTTACGTACTCTCTAGTTTCTTTATACGGAATCTCTTTAAGTGCTATTCCGTCGTCAGTTAACTCTTTATCGTTTAGCCATCCTCTAACCGTTCCCTCGCCCGCGTTATACGCAGTGAGGACCGTTTCTAATAGCGAAAACCTATCGTATAGGTACTTTAAGTAATAGCACCCAAACGTTATGTTTACTCTTTCGTTAAATATATCGTATTCTTCTAAGCCATGCGCTTTAGCGATAAACTCTGCAGTTCTATCGGTTATTTGCATAAGCCCCTTTGCTCCCTTTTTGCTTTGGGCGTTTTTGTCAAAAGAACTCTCCACCCTTATCGTTGCAAATACTAGCGCGCGATCTAAACCGTACGAATCGGCAATTTCTATCACGAGTTCCTTATACTCTAACGGATAAACAAATTTTTTAGTTACGCCGTAAAGAATAAAAGTTATTGCAAAAAGCCCCCAAATCACCCCTAACGCAATTGTAAGCACCTTATAAATTTTGTTCAAAATCAAGCCTAGATTTGTCATAATTTATTCGAAATTAGTATATTCTTTTTTCATATTATTTATCACAAAAACGCTAGCTCGTGTCATATAGGCATTGCAAAAGGGGTAAAAATATGATAAAATTATTTTATATTTAATTTTAAGGGGGGTTAGTATGAATAATAAGACGTATATCGCAATCGATCTAAAGTCTTTCTACGCGTCGGTTGAATGCGTTGAACGCGGACTAGACCCCCTTAACACTAATCTCGTGGTTGCAGATTCAACTCGAACGGAAAAGACTATTTGCCTTGCCGTTACACCCTCCTTAAAATCCTATGGAATAAGCGGTAGAGCAAGACTTTTTGAAGTCGTTCAAAGGGTAAAAGAAATCAATCGCGAACGCCGTTTTTCGGCATATAAGGGGAAATTTATTGGCAAATCGCATATCGATAGCCAATTAAAATCAAACCCAAATTTAGAACTTGACTATATAATCGCTCCGCCACAAATGGCTAGATATATGGAAATTAGCCGAGATATATATAACGTATATAAAAAATACGTTAGTGAAGAAGATATCGTAGTTTACTCTATCGACGAAGTTTTTATTGACGCCACCGATTATATCAAACTCTATAAATTATCCGCCCACGATCTCGCAATGAAAATTATTTTAGACGTTTTAAGTTCGACGGGTATCACCGCGACTGCGGGAATAGGCACTAACCTATTTTTAGCGAAAGTCGCTATGGACGTTTACGCAAAAAAAATTCCCGCCGACAAAAACGGAGTTAGAATTGCCGAACTTAACGAACGATCGTTTAAGGAACAAATGTGGGATCATAAGCCTATCACCGATTTTTGGAGAATAGGCGTTGGCACGGCAAAACGCCTTGCTGAATACGGTATGTATACGCTAGGCGACGTTGCACTATGCTCTATGGGTAAGCCCAACGATTTTTATAACGAAAATTTACTTTTTAAAATTTTCGGCATAAACGCCGAACTTATTATCGACCACGCTTGGGGATACGAGCCGTGCACGATCGCCGATATTAAAGGATACGTGCCGACCGTTAATTCGCTTTCGTCTGGTCAAGTGTTGCACGAGCCTTATACTTATGAAAAAACCAAGATAATCATTAAGGAAATGGCGGATTTGCACTCTTTGGACTTAGTGAAGAAAAACCTTCTTACCGACCAAATAGTATTAACCGTAGGTTACGACGTTGATAACCTTAAAGGAGATCACGGATACCTAGGTGAAATTACTGTTGACCGTTACGGCAGAAGTACACCTAAGCACGCACACGGCACGATAAACTTAGATGATTTTACTTCGTCTACCGACGAGATCGTTAGTAAAACCGTTGAACTTTTTGAACGCATTATTGATAAAAATTTGCTAGTTAGACGTATAAATTTGACGTTCGCTAAGGTTATTCACGAATCTAAGTACCAAAAAATGCAATCGCAAAAGCAACTTTCTATCTTTGACGAACTCGGCGAATATAAAGAAATTCACGACAAGCAAAAAAAGGAAAAGGACAAGGAAAAACGCCGTCAAAAGGCGGTTATTGAAATTCAAGAAAAATACGGCAAGAACGCCCTCCTTAAGGGCATGAATTACCAAAAGGGCGCAACCACCAAGGATAGAAACTCTGAGATAGGAGGTCACAAAGCATGAGTGATAAATATAAAGATATAATCACGCTCTCTCGCCCCCTATCAAAACGCCCCAAAATGAGCTTAAACGATAGGTCGGCACAGTTCGCTCCGTTTGCAGCGCTAATCGGCTTTGACGATACTATTGACGAAACTAACCGCTTAACCACCCCAAAGCACGAACTAAACGAAGAAGAGAAAAACTTGCTCGACGCTAAAATTAGAGTAATAATTGCCAATATTCACGTCTATCCCACCGTCGACGTCACTTATTTTATAAAGGATAAATATAAATCGGGTGGCGCGTATACGACTAACCGCGGAGTAATAAAGAAAATCGACACCTTTAAGCGCACCCTTACTCTCTTTGACGAAACGATAATTAACCTCGACGACATAACCGATCTATCTAGTCCCTTTTTAGACGCAGTAATGGAACAAAAATAAAAAAGAGCGAAGATCTTCGCTCTTCCCATTTGGAGGATATTAACATGAAAAAATCATTTATTTGTAGCTTAATATGCCATAATGGAATAATCGGCGGCAGACTTTATATTGAAGATAACGCCATAACCTACAAAACGAACAAGCTTACTGTGGATAGAAAATATAGAAACCTCGCACTATCACTTAATGAAATACGTGAGCTGACGTGGAAACGCATTGTTTTCCCGATCGCGACCTTCCATATGACTAGCGATGAAAAATATAAGGTTATAATATTCAATAAAAGACGCTTCAAAAAATACTATACCGAAGTCAAACAACACTAAATCTGACAAACTCCAATTTGTCGAACAGTTATCTTTGCAAAAAAACTTTCAAAAAAATAGCCCGATAGAATATCGTTATGGACAAACGAAACTACTGGGCTTTTTATTTTTTTATTGAACTATTTGCTCGTCTGCACTTACGGTTAAATGTTCGTTATATCCGTATAAAGTCATTTTTCCAGTGCCGTTTTCATATTCTAAAATACTTATCGACGAATTTGCTATGCGGGGAACGAAGTGAACGTCGTCAATATTAACTTTATCAAAGGCGCATTTTACCGATCTAACCACTCCACCGTGTGTTGAAATAAGAACGGTTTTTCCGTCGCTTTCCTTAGCGATTTTGTGAATTACTTTTTCTACGCGGTCTATAAAATCAACGATCCTTTCCCCTCCAACGGGTTTTGCTCTACCAAAGTTAGTAGTGTAAAGTTTAAACTCTTCGGGATACTTAGCCCTTGTTTCGTCAAAGGTAAGTCCTCCCCACTCTCCAACGTCAAGTTCTCTTAAATCTTTATCGTAAATTACGGGGAGATCTAATGCCCCAGATACTAGTTCAGCAGTCTTTTTAGCACGAACTAAATCACTTGAATAAATCTTTTCAATCTTATAGTTCTTAACCACGTATTCGGCGGTTTCTTTCGCTTGAAGGACGCCTTGCTCGTTAAGTTCAACGTCAATTTGACCAGAAAAACGGCTTTCTCTATTATAAACGCTAAAACCGTGCCTAACTAAAATAATCTTTACCATACGTCCCCCCTTTTTTAATTTTCTCGTTTTAATTATAGCACTAAAAAGCCTAATAGTAAACAAAAAAGGTAGAACGAATTCTACCTTTTTAATACTTAGACTATTCTTATTGTAAAACCTTTGATAAAAAGTCTTTAAGTCTTTCGTTTTGGGGATTTGAGAAAAACTCTTTGGGCGTATTTTCTTCCTTAACAACCCCTTCGTCAATAAACAATATCCTTGAGGCAACTTCCTTTGCAAAGCCCATTTCGTGAGTTACCACGACCATGGTCATGCCTTCGTTAGCAAGTTCTTTCATAAGTTCTAAAACTTCGCCAACCATTTCGGGATCGAGCGCGGAAGTAGGCTCGTCGAAAAGCATAACGTCGGGTTCCATAGCGAGTGCGCGAATTATCGCAATTCTTTGCTTTTGTCCGCCCGACAAAGTCGAAGGATAAACGTCCGCCTTGTCTTCTAATCCTATTCTCTTTAAGAGTTCTAACGCTTTTTCCGCCGCTTCTTCTTTAGATTTTAGTTTTAATTGAACGGGCGCTAGGGTTAGATTTTGCATAACCGTAAGGTTGTTAAAGAGATTGAATTGTTGGAATACCATACCCATTTTTCTACGAGTAAGGTTAACGTTTTGATAGCATTCGTTATAAATGGCCTTAAGCGCCTTCTTAAAGGCTTTGCCTTCGTTTTTCTTTAACGCACGACTTTGGATTATCTCGTCAACTACCCTTTGTTCAACGTCCGTCTCGCCACTAGAGCAAAGCATTCCGTAAAGTCTTTTATACTTCTTAGAAAGTCTTATAACGTCGGGGTGTTCATAGGGATCAACTTCGGTTAAAAGTTTATCTTCAAACCAAATTTCACCGCTAGTTGGAACTTCCAAAAGATTCATGCAACGAAGAAAGGTTGATTTACCCGAGCCCGACGGTCCGATAATAACGACCTTTTCGCCTTTCTTTATTTCGCATGAAATTCCGTTTAATACTGAAAGGTTGCCGAACTTTTTATAAATATTCTTAACGTTAACGATAACTTGATTATCTACACAATTATTTTCTTGCATCAGTCCTCAACCTCCTTTCCATAAATTTAACTAAAAGCGAGATTAGATATACGATTACAAAGTATACTAATGCAAGCATTATGTAAGGAATAAAGTATTCGTAAGTTGATTCCGCAATAGCCTTAAACGATCTCGTAATATCGGTTACTGCGATCAAACTTAGAACGGACGTTTCCTTAATAAGCGAAATAAATTCGTTTCCGAGTGTGGGCAAAATATTTCTAAATGCTTGAGGAATAACGATTTTTACCATGGTTCTAGTATAACCAAAACCCATACTTCTCCCGGCCTCCATTTGACCTTTGTCAACCGAGTTGATACCGCTCCTCATAATCTCAGAGATATACGCCGCCGAATTGAAGCCGAAAATTAAGCTTGATTCCACAATATCGCCAAGGTTGATTCCTAACGCAGGGAAAACCGCAAAGTGTAAAAGCAATAATTGAACAACGATCGGCGTGCCTCTAAAGATTGCCACGTAT
Organism: Christensenellaceae bacterium; assembly: GCA_045651465.1. GTDB lineage: Bacteria > Bacillota > Clostridia > Christensenellales > Borkfalkiaceae > UBA1259. Next base: position 29,387 of record JAZRSG010000018.1, read on the forward strand.
CCGTCACAAATTTTCTTTAAAAAAGTGATAACGGCATTTTTAACAGGAATAAGTTTTACAACCGCGATAATACTACCGAGTAAAAAACCTATAAGCAAACCAAACACTGCTATAGCAACAGTGTTTGATAAGCCTGTAAGGGTTTGTTTATACCCTTCTTCCGTTATAAATTTGTCATAAAAGATTTGCCACATAATTATTTGTTCATTTGTGCGGTGATCATTAATGAGGGTTGTTTGTCAAGAATTACGGCGTTTACTTTACCATTCTTAAGATCTTGCATAGCAAGAGCACCCGTGTCGTATGCTTTGGTGGTGAGTGAAGTAAATCCATCATAACCAAAGTCTACGTCACCTGCAGAGTACATATAACCGGTAGTTCCCTTTTGAGTACCGATCTTAAAGCTTGAATCTTTTGCCTTTAAGATGTTTTCAACGTCTTCAACGGTCTTGCAATCGTCAAACGTAGTATCACTTTCTAAAACGGTGATAACTTGAGCAGAAGTGTAGTAGCCGTCAGCGAAGTCAACTGATTCACGACGTTTAGCGGTATCGGTCATACCTGCCATAGCGATATCAACTTCTCCAGTTTGAACTGCAGGAATAAGTGAGTCGAATTCCATATCCTTAATGAAAAGGATCTTACCAAGTTCGTCAGCAATAACTGATGCAATCTTCATATCGATACCAGTAAGTTTATTTCCTTCGTACATTTCAAACGGAGGGAAGTATGCGTTGGTACCTACAACAAAGTAGTCTGCTTTGTTTGCTGCGGTGGGAGCAGCGGGGTTTTCGTAAGCAAAATCTGCTTCGCCCGTGAAGAACGAGTCGATAATAGCGTTAAGTTGACCGTTGTCTTTAAGTTCAGCGATGATTGCATTAACTTCGTCTTTTAAAGCGGTGTTTTCTTTAGCGATTGCAAAAGCATAGGTTTCACTGGTGAGTTCGATGTCCTTAACGTCAAGAACAACTTTGTCGCCACCACAAGCGGTTAAACCTAATACTGCGGTAAACGCTAAAACAGCAGTTACTAAAAGAGTGAATAACTTTTTCATAATTTTTCTCCTTTCGTCGTTGCCTATAAATTTTTTATAACGACTAATTTTAAAGTTTGTCCCTATATTATAATGTTTTAAATAACCCTTGTCAAATAAATTCACAAAAAACCCTATTTTTTGCGTATTTTTTACCCTTTTTATGAATTTATTCATTATTTTTGAATTTTTATGTCTTTTGTTTTCGTTTGGTTTTACATTTAAAAAAAGTCGTATCTACCTGATACGACTTTTTTGGTGCGGATAACAGGATTTGAACCTGCACGGTCGCCCACTAGAATCTGAATCTAGCGCGTCTGCCAGTTCCGCCATATCCGCCTATATTTCATAGTCGAAAGATATGCTTTTTTCGATTACTCTATGCATAAATTCCTTGACTACGCTAACGTGATATGCGTCCTTTTGATATTCTTCTAAGGCGTTAAAATCGTCCAAAATAACGGTTAGCATTACGTCGAACGAGCGACTAGAGCGAAGCTCGTCTATTCCAACTTCTATTCCACGAACAAGCGGAACGTTAGTTTCCATCGATAATAAAATTTCTTTTGCTTTTACTGCGTCGTTAAAGTCCTTTAACTTAAAACATACAACGTGTTTAACCATATCTCCTCCTACTTTAAGGGAAGTACCGCTTTTGCGTTAAGCGATAAATCCGCAAAATTTCTCTTTAAGTACTGTAAATATCCTTCTGCGCCTATCATTGCCGCGTTATCCGTGCAATATCTTTTTTCTGGAAGAACGAGTTTTATTCCCTTATCTTTAGTCGCCTTTTGAAGTTTTTCTCTCAAATATCCGTTTGCGGCAACACCGCCCGATATCGTAACCGTCTTATACCCCGTCTTCTTAACCGCTTTAATCGCCTTTTCTATTAAGACGTCAACCGCCGCCGACTGAAAACTACAAGCGACGTCCGCCTTATTAACGGCAACGCCTTTTTCCTCGTTATTATGAACGTAATTTATAACCGCCGTCTTAAGTCCGCTATACGAAAAATCGTATTCGCTACCAACGTAGTGACGAAGCATTTTAGGAAGAGTAACGTTATTTTCGCCCTCTTTTGCAAGTCTTTCAACGTTAGGTCCACCCGGATACGGAAGTCCTAAAACCCTTGCGACCTTATCGAAAGCCTCGCCAACCGCGTCGTCGATCGTTCCGCCTAGAATATTAAATTTATAATAGTCTTCAACGGCTACTATTGCGGTGTGTCCGCCACTAGCCAAAATAGTTATAAACGGTGGCTCTAGCTCTTTGTCGGTTAAATAAGCCGCCGAAACGTGTCCGCGAATATGGCTTACGGGAATAAGCGGTTTATTACGTGAAAAAGCGAGCGATTTCGCAAAGGAAACGCCCACTAACAACGCGCCCAAAAGTCCTGCCCCCTCGGTAACTGCAAACGCGTCTATATCGTCGAGTGATAACTTTGCGTTATCTAACGCGCGTTTAGTTGCTAGGAGTATTGCGTCGGTATGACTTCTTGACGCTATCTCGGGAACGACTCCACCGAATTTTGCGTGCTCGGTTGCGGAAGATATAATCTCGTCTGCAAGAATTTCTCTTCCACCCCTAACGATCGCAACGGCAGTTTCGTCACACGAGGTTTCTATAGCCATAATTATGGGATTTTTTATTATCGGCAACGCCGAAACTTTTTCAAAATAAGTCATTAGTGTGATTTTTTCAAATAATCGTTTATAAAGCCTTGAATATTGCCGTTCATAACCGATTCCACGTCACCCGTTTCAAAGCCCGTTCTATGGTCTTTGACCATCGTATAAGGACAAAAAACGTAACTGCGGATTTGACTTCCCCATTCAATCTTTTTTATTTCGCCTTTTATGTCTTGGTCGAGTTCTTGTCTTTCGGCTTCTCTCTTTTCGATGAGTTTACTTATTAGCATTTTCATAGCCATTTCGCGATTTTGCGTTTGGCTACGCTCGTTTTGACAAGCCACGACGATTCCCGTTGGAATATGTGTAATTCTTATTGCCGATTCGGTCTTATTTACGTGTTGACCGCCTGCGCCACTACTTCTAAAAGTATCTATCTTTAATTCGTCGGGAGAAATTTTTATCTCGTTGTCGTCCTCGATTTCAGGCATTACCTCAAGCGACGCAAACGACGTGTGACGGCGTTTATTAGCATCGAACGGAGAAATTCTAACCAGTCTATGAACTCCCTTTTCGGCCTTTAAATAACCGTAAGCAGACTCCCCTTCGACCTTAAACGATACCGACTTTATGCCTGCCTCATCTCCGTCTAATCTATCGAGTTCGGTAAGCGTATAGCCGTTCTTTTCTGCGTAATACATGTACATGCGATATAGCATTTCCGTCCAGTCGCACGCTTCCGTTCCGCCCGCGCCCGAGTGCAAAGTTAAAAGAGCGTTTAGTTTATCGTATTTACCGCGAAGTAGCGCTTGAAGGCGCATTTCTTCCACCGTCTTTTCAACCGCTTTTAATTCGCCTTCAATCTCTTCTAAAAGACTTTCATCGTTTTCCATTTCCGCCAAGTCAACCATTTCTTCAGCGTCTATAACGGTTTTTTCCGCCTTGTTAAAGGCGTTCACCTTAACGGATAAAGATGCAATTTCCTTAGATATTTGTTGGGCTTTAGTTAAATCCAAAAATATTTCCGGTTTTTCTGAGAGCGCAGTTTTTTCTTCTAGTTCACTTCTTAATCTAGTCAAGTCAAAGAGAGTGCCCTGCCTCTTCTAGATTTGCCTTTAAGGTCTTTATTTTAAGCTTTAACTCTTCCGTCTTAATCATTTACACTCCAAAGCGGTATTATTTATCTTTACCGCAACATTGTTTGTATTTTTTACCGCTACCGCAAGGGCAAGGATCGTTTCTACCGATGGTAGCGCCAACCGTTCTAGGACGAGTAGAAGTGGGCGTAACGTCGTCCGCCTTATCCCTTACTACGGGAACTTTTTGAAGTTCAGCCTTTAATAAGAGAGTAATCGTATCGTCTTGAATAGACGCCGTTAGATCTTCGAACATTTCAAAGCCTTCTTTCTTGTATTCGATAACGGGATCGATATTGCCGTATCCACGTAGGCTTATACCCTTCTTTAATTGATCCATTGAGTCGATGTGGTCGATCCACTTGGTATCGATATTCTTGAGTAAAACGACTCTTTCAATTTCCTTAAAGTTGATGTTTTCTTGTTCGTATCTTTGGATCTTAGCCTCGTATACGTCAATGGTTTCTTGCGTAAGTTTTTCTAATAGGTATTCGTAATCCCAATCGTTTGCTCTTTCCTTGGTTACAAAATTCGAGCCCTTGGGAAGAAGTTTTAATTCGATAGCCGTGTTAAGCGCTTCTAAATCCCACGTTTCAGGCTTGTTTTCGTTATTAACCACCGTGCTTACAACGTAGCGAACGAAATCGGGAATAAGGTTTAGAATATCGTCGTGAACGTTATCGTCTTTAATAACTTTCATTCTTTCGGCGTACATAACTTCACGTTGTTTATTCATAACGTTATCGTACTCAAGAACGTGTTTTCTAATACCGAAGTTTCTACCTTCGATCGCCCTTTGTGCGTTTTCAATGCTATGAGAAAGCATTTTCGATTGCATGGGTTCGTATTCGTCGATCTTAAAGAATTCGTAAACTCTTTGCATTCTTTCACCGCCGAAACGCTTTGCTAAATCGTCTTCAAGCGAGATAAAGAATATTGACGAACCGGGGTCGCCTTGTCTACCACTACGTCCACGAAGTTGGTTGTCGATACGGCGAGATTCGTGTCTTTCCGTGCCGAGAATATGAAGACCGCCAGCCTCCATAACCTTTACCTTTTCTTCGTCCGTTTGTTTTTTGAATTGAGCGTAGATTTCTTGATATTGCTTTCTTACTTCTTGAGCGTCTTCGGGGATATCGGCAACGAACGAAGTTGCAAGTTCGATAATATCCTTTTCAATACCCATATCGGTAAGTTTTTTCTTTGCTAAAAACTCGGGGTTACCACCGAGCAAAATATCCGTACCACGACCTGCCATGTTGGTTGCAATGGTTACAGCGCCGTATCTACCTGCTTGAGCGACGATATCCGCTTCTCTTGCGTGGTTTTTAGCGTTTAATACGTTGTGCTTGATGCCTTTTTTGATAAGTAGTTTAGAAATTTCTTCTGACTTTTCAACGGTAACCGTACCAACGAGCACGGGTTGACCTTTCTTGTTCTTTTCTACGATTTCTTCGATAATCGCGTGGTTTTTGCCGTTAACCGTCTTATAAATAACGTCGGGCATATCCTTTCTCGCCACGGGACGGTTGGTGGGAATTTCTAAAACGTCTAAACCGTAGATAGATCTAAACTCTTCTTCCTCGCTCTTCGCAGTACCCGTCATACCCGAAAGTTTTTTGTAAATTCTAAAGTAGTTTTGGAAGGTAATAGTCGCGTAAGTTTTGTTTTCGTTGCGAATCTTAACGTTTTCTTTAGCTTCGATTGCTTGGTGCAAACCGTCCGAATAACGTCTACCGATCATAAGACGACCGGTAAATTCGTCAACGATGATAACTTCGCCGTTAGAAACGACGTAATCGTTATCTCTCTTAAAGATAAAGTTTGCCTTTAACGCTTGTTGGATATGGTGAGATAAACTTGCGTTTTCAATATCCGAGAAGTTATTTAAGCCAAAGAAACGTTCTGCTTTAGTCGCGCCAGACTCGGTAATTTGAACGGTCTTTTCCTTGATGTCTATGGTAAAGTCTTTTTCAATGATAAGTCCTTTAACGAACTTGTTTGCTTGAATATACTTTTCACTAGATTCTTGACCTTTTCCCGAAATGATAAGCGGAGTTCTTGCTTCGTCGATTAAGATAGAGTCAACTTCGTCGACGATCGCGAACGCTAAAGGACGTTGAACCATGGTTTCGAGTTTGCTCTTAAGATTATCTCTTAAGTAGTCGAAACCCATTTCGTTGTTAGTACCGTAAGTAATATCGCAAGCGTAAGCCTTTTTCTTATCGGGATCTTCCATACCTGAAACGGCAACACCAACGGTTAAGCCTAAAAATCTATAAACTTTGCCCATCCACTCGGCGTCACGCGCGGCAAGATAATCGTTGACCGTTACGATATGAACGCCTTGTTCGTTGAGCGCGTTAAGATATGCAGGAAGGGTTGCAACTAAGGTTTTACCTTCACCAGTTCTCATTTCGGCAACACGGCCTTGGTGCAAACAAATACCGCCGATAATTTGAACTTTATAGTGTTTCATGTTAAGAACTCTCTTAGACGCCTCTCTAACTACCGCAAACGCGTCGTATAAGATATCGTCTAAAGTTTCCCCAGCTTTTAATCTGTTCTTCAAAAAGTCCGTTTGAAGGCGTAAGTCCTCGTCCGATAACTTTTCATACTTTCCTTCTAGAGAAATAACCTTATCCGCCATTTTATCGAGTTTTCTTAAACTCTTTCTAGCGTCTCCCCCTAAAATGTACCTAAATAATCCCATATTTACTCCTTAAATTTTGTCAATATTTATCACTCGGCGCAACGCTTGCTACTGTTAAAAGGTAAATCTCTTTAGCGCCGGCTTTCTTTAATTTCATTGAAACGGCGTGCGCGGTAGAACCGGTCGTCGTCACGTCGTCTATTATCAAGACGTTTTTATCTTTGATCGCCTTTTTATCGATAACCTTAAAGGCGTCTATTAAATTTCGTTCTCTCTCTTCCTTGTTAAGCTTTGCTTGCCTTGGAGTTTCTTTTACCTTTTCAAGGCACTCTATAACGGGGATTTGAACGATTTTTGCCGTTTCTTCGGCAAGTAGTTGTGCTTGATTAAAGCCTCTTTTTCTCTTCGCCTTTTTTGTGGCCGGCACGAAAGTTATTAAGTCCGTTCCCAAAAAGTTCTTAAAATAAACGTTTGCTAGATGCTCGGCAAAAACTTCGGCTAGATATCTGCCGTTGTTATATTTTAGCTTCATTATAAGCGTGGAAATCGGCTTTTCATAATTAAACGCGCTTCTACATTTATCGAGATAGATAAGTTTTCCTTTGCACGACGAACAAAAACTTGCCGAAGCGTTTAATTTTCTTCCACAATGATCGCAAATGCTTTGGTCGTTATACGGAAGAGTTTTTTGGCATTCTTCGCAAAAGCCCTTGTCGTTAAAAATCTCCCTTTTACAACTTACGCATCTCCACGAACGGAAAAAGATATATCTTTTGACGAATTTTTCTATTTTGTGAAAAATACTCATAACCTAGAGATACTTTTTAAGATCTTCAGCCTTGTCCGTTTGCTCCCACGCAAATTCGCTTCTTCCAAAGTGTCCGTAAGACGCCGTCTTTGCAAACACCGGCTTTCTTAAACCGAGTTTACGGATAATTGCTTCAGGACGAAGATCGAATTCTTTTAAGATGACGTTTGCAAGTTCTTCGTCTGAAAGTTTACCCGTGCCAAAGGTATTAACCCTAACCGAAACGGGTTTAGCAACGCCGATAGCGTAAGCAAACTGCACCTGACACTCGTCGGCAAGTCCCGCGCTAACGATATTTTTACAAACGTATCTTGCCATATAGGTTGCGCTACGGTCTACTTTAGTGCTGTCCTTTCCGCTAAACGCACCGCCACCGTGCGGACATTTACCGCCGTAAGTATCAACGACGATTTTTCTTCCAGTTAGCCCCGAGTCGCCTGCAGGACCGCCCACTTCAAATCTACCAGTGGGGTTAATAAAATACTTAGTGTTCTCGTCAAGATACTCTTTAGGCATAACTTGATCGATAACGTATTTCTTTAAGTCCTCGCGAAGTTTTTCAGTCGTAACGCTCTCGTTATGTTGAGAAGAAAGAACGACCGCTTCTATTCTCTTGGGTTTTCCGCCCTCGTATTCGACGGTCACTTGACCTTTGCCGTCCGGACGGAGATAGTTAAGAACGCCTTCCTTTCTAACTTGTTCAAGTTTAGCACACATTTTATGCGAGAGCATAATGGGAAGGGGCATAAGTTCTTCAGTTTCTTTCGATGCGTATCCAAACATAATTCCTTGGTCGCCCGCGCCGATTCTATCTAACTCGTCGCCACCCTCTTTTGCCTCTAAAGAATTATCTACGCCAAGCGCAATATCAGGGCTTTGCTTGTTTAACTTAACGATAATTTTAACCTTATCTGCACTAAAGCCTAACCCCTTTTGAACGTAACCTATATCGGCGATAACCTTTTTAGCAATTTTCTTTACGTCTACCTTTGCCTTTGACGTGATTTCGCCCATAATTAAAACGAAATCGCTAGTAACCGAACACTCGCAAGCACAACGTGAAGTAGGATCTTGCATAAGTAATTGATCTAAAACCGCGTCCGAAATCATATCGCAAACTTTATCGGGATGACCTGCGGTAACGCTTTCGCTCGTAAAATAATTTTTCATAAGTTTTCCTCGAGTAGTATTTTTGGTTATATTTGCTATCAGTTAATTATACACGAAATTTTATTTCGTGTCAATCGCCTACTAAAGATAATACTCTTTTTAGACCCAAATTTTGGCGCGAAAAATCACGAATTTTTTTACGTCCCTCTTCCCCCAAAAGAAAATCTAAAAAAATGCGTCTTTTTCGTTAAAAAAGTTGACAGTGTTTTCAGAGAGTTTTATAATATAAAAAAGAATTGACTTTTGTGTCAATTTTAGGAGAAATTTATGACCAACGAAGCGGTTAAAAAACCGACCAAAAAAGAGCTTAGAAAAGAGCAAATCGTGCTATCTGGACTAAAGGTTTTTTGCGAGAAAGGATACGACGGATCGACCATTGACGACATAGTCCTAAAAGCCAAATGTTCGCACGGTCTTTTCTACCATTATTTTAAGAGTAAACGCGAAATTTACGACCACGTTATGGATAGAAAAAGGCACTCTTTCGACCTTACTCTTTTAGATAAACTTAGCAAGACCGAAAGCTATCACGATAAGCTAATTTTGGTTACTAAAAGTATGTTTGAAAAGGTTAAGTCGGACGAAAATTTTTCTTATTATTTCTTCTTTATTCTCTCTCAATGTTTTTCCAAGAAAAACACCGTGATAAAGAAACCCGATAAGAATTTTAAACCGCCGGTAAAACACCTTGAAGAGTTCTTTCTTAAAGGGCAACAACAAGGGGATTTTACGGATAAATATTCGGCGTTTGACTGCGCTAGACTATATATATCCATAATTCAAGGCACAACCTTAAATTACGTTATTGCGCCAAAAGAAATTCAAAAACGCATGAAACTTCCAAACGTAGATTTTATACTTGATATCTTTGCTAAATAGGAGACTTAAATGAAAAAGACTAAATCTAAAAAAGACCAAATCGGATTTATCCCCGCGGTAAAAACGCTAGCAAAATCCGTTAGGGAATATAAAAAACCCTCTCTTTTAGCGCCACTTTTCGTTGGGCTAGAAGTCGTAGTAGAATGTTTTATTCCATACCTTATGACATTGCTTTTAGGCGCGATGAACTACCTTTCGGGCGTAGATAATAATCCGCGCTATTTCGTGGTTAAAATCCTTGATTTCCTAGGTGCAACGGGCACTGAAGATATGATGAGAGTAATTCTCTTCTTCGGTTTAGGGCTATTGTTTTTAGCTTTCGTATCTTTAACTTTCGGAGCGCTTTCAGGTAGATTTTGTGCTATAGCGTCTAGCGGATTTGCTAAAAACCTTAGAAAAGATATGTTTTATAAAATGCAAAACTTCTCTTTTTCTAACATCGATAAGTTCTCGTCGTCTAGTTTAGTTACGCGTATGACGACCGACGTTACCAACGTTGAAATGAGTTATATGATGATAATAAGAACTGCAATCCGTTCGCCGTTCATGCTCGTATTCTCTATGGTTATGGCGTTTACGATCAACTCGAATATGGCGCTTATTTTCCTTTGCACCACTCCCCTTTTAGCGTGTGGCCTAATTCTTATAATGTCCAAGGCGATTCCCTTCTTTACGAGAATTTTCAAAAAATACGACAAACTTAACGAATCGGTTGAAGAAAACATCTCGGGTATGCGCGTAGTTAAATCTTACGTTAGAGAAGATCACGAAAAGAAAAAGTTCTTTACGGCGAGCGATCAAGTTAGAGCCGATTTTACAAAAGCCGAAAGAATTGTTGCATTTAACGGACCTTTGATGAACTTTTGCGTTTATGCCGGAATTATCGCAATATACGTTTTCGGTTCGTTCCTCATTATAAATTCAAACAATACCGCTCTTCAATGGACCGAACTCCAGTCGTTTATGACCTATTCGTTCCAAATGCTTATGAGCTTAATGATGCTCTCTATGATAATGGTTACGATAATCATTTCTACTGCAAGTGCAAAGCGTATTAGCGAAGTTCTTAAGGAAGAACCCTCTATCGTATCCCCTGAAAACGCCGTTACCGAGATTAAGGACGGCAGTATCGAGTTTAAGGACGTTTGCTTTAAATACTCTCAAAAAGCCGAAAAGTACGCCCTTTTCGATATCGACCTAAAGATCGAAAGCGGAAAGACGGTCGGCATTATCGGAAGCACGGGTAGTAGTAAGTCTACACTCGTAAACCTTATTCCAAGACTATACGACGCATCAAAAGGTGAGGTTTTAGTTGGCGGTGTCAACGTTAAAGAATACGATTTAGAAACCTTAAGGAACGCCGTTTCTATGGTTCTTCAAAAGAACGTGCTTTTCTCAGGGACGGTTAGAGAAAATATGCAATGGGGTGATAAAAACGCTACCGACGAGCAAATTTTACACGCGCTATCTCTCGCTCAAATAGACGTTGAATTAGACAAGGCAGTCGAACAAGGTGGCGTTAACTTCTCGGGCGGTCAAAAACAAAGACTTTGTATCGCAAGAGCGCTACTTAAAAAGCCTAAAATTCTTATTTTAGACGACTCGACGAGCGCAGTCGATACTAAAACGGACGCGCTTATTAGAAAGGCGTTTAGAGAATATATCCCCGAAACCACTAAAATTATAATCGCACAAAGAATAGCGTCCGTTCAAGACGCCGACGAGATAATTATTATGGACGGTGGAAAAATCGTCGCTATCGGCAATCACGAAACCCTTTTAGCTAGCAACGAAATTTACAAAGAACTTTACTACTCACAAAATAAAGGGGGCAAGCAAAATGGCTAAACAAAATTTAAGAGGCGGAGCAAGAAAGCCCGCTAAAAAAGGCACGCTCCCACGTTTACTCAAAATGCTCTTTACGACTAACAAACGCTCGCTAATATTGGTTTTCATTTGCCTAACCATTAGCGCTGCGACGGGCGTTTCTTCATCTATCTTTCTAAACCTACTAGTTAAACAAATAGATTTAGGCTTAAGTTCGTCTTTACAAGCAGTTATAAAACCCCTTATAGCCATATTCGTTTCTATGGGCGCAATCTATTTAACCTCGGTTATCTGCGACTTTATTTACACGCGTATAATGGCTAAAGTAACGCAGTCCTTTTTGCATAGTATTAGAACGGATATTTTTAATAAAATGCAATCTTTACCCATAAAGTTTTTCGACACGCATTTAACCGGCGATATAATGAGTTCTTATACTAACGACACGGACGCTATCCGTCAACTCGTTTCGCAAAGTATACCCCAGTTATATAAAGCGCTTATAAGTCTTTCCGTACTTTTAATCCTTATGTTTGTTCAAAGCATATGGCTATCCTTGGTTATGTTCGTTGGAATCTTCTTCATGTTCGTAATAACCAAAAAGATCGGCGGAAACAGTGCGAAATTCTTCGTTCGTCAACAAAAATCTTTGGGCGTTGAAGAAGGTTACGTGCAAGAAATAATTCAAGGTCAAAAGGTCGTTAAGGTATTCTGCCACGAAGAAGAAACCAAAAACGAATTCGACAAGAGAAACGAGGCGCTTTGCAAGGACGCAACTAGTGCGCACACCTTTGCAAATATCTTAATGCCTATAATGGGTAATTTAGGAAATATCCTATACGTGCTTTTAGCTTTCGTAGGTGGACTTTTAGTTGCGCTTAACGTTCCAAACTTAACGATCACGGGATTTGAGCCTTTAACCACCGAAACTGGAACTATCTCTTTACTTTTAACGGTTATCGCTTTTCTTCCCATAAGCAAGCAATTTACGGGTAACGTAAATCAATCATCTCAACAACTTAATTCTATCGTTATGGGACTTGCGGGCGCGTCTAGACTATTTGAACTTTTAGACGAAGAGCCCGAAACGGACGACGGCTACGTGACCTTAGTTCGTTGCAATATCGATAGCGACGGCGTTATTACCGAATCAACCGAAAGAACGGGACACTGGGCGTGGAAACACCCCCACAAAGCCGACGGAACGGTCACTTATACCGAACTTAAAGGCGAAATTCAAATGTACAACGTTGACTTTGGCTACGTGCCCGATAAAATCGTGTTGCACGACGTTTCTCTCTTTGCAAATCCCGGTCAAAAAATAGCGTTCGTAGGATCGACTGGCGCAGGCAAAACGACCATTACGAACCTTATAAATAGATTTTACGACATTGCCGACGGCAAGATCCGTTACGACGGCATAAACATTAATAAAATAAAGAAAGCCGATCTTCGTCGTTCTCTTGGTATAGTTTTACAAGACACAAACCTTTTCACGGGAACGGTTATGGAAAATATCCGTTACGGTAGACTTACCGCTACCGATGAAGAATGTATTAACGCTGCAAAACTCGCTTATGCAGACGACTTTATCAGTAGACTCCCAGACGGCTATAACACCATGCTCACGGCGGACGGCGCAAATCTTTCTCAAGGTCAACGTCAACTCTTATCTATCGCGCGCGCAGCGGTTAAAGACGCGCCCGTTATGATTATGGACGAGGCGACTTCTTCTATCGACACGAGAACGGAAGCGTTAGTTCAAAAAGGCACGGATTCTTTGATGAAAGGAAGAACCGTTTTCATTATCGCACATAGACTTTCTACCGTTCAAAACTCAGATCTTATCATCGTTTTAGAACACGGCAGAATTATCGAACAAGGCACGCACGACGAGCTTATCAAAAAAGGCGGAAAATACTATCAATTATATACGGGAGCGTTTGAACTTGAATAAACTTTCCTCTTCGCCATGCACTCTTTGCCCTAACGACTGCAAAGTAGATAGATCGACTAAAAAAGGCGTATGTGGTGCAAGTGATAAAATTAAAATAGCTAAATATTATCTTCATAAATTCGAAGAACCGGTAATAAGCGGTAAAAACGGCTCGGGCACGATTTTCTTTTGCGGTTGCCCGATGAAATGCGTGTTTTGCCAAAATTATTCGCTCTCTAGAAACGAACGCGGAAAACAAATATCAACCGAAGAACTTGCTCATATTTTTCGCGAATTAGAAGATATGGGCGCGCACAATATAAATCTCGTTTCGCCCACACATTACGCGGATAAAATTGTAGAAGCGCTTGAAATTTATAAGCCGAATATCCCTATCGTTTACAACACGAGCGGATATGAAAAACTATCCGTCTTGGAAAAAATCGACCCTTATATCGATATTTATCTTCCCGATCTTAAGTTCTTTTCCCCCGAGATATCAAAGCGTTATTCGGGAAAGGAAAACTACTTTGAGATAGCGAAAACCGCAGTCGGTTTTATGGCAAAAAAGCCCTTCGTTTTAGGCGATGACGGGCTCTTAAAGAGCGGAACGATCGTCCGCCATTTGGTGCTTCCTAGGGGCGTTTCGGACAGTAAAAAAGTGCTCGACTGGTTTAATTCTATCAAAGACAAGGCGTACCTACACGTAATGAGTCAATATACTCCGTTTGGTGATATTGAAAATTATCAAGAACTAAATAGAAAAATCACTAGGCGAGAATACGATTCGGTGATAGAATACGCAATTTCGCTTGGTATAGATAATATGTATTATCAAAAGTTCACTAGTGCAAGTGAAGAATATATTCCCTCTTGGGACTACTAAAAAAATCCCCCTAGCCGTAAGCTAGGGGGTTAATTTTTAATATATAGTTTCGCGTTTTACTTCTTTATAGCCTTCTTTAATTTTTTTGTCCTTTTCCTTAAACTTAAAGATCTTAGAATCTCTATATTTATAAATTACGGCAAGCGCTATAAGTAAAACGATCGCTCCGATTATCAATCCTATCGTTAGATGTGAGAAAGTTATGAGTTTAACTTCGTTCCACATTTCGTTAATACGGATCAAATCCTCCGCTTGGAAGTTGTCCATAACCGCACAACGAAGAATGGTTTCTTGATCGGCGTATTGCGCGTAAAGGTGTCTTGCATAAAAACCGGCGTCAACCGTATAGTCTCCTTCGCCGAAGAAATAACTTAAATCAAAGGTTTTAACGGGCGAATCGTCGTCTTCGGTAATGCCGAAATTATCTTGAACGTATTCAAACACTTCGTCGCCTGCAATACTGCTAGTATATCCGATATAGTCCATATTTCTAACCGCGTAATAGGGATCGCATAAGAAATTAAGGAATTCTCTCGAAAGTTCTTCGTTTGCGTCTTTAGTCATAACGAACCCGTCAAACCAAACGTTACTGCCCTCCTCGGGAACGGCATAGCCAAAACTCTCGTCTACTTTGTCGCCTTCGAGCATTGTGTAAACCGCATCGCCACTCCATGCAAAGTTAACGTCAACTTTTCCGGTTAAAAGATCGGATTTTCCCGCATCGACTTCAAATCCATAAAGATTAGATTTCATATCGATAATCTTTTCGCCAACGGCTTTTACCGTGTCTTCGTCCGTACGGTTAAATATTTCAAAAATCTTATCCGAATATTCATCCTCGGTAATTAATCCGTTATTAAAATCCGCTTTTAGATTCATTAATTCTTGTTCGTAAACGACGCCAACACCCATTATATAACTATCACGAAGGCTATCCTTAATGGTGATTTTTCCCTTAAACTCTGGATTATACACACTTGCCCAATGCTTAAAGTCTTCCTCCGTATATTTTTCCGCGTTATAGATAAAGCCCATCGTACCCCACATATAACCGATTGCGTAAGTCTTTCCGTCGTCCGTGTTGAGGTCTAATTTATCGAACACGTCTTTAATATATTCAGAGCCGTAATCAATATAATTTTGTGGCATTTCGAACGCCTTGATAAGATCTTCGTCTATCATTTTTAAGATCATATATTCAGACGGACAAATAAGATCAACTGCAGTTGGATCTTTTATAAGTTCGTTATACATTTCTTCGTTGGTCGCGAACGAATAGTAGTTTACTTTGATACCCGTTTGTTCTTCAAAAACGTCTAAAATGCTAGTTTCAAGCGCTTCAACGCCGTATTTTTCGATCATATACTCACTAGCTTCGCTTGCATCGTCATAGCCAAGATCGATATAGTCTTCCCAGCTAAATACGGTGATTTCCCTTTGTTCTGCCGCGTAAACGGAAACGGGCGCAAAAGCAGTAAAACTCGATAGCGAAAGGAAAAGCGCAAAGATAACGGTTAAAAAGCGCGATACAAATTTTGCGTTTAACTTCATATTACACCTTCCTTTGTTCTTTCTTGCCCTTGGAAGCTCGAACGTTCATAAACACAACGACTGCAACCGTGATTAAAAAGATAATCGTGGTAAGAGCTCTATAAATGGGAATTTGTTCACTTGATTGTTCGGTCGTTAAAGCTATCGCCTTATAAACGGCGGTACTTATAGTATCGAATTCTAAAGGAGATAAGGTTGCGGTAATAATATAATCGTCGAGAGATAACGTTATCGCGAGCATAAAACCGCTAAAGATTCCCGGCAAGATTTCGGGTAAAATCACCTTAAATAACGCTTGCATAGGCGTTGCGCCAAGATCTAGCGCCGCCTCGTAAAGCGAAGAATCCATTTGCTTTAGTTTAGGAATTACCGATAAAACCACGAAGGGCGCGGTTAAGGTAATATGTCCAACGTAAAGTCCGAAAATTGAGCGGTGTCCTATGCCGATTATAGCTAAAAGCATAGCGAGAGCACACGCGGTAACTACTTCGGAGTTAACAACGGGTATTTGAGAAATCCCTTTGACGGTCTTTCCTAATTTTCCCTTGCTATAATAAATTCCGATAGCGCCAAGCGTACCTAAAATGGTAGCGATAACCGAAGAAACTACGGCTAAAACTACGGTATTTATAACGACGTCTTTGATTTGGCTGAGTTTTCCATACCAAACTAAAGAAAAGCTAAATTCGTCAAACCCCGTGAACACCTTTCCTTCGTTAATACTAAAGAGAATAAGGATAAATATGGGGATATAGATAAATGCGAGAACGAGGAAAACGTATCCTCTGCTAAAGAATTTCTTTATCATAGATTTGTCCCCCTTGCATTGTCTTCACTGTTAAAGCCACCCGTAGCGAGCATTGTAACGAACAAAATTACTAGCATGATTAGTGAAATCATCGCTCCGCCGTTTTGGTTGGTCATCGTTCCGTTTTCGCCAAGGAAACACCACGCGATAAGTTTACCGATAACGGTAAAGCCCGTGCTACCACTAAAAGTATCGGTGATAACGTAACAACTCATAACGGGAAGGAAAACCATCATCGCACCGCTTATAATTCCGCTCATAGATAAAGGAAGGGTGATCTTTGTGAACACTCTTACCTTGCCTGCGCCAAGGTCATACGCCGCTTCTTCTAAACTTCTATCCATTTTAACTAGCGTTGAATATAGCGGAAGAACCATAAAGGGCAAATAATCGTAAACTAGCCCGATAATGCTTGCAAAAGAGCCAAGCGGAACGCCTATTAGACTTAAGAGTTCTTTCATCGCCATAGCCCTTAAAACGAAGTTAATCCACATAGGCATTATGAATAAAAGGAGCAATACAAAGGCAAATCTTTTATTCATTCTCGAAAGAATATACGCTACGGGATAGGAAATTAAAAGACAAATAAGCGTGACTAACGCGCTCACTAAAATACTGATTAAAAGCGTGCTTATCTTAGTTCTATCCGTGAAAAAATCGGTAAAATTCTTTAAAGTTATCGCGCCCGTGCTATCGGTGAACGCAAAGTAAATTATTACTAGGAGTGGTAAAACGACGAACATCGCAAGGAACAAACCGTAAGGAATACATAGTTGTTTCCTTGAAAAAGTAAAGAGTTTTCTTACTCTTTTCGTCTTACCCTCTTTTTCGGGTATAAACGTCGTCATTATCTCTTAACCTCCTGTTTTAAGGAAAGTTTGATTTTTTCCTTAGGAATAATAACCGATACTCTATCGTTTTCGTTCCAAGTGTCTTCCGTGTCGAACACGAAGTCTTCTTCGTTTTCATCCGTACGAACGATAATTTGATAGTGGTCGCCCTTATAAATCATAGAAACGATATTTCCGATTGCTCCACCAAGTTCAGCGTCGTCACTAATCTCAATATCTTTTAAGCCCACTTCAACGTTCACGTCAACGTCGGTAAGGTCAATTTCTTCGCCCGTTTCGGTGATAAGATATCCTTCCTCGTCAAGATACGATCCGGGGTAAAGTTGAGTAACGTCACATTCAAACTCGCCGTCACCAAAGCAAACGGTGTTGTTTTTGGTAATATATCCGTCGTATTTGTTAGAGGTAACGCTCTTTTCCATAATGTGGATGTTGTCGGGTTTAATGCGAAGACTTACCGTTTCGCCAACCTTTCTTTCAACGGTATCTTGAATAACTACTTCGTTTTTGCCAACCATCATTACCATTTCGTAATGAACACCCTTAAAGATAGAGCTTACTATCTTGCCGTCAACGATACCTTCACCCGCATCGAGAAGTTCAACGTCTTCGGGACGAACTACAACGTCAACTTGTTCGTTCTTATCAAAATCGTCCACACAATCGAACACTTTACCGATAAATCTAACCTTTCTCTTTTCGGTCATGTGTCCCGTATAGATATTACTGCTACCGATAAAGTCGGCAACGAAAGAGTTTTTGGGTTCGTTATAAATGTCGGTGGGCGTGCCTATTTGTTGAATAACGCCGTCCTTCATAACCACGATCGTGTCACTCATAGTAAGCGCCTCTTCTTGGTCGTGGGTAACGTAAATAAAGGTAATGCCAAGTTTTTTGTGCATTTCCTTAAGTTCTAATTGCATTTCCTTTCTCATCTTAAGGTCAAGCGCGCCAAGCGGTTCGTCTAAAAGTAAGATTTCTGGCTCGTTTACGATAGCTCTTGCGATAGCAACTCTTTGTTGTTGTCCGCCGGAAAGGGTTGCAACGCTTCTTTTTTCAAAGCGTTCAAGATCTACTATCTTTAAAACCTTTTCAACCTTTTCGCGAATTTCTTTTTTAGAAAGTTTTTCAACTTTTTGATATTCTTCGCCCGCGTCGTTTTTATAAGTGGTCTTGATTTTCTTAAGCTTTAAGCCGAACGCAATGTTTTCAAAGATATTAAGGTGCGGGAAGAGTGCATAGCGTTGGAAAACGGTATTAATAGGACGCTTATTCGGAGGAAGCGCCGTTATATCTTTATCGTTAAGTAGAATTTGACCCGAGGTAGGAAGATCAAAACCCGCAATCATGCGAAGCGTAGTGGTCTTACCGCAACCGCTAGGTCCTAAAAAAGTGACGAATTCGCCCTTTCTAACGTAAAGGTTAAAGTTGTCAACGGCGATAGTGCCGTCCTCAAACGTACGATTAAGATCTTTTAGTTCGATAATCTTATCGCTATTTTTAACGTCGATTTTTCTTTTGTTTGCCATAACAATCTCCTTCGCTTAAAAAAGCAAATAAAAAAATAAAAACACAAGCGAACTTACACTTGTGTCTAATAAATAGAATACTTCCCCCTAAAAAGGCAAGAAATATGGGTATACAGAGTCTATATAGCAATGATACTTTTACTACTCTTTATTGACCGTTTCACAAGTCTGCGAAAATTCGCATTTTCGGTTATAAAGTAACCAACTTATAAAATTTGAGCTTTTAACTCAATCAATAAGGTGAGATAAATCCCACGAATCGGCAGTGGACCCGGCTGTCCGTATGGCCTTAACTCTTGCGAGTGGTCCTATTGTATTGCTTGGAAAGACTCTGTTTTTTTATATAGATTCAATCCGTTTTCTATATTAAAGCATTTTTTTATAGTTGTCAATTGTTTTTTATATTTTAAATATAAAATTCTTTTCTTTTTTAAGCGGTTTTCGTTTGGTTTTTTTGTGCTAATAGAGTATAATTTAATTCGAATTTAAAGGAGAAGGCTATGTGGTATGATATTTTCGTACAAGCGTTAGGTTTTGTTGCTATTGCAATGAACGTTATATCCGCACAATTTAACACTCACGGCAAGGTCATGCTATTTAAGTCCTTAGGCTCTTTCTTGTTCGCCGTGCAGTATTTGCTTTTAGGTGCGTTTACAGGCATGGCAATGGATCTAATCGGAGTTATAAGAAACTTCATCTTTGCTAGAAACGTTAAAAAAGGCAAAAGCAATAAGTGGTGGATAGTATTTTTCTCTGTGATAACGGCAGTGGTCGGCATAACCACGATAACGTTAACGTGGGGCGCAACCCTAGAAGTGTTAACCCGTTGGACGGATAATCCAAACTGGTTATTTACTTTGGCGATGATAATAAGCGTTTTATCAATAACCGCAAAAGTCGTTTCCACCATAGGATACGGCGCAAAAAGTCCACACGTTATAAGAATGATAAACCTCCCCACCTTTTCAATGTGGATAATCTATAACTTTATCGCGTTTAGTATTGCGGGAATTATTAGCGACGCTATGAGTATTATATCAATTATAATTGCCGAAATTAGATTTAGAAAAATCCCCGAAAAACCAAGCAATACCGAAAAAGACGCACCCGTTATCGAAAATTTAGAACAAGAACCCCTATCCATTCACAACGAACCGTAGAAAAAATCCCCAAAAAAAACACAAAAAAGCGAGAGAAAATTCTCTCGCTTTTATTTTACCAGTCGTCTTTAGGGGTTAACTTTATATCGTCGTAATAGGCAAAGTATTTCTCTTTGTCAGATAGATTCCTTTCGTCCATAAGGTCTTCAGGAAAGAACGCGTCTTCTTCTTTATTCTCCGATTCTCTCATTAAATCGTATTGCGTTTTATACTTTTGCCCCATAACTTATTCCTTTTCGATATAACTTTTATTACTATTATTATAGCACCTATTGCCAAAAAAGGCAAGCACGCGTTTACTCTAGATAAAATTCCCCATAAATTTATACTCAACGCCACCGTATACGCACTTAAAAACTGAAAAACAAGCGTAAAAGCAAGCCATTTTTTACTTTTTAGTTCTCTATACGTCGTAACTATACTAGCCATGCACGGCGGTGAAAGCAGTATAAACGCCATAAACGAATATACCGCGAAACCATTACTAAACAAGTTTTTCCCGTCACTTACGATTTTTAGACTTTCTATAACCGCTTCTTTAGCAAAAAAACTAGAAAGCAAGGCAACCGAGCTTTCCCACGAGCAAAAGCCTAGCGGATAAAAAATATACTTGATTGCGTTCCCTATATAATAAATAAAACTTTGTTCTACTCTTCCCTCCGTATAGCCGTTTATTCCTAGATTTTTTAACGCCCACACCACCACAGACACCAAGAAAACTATTAGCGCCGCCTTTCCTAAAAATTCCTTAACCTTTTCTTTTAAGGAAAGCAAGATGTCCTTCACTCTTGGAATCTTTAGTCTTGGCATTTCAAGAGCAAAACAGTTCCCGCCTATCCTAAACGGCTTAAACTTTTTTAGAATATATCCAAAAAAACCAACCGAAAAGAGCGCCATAAAGTACATTGACGTTGCAACTAGTGGATTTCCGTCAAAAAATGCGTAAGATAACCAACCGAATACCGCAGTCTTTGCCCCACACGGCATAAACGGCGCTAAAATCACGGTCATGCGCCTTTCGTTAGCGCTTTCTATTGCACGCGTACACATTAGCCCCGTGGTAGTACAACCAGAACAAGCAACGAGTGGCATTACTGATTTACCGTTTAGCCCAACCCCACGAAAAATACTGTCTAAAATAAAGGCAATTCTCGTGGCGTATCCGCTTTGCTCAATGACGCCCATGAGCGCAAATAACACTAGAATTTGGGGCAAAAAGGACAAAACCGTTCCAAAACCGCCCACTATCGCATCACAAAGTAAAGATATCGTCCATGGCGGAGCACCCCTACTTGTCAAAAAACTGCTCGCGGTATCACCACACCATAGAATTTTATCCGAGATAAAAGAACTTGCTAATCCTCCAATTTTTACTGACAAAAAGTAAACCGTTAACATAACCGCAAAAAAGATGGGAAAGGCTAGATATTTGTTAGTAGTAAGAGTATCGATCTTACTTAAGTAGTCTTTTTTTCTCCTGCCGTTATAAATAATAACGTCTTTCAACCTTTTTTCTAATAGCTCGTCGTCAACCTTTCGACCACTAGCGCTATTAGAAACGCCAAAATCGCCCTTCTCCGCCCCTTTAGAGCTTTTAACCACTCTTTCTATAAAAGTTAAAACGTTGGGTTTTTTAGACGGGCAAATAAAAGTCACGTAAACGCCAAGTAGTTTTTCTAAAGCCCTAACGTTAACGCTTATTCCGTCATACTTAAGAGCGTCCTCGTGAGTCAATACCACGCTTGTTGGAATATTTAAGGATAATAGCGACATAGTTAGTGCTAAACTTCGCTCTAAACACGTTGCGTCGATAACGTTTAAGATAAAATCGGGTTTATTTCTTTTTAAGTATTCTTTTACAACCTTTTCATCAGGGCTATCGGCATCAAGCGAATAAAGTCCCGGAAGATCTATTACTGTTATATTTTTGTCGTAACGAAATTTACCCTCCTTTTTTTCGGTAGTAACCCCTGTCCAGTTGCCCACTTTTTGATATGTGCCCGTGAGCATATTAAATATGGTAGTCTTGCCCGAGTTGGGGTTGCCGATAAGCGCTATCGTCCTTTTCATAATTTCTCCACGAATATTTTTTGCGCGTCTAACTTTCTTATTGCCACGAAAACGTTTTTAACGCAAAAGATTATAGGGTCGCCCGTTGGCGCGCACTTAATTTTTCTAATTTTTACTTTTTCTTTTAGTCCCATATTTTTAAGTCTTTTTTTTAGATATGGATGGGTGTTTACGCTAACGATTAAAGCGTCGCAAAAGTAAGGCAGATCAAATAAATTCATCTTTATATTTTATTAGATCGTGCCCGTGGATATAACGATTTAAAATAAAAAAGCAACCGTGATAAAACGGTTGCTTAAAGATTTTGCTTAAATTAGTCTACTAATTCGATAATAGCAACTTCAGCAGCATCGCCCTTACGGGGACCACACTTGTAAATTCTGGTGTATCCACCGCCTTGACCCTTTTCTTCTTTACGGGTAGCGTACTTGGGTGCATATTCGTCAAAAATCTTTTCGATAAGCGGATATTTGATTGCATTAGTTCTCTTCTTGAAATCTGCTTTAGTTTCCTTGAAGCCTTGAACTTCTTGTAAATCGTTAACCATGCTCATGATTTTTCTTCTTGCGTTAAGTTTCTTGTCGCCGTCTTTGATAAGAGTTTTGGTCGTTTCTTTGCCCTTAGCGTCTACAACCTTAACTTCGCTTTCAACGGTGTCAGCATAGGTATTAACAGCAAGCGTAATGATCTTTGCAACGTATGAAGCAACTTCTTTTGCTCTAGCTTCGGTAGTTTCGATCTTGCCGTGCCATAAAAGCGCAGAAGCTTGGTTTTTAATGAGTGCTATTCTTTGCGTAGCGTTTACGCCTAATTTTCTAGCCATTGTTTAGTCCTCCTTTTCCTTTAACGATAAGCCGTAAGTTCCAAGTTTATAGATAACTTCGTCAAGTGACTTTTTACCTAAGTTACGAACCTTTAACATATCTTCTTCGGTCTTTTTCGTTAAGTCTTCTACAGTATGAATATTTGCTCTCTTTAAGCAGTGATACGAACGAACGGATAATTCCATGTCTTCAACAGTTTTTCCTAAGATCTTAAACTTTTCGTCCTCTACTCTATCGGTAAGAACGTTCATCTTGCCGAGTTCTGATAAAGAAACGAACATTTCAATATGATCTTTTAAGATTTTAGCGGCGAAACTTACGATTTCTTTACCTGAGAAAGCGCCGTTCGTCCAAACTTCGAGAACAAGTTTGTCAAAGTCTACGCTTTGACCAACACGGGTTGCCGTAACATTGTAGCTAACCTTTTTAATAGGCGTATAGATACTGTCGATAGCAATATTGTCAATAATGCCGGTTTTGTGTTCGTCTGCACCTTCGTAACCACGACCTCTACCGATAGTGAGTTCAACGTCAATCTTACCACCTTCGTCAACCGTACAAATATAATGGTCGGGGTTAAGGATTTCGATTTCTGCTTCACCGTTAATGTCGCTTGCTTTAACTACGCAGGGTCCTTCTTTTACAAGTCTTACCGTTTTTGAATAATCCTTGTCAAGACAGCTTGATTTGATTGCTACGCCCTTTAAGTTAAGAATAATTTCGGTTACGTCTTCTTTTACCTTAGGTACTGCTAAGAATTCGTGCTTAATGCCAAGTTCTTCAGCAAACTTGATGTTTTGGATTGCAACGCCGGGAAGAGATGATAATAAAATTCTTCTTAAAGCGTTTCCTAAGGTTAAGCCGAAACCTTTTTCTAAAGGTTCAACGATAACTTTCGCATAACTTTTGTCTTCTGATTCTTCCACTGCTATTTTTGGTTTTTCAATTTCCATCATAAGAAAATATCCTCCTTAAAAAATAGTTTCGATATAAACCTTGACAGGAATTCTTGTGAAGGCGTGGAAAACCTCTACTTTCCCCCTGCCAAAGTCCATCGATAATTAGTTATTTAGTTATTATTTAGAATATAATTCGACGATCATGTGTTCTGCAATAGCGATGTCGATATCTTCTCTGGTCGGAAGCGCTAAAATCTTACCCGTTAAAGTTTCGGGGTTGAATTCTAACCACTTGGGCATAGCGCCAACTTTCATTTGCTTAATTTCAGCAAAGTACTTGTTGTCCTTCTTGGTTTCCTTAACAGCGATCTCG
This sequence comes from Christensenellaceae bacterium, assembly GCA_045651465.1. GTDB lineage: Bacteria > Bacillota > Clostridia > Christensenellales > Borkfalkiaceae > UBA1259. The sequence goes on from JAZRSG010000018.1 coordinate 53,408, forward strand.
TCACCAACTTTGATGCAGTATGAAGCGATATTTACGTTCTTACCGTTAACCGTAAAGTGGTTGTGGGTTACGAGTTGACGAGCTTGTGATCTAGAAGAACCGATACCCATTCTGAAGATTACGTTGTCGAGTCTTCTTTCTAAGAGTGAAAGCATGTTTTCACCGGTGATACCCTTCATTCTGTCAGCCTTTTCATAGTACTTTCTGAATTGACCTTCGAGTACGCCGTAAATTCTCTTACATTTTTGCTTTTCACGAAGTTGTAAACCGTATTCGGAAACTTTCTTTCTGCCCATACCGTGTTGACCGGGAGCTACAGGTCTTTTTTCGAAAGCACAAACACCCTTAAAGCATCTTTCGCCCTTTAAGAATAACTTAGCGCCTTCACGTCTGCATAAACGACATTTAGATTCTGTATATTTAGCCATTTTGTGTTTCCTCCATTATACTCTACGTTTTTTGGGCGGTCTGCAACCGTTGTGAGGAATGGGAGATACGTCTTGAATAAGAGTTACTTCCATATCGCAGTTGGTGAGTGCTCTGATAGCAGATTCTCTACCAGCACCAGGGCCCTTAACATAAACTTCTACTTGACGCATACCTTGATCTCTAGCGATTTTGCCTGCTGCTTCAGCTGCCATTTGCGCTGCAAACGGAGTGCTCTTTCTTGAGCCTCTGAATCCTAAGCTACCTGCGCTTGACCATGATACGGTGTTACCTTGCATGTCGGTAATAGTTACCAACGTGTTGTTGAATGACGCTTGAATATGAACTTGACCTTTGTCAACTTTTCTAACGTCTTTACGTTTTTTAATTATTCTCTTTGCTGCCATTTCAGTTTCCTCCGTTATCTACTTGCCGTTTTCTTCTTAGCAACGGTACGACGCGGTCCCTTTCTGGTTCTCGCGTTTCTCTTGGAACTCTGTCCACGAACGGGAAGGTTCTTTCTGTGACGAACACCACGGTAGCAACCGATTTCCATTAATCTCTTAATAGATAAGCTTACTTCACTACGAAGATCACCTTCTACTCTAAGGTTGTGTTCGATATATTCTCTTAATTTAGCAACATCGTTTTCGCTTAAGTCTTTAACTCTCGTGTCGGGATTAATACCCGTTTCATTGATGATTTTCCTAGAAGTCGTAAGACCGATACCATAAATATAGGTAAGACCGATTTCGACTCTCTTGTTATTCGGCAAATCAACGCCGGCTATACGTGCCATTAAAACTCCTCCGTAAATTTTATATTGGTTTTATTTTTTATATATAAATGCCCGTTTGTCTTTCGCCATGGAATGGTGGCTATTTGATTAAAGGGCGAGTTTTTTCTCGTTAAACCCTCGCGGGTTTACGGCTCTTGGGAATTAACCCTGTCTTTGCTTGTGGTTTTTGTTCTTAGAGCAAATAACCATTACTTTTCCGTTTCTCTTGATAACTTTGCATTTATCACACATAGGTTTTACAGATGGTCTAACTTTCATTTTAATATCTCCTTTGGATTTCGTTTATGTTTTTATTAGTTTTTACTACGCCATGTTATTCTGCCTTTCGTCAAATCGTAAGGGCTCATTTCAAGTTTTACGCTATCGCCAGGTATTATCTTTATATAATGCATGCGAAGCTTTCCTGATATATGTGCCGTTATCATGTGACCGTTTGATAGTTTTACAACGAACTGTGCGTTCGGAAGTGCTTCAACTATCACGCCTTCGGTTTCTATAACGTCTTCCTTTGACATAAACTAATCCTCCCGTATTATTTTTTTGCGGTTTTAACCGCACGGGCCACCCTATCGTTTCCAACGGGCTCACCCTTTTGAATTCTTTGTGCAAGATCTATTAGACTTGCACCTTCAACCTTTTTTAAGTGCTTAACGTTCTTTTTCTTTTTAGCTAAGACCTTTCTAACCTTTCCGTCTACGATATAAGCAATATTGCCTTCTACTTCGCATACGAGAAAGAATTTATCTTTGTCTCTACCTTTAAGACTTATTACAACGTCGCCGATCGTCAACTTTTCCATTTTTCACCTACAAGGTAAGTATCTCTACGCCGTTGTCGGTAATTGCCACGGTGTTTTCGTAATGCGCGGACGGTTTCCTGTCCTTCGTTCTTACGCCCCAACCGTCACTCATGAAGTCGACTTGGAAAGTCCCTACGTTAATCATAGGTTCTATGGCAATGGTCATTCCTTTTTTAAGCCTAATACCCGTTCCCTTTTTGCCATAGTTGGGAACTGAAGGATCTTCGTGCATATCTCTACCTATGCCGTGACCAACTAGCGCTTTCACTACTGAAAAGCCGTTTTTCTCCGCATGAGTTTGCACGTTAAATCCAATATCACCGAGAGGAGTACCATCTCTTAAATTCTTAATCGCCTCAAAAAAGCATTCCTCGGTAACCTTAACGAGCTTTTTCTTTTCTTCCGAAACCTCACCGATCATAAAGGTTCTTGCCGCGTCGCCCTGCCAGCCGTTATATTCAACGCCAACGTCAACGCTAACGATTTGACCTTCTTTGATTACGATATCGTCTGACGGAATACCGTGAACGACCATATCGTCGATCGATATACAAGTTGATGCGGGATATCCAGAATATCCTAAAAAGGAAGGATACGCGCCGTAGGACGTTATATATTCATAAGCAATTTCGTCGATTTGCTTGGTAGTCATTCCAACGCGAATCTTGCTTGCGATATGATCGAGAACGTCTCTCGTCAACTTTCCGCTCTCTCTCATGAGAGCGATTTCCGCATCAGTTTTAATCTTTATCATTGTAAAACCTTTAAGATTTCTTCAAAAACTTCATCAACGGGCTTGTTTCCGTCAACAGTACGGAGCTTGCCTTGTTTTTGATAATACTCGATAAGGGGTTTGGTTTGTTCTAAATAGACGGAAAGTCTACTCTTTACGGTTTCAGGGTTGTCGTCCTTTCTCGTAACGAGTTTTCCTCCACACACCGGACAAATTTCAGTTTTACCGATGGTGTCCGTATGGAAGGAACTATGACAACTAGAACAACCTCTTCTACCCGTAATTCTGTGTTCGATTGCCCCTAAGTCTACGTCAATATTAAGGACGATGTCTGGAGCATCGATTTGATCGAGCGCCTGCGCTTGGTTAATGTTGCGGGGAAACCCGTCCAACATATAACCGTTTTCGCAGTCCTGTTCTTTAATTCTGTCTTTAACCATCTCGAGGGTTAAAGAATCGGGACATAACTCTCCAGTGTCCATAATATCTTTAACCTTTATTCCGAGAGGTGTTTTATTTTCTATGTTTGTTCTGAACAATTCCCCGGTTGATATATGCGGTAGGTCATACTTATCGGAAATATACACCGCTTGAGTACCCTTGCCGCTACCAGGTGCGCCAAGTAATATCAGTTTCATTTTTCTTATTTTAAGAACCCTTTGTAGTTCTTCATCATAATTTGTGATTGTAGAGCTTGTTCAAATTCAAGTGCAACTGAAACGACGATCAAAAGTCCGGTAGCGCTGAATACGTTAACCATCGTGTCGCCGCCGATTGCCTTAAACAATAACGACGGGATAAGAGCTACTGCAGCAAGGAAGATAGCGCCAAAGAGCGTGATTCTTCCAGATACTTTCTTCAAGTAATCTGCGGTAGGTTTACCAGGTCTTGTACCGGGGATAAAACCACCGTTGCCTTGGATACTCTTACTGATATCGTCAGGGTTGAACTGAATCGCATTGTAGAAATACGAGAAGAACAAGATAAATACGCATAAGATGATAGTGTATGGCCAGCTACCCGTACCCATGTTTCTAGTCCACCAGTTATCGCCGATACCTAAAAGGTTAATGATTAAATCGGGGAAACTTAAGATAGCGAACGAGAAGATTAGAGGCATAACGCCTGAAGCGTTTACCTTAATGGGGATGTGGGTTGATTGACCACCGTACATCTTTCTTCCCTTAACCTGCTTTGCATATTGAACGGGAATCTTTCTTTCTGCGCCGTTAACCGCAACGATCGCCATGAAGATAACGATTGCAGCGATAACGAAGCCGATTAAAGACCACGCAGCAGAAACCGCAACGCTTGCATTGAACAACTTTAAGATTAAACTTAAAATTGCAGTACCTGCAGTTGAAATGATACCTGCAAAGATAAGCATTGAAATACCGTTAGATACGCCGTAATCGGTAATTCTTTCACCGATCCACATAGTAAGCGCAGCGCCTGCCGTATAAACGATAACTAAGAAAGCATAGCTTAAGAAATTATCAAAGCCAGTGTTTCCGAAAAGTTTTGAAGTATCAACTGCGCCACCTTCGCCGCCACCGAACGCTACTAAAATACCAATTGCTTGCGCGATTGCAAGAAATAAGGTAAGAATTCTAGTGTAAGCGTTAATTCTCTTTCTGCCTTCTTCGCCTTGCTTAGAAAGTCTTTCAAGGGCAGGAATACCTACCGTTAAAAGTTGTATAATAATCGATGCGTTAATATACGGGCCGATACCCATAGCAAAGAACGTACCGTATTGTAACGCTCCGCCTGATACCGCGCTCATGATGTTTAAGAACGTATATTCGCCCATACCTTCGAACATTTGTACGCCAGGAACAGGGATATAACATCCGAGTCTATAAACGAACAAAAGCGCAATAGTAATGAGGATCTTACGTCTTACCTCTTTAATTTTAAACGCATTTACTATTGTTTGTAACATTTTGCCCTCCCTATACTAAAGTAGGTTAGATTTGTTCTACCGTTCCGCCGGCCTTTTCGATTGCTTCTTTAGCTGATGCAGAGAAAGCAGCCGCTTTAACGGTTAACGCTTTGGTAAGAGCACCGTTGCCTAAAACTTTAAGGCCAACGCTGTTCTTTAATACTTTGATAAGTCCCTTAGCGTTTAATGCTTCCATATCAACTACTGAATTTGCATCGAAGTTTTCCAAAACGGAAAGATTAACTATGCTATATACTTTTCTAAAATGGTTGTTGAAGCCACGTTTGGGTACTCTTCTGATTAAAGGCATTTGACCGCCTTCGAATCCGGGACGTACGCCACCGCCACTTCTTGCCCATTGTCCTTTATGTCCCTTACCACTGGTTTTGCCAAGACCTGAACCAATACCTCTTCCGAGTCTTTTTCTGGTGGTTACAGCGCCTTCAGCGGGACTTAAATTACCTAATCTCATTTTATTACTCCTTAATAACGCAATTACTTAATTAAATCTTTTCTACTTTTACGAGATACTTAACCTTGTCAATCATACCAAGTATGCAAGGATTTTCATCGTGAATACGGAAAGAATTGATTTTCTTAAGTCCAAGAGCCGCTACAACTTTCTTGTGTTGCGGCAAAATTGCTATCGTGCTCTTTACGAGCGTAACTTTTATTTTAGCATTTTCTGCTTTTTTCGGTCTTGCCATAAAAGTACCCTCCTATTAACCGTTAATTTCTTCTACGGTCTTACCGCGAATAGCTGCTATTTCTTCTGCAGTTCTAAGCATCTTTAAGCCTTCAATTGCTGCCTTAACGCAGTTGATGGGGTTGTTGGTGCCGTGTGACTTGGTTCTGATGTTGGTGATACCAACTGCTTCCATTACCGCACGAACGGGACCACCAGCTATAACACCGGTACCTTCGCTTGCAGGCATCATAAGTACGAAACCTCTACCGAACTTACCTAAAACTTCGTGAGGAATACTCGTTCCTAAAAGTGAAACCTTAAACATGTTCTTTTTTGCTCTTGCAGTTGCCTTATCAATTGCTTCGGGAACTTCTTTTGCTTTACCCATAGCGCAACCGATTTTACCTGCGCCGTCACCTACGACAACGAGTGCGGCAAATCTCATGTTTCTACCACCCTTAACGGTCTTGGTAACACGGTTAACGCAAATAAGCTTTTTGATTATACCGTCGTTTTCTTCCACCTTTCTGGGTGCTCTATTATTATCTCTTGCCATTTTAGTTTTCTCCTTGATTTATTAGAATTCTAAGCCGCCCTTTCTTGCGCCGTCTGCAAGACTTGCAACACGTCCGGTATAAAGATAACCACCTCTGTCAAATACAACAGCTTTGATCTTCTTCGACTTTGCCTTCTTAGCAATGAGTTCGCCAACTGCGAACGCTTGCTCCTTCCTGTCTTTGCCTTCAAAAGTACCCTTGAGTTCTTTATCGAGCGTAGACGCCGTAACCAAGGTGTTTCCCTTAACGTCGTCTATGAGTTGTGCATAAATGTGAGTTAAGCTTCTATAAACTGAAAGTCTGGGGCAGGTTGCCGTGCCTTTCACTTTAGCTCTTACTCTTTTATGTCTTTTTAATCTGTCTTTGTTTTTATTGATTTTACTAATCATTGTTTTTCTCCTATTTAATAACTTTTCGCGCCTATATTGTAAAGCGCACTCGGCAGACGCACTAAAATCTTAAGTGCGTCCACTAAAAGCCCGTTAAATTTATTAACCCTTAGCGCCTGCAGCCTTACCAACTTTTCTGTCGATAACTTCGTCGCTATAACGGATACCATATCCGTGATAGGGTTCGGGTTCTCTAACGCCTCTAACCTTTGCAGCGAATTGACCGATTTTTTCTTTATCGATACCGCTTAAAACGATTTCGGTTTGAGAAGGACATTCGATAGCAATTCCATCGATTTCATCGATTTCTACGGGGTGAGAGAAACCTACGTTCATAACGAGTTTCTTACCTTGCTTAGAAACCTTCCAACCTACGCCGTTAACGATAAGCGTTTTCTTAAAGCCTTCGGTAACACCCTTTACCATGTTAGCGCAGAGCGCTCTGTAAAGACCGTGTTTTGCCTTGGTCGTTGCGAGTTCGTTAGCTCTAGTAAATCTAATTACGTTGCCTTCAACGTTAGGCGTAATAACGGTGTCGTAACTTTGGGTTAAAGTTCCTTTAGGTCCTTTAACGGTTAATACGCCGTCTTTTGCGTCTACGGTTACGCCTGCGGGGATTTCAATTATTGCATTACCAATTCTTGACATAATACTACCTCCTACCAAACGTAAGCGAGAACTTCGCCACCTTGATGTGCTTTCTTAGCTTCTTTGCCGGTCATGATACCTTTAGAAGTTGAAAGAATAGCAATTCCGAGTCCGCCGAGTACTTGGGGAATTTCTTCCGTTCCAACGTATACTCTAAGACCGGGTTTACTTACTCTCTTAAGTCCAGTGATAACCTTTTGGCCGTTTTCGTACTTAAGAGTGATTTTAATAGTCCCTTGAACACCTTCAAGAATTTCTACTTCGCTAATATAACCTTCTTTAAGAAGAATTTCTGCGATTGCCTTTTTGGTGTTTGATGCGGGAATTTCAACAGTTTCATGCTTAGCCATAAGAGCGTTTCTTATTCTGGTAAGCATATCTGCTATAACGTCAGTCATTTTATTATCCTCCTTTACCAGCTTGCCTTTTTTACGCCGGGAATTTGGCCTTTATAAGCCAAATTTCTGAAACAAATACGGCATATTCCATATTTACGGAGAACCGCGTGGGGACGTCCGCAAATGCTGCATCTCGTGTAGGCTCTGGTGGAAAACTTAGCAGGCTTTTGCTGCTTATTAATCATCGCTTTTTTAGCCATTTTATAACTCCTTTAACCTTACTTGTTTGCGAAAGGCATTCCGAGAAGTGCGAGTAATTCTCTTGCTTCTTCGTCGGTGTTTGCCGTCGTCGTGATGCAAATGTCAAATCCTCTGATCTTTTCAACTTGGTCGTATGAAATTTCAGGGAAAATGAGTTGTTCTTTTACGCCCATTGCGTAGTTTCCTCTGCCGTCGAATGACTTTCTCGGAACACCGCGGAAGTCTCTAACTCTAGGAAGCGCAATAGAAATGAATTTATCAAAGAATTCGTACATTCTCGTTCCACGAAGGGTAACCTTCATACCAACGCCTTGTCCTTCTCTGATTTTGAAGTTTGCAACAGACTTTTTAGCCATGGTTAAAACGGGCTTTTGTCCTGCGATCAACTTTAATTCGTCTTGAGCTTGTTGAATACTCTTTGAGTTGTCTTTTACGTCACCTAAACCTGAGTTAATGGTGATCTTTACAAGCTTAGGAACTTGGTTGACATTTTCATAATTAAATTTTTTAATCATTGCAGGTACAACGGTTTCCTTGTAGAATGCTTTGATTCTATTATCTGCCATCTCCATTACCTCCGTTAGTTAGCCTCTGCGGTTTCCGCAGTTTCTTTCTTGGTCTTTTTCTTTGAGGTTGCTTTGGTTGCCTTTTTAACTTCCTTAGCTTCCTTGCCTGCATCTAACACTGCACCGCACTTTTTGCAAATACGTGCTTTAGCGTCGCCTTCAACTTTATAAGCAACTCTGGTTGCCTTGTTACAAACGGGACAAACTACCATTACGTTTGAAACGTCGATAGGACCTGATTGATTTTGAATTGCGCTAACTTCTTGTGCACTTCTTGCTTTTTTGTGCTTCTTTTGAACGTTGATGCCTTCTACTACTACTTTGTTAGCCTTGGGTAACGCTACTAAAACCTTAGCGGTTTTGCCTGCGTCTTTACCCGTAATAACCAAAACTGTATCGTTCTTTTTAACTTTCATGATCGTCTCTCCTTATAACACTTCGGGTGCAAGAGAGATAATACGCATATAGTCTTTATCTCTAAGTTCTCTTGCGATCGGTCCAAAGATACGGGTGCCTCTCGGCTGTTTTTGGTTGTCGATAATTACTGCTGCATTTTCGTCGAATCTAACGTAAGTACCGTCTTTTCTTCTAACGCCACTCGTTGATCTAACGATAACTGCCTTAACAACGTCGCCCTTCTTAACTGCGCCACCGGGGGTAGCGGTCTTTACGCTGGCAACGATTACATCACCGATATTACCGGTTCTTCTGAATGAGCCGCCTAATACCCTGATGCACATCAATTCTTTTGCACCGGAGTTATCCGCTGCTTTTAATCTAGATTGTGGTTGTATCATGTAGCGCCTCCTTATTTAGCCTTTTCGATGATTTCAGCAACACGCCAGTTCTTGTCCTTAGACAATTTTCTGGTTTCTACGATAAGAACCTTATCGCCGATTCCGCATTGATTTAATTCATCGTGTGCTTTGAATTTGTGAGTTTTCTTAATGGTTTTCTTATACAAGGGGTGTTTTGCTCTTTCTTCGATGGCAACTACAACGGTTTTGTCCATCTTGTCAGAAACAACAATACCAACTCTTTCTTTTCTTAAATTTCTTTCCATGATTCTCTACTCCCTACGCCTTAAGTTCCCATTCTCTCAATAAAGTCTTAACTTTTGCAATTTCCTTTTTGCAGGTTTTAAGAGATGCAGGATTTTCTAATTGACCTATTGCGTGACGGAAACGAAGGTTAAACAATTCTTCGGAAAGTTCCTTAAGCTTGGTGTTCAATTCGTCTACCGTTAATTCGCGAAGTTCTTTCGTTTTCATTAACCTTCACCGCCTTCTTCTTTTATTTGTTCAGCTACGGTTTCCTTCTTAACAAACTTCGTCTTTACGGGAAGTTTGTGTCCAGCGAGACGCATAGCTTCTTTTGCGATATCTTCGGGAACGCCTGACATTTCGAAAAGCACTCTACCCGGTTTAACTACCGCTACCCAGAATTCTACAGAACCTTTACCGCTACCCATACGGCTATCGGCAGGTTTCTTAGTTACCGGCTTGTGGGGGAAGATGTCGATCCATACTTTACCACCACGTTTAATAAATCTAGTCATTGCGATACGGGCTGCTTCAATTTGGTTTGATTTGATCCAGCCGGGTTCAGTTGCTACTAAACCGTATTGACCGTAAGCAATTTTATTACCCTTAGTGCACTTACCGGTCATTCTACCACGGTGCACTCTTCTTCTTTTAACTCTTTTAGGCATTAACATAATTAAGCTTCGCCTCCTTCAACAATCTTCTTCTTGGGAGCGCCGATAACTTCGCCCTTGTAAATCCAGCATTTAACGCCGATTACACCGAACGTGGTGTGCGCTTCCGCAAAGCCGTATTCTATGTCTGCTCTGAGCGTTTGAAGGGGAATTGAACCTTCGTGGTAGTTTTCGCTACGTGCAATTTCTGCACCGTCGAGTCTACCGCCAACGGTAACCTTGATACCCTTAACGCCACATCTCATAGATCTTGAAATAGACTGCTTCATAGCTCTTCTGAAAGATACGCGCTTTTCGAGTTGTCCAGCTACGCTTTCAGCAACGAGTTGAGCGTCTGCATCGGGCTTCTTAACTTCTGAAATATTGATAGAAATTTGTTTGCCTTTGCAAATTTTAGCAACCGTTTTCTTGATAACTTCGATTTCGCTACCTTGCTTACCGATAAGAACGCCGGGGCGTGCGGTGAAGATGGTGATCGTAATCTTGGTTGCAGCCTTTTCAATAGCTATTTTAGAAATAGCAGCTTGATAATATTTTTTCTTTAATACGTTACGGATTTCGTTGTCTTCTTTAATGTTTGCAGCAAAATCTTTTTTGTCAACAAACCATTGTGAATCCCAACCTTTAATAACTCCGACTCTAATTCCGTGCGGATTAACTTTTTGTCCCATGTCTATCCTCCTATGCCTTTGCGTCCAACACGATAGTGATGTGGCTGGTACGCTTTAAAATTCTGAAGGCTCTTCCCTGTGCTCTGGGCATAACTCTCTTAAGAGTGGGGCCCTGATCAGCGTAGCAAGCAGCTACGAATAAGCTGTCCTTGCTCATGCCGAGGTTGTTTTCTGCGTTAGCTGCAGCAGACATAAGAACTTTCTTAATGGGGTCAGATGCAGACTTGGGAGTGTTTTCCAAGATAGCAACTGCTTGTGCATAATTCTTGCCTCTGATAATGTCGAGAACTACTCTTACTTTATAAGGAGAAATTCTAACATGTTTAGCAACCGCTCTGGGGCGTCTGTCTTTATTTTCCGCGATTCTAGCGGTTTTTTCTCTCATATTTTTAGCCATAATTTCGCCTCCTATCTAGCGCCGGTAGATTTTTCCGTACCGCCGTGACCTTTGAAGGTTCTGGTGGGAGCGAACTCACCGAGCTTGCAACCAACCATGTCTTCGGTTACGTATACGGGTACGTGCTTTCTGCCGTCGTATACTGCGATAGTATGTCCTACCATCTGCGGGAAAATCGTTGAAGATCTTGACCAAGTCTTCAAAACTTTCTTTTCGTTCTTTTCATTTAATTCTTCTACTCTTTTCAAGAGTTTAGGTTCTACATAAGGACCTTTTTTAACACTTCTACTCATGTTGTTCTCCTTAATTTATCCTAGTAATGATAAGTTTATTGGAAGCCTTCTTATGCTTTCTGGTCTTATAACCGAGAGCAGGTTTACCCCAAGGAGTAACAGGCCCGGGCATGCCGACAGGTGACTTACCTTCACCACCACCGTGGGGGTGATCACACGGGTTCATAACAACACCGCGAACTGAAGGACGGATACCAAGATATCTAGTCTTACCGGCTTTACCTATTCTAATGATTTCGTGTTCCAAGTTACCAACTTGACCGATAGTTGCCTTGCAGGTTGCGAGAATATATCTCATTTCGCCACTTGGCATCTTTATCGTTACGTACTTTTCGTCACGTGCCATGATTTGAGCACTCATACCAGCAGATCTTGCGATTTGACCACCTTTACCAGGTTGCATTTCAATATTGTGAACC
>JAZRSG010000019.1:0-3804 GCA_045651465.1 Christensenellaceae bacterium
TAACCTTACGCCACTAAAAACTTTTTGGAGCGGGTGATGGGAATCGGACCCACGCTGCCAGCTTGGAAGGCTGGAATTCTACCATTGAATTACACCCGCATTTCTTTTCTATTTGCGACGCTTATAAATTGTATCAAAATGAATTTATATTGTCAACTGTTTGCAAAATAAATTTTTAAAATTTGTAGAAAAAATATAACTATTTGAAAAAATTTGTTTTTTACTATGCTTGTCTAAATGTTTTTTCTTTGACTTATCTTATCCCTTTATGTATAATATACTTATTATGTGGAATTTTGTGTTTCACAATAGATTACATTAATTAAAGGGAATTTTTATGTATAAAACCTTGTATAAAAATTGGATAGATAACCCGGCTCTCGACGAAAAGGAAGTTAAAGAGCTTGCCGATATTAGCGAAGACGAAAAGGAAATTGAATATCGTTTTGGTAAAGAACTCGAATTTGGTACGGCAGGTATGCGTGGTATTATCGGGCTTGGAACTAACATGATGAACGTTTACGTCGTTCGTCGCGCAACCCAAGGCTTAGCTGAATACGTGAAATCTTTGGGCGAAAAGGCTATGAAACGCGGTGTGGTTATTTCTTACGACACTAGAAGATATTCTTATGAATTCGCTTACGCCGCTGCAATCGTATTGGCGTCTAACGGCATAAAGACTTATATCTTTGACGACGTTCGTCCCGTACCCATGCTTTCTTACGCGGTGAGAAAACTTGGCACGGTTGCAGGTATTATGATTACTGCAAGTCACAATCCTAAAGAATACAACGGCTATAAAGTTTACGGGGAAGACGGTGCGCAAATGTCCCCCAATGCAACCAAAGAAGTAGTTAATTACATAACCCAAATAGGCGATTGCTTTTCGGATAAAATTCTTTACGATGAAAGTGCTCACAGAAAAGTAAAATTTGTAAGTAAAAAAGTAGATAAAACCTACTATAAAACTATTAAAAAGTTATGCCTATCTCAAAAAGAAGTTAACGAGATCGGTAAAAAGATAAAACTCGTTTATACTCCCGTTCACGGTAGCGGTTATATTCCCGTAACTACTATTCTTAAAAAGATGGGTATCGTGGCGACGCTCGTTCCCGAGCAAACCACCAAAGACACCGAATTTTCTACCGTAGAAGTTCCTAATCCCGAAGTAAAAGAAACGCTTACCTTGGGCATTAAGATGGCGGACTTTAAGGGCGCGGACGTAGTGTTTGGTACCGATCCCGACTGCGATAGATTAGGCGTTGCCGTTCGTGACGATAAGGGCGAATTTATCGTTTTATCGGGTAACCAAGTCGGCGCACTTTTACTAGACTATATCTTAAGAAGATTAAAAGAAACTGATAAATTAACGTCTAAAGGTTTCGTCGCTAAAAGTTTCGTTTCAACCGGACTTGCCGATGCTATTGCAAGTGGTTACGGAATAGAACTTATCGAAACGCTCGTTGGGTTTAAGTTTATCGGCGAAAAGATAAAACTTTTAGACGATACTGGAAAACGTAAATTCGTATTTGGCTTTGAAGAAAGTTGCGGATATCTTCGCGGAACTCATTGCCGTGATAAAGACGCGGTAGTTGCTAGTATGCTTTTTGCCGAAATGGTATGTTATTATACCTATCACAACGTTGGCGTTTATGAAAGATTAAACGAAATCTACGCTAAATACGGCTACGTTTTTGATACTAGCGTTGCAGTTAAATATAGCGGACTTAACGCTATGAGTGAGATGAACGCAGTAGTCGATAAAATGAAAGAAACGACTATCGAAAGCATTGGTGGAATAAAAGTTTTGGCTATAAGAGATTACTCTAAACCCGAAAGAAAGGTCGTGGGCGGAGAAAGTCAAAAGATCGACTGCACGACGACTAACGCCGTTTACTACGAATTAGAAGGCGGAAGTTTCGTGTGCTTAAGACCTAGTGGCACCGAGCCTAAACTCAAAATTTATTATTCGGTTAAGGCGAGCGACAAGGCGGTTGCCGAAGAACAATTTAACCAACTTAAATCCGACTTTGAAAAATTATTAAAATAAGAAAACAAGCCCCGAAACGAAATCGTTTCGGGGCTTAATATTTACGCGTACGCGCGTGTCTTTATAATAATGTCTTGTCGTAAACGGCTCTTTCGCCACCCACGAACTTGGGTCTAACTCTAGCGCAGGTTAGGTGTGCGTTGCCGATTTGATTTATAGATAATCTAACGGGCACGGCAACCTTTTTTAGGTGCATGCCGATAAAGGTGTCGCCGATATCCATGCCCGCATCCGCTTTAATATCTTCTACCAAAATGGGGTTTGGAAATTTTGAGTAAGCTACGGTCGCAAGAGAGCCTCCCGCCTTTTTTTGAGGGATAGCGTTCACTCTTTCTAGGTGAGGGAAGGCGTCGCCTTCAAGGACGATCGCGCGATTTAAATGTTCACAACATTGGATTGCGAGATTAATACCTAAATTTTTCGTTACCGAATAGAGCGCGTCAAATATAACTTCGGCAGTATCGTAATCGGAGTTAGTGCCGATTTTATCGCCCATAACTTCGCTCGTAGAACAGCCTACGACTAAAATATTATTTTTAGAAAGTTTTGCGATGGAAATAAGTTCGGTTATCGCAGTGGTTACTTGATTTTTTACGTTCATAAGAAATCTCCTTTGAAACAATTATAACATTAGCAAAGTTAAAAATCAAATAAAAGTGCAAAAAAGGCGTAAAAAATGAGATAAATATGCAAAAAACAATCAATAAAATGAGGCGAAAAAAGGAGTGTAAAAAATTTTAAAAAAATGTAAAAAACCCTTGAAAAATGCTTGACTTAGATTTGTATAAATGATAATATATTTAGGCTATCGCCAAACGATGGCGTGATTTTGTTGCGTTCTAAACGCAAACGGTCGCCGAAGCGACCGAACAGTAGATTGACAACTGCATAGATAAAATTAAGAGAGATAAGTTTGAAAATAACTATCAATCGAGAAAGACTTTAATAATTAGTACATTAAGGCAAAAAAGAGCAAAAAAGACTTAAATATTTTAAGAAAAGGTTAATACGAATAAAACGTAGGAAACGATTCACTAAAATAAGTCGAGTATAGTCAAGGAAATGTAAGCAAATTCGACGGATTGCAAAAATGCAAACCAAAAAAGATCAAGCTACAAAGAGCATACAGGAGGATGCCTTGGTACATGGCGCCGAAGAAGGACGTGACAAGCTGCGAAAAGCTACGGGGAGTCGCAAATAGACTGTGATCCGTAGATATCCGAATGAGGAAACTCACCATAAGTAATGTTATGGTATTATTACATGAATACATAGTGTAATAAAGGGAACCCGGGGAACTGAAACATCTAATTACCCGGAGGAAAAGAAAGTAAAACAACGATTCCGAAAGTAGTGGCGAGCGAAATCGGAAGAGCCCAAACCAGTAGTAGTAATACTACTGGGGTAGAGGACTCCATAATCCACAAAGAACGATAACCGAACAGTATTGGAAAGTACGGCAAGATACGGTAAAAGCCCGGTAGGTGAAATTGTTCAGAGGGAGGGAGTATCCAGAGTACGGCGGGACACGAGGAATCCTGTCGGAATATGCGAGGACCATCTCGTAAGGCTAAATACGACCATGTGACCGATAGAGTATAGTACCGTGAGGGAAAGGTGAAAAGAACCCCGGGAGGGGAGTGAAAAAGAACCTGAAACCGTATGCTTACAAGCAGACAAAGCACCACACGAGTGTGATGTCGTACTTTTTGTAGAACGGGCCGGCGAGTTACGATGTGTTGCGAGGTTAAGTG
>JAZRSG010000020.1:0-36266 GCA_045651465.1 Christensenellaceae bacterium
GAGAGATCCGAGATATACCATTGCGGTGACGTTAGCGGTGAGGTCCCACCTGTTCTCATACCGAACACAGTAGTTAAGCTCACTAGCGCCGAAAATACTTGACTGGCGACGGTCCGGGAAGATAGGTTGTTGCTGCATCCAAAAAGAAAGCATCCATCATAAGATGGGTGCTTTTCTTTTGCAGTAACAACCGTATCCCGATCCGACAATCGTTTCACGATTGAGGTCCGAGAAAAAGTCGCAGTTATCGTTGTTTTTAATTTTTACAAACAACACTTTTTGTGGTTAAGTTGTTAACAATTTTCACACTTGTTGCGACATGTTGCTAACGCAACACATGGTTGTTGCTATCGTATACTTTCCCGACGACCGCTTTGCTATCGCGCGGGAAAAAATCGCACGTTTTTAGATTTTTTCGTTAAGAGAAAACTCTTTTTCTTTAATCTCCCCCTTAACAATTCCTTTCATGAACTCCTTATAACCCTATAATCCCTTAATCTTTAAGGGATATAAAAAAGGCCGATATAGATCGGTCTTTTAATCTTCTAGTCCTAGAATATTTATTTTATATCTCTAAGTATTTGTAACAAAGCTTTTTTATTGTCCTGAGAAAGATTTTTTACTCTTCTTATAAGTTCATCTTCGTTTTCTTCCTTTTTGAAAAAATCAGATAGTGTAATCCCAAAAGCACCACATATTGCTCTTAGGGTTGAAATTTTAGGCTCCGTATTTCTTGAATACAGGTTGTTGAGCGTTGATTGTGTTAAACCACTTTCCATTGCAAGATAGTTTATTGACCAACCTTTTTCTTTTCTTAACTGTTCTATTTTTTCTAAGACTTCCATATATAATATTTACCCCTTTTGTTTTTATTATATAACTAAAAAGAGTTAATTTAATAACCCAAAATACTTGACAAATAAACTCAAATGAGTTATAATGTGGTTGTATTTTTTATAAATATAAAGAACAAAGGAGAATTTTATGGAAGAAAAAAAGTTTTTAGAGAATTTAAAAAGATTTAACGATTTGTTTTTAGAACATGAAAAAATTATGAAAAAAAGAGCATTTTCATATCGAGAACAAATGGAAAAGGATGGAATGTATGGGAAAGTTGCACTAAAGAAAGAAGACATGCTTATTGAGAAGCAGTCATATTTAGAAAACAAACTTGGTCGTAAATTGTCTTCAACAAAGCCAACAAAGAAAACACTTCCTTTTATTTTATTAGCAATTGGTATTGCTCTTATTGTAGTTGGAATAGTGGCTAATTTTTATGTAGGCACAGGACTTGGTGTAGTAGCGCTTTTAATTTCAATAATATCATTTAGAAATAATAACCTATATAAAAAAAATAAAAGCATAATAGATGAAACTAGTCAAGAATACGATGAATTAAAAACAAAGTGGCTTAAAATCATCAAAGATGATGAAGAAACTTTGATTAAAAATAAGGAAGAGCAGGAATCTTTAGTTCCAGAGTTGATGGAATATGCTAAGACACTTGATATCTCAACTACTCTAGGAGATATAACGACATTATTAATATTAAATCGTTGTATTCAACAACACAATGGCAAAATTAATGAAGCAATGGATGATTGTAAAGAAGAGATTAAAAAAATCATAATAAAGAAACAGTGTGAAAACTGTGCAAGAAAAAATTACTGCGGTGAAAGAAATTCTGTTTATAACTGTTTAAGCTTTGTCAAAAATCCAGAATAATTTATGCTTAGCGAATTAATATGATGACAAATGCAAAACAATTTATAGCAACGGTAATATTAAAGGAAAGCCAAAATAATTATAAGGTTTTTTATAAAAGAGTTAAACGCCTTTGTTAAAACAACATTTTCAATAAAACTACCAGTCAAAGAAAATGGCGAGAATGATTACGATTTTATGGAAAAATTTATGTTAAATAGATATATGAAAACTAAAATGTCTTTAAGATATTTGGCGACAAGATATTAAAAAATACTTTTTGTCCCACACTATACCAAAAAACGAGATAATGTCCCACACATACAAAAAGAAAGCATCCATCATTAGATGGATGCTTTTCTTTTGCAGTAACAATCGTATCCCGTCCCAATAACTGCTTTATATGATTTTAATTTTTAAGAAAAAAACAAAAAGAGACCGATATAATCGGTCTTTTAATCTTCTAATCCAAGAATATAATCGGTTGTAACTTTGTAAAATCTTGAAAGTTTTATTAAAACGTCGATAGGGAGTTGCCTTTTGCCCGTTTCGTATTGAGAATAAGTGTTTTGCCTTATATTCAAAAACTCTGCAATTTCCTTTTGGGAAACGTTATTTTCTTCTCTTAACTCTTTTAACTTCATATATTTATTATATATTATCTCGTTTCGAGATATTGACACATATCTCAATTTGTGATATAATTAATAAAAAAGTGAGTGACACTTTAAAAATGAAGGAGACCTTTATGAATTTAATTTTGAGTGAAAAAGAGAATAAACTTAAGGAATGGTCTTTTGTGGATAGGACAAACGGACTAGAATTTACTAACAACGTCGTGATTACTGATAAGCGCTTTATTTATCAAAAAGAACTTGTTAATTCGCAAAGACAGAGGTCGGTTAACAGGTTTGACGTCGGTGTTGATAACGTAAAAGCGGTTAATGGCTTTTATGGCTCAAAACAAAACAAATTATGGCTTATTATAGGAATAGTGGGTATACTTGCCCTTCTTTTAGGTGTTTTAATGATATTAACGGAAGAGATTGAAATGGGCATTGCGATGTGCGTGATAGGATTAATAGCGACTATTGTCGGATTTTTTCTACATAGTCACCCTGACAAAAGTCCAATTAATGTAAAGAAGCCGAATTTCCGCATTAGCATTGAAACAAAAACCCCTGACGGTAGCACGTATGGTTTGGGCGCTGGTCATAACGTTGTGTTGAACGGAAAAAGAAGAGGCGTTTTATCTAAAGTATTATACTATCTAGTAAAGAAGAAAAGTAGTGCAGACGGATTAGAAATGCCAGAAGACGTTGCAATTGAAGTTATAGAAACGTTGGGCTCATTAATTTTTTAAGGATATAATAAGTTTTTTACTAAAACAACGTAATAACTAAAATTTAAAATCAAAACACCGACTGAAAGTCGGTGTTTTCTTGTCTTTATATAAAACTTATACTTAATTAAATTTAGCGGTATTCGGCGATGGTTTGGACGAGCGCCTCTACGTTTTCGTAAGGGAAATCGTTATCTACTTCTATATAGAACCATGCACCTCCGTCCATTATCTTAAAGGTTTCGAATTCACGTTTAACTAAATCTCTAACTTGTTCGGGCGTGCCGTACGTCATAGTGTGCGCGCGGTCGGTGTGAATTTCAACGGCGAGTTCTAGTTCTCTACACCTTTTTGCAAGATCTGTCATATTGTACGCGGGGATTTGTGGCCAAATAGAGGTTACGCCAATTTCTTTAAGGTCGGGAAGAATATCCCATATATAACCGCAACTATGGAAATGAATATCTAGTCCCGAATTTAGCGCAGGCTC
The DNA here is from genome assembly GCA_045651465.1 of Christensenellaceae bacterium. Taxonomy (GTDB): domain Bacteria; phylum Bacillota; class Clostridia; order Christensenellales; family Borkfalkiaceae; genus UBA1259. Next base: position 3,537 of record JAZRSG010000020.1, read on the forward strand.
AAAAATCTTTTTAAGTCTTGGTTTAATAAATCTTCTCCAACAGTCGGGGCCCATTATGAGGGCGCGTTCAGAGCCGTAATCGTCGCCAAAGAAAGCTCCGTGGCAACCGGCCTTTACCGCTTGTATCATATGAAGTTTAAAATATTCAACGAGTTCGTCGGCAACGTTATTTAACCCCGGCTCGTCTAGGAACATATCGCAAAGAACGTTTTCGTCGCCGTAAAGGGCGATCATTCTCTCGTAAAGTCCTGTAAGCCAAGGCGACATTGAATATAATCCCAAATTTTTGCATTCGTCAACTTGCGCCTTAAAAGCGTCAAACTCCGCACCTTCTAGTTTAGGGAAGGTTTTAACGCGGAAGTTTTCAGCGTCCTCTTGAGATTTCAATGCGTAATCACAAGGAATACCCGCAACGCCAAAAATTCTATGTTCCCAAGTAGTTCCCCACTCGTCTTTTTTGAAAGCGTGATATTTTCCGTCTTTGTCAAAGTCTTCGGGAAGGGGTTTTTCGGGAACGTGGCGTTTATACGGGTTAAAATCGCACGGCAAAGTGGCAAAAAGGTCGTTTAATTTGTCACCGTGTTCATAAAAGCCTGCGCGACTATATACGTTGCGAAGGGGCGCTTTGTCAACTGGTTTAAAGTGCATTGCGTTTTTTATGCGTTCATATCCGTTCATAGGAGTTCTCCCAACTTAAATCGACGAATATTATAACAAAAACGAAACCCATTGTCAATATGGTAAAGTTTCTACTTTGTGAAATAAAATTTCTTTTTTTAGGGTATTCTTTGATGGCGAAAATTTAATAATTGATATTGCAAAGGCATAATTTGTATGCTACAATTAGAAAAAAACGATTAATTAGAAGGGGTATACATGCTTTTTAGTTCTATGATCTTTTTATGGGTGTTCTTACCTATAACCATAGTGGGCAATTTCTTGCTTGGCGTTTTGCCTTTTAAGAACAACGATAAAAAGATTTTTTCCAAGAATATATTTTTGCTTGTAATGAGTTTTATCTTTTACGCTTGGGGTGGAATTTATTATCTTTTAATAATGATGGCATCTATACTCATTAACTTTTTCGGCGCATATTTTATTGAGAAAAAGGCAAGCACGCAAGGTAAGCGTAAACTATTTTTAATCTTAGTTATCATAATGAACCTTGGAATGCTTTTCTTCTTTAAGTATTTTAACATGCTAGTAGTTATGATTGAATCGTTTATGTCACTCGGCGACGGGGTGGGCGTTGCCCTTAATAATCTATTCAATTTAAAAGGCACGGGAGAGCTTGGAATTGCACAAATAGTATTACCTATCGGCATATCTTTTTTTACCTTTCAATCCATGTCATACGTCTTTGACGTATACACGAAAAAGACCAAGTTACAAGAGAACGTGTTAGACTTTGCGCTATACGTATCGCTATTTCCGCAACTTATTGCAGGTCCTATCGTTAAATATTCGGATATTGCGGAGCAGTTAAAAAGCAGAACGGAAACGCTTACTCTCTTTTGTGAGGGCATTAAAAGATTTTGCTATGGTCTTGCAAAGAAAGTGCTTTTATCGAACACGTTTGCCGAAATTGCCGACGCAATATGGAAGTTAGACACCGCCACGCTAGGCGCACCCGTAGCATGGCTTGGAATTTTGGCTTATACCATGCAGATATATTACGATTTTTCGGGATACTCTGACATGGCGATAGGTCTTGGCAAAATGTTCGGCTTTAGATTTAAGGAAAATTTTGACTATCCTTACACGGCGTTATCCATAAAAGAATTTTGGCAAAGATGGCATATCTCTTTATCTTCTTGGTTTAAGGAATACATATATATTCCCCTTGGTGGAAACAAAAAGGGCATGCGTAAAACTTGTCGAAATATTTTTATCATCTTCCTTTTGACGGGCATTTGGCACGGCGCGAATTTCACCTTTATCGTTTGGGGCTTAATGTACGCGCTTTTGCAAATTGTGGAAAGATTATTTCTTGGCAAATGGCTAGAGAAAAATCCCGTTAAAATTTTTAACTGGTTATATACCATATTTTTCGTTATGATCGGTTGGGTTTTCTTTCGATCAACGAGCTTGTCGCAAGCCGTAACGTATATCGGGCAAATGTTCTCGTTCTCATCGGGCACGGGCGGACACTCGATATTGACCTACCTTTCAATGACGGGAATTATCATGTTTATAATAGGCATACTTGCAAGCGGATTATTGCAACGTCCGCTTAAAAAGTTATATGAAAAACATAGTGCAAAGACTATCGTCGTAGTGCTGGATTTTGCGATGCAATTTATAGTTTTAGCGCTTTCAATATTGTTCTTGATAGGCGGAACTTATAATCCGTTTATCTATTTTCAATTTTAATAAGGGGGTGTAAAAAAGTATGGAAGACAAAAAAATTAAACAAGTTGAAATACAAGAAGAAAAGCCCCTAAAAAAGAAACTTGCAATCGTGATAATTAGTTTGTTTATGGCAATATTGATTTTGCCAACTGCCGTTTGGGGTGCGATAGGGCTATTTAGCAAGCAAACGCAAGACGCCCTTAACTTTGACACGGGCGAAAATAGAAACTTTGCAGAGTTCCCAAGCGAGTTTGATATGCAAGAGTTCCCAATGCAAGTGCAATCGTGGTATAACGATCATCTTCCTTTCCGTTCGCTTTTCTATTCGGCGCAAAACGGCATAAAAAATTGGATCGAAAAAGCGTATAAAAACGCTTTGTTGCCACCAGTTCAAGACCCTGACGACAATACGGGCGAGGGAACTCCCGAAGAGCCCGCGCCTCTTCCCGATTTCCCATTGATTTTTAATAACGCAACTAAAAAGGTGTTCTACGGTAGGGGAGATTGGCTTTTCTACGGCGCGGAAAATTCACTAGATTACTATCAAGGCACTAATCTTATGGACGATGAAGAACTAGCGAAGGAAACTGCCTCACTAGTTAGACTTAAAGAACTTTGCGATCAAAGGGGAATAGAACTTAAGATTTTTATTGCGCCAAACAAAGAGAGAGTATATAGCGAACAAATGCCCACCGTACCCGTCGTAAGCGAACAAAGGAGGGTTGACAAGTGGGTGCAATATATAAAGGAAAATACCGACGTTGAAGTAGTGTTCCCCATACAAGAGATATTAAACGCCAAAATAGACGCTCAACTTTACTATAAATACGACACGCACTGGAACGAAGCGGGCGCATTTATCGGAACGAAGGCGCTTTATTCTTCACTCGGTATACAGACGAGCGAGTGGGGCGATCTTCTTAAAAGCGAATATTCTAGAGCAACGGGCGACCTACTTAATATGGGTGATATCGATAAAACTCAATACACCAAAGACAAGGGATACAACGTTACTTATAAGAGCTATATTAAAGCCACTTCTTATGCGGGTTTACCGCTAGAAGGACAAGAGGGAACGCAAACGAGATTTTATCAATCAAACAGCACAAACGATAAAAAATTGTTTATGGTGGGGGATTCTTTCCGTTCCTCGATGCTACCTTACATGCAAAAGGACTTTTCTTTCATAACGGCAACGGGTAGGCTATACTTAGAGCAAACGGACGTTGTTGACGCACTTTTAAGTGCAGACGTTTTAGTGGTAGAAGCGGTTGAAAGATACGATTTCACAATTTCCATCATGGCGGAAATGTTGATTAAAATATTAGAGGCATAAAAAAACAAAGTAAAAGAGTTAAGGAAAACCCCTTAACTCTTTTAAAAGTCCAAAAGTGTAAATATACATTAAAAAATTATATTGAAAATCTTTTGGGTTTAAGTTATAATATAATCACAAACAATTAGGGGCGGAAATTCCCCAAAACCATTTAGGAGAAAAAATATGAGAAAAGGCAGAGTTACTATACCTACCGATGAAAATTACGTTGAAGGCACTCTTCGTATCGCAGACCTTTGGGGGGCAGACGCCGTTCGTGACTGCGACGGAACGCATCTTCCTAAAAATGCAAAAGAACTTGCGGAAAAAGTTTACAATACCTACTTCGTAGTTCGTGGCGATAACGCTTGGGCGGATAATCATACTGACGAGCTCCAAAGCGTTTTACTTATGACCGACTACAACATGGCGAAAGACGCCGAGCTTAAAATTGAACTCTTAAAAGGATATAGCAAAGATCAACTTGGCGTTAACGAAGAAAACCCCAAAAAATACTGGCAAGTTTTTGATAGAACGACGGGCGAAGAAGTGTTCGATTGGGAATACGAAGGTGGAATCGTTACCCTTAAAAACGCTAAACCTTATCACGAATACACCGTAAACTATTTTGCTAAAAATCTTTGGGATTCAACCCAAATGTATAACTATATTACCAACGATTGGGACATTGAAAAGCATAAAGTTATGGAGCCTAGATTTAAGGCGACCTTTGAGCATATCAAAGATAACATGAGAAAATGGTGTGAGGATAACCAAAACGTAAACGTAGTTCGTTATACTACCTTCCTTTATCACTTCTTCTTAGTGTTCAACGATATCAACAAAGAAAGACACGTTGACTGGTTCGGCTATCCCATGACGGCAAGTCCTCGCGCGTTCGACGACTTTGAAAAAGAATACGGTTATACCTTAAAGAGCGAAGATATAGTTGCAAACGGCTCTTATCAATCGAACTTCGTTAATCCCACCAAAAAATTCCGCGACTATATGGAATTTACCGAAAAATACGTTACCAAAACCGTTCGCGAACTAGTTGACATTATCCACGCTGAAGGCAAAGAGGCAATGATGTTCCTTGGCGATAGCTGGATAGGCACCGAGCCTTACGGCGACTACTTTAAGGATATGCAACTTGACGCGGTGGTTGGATCGATCGGCGGTGGCGTTACCGTTAGAATGCTCTCCGACATTCCGCACGTTAAGTATCACGAAGGAAGATTTTTACCCTACTTCTTTCCAGATACGTTCTTCCCCGGCAACGAGCAAAACGCAATTGCCGAACTTAACCGTAACTGGGTTACCGCAAGACGTGCAATGATGAGAAAACCTTTAGACCGTATGGGCTTTGGCGGATATCTCTCTCTTGCAGATATGTTCCCCGGCTTTATAACTCGTGCGGGTGAAATTTGTGATGAGTTCCGTGCTATTTGCGATGCGTCTAACAACGCAAAACCCTATTCGGGATTGACGGTTGCGATATTAAATGCGTGGGGTAAAAAACGCAGTTGGATGTGCCACATGGTAGCGCACGAACTTTGGTATCAACAAGTTTATTCTTATCAAGGCGTTTACGAGGCTTTATCAGGGCTTGGCGTTGACGTTAAGTTTATTTCGTTCGACGACGTTTTAGAAAACGGTGTAGATAAAGATATCGACGTTATCATTAACGTGGGTGACGAAGGAACGGCTTTCTCGGGCGCAGAATACTGGGCGAACGAAAAACTCCTTACCACTATTCGTAAATGGGTGGATAACGGACACGGCTTTATCGGTGTGGGCGAACCCACCGCTTATAAAAACGGTGGAAAGTTCTTCCAACTTTCTGATATTTTAGGCGTTGATAAAGAAAAAGGCTTAACTCTCTCGGACGACAAATACAATATCGAGAAAAAAGCGCACTTTATTACCGAAGACGTATGCGGAGAAATCGATTACGGCGAGGGGATGAAAAACGTTTATGCGCTTAACGGAGCGGACGTTTTAGATATTACTATTTCCGATAGATTTATTAGAAAAGTAAACGTTGGCGAAGTTAAACTCGCTGCAAATACTTTTGGAAAAGGACGCGGAGTATATATTGCAGGACTTCCTTATAGTCCGCAAAACGCAAGATTACTTCTTCGCGCTATGTACTGGGCGGCGGGCAAAGAGCAAGAAATGAAGAAAGTGTTCTCGTCAAACGTTAACACCGACTGCTCGTATTATCCCGAAACCAAACAATATGCGATTATAAATAACGCAAACACTAAAGAAGAAACGATTTTCTACGATGCAAACGGCAAAGAAGAAAAACTAACTTTAGATGCGGGCGCAATCGTTTGGAAAAAATAAAAAAGATAATATTTTAGCAAAGACAAAAAGCCACGATAGAAAATCTTCTATCGTGGTTTTTTATACGGTTATATTTTTGTGTTTTGATTGACAGTAAAATTGCCTTTTGTTAGAATATATGAAAGGGTAAAAATATGATTAAAATTATGTTCGTTTGTTACGGCAATATTTGTCGAAGCCCTATGGCGGAATTTTTAATGAAAAACTTCGTCAAGAAAAAGGGTAAAGAAAAGGAGTTTATAATCGAGTCTTCGGCGACTAGTAGCGAAGAGCTCGGCAACCCCGTGCATTACGGCACGAGAAGGGTTTTAGATAAACTCGGCATTTCCTATCACGGCAAATACGCGGTAAAACTTAAAAAAGAAGATTACTATAATTACGATTATTTTATCGGCATGGAAGAAGATAATCTTTTTGCCATGAAACGTATTTTTGGCGCTGATCCCGATAACAAATTATCGCTTATTATGGATTATACCTTAAACCCCCGTGACGTTGCCGATCCCTACTGGACGGGAAACTTTGAGAAAACCTACTCGGATATAATAGAGGGTATTAACGGATTATTCGACCATTTACAAGGAGAGAAAATATGAGAGTTCAGATAGTTCAACCTTTTTATTCGCTTAACGGCAAAGAAGATATCGATAAAAGTTATAACGACATGATCGCGCTTTTAGACACTTGTGACGAGAGTGCGGATATAATTATTCTTCCAGAGGCGTGCCATTGTCAGTCGTACATGGGTTCTAACGAATTATCTTTTAAAACCAAAGAGAGATTTAACGAAATTTTCGATAAAAAGGTTAGGGAAACGGCAAAGCGTTGTAACGCATTAGTTTTTGCCAACTACGGCGAAAAAGTAGACGGTAAATATATGAACGTCACCTTCGGCGTAAACGCTAAAGGCGAAACGGTGGCAAGATACTTAAAAGCGCACCCCGCTCCTAGCGAAGTTGCCGATCCTTTTATGGATAACGATTATAGTTATATCGCAAGTGAGCCTTACGTTGTTGAGATTGACGGACTTCGTTACGGCTTTATGACTTGTTACGATTTTTATATGTATGAAAACTTTGCGCCCTTAGCAAAAAAGAAGGTGGATATTATTATCGGCTGTTCGCATCAAAGATCGGATACCCACCAAGCGCTAGAGATTATAGGAAGATTTTTATCCTATAACACTAACGCGTATTTGCTTCGCTCGTCTATTTCTCTTGGGGAAGATAGCCCTATTTGCGGATGCTCTATGGTCGTTGCGCCCGATGGAGGTATGATGGGCAATATGAAAAGCAAAGTGGGCGTTTTAACCGTAGACTTTGATCCCAAGCAAAAATACTATAAAAAGAAAGGCTTTTACGGAACGACGCTCGTATCACACTACGAATATATCGACGACGGAAGAAGACCTTGGCTATATCGCCCGGGTGGTCCTGCCACGGTGGCGCAAGATAAATTTATGAAATATCCTAGAGTGTGCGCGCATAGGGGCTTTAACACCATTGCGCCCGAAAACACCATGCCTGCTTTTGGGGCGGCGGTTGCGCTCGGAGCGGAAGAGATCGAATTCGATATTTGGATGACTAAAGACGGAGAACTCGTTTCTATTCACGATGAAAGAATAGATAGAACTTCTAACGGGGTTGGAAAAATTGGCGACTACACGTTAGAAGAGTTAAAGGCGTTCGACTTTGGCAAAAAGGCAGGCGAAAACTTTAAGGGCTTAAAGATTTTAACTCTTGAAGAAATCCTTGCAAAGTTTACTTGTCAAACTATAATGAATATTCACGTTAAAGAGTGTGAGGACGGAAGAAAGAGAGAAAGAGCGGAAAAAATTCTAGCCCTTATTCGCAGATACGACGCGCTAGATCACGCGTATATAATGAGTAGTGACGACGAACTTCATCAAATCTTTTTTGAATTAGAGCCTAAACTTTGCCGTTGCCAAGGAGCAAAACTCGATGGTAAAAACGAGTGGAATATCGTTAAAGACGCCATTAAAAACAAGTGCAAAAAAGTTCAACTCTTTAAGCCTTATCTAAACAAGCAAATGATAGACGAGGCGCATGCAAACGGAATTATTTGTAACGTATTCTACGCGGACGACGCTAAAGAGGCAATAGAATTTTTAGATATGGGTATAGACACCATTTTAACCAACGATTATCTAAAGATTAAAAACGCAGTAGACGAGTGGAAGAAAAAAACTCTTTAATTTTTGACTAAAATTTATAGATTATGCAAAGTGCTAATAATAAAAAACGAGGATACTTTATTCCCGAATACGATCACTTGTTCGATGAAAATCCCAAAAATAAGAAAACTACGAGTTTTACAATTTTAAAGGGTATATTAAAACTTAATAGAAGACCGCAAATAATGTCGTGTATAGTATACGTTATTCAAGCGCTAGCAGTTTGGTTTGTTCCGCTATTTACGGCTCACATTATAAACCTTGTTACCGACACGCTAGTTGCAGGACAAGCAGTTACTAGAGAAACGTGGATAGAGATAGGAATATGCGCTATCATTATGGCGGTTTTAATCTTAGAAAATATTCCAACCACTATTTGGAGAAATAGGATCACGAGTAAAATGCGCCGAAATACTAGCGCAGGGATAAGGTGCTCGGTGGTAAGAAAACTGCAAAGTTTATCCTTAACCTATCACAACGATATGCGAACGGGTAAAATCCAGTCTAAATTCTTAAGGGATATCGAGGCGGCGGACCAACTGCTTTCAAACGTTGATTACGTGCTAGTAATTTTTATCACGGCGGTCGTTTCGGCGGGCATTACGGTCTATAAAAACGGAATAGTTTCGCTCTTTTTCTTGGTGGTAATACCCATAAAAGTTCTCTTAACCGTGTTCTTTACTAAAAAAATGAACAAGAACAACCGAGATTATAGATTAAAGACCGAAGACGTTTCGACCAAAATGACCACGATGATGGAAATGCTCCCCGTGACTAAATCTCACGGACTAGAAAAGACTGAACTTTCGTCGTTTAGTCAATCGGTGGAAAAACTCACCGAGTCTGGAAAAACGGTTGATAGAACGGTTGCCAAGTTCGGCTCGTGTATGTGGGTGGCAGGGCAACTCTTAAACGCAGGTTGCGTTTTGTTTTGCATAGTGCTTGCGGTAAACGGTAGAATAGGAGTTGGTGACATAATTCTATTCCAAACGTTATTTACGCAAATATCTTCGCAAGTATCAACCATAGTTAGCGCCGCGCCCCAACTTTCGTCGGGTATGGAGGCGTTAAGTTCAATTTCCGAACTTATGAACGTAAAAGACGTCGAGATAAACGTTGGAAAACGCGCGTACGATAAAATTCATGGCGATATCGAGTTTAAAGACGTTTGGTATAAATACCCAAACGCCACCGATTATGCGATAAAAGAGTTTTCGCTTGACGTTAAGGCGGGCGAGTGTATAGCAGTAGTCGGCGCATCGGGTAGCGGAAAAAGTACGCTTATGAACATGATCATAGGATTTATGTTCGCCGAAAAAGGAAAAATAACCATTGACGGAAAAGATATAGAAGAAATGGATTTGACCGAGTATAGAAAAAACATTTCGGTAGTTCCACAAAATAGTATATTGTTCGCAGGCAGTATAAAAGATAATATCACTTACGGCTTAAAGAAGTATTCGGAAGAAGAATTAAATAGTGTTATAGAGATGGCGAACGTTACGGAGTTTATAAAAGATCTTCCTAACGGAGTAGAAACAGACGTTGGGGAACACGGAAATAAACTCTCAGGCGGACAACGCCAAAGGGTGACGATAGCAAGGGCGTTAATTCGAGATCCCAAAATTTTAATTTTAGACGAGGCGACGAGCGCTTTAGACAACCTATCCGAATTCCACGTTCAAAAGGCTATTAGTGAAAGTATCAAAGGTAGAACGACCTTTATCGTTGCGCATAGACTATCTACCATACGAAACGCCGATAGAATTATCGTTATGGAAGAAGGAAAGATCGTAGAGATGGGAACTTATGATGAACTTATGGATAAAAAGGGAAAGTTCTTCGAATTAAAGAATTTGAACGATTTAAATGCGTCCAAAATAGAAGAGATATAAAAAAGCAAACCGCACCGAATTTTCGGTGCGGTTTTAATTTTATTAAAGATTTTCTATCAAGGGGGAACTCTTTTCCGAAGTCGTTCCCCCTTAAAAATCCCCTCACAAACTCCTCAAATCCCCAAACCCCTTACTCTTTAAGGGGCACAGCTAAAAACGCGCAAAAAAGTTAGGTATTGACAAGTAAAAAGATTTATATTATCATAAAATTAAGTAGGCGTATAAAAACGCAAATAAGGAGGTACAAAAAATGAAGAACAAACTAACAAGAATTTTTATATTTATTTGCACCCTTATCTTATTACTATGTTTTAGTTTTGGGGTGCTTGCCTGTGGTGGCAACTCGCCAGACAACGAGCCCACTAACGGCGGAAACAATGTGGTAGGCGATGGTTCCATAGGCGACGAGAACAACGACGACGAGAACAACGACGACGAGAACAACGACGACGAGAACAACAACGACGAGAACAACAACGACGAGAACAACGACGACGAGAACAACGATGACGAAAACAACAATGACGAAAACAATAATGAAGGAAATGAAAATCAAACGGAAATAATAGAAGGCTTTGCGGATTGCTCTGGATTTTATTATGACGAAGAAGAGGAATATTTTACAGGAATAACCTTTAATTATGAGGATAAAAACGTCGTTTTTGAGTGCTCAACGAATAAAGGCGGATTTATGTTTGCTTACAAAGGTGATGTGATTTGGCCATCGGAAATAGAAGTGGAAAACAATGGAACTATAAATTGGTCAGCGTTAAATCAACTCACTCCTACTTTTTATGATAGCGTTTACATAGACGTTATACTAAAAGTAAATGGTCAAATAAAGGGTTATGAGTTGTTAGAACTCTATGCTAACGAACAAGGAGGATACAAGGCAAAAATAATATTAACCAAACTTCTCACAATAGACGAGCAACAAGAAATAACCGAAGAAAAGGTAAGAGAATTACTAGACGCAAAGAAAGATCCTGAAAAAACCATGAATGATTGTATCGATTTTTATTATCATTTGGGGTTGAGTTTTTGGCGCGAAATCAAACTTTTATATAACGATCAAAATGCTATTTTTAAGTGTAAAACAGATAAAGGATTTTTTGCCAAAGGAGGATGGGAATATGCAAAGGAAATAGAAGTTCAAGCCAATGATTCTTTCATATGGGCACCTAAATATGATGAGCTAGAGCATTATTTTAACGATGTGGATTATATAGATGCTATTTTAATGGTTGATGGTCAAATAAAAGGATATACTGTTATAAAACTATATTCAGATGATAGTGGAATTTATTATGCAAATACCTTAAAAGCAGAAATCTTTACCGAAGAAGAACTTAATGGAGAGCAAATGACCGAAGAAAAGGTACAGGAGCTTATCGCTCAATGTAAAGGAGGTTAATTTTTATGACAAAAACAAATAAAAGAATTTTTGTGGCAATTTTTCTAGTTTTGTTGACAATTTTTGTTATTCTTTCGTTTGTTCAATCAAATTATAACGTAAAAGCAGATGAAAGTGAGAATAATACCCAGATTTTATCAGAAATGTCTGCCGAAGAATGTTATAACTTTATAATAGAACAAGGTGTAGAAATTCCGTCCGAATTTTTTATAACAGATGAATTAAAGGTTTTTGTTAAAAGTATTATTAAATACGTAGAAGAGTATCCAGGTTATCCTTTTATAATAAATTATAGCGTTTCGTTAAATTTTGCAGAGGAGATTAGGCAAGTTGTATATGATTATTATGGGATAGATGAAAACGATATTGCCAATATGCAAACCTATTCCACCAATCAATTGCAAGATAACTACGTGCAAGATATCAACGGCAATTGGGTTACAAGTGGTGGATATTGGACGGATGCTCTTTATGGCTATTATAACTGTTATGCATACGCTATAGGGCAAACGGAAAGAGATCTAAATTATTCTGGAAGAGGCGTGCAATATGATATAGGTTATTTTTCAAATATTTCATATGTTTTTGATTCAACATCTGTGGATCGATTTGCAGAGATAGTTGTTTGTGATTTAGAAGTTTTGGGGTATTATGCGGAGATTTATTATAACCCAGTTGAAAATATTACAAATAATGAAACTTTGATTTGTTTAAGAAAAACAACAATTGTTGGCAAGGATTGTCATTTTATGAAATATAATCCCATAGACGATACTTGGTATCATAAGCCTGGAGGATCGGCAATTCTAAAATACAAATATGCTCCTGATTTTAAGGATTGGATAGGCGAGGGGTATTATGGTGCAGCTGTTTCCTATGAAGAAATATATGATAGTGAAATACGATACATAGTATTTTCTACAAGTCCAATAAATCATCAACATACCATAACTTTAGATTATGGATATGATAATTTAACCTCAACAGTACAATTGCACGAGGGGAGCTCTATCCAAGCAGATTCAATTCCAACTAGACAAGGATATACGTTTGACGGATTTTATTCAGAAAAAAACGGACAAGGGACTTGTTTTGTTAGGGGAGTTATGACCGAACAAGAAGACGGATCTTTTGCGATGGAGCCCGTTAGCACGGGTGCTGTTTGGAGTGCCGGATCGGATGGAACGATATATGCAAATTGGATTCCAACAGTTTATACTCTAACTTTGGACGTGCAAGGTGGCGCGGGAGGAACAAGAACCATAGAGGCAATATATGGGCAAGAAATGCCAACAGTAGATGCACCAATATGGCTTGGACGTGAATTTCTAGGATATTATTCTGGAACAAACGGAACGGGAACAAAATATTATAATGCGGATATGACTAGTGCACATGTTTGGAATATCTCTTCCAATACAACGTTATATGCGTATTGGGAGGTAATTACCTACACTATCACCCTTATTAAACAAGGTGGAACGGGTGGAGATGATACGATAGAGGTACAATACGAGGCTCCCCTGCCTCAAAATGTAGAGGCGCCCACGAGATGGCGTTGGACGTTTATGGGTTATTATGATCAACCTAATGGACAAGGGAGAATGTTTTATAACGCCAATATGGAGGGCGTTAGAAATTGGGAAAAGCTAGTAGAAGCTCCACTATATGCATATTGGACTCAGGAATCATATACAGTTACGTTAGACGTGCAAGGAGGTGCAGGAGGAACAAGAGAAATAGAAGTGGTGTATGGATATGATATGCCAAAAGCCGATGCACCAATATGGCTAGGGTATGAATTTTGGGGTTATTACTCTGAAATAAACGGAATAGGGACAAGGTATTATAATTCAGAGATGATGAGCTTGCATGTTTGGGATATACACTCCAATAAGACACTATATGCTTATTGGGAAATAATTACATTTTCACTTATTCTTGACAAACAAGGAGGTGTTGGTGGAGATGATACGATAGAAGTCAATTATGATTTTGCCATGCCACAAAACGTAGAAGCACCAACAAGAGACGGATGGCTTTTTATGGGATATTATGATCAGCCCAACGGAATGGGGAAAATGTATTACGATGCAGACATGGTTAGCGTTAGAAATTGGGATAAATTAGTTGAGTTTCCATTATATGCTTATTGGATAGATGCAAGACAAGACATTACTCTCATAATAAACGAAGAGGCTAATGAGATTAGTCACATAACGGTTGGTTATGGAGAGCAAATAGTAGTTGATTTTGCACCATATAGAGAGCATTACAGATTCTTGGGCTATTATTCTTCTCCAACGGGAGACGACGCGATATGTTACGTTCAAGGGGTGCTTTCTAATAGTGATCCTGATGGATATTATAGAATAAAACCTGTTAGCACAAGTGCAACATGGCAAAATGAGACAGATGGAACGTTATACGCTAGATGGGAGAGGCTTCAAGCAGACATAGAATGCACGATTGTTAAGATAGGAGAAGAAGTTTTAGAAACTCCTTATTTGATAGACGTGGTTAGTGGAGAGCAAATGCAAATCTCAGCACCAGAAATTGAGGGGTATACTTTTAACTCATGGACTATAAATGATTTTTATTATACAAATTCAACAATAACTTGCACGTTAACGTTGCATATTAGTTATCTTACGGGTGAGGTTACGCTATACAATCCATATCATACGGGATCGGCAATATATAGTGACGGATATATAACTGTAGCAGTTAGGGTTGTATAAAAGTTATTTATCAAGAAAATTTAAAAATAAAAACTCGGCTTTAGTTAAAGCCGAGTTTTAAGTTTAGTTTGGTTAAAATTATTTAATAACTTCTTTTGCAGCGTTTACAACGTTTTCTACGGTAAAGCCGTATTTATCAAATAACTTCTTAGCAGGAGCTGATTCACCAAAGGTGTCGATACCAACGATTTTGCCGTCCATACCAACGTATTTATACCAACACATGGTTGCGCCGGCTTCTACTGCTACTCTTGCGCGAACGTTAGAGGGAAGTACGCTTTCTTTATACTTTAAGGGTTGTTTTTCGAAATCTTCTACGCAAGGCATTGATACTACTCTAGCGTCGATACCGTCGTTTGCTAATGCTTTCTTTGCTTCAACTGCTAAGGTAACTTCGCTACCCGTTGCAATTAAAATAACGTCAGGAGTTTTCTTAGCGCTATCCGCTAAAATATAGCCACCCTTGAATGCTTTTTCGCCCGTGCCTTCAAGTTGGGGAAGAGTTTGACGAGATACTACGATACAAGAAGGTTCTTTGCCGGTTAAAGCGCCGATCCAAGCTGCGGTCGTTTCTCTACCGTCTGCAGGACGATAAACTTTCATGTTAGGCATAGCGCGAAGTCCGGTTAAGTGTTCGATAGGTTGGTGGGTAGGTCCGTCTTCGCCAACGCCGATAGAGTCGTGCGATAAGATATAGATTACGGGGAGTTCCATAAGAGCTGACATACGCATTGCGTTCTTCATGTAGTCAGAGAAAACTGCAAAGGTTGCGCAGTAGGGGATAAGTCCACCGTGTAAGTACATACCGTTTACGATAGCCGCCATAGCGTGTTCACGGATACCGAAGTGCATATTTGAGCCAGTCTTGTCGGTGGGTAAGAAATCACCGCGACCTTTCATATAAGATTTATTAGCAGGCGCTAAGTCTGCGCTACCGCCGATAAGGTTGGGAACGTATTTAGCGAGTTTGTTAAGAACGGTTGAGCTATATCCACGTGAAGCGTCGTCCTTTTCAAATTGCCATAATTCCTCAATAGCCTTTAAGTCGGGGAGTTCTTTCTTCTTCCAAGAAATATATTCTTTAGCGAGTTCGGGATATTGTTCAGCGTAAGCTTTGAACATTGCCTTCCAAGCCTTTTGAGCGCGACGGCCCTTGTTAGCAAACTTCTTGCAGTGTTTGAATACTTCTTCGGGAACTTCGAAAGGAGCGTAATCCCAACCTAAGTTTTGCTTTAAGGTTGCAACGCCTTCTTCGCCTAAAGGAGCGCCGTGGCAACTTGCCTTTCCTGCAAGAGCTGAACCGAAACCGATAACTGACTTAATGATGATAAGCGAGGGCTTTTCCTTTTCAGCCTTAGCTTTTTTGATTGCACGGTTAAGAGCGCCAATATCGTTAGCGTCCTTAACGTTGATTACTTGCCAACCCATAGCTTCGTGACGTTTACCAACGTTTTCGGTAAAGGTAATATCGGTATCGCCTTCGATAGTGATATCGTTATCATCGTATAAAACGATAAGTTTGCCAAGCTTAAGAGCGCCGGCAAGTGATGCAGCTTCGTTTTCGATACCTTCTTGCATACAACCGTCACCGCAAAGCGCGTAGGTGTAATGGTCAACGATGGGGAAGCCTTCTTTATTGAATTTTTCAGCAAGGTAGTTTTCAGCAATTGCCATACCAACTGCGTTAGCAATACCTTGTCCTAAAGGACCGGTGCTAGTTTCAACGCCGGGGCATACGCCGTATTCAGGGTGACCTGCGGTGCGAGCGCCGAGTTGACGGAAGTTCATAATGTCTTCCTTAGTAAGACCAAAACCAAAGAGATAATAGAGAGCGTAGTCGAGCATTGAACCGTGGCCGGCAGAAAGAACGAATCTATCTCTATTGTCAAAAGAAGTGTCTTTGGGGTTAAACGTCATATTAGTAAACGCTGCGTAACCGATAGGTGCTGCGCCGAGGGGAAGACCGGGGTGACCGGAATTAGCTTTTTGAATAGCTTCTGCAGAGAGAACCCTAACGGCATTGATAGTAAGTTGCTTTACGTCGTTCATAGTATCCTCCTTATAGATACGTGGGCAAAAGTATTTTTGCTTTAAGAAAAGAAATTCTAAAAGTCAATCGCCCTAAAATTAACACATATATTATATAGCAAGTAACCCCCATTTTTCAAGCCTTTTTCCCTAAAAGTAAGAAAAAAACTTGATATATTTATGGGGCTCGTGGTATAATTAGAGCACGTTAGGGTGGGAAATGCTACTAATTGCGACCATCTTTATAAGGCGGACGCCTTTTTTAAAGGTTATTTTAACCTTAAAGGCGTATAATAAAATTATTGAGAGAAATTAATCGGGTTTTTAAGGAGCAATCGATGATTAGATTTTTAGGCGGAGCAAATTACGGCTCGCAAGACCTTGGACTTGACGTTATTATTTGGGCGGTAGTTGGCGTCACGCTCGCTTACGCCGCGCTTTACGTGTTGCGTTCAATAGGTCTATATAAATTAGCAAAGGCGCAAAACTTTAAGTTTAAGATTATGGCGGTGCTTCCGCTCGTTTGGGTTTACGTTGCGTTTAGGCTTGTTGGCGAATCTAAATATTTTGGTAAGCCCATAGCAAAACTTGCTATCATCTTTACTATAATTTTAAGTTTAGCCGTTTTAATAAATATCGCGTATCAAGCGATTATTTATTACCCCATAGTTGGAAATCTTTTATTTAATGGCGAAACGAAAATTTATATAATTGCCGATCAACAAGGTTTCGATCCCACCACGATGGGATTAAAGGCTTATGCCTTTATCGATGGCTTATTCGTAGACAAAAACTTTATTGATCCATACTTTAATATTTCGGTAGTAGTAAACTGGCTAAGAGCGCTCTCTTATACGGGCATGATCTTCGATCTAGCATCGATATTTATTAAGATCACTCTCTTTATCAATATCTTCAAAAAATATTGGCCACAAAAGACTATGATGGCAAGCTTTCTATCAATATTTTTCGAAACGCTTTTATTCCCGATATTCATCTTCGTGATAAGGAACAACAAACCTATTAATTACGAAGAATATATAAGAAAGAAATATCAATACACTAGAAATCCTTACGGCGCTTACGGACAAGGTGGACCTTACGGCAACCCGTATGCTAATCACGGCGGAGAGCCTTACGGTGCAAATCCTTACGGCGAAGGCGACTCTGGAATAAATAACGACAACCCGTTTAACGAGTTCGACCAAAACGAAAAAACCGAACCGTTTGAGGAATTTAACGACAAATCGGATAAAAACGACTAATGATTAACGAAAATATTGCAGCCATATCCACCGGAATGGTGGCAAGTGGGGTAGCGGTAATTAGAATAAGTGGAGATAGTCCATTAACTATTGCCGAAAAGATGTTTATACCCACGGGCAAAGTACAAGTAAAAGATTTTGAGCCTTACAAAATGTACGTGGGCGAAATACGCGCGGACGGATTTTCCGATTTTGGAATGTGCGTATACTTTAAAGCGCCCAAAAGTTTTACGGGCGAAGACATAATTGAATTTCACTCGCACGGGGGACTTGCTATCACGCAAGGGATTTTGAGAAAAATCTTATCTCTCGGCGCTCGGCTTGCCACGAACGGCGAATTTACTAAACGCGCTTTTCTAAACGGCAAGCTTTCGCTTTCTTCTGCGGAAGGGCTTATCGACATGATAAATAGCGAATCGGAAAGCGGGGTTAAGGCGGGGTATTATCTATACCGTGAAAACCTTACCGACAAGGTAAACAAAATGCAAGACGAAGTTACCGATGCGCTCGCTCAAATAGACGTGGATATGGATTTTCCCGAAGAAGATTTAGAGCAAACGTCAACCGAGCAAGTTGAAAAAACGCTAGATGAAACCATACGAAAAATAACCGACCTTTTATCCACTTTCCATAAGGGAAGAATTCTAAAGAACGGCGTTAGGGTTGGTATCGTTGGAAAGCCTAACACGGGCAAAAGTTCTCTTCTTAACGCACTACTTAATTACGATAAAGCGATAGTATCGGATATCGCTGGAACGACTAGGGATATAGTAGAGGGCGCGATCGACATCGGCGGAGTAAGATTTAACTTCTCGGACACCGCGGGTATAAGAGAAAGCAGTGATAAAATCGAAGAACTCGGCGTACAATTATCTAAAAGGATACTTTTAGAGAGCGACGTTATTTTGTTTATTCTTGACGGATCGGATATAACGGACGAAGATAAAGAAATTTATCAATTCGTCAAAGATAAGAACGTTATCGTTGCGCTTAATAAATGCGACAAGGGCGACTTTGATTTCGACGAGGCGGACGTAAAGATTTCCGCGCTTAAAAAGGACAACCTAGATAGACTAAAAGAACTTATTTTTTCTAGGACGGTTGGAAATAATATAGACCTTGGCGGAGATTTTCTTTGCGAAGAACGTCACTTTGACGCGCTTACTCGTGCCAAGGAAAAATTCATCATGGCGAGAAACGCTATCGGTAAGGTTACTTTAGACATGCTTGCGATAGACGTTAAAGACGGTTGGGACGCGCTTGGCGAGATATCGGGAAGAACGGCAACCGAAGAAATCATAAACGACATTTTCAGTAAGTTCTGCGTAGGAAAATAACGGAGGAAGTTATGGTCAACTTAGAACTTTTTAGAGTATTTTATACGGTCGCAAAATGCGGTAGTTTAACTAAGGCGGCGGAAGAACTTTACATATCTCAACCTGCCGTATCTCAAGCGATAAAACAACTCGAAAATCAACTAGGCGGAAAGCTTTTTAACCGCACGCATAAGGGTATGGAACTTGCCGACGGCGGAGGAAAAGAAATCTTTGAAAAAGTGGAGCAAGCGCTCAAACTTTTCGACGATGCGGTGGGTAGATTTTCGGCGCTTAAGGATACCGCAACGGGCAGTATTAGAATATGCGCGTCGGACACGGTTAGTACGCATTTTTTAATACCGTATATCAAAAAATACCACCAAAAGTTTCCAAACGTCAACATAATTTTACAAAATGGGACGTCTGGTGAAATAATAGATTTATTAAAGAACGGCAAGGGTGATTTAGGGTTTATAAACCTTCCTTGCGACGATGCGGACATCAAACTTTCCAACACCGTTATGATGCTCCACGACACCTTCGTTTGTAGCGAAAAATTTAGCGAACTAAAAGACAAAGAAATCGACCTTAAAAGATTACAAGATTATCCCCTTTTAATGCTTGAACTTTCTACTGCGACAAGACAGGCTATAGTTAGTTTTGCGCACTCTCAAGGCGTGCATCTTCACCCCGAAATAGAGCTTGCAAGTTTAGAACTTATGACCTCTCTAGCTAAGAGCGGAATAGGTATTGCTTGCATAGCAAGAGAGTTCGTTGCTAGCGAACTTAACGAGGGTAGTTTATTCGAAATAAAAACTAGCCCGAATCTCCCCACGAGAGCTATTGCTTTAGCCCTTCCAAAGGACGGCAATATGACTTATGCGATAAGGGAATTTATCAACTTAATAAACGACGGACAAAACTAAAAATTATTCACTAAAGCCTACAAAAAAGCAAGGAGAAATCAGGTGCAAATTTGGCAGGCTATAGTGCTTGGCGCAGTCCAAGGATTTTGTGAATTTTTACCCGTTTCAAGTAGCGGGCATTTAATACTTGCCGAGCGGTTTTTAAAAGTAAATACGGGCGGACTTTTTTTCGACGTGGTGCTTCATATAGGAACGCTAATTCCCGTATTCATCGTTCTAAAAAAGGAGATTTTATCGATAGCAAAAAAACCAAGAGAAAACTTGCGGTTTTTAGTTCTTTCGTCAATCCCGGCGTTTATCGTTGGGGCGGTGGGCGTGACCGCGATAGAGAATTTGTTTTATCGGGGAGACGACCTTTCGGCAATTTTAATTTCCATTGCGTTTTTATTTACCGCGTTAGAACTTTTCATCGCCCAAAAAACGACTCTAAAGAGAGAAAGGTTTTATCCGCTTTCGAATAAGATTGCACTCGCTATGGGTTTTGGTCAATCGCTCGCGGTAATTCCAGGGCTATCTCGTAGCGGAACGGTTATAAGTTTCGGCGCTTTTTGTGGGCTTGAAAAAGATAAGACGGCAACGTTCGCTTTTTTGATGAGCGTTCCCGTAATACTTGGCGCGGCGGTCTTGTCTGGAATAAAGGCGGTAACGAGTGGCGCGCAAATAGAAATTCTACCCTTGTTTTTTGGAAGTTTAACTTCGGCGATCACGGGATACATAGCGATATCGACTATGCTAAAAATAGTCAAAAAAGCAAACTATAAAAAGTTTTGTATTTATCTAGTGATAATCTCGGTCGTGTCGTTAATAAGTAAACTTGCGATAGGGGTGTAATTTGAAAGAAGGACTTTCGTCAATGATAGAGCGACTAAGTGGGGCGACGCCTAAGGAAAGCTCTAAATTGACCAAAAAAATAATTAAAAAAATCTTAAAACCAAGGAGAAACAAATGAAAAAGTTTTTTGGCGAATTCAAGAAGTTTATCACGCGCGGAAACGTGCTTGATATGTCAGTCGGCGTTATCGTCGGCGGTGCGTTTACTGCAATCGTAAACGGAATGAGCAATTTTATCCTTAAACCTATCATCAACTGGATTTTGGCGTTAGTGTTTGGATCAAATTCTCTCTCCGAAATTTTTACCTATTTAAAGAAGGTTGAAACGATCGATCCCGCAACGGGCGAAAGCGTCGTTGACCTTGCTCAATCGATCTATATCGACTGGGGTGCATTTGTAAACGCAATCATTAATTTCTTACTTATCGCGTTAGTTCTTTTCGTTATCGTTAGAACGATTAACAACGTAAAAGATAGAAACGAAAAGTTGAAAAAGAAGCTCGAAAAGGGTAAACTTACTAAAGAAGACAAAAAAGAACTTAAAGCTCGTGGAATTAAACGTTGCAATAAGGTTGCAGTAAAAGCTTATATCGCAGAAAAAGAAGCAAAGCTTGCCGAAAAAGCCGAACAAGAAAAAATCGAAGCTGAACAAAAGGCTAAAGCCGACCGCCTTGCAAACCCCACGACCGAAGATTTGTTAAAGGATATTAGAGCAATTCTCGAAGGTCTTAACAAGAAGGAAGACGGCGAAGAAGCAAAGGCTGAAAGCGAAGAACAAGCAAAAGAATAATAGACCGAAAAATTTCAAAAAAGATAAAACGTGTCAGTTTTTTTAGGACAACAAGGAGAAAATAATGCAAAACGATTTAATGAAATTCAAAAGTGGTAGCGATATCCGCGGAACTGCAGCAGAAGGCGTTGAAGGACAACCCATCGAACTTACCGATGAAAGAGTAAGCCGTATGGCGAAAGGGTTTTACGTATGGCTTAAAAAGCGTAACCCTGACAAGGCGAGATTAACCGTGTCTTTAGGTCACGATTCGAGAATAAGTGCTCCTAGACTTTCCGCTTGCGTTAAAAAAGCGCTCGTAGAAAGCGGTGCAGACGTAATATTTACCGGTCTTTCAAGTACCCCTGCAATGTTTATGACCACTCAACTATTAGGCGCTGACGGTGCAATTCAATTAACGGCGTCACACCACCCCTTCAATAAGAACGGCTTAAAGTTCTTTAGCCCCAAAGGCGGATTAGAAGGTAGCGATATTGCTGAAATTTTAGACTACGCGTACTTAGGAACGGAAGAAAAGGGCGACGGCACGGAAAAGCAAGTGGACTTTATGACCACGTATAGCAAAGTGCTAGTTGATTTCGTTAGACAACAAACTGGAAAAGAAAAACCGCTTGAAGGATTTAAGATCGTAGTAGACGCAGGTAACGGCGCAGGTGGATTTTACGTTGATTCAGTATTAAAGCCACTCGGCGCAGATACCGAAGGAAGTCAATTCCTAGATCCTGACGGATATTTCCCCAATCATATTCCCAACCCCGAAAACCCCGTTGCTATGAAATTTATTTGCGATAAGGTAAAGGCTGTTAACGCGGACTTTGGTATCATCTTCGATACCGACGTAGATAGAGCGGGCGCAGTTGACGATCTCGGTGAAGAAATCAATAGAAATAAACTCATCGCGCTAATCTCTGCAATCCTCTTAGAGGAAAAGGGCGGAGCGTATATCGTAACCGACTCTATCACGAGTGACGGACTTAAAGAATTTATCGAACAAAAGGGCGGAATACATCATCGCTTTAAGAGAGGGTACAAAAACGTTATCAACGAAGCGGTTAGATTAAACGCTGAAGGCAAGTATTGTCCGTTAGCAATCGAAACGAGCGGACACGCCGCATTAAAAGAAAACTATTTCTTGGACGACGGTGCTTATCTCGTGACTAGACTTTTAGTAAAACTTGCAAACCTTAAGGGAACGGGCAAAAAACTCCGTGATCTTATAAAAGATCTTAAAACTCCGCTTGAATCTTCTGAAATCAGAATGGGCTTTAAGGACGGCGTAGACTTTAAGGCTTACGGACAAGACGTTCTTAAGAAACTCGAAGAACACGCAAAAGAAAACGGTTGGACGATCGCACCTTCTAACTACGAAGGAATTAGAATTTCCTTTAAGGAAGGAGAGGGTAACGGATGGTTCTTATTAAGAATGAGTCTTCACGATCCTATCATGCCCTTAAACGTTGAAAGTAACGATCAAGGTGGCAACAAAGTTATCGCGAAAAAACTATACGACTTTTTGTCGACTTTTGACGGCTTAAACATCGAGAATTTAGCAAAATTCCTCGCATAAATAAAAGTTAAGAAAACTAAAGAAAAAACCGCAGTTAAGTGAGAAAAACTGTGGTTTTTTTTGATTAATACAATAATTTACTAAAACGGGGTTAAATTTTTGGTAAAAAAAGGTCGAAAAATTTTTAAAAACCCCCTTGACAAGGGTATACGCGTGATATATAATATAAAAACAAAAGTAAACTAGGCGTATAGTCTAGTGAAAAATATTCGGACGAATAAGGAGGACCTTTCTATGAAGAAAGATTATGCAGAGTTACAAATTGAACTGATGAAATTTGTAGCGGACGACGTGTTGACCGTTTCTTACGGCGACGGAGACAATACCATCCCGGATAATTATCCGAACGACTAGTTCTACGGACCGATAGGAAAAAACAAAAAAATCTTAGAAAAGGTGAAAAGATGAAAAAGAAAAGTTTATTAAGCATCATCACACTTGCATTAGCGGTATGCGCGATTGGCTTTATGTTCTCAATCGGCGCGTTCACAAAACCCGTTGACGCAAGCAATGAAGTGTTTACGATGGTGAGCTCAGACATTCGTACTGACGACGAACAAGGTTTGAGATTTATCGCTAAAGTAGACGAGGCAACAAAGAATGCCGTTGAAGCAGACGAAACTAAGAGCTTTGGTGCAGTAATCGTTCCTTACGACTACTTCGAAGCAACCGGCGTTTCTACTGAAGGTGATTTCATTACCGCTTTAAGAAATGCAGGCAAGAACGTTCTCGTAAACGACAATCTTAAAGTAATGAACCAAAAGAACTCTGATGGTACTTACAACATTCGTGTAACTCTTACCGACGTTAACTATTATAACCTCGCAAGAGATTTCTACGGCGTTGTATACATCAAGGGTGCGGACGGATATCAATTCGCGGACGACGCGATCGTTATCAGCCCCTTACAAGAGGCTGCTAATTCTTACGGCGCAGAAGGTGAAGATAATAGTGTCATCAGTAAATTTATCTTAAAGGGCGCTTACGTTAAGAATAATCCTAACGCAACTGAAGCTGACGTTAATAATGCGATTGCAGGTATGACGGTAGAAAGCAAATACGCTATCAACCTTACCGAAACCAGCAAGACTTTCTATACTTATAGAGACGGAGATACTTATGAAATTCCGTTTACGGACAACTCGTTCTTAAGCGATTTCGATGCAGAATACACCGTATCTAGCAGTAGAGTAATCGTAGAAGACGGCGTTGTAAACTTTAGTGGTAGCGGTCAAGTGACCATCACCATTAACGTTCTTGGCAAAACTTTCACGGTTAACTATAACGTTATCGACGATAAGGCTGCTATCGAACAAATCAACGAAGGTTTCGCAGCGTTAGAAGGCAAGGATCTTGCCAGTGCTTTCCACGGCTATCCGCTCGTTGAATTATATAATGTATATAATAGACTTACCGATAAGGCTGTAGAAGATAGCTTTATCGAAAACATTGCTGAATTCAAGGCTGCAGCAGAAGCTTATAACTTCAAGTACGTTCTTGCAGTAGAAGCAACCGCTGATCCTAGCAAAACTTACGAAGCAACTCAAATTGCTAACCACAACATCGATTCAATCGTAACTGAAGAAGACGAAAATTACGGCACCGTTGTAGTGGTTAATACTTACGACGTTGACAAATCAGAGGGTGCTCACTGGGCTGTTAACTATAACGGCATAGAAGGCGTTGATCTTTCTGCTTGTGAATACGTATTCTTCTACGTATATAACGGCGGTTCGTCTGTTAGAAACCTCTTTGGTTCTTTCAACGGAGGACTTAAGGATCCCGTACAAGCACTTAACCCCGGTGAATGGACCATGGTTAAGCTTGACGCTGCAACTTTCGCGTCAACCGGTAAATACTTTGGTGTTAACAGCTATGAAAAGGGTTGCGTATATAAATTCACTTCTTTCTTCGGCGTTACTAGAGAAGGCTTAAAGAAAGACGTTGTAGATTTAATCAACGCTGTTCCCGAAATTGGCGAAGCTACCATTTATGAAATTGGTACTGCAATCGCAGCGGCAAAAGGCGCTTACGACGAATTAAGAGAAGAATTAAAAGCTGAAATCCCCATCTCTGCAAGAAAGAAATTACTTGATGCAGAAGCGGAATTCAACGCACAATATAAAGTTGTTGCATCAGTTGCAAGCACCGCAGCTTTCGCTGAATACGGTGTTGACAACGTTGTGTTCACTGTTGAAGACAACGCAACGTATAGCAAAGTATTAGTTGCTACTACCTATAGTGAAGTTCCTGAAGGATCTAATTTCTTCAAGGTTGCTTACGCAAGTAAAATTGATTTAGTAGACTGTGATAAGGTTTACGTTGACGTATATAACGGTGGCACGCAAACTGCATACTTTGGCTCAAGATATAACAACGCATGGAACAACGCATTAGCAGAACTTGCTGCAGGCGAATGGACGACCGTTGAAATCGACGTTGCAGGCTTACAACTCGGTACGTTCGGAATCTTCGGTATCGAAGCGGACGCTCAATATAAGTTCTCAATGTTCTATGCAACTACCGTTGCCGTTGACGCTCAAAAAGTTATCGACATGATCGATGAACTTCCCGAAACTATCAACGGTTACGATATCACTAAGATCGAAGCAGCAAGAAAGGCTTATGACGAATTAGATTCAGAAGATCAAGAACTCGTTACTAATATTGCTGATTTAGAAGCAGCTGAAGCTTACTACGCAGATAATTTCTACGCAGTATTAAATGCAGGTAGCTTAGAAGGAATAACCAACATTTCGTCTAACTATGCAGCATCTTCTTCACCCATATTCTCAATTGTAGACGACGCTACGTTTGGTAAAGTTATCCAAGTTGTACAAACTGGTTCTCAAACCATTGCGTTAACCTACGAAACTTTAAGTGACGAAGAATTAGCAAACTACAAAGAAATCGTATTTAACGTATACGCTACGTCAGAACATCCCTTCGACGCAGCTGTTGGTGGCTCTTTCACCGGTTCAGGTAAGACTCTTGCCGTAGGCGAATGGACGACCATTACTTATAGCGTTTCTGAATACAAAGGTATCCAAGGTGGTCTTGGTAGACTTGGTATTTGGGGTTGTGAAGCTGGCGAATACGCATTTGCAAGCGTATATCTAGTATCTTACAACGAAGACGTTGCAGCTCTTATCGAAGAAATCGAAGCACTTGACGCATCTGATGCAGATGCAGTATTAGCTGCTAGAGCTAAGTACGACGCACTTCCTGCCGTTGCACAAGCAAAGGTTACCAATATCGATAAACTTATCGAAATTGAAGCAAGCGAAGAATTCTTAGACGCTCTTATCGGAAGAGTAGAAGATAAGATCGACGCTATTCCTGACGTTCTTAAGGGCTATAGCCTTGGCGTAATCGAAGAAGCAAGAGCAGCTTACGAAGCGTTAGCTGACGAATATAAAGCACAAGTTTCATCAAGAAAACTTGCTAAACTCGAAGCGGCTGAAGCAGAATATCCCACCAAGTTCAACGTTATCGCAACCGCTGATTCGTTCGTTTACAATGCAAACATGGGTGGTTCGTACGTTGGCGCTGAAATCCAAAACGACGCAACTTACGGTAAAGTATTTAGATTCGTAAGAGACACCGACGGTGGTGTAGTATTCGACTTTACGGCAACTTCAGCACTTGCTGAAAGCTACGTAATCTACGTTGCTATCTACAACGGCGATACTTATACTGGCGAAGGCGCAGGTTCATCTAACGCCGGCGGAAAGGTTGACAACGTATGGAATACTAGTTACGCTTCTCTCGCTAAGGGCGAATGGACTATCGTAGAATTCTACGCTAACCAATTAAGCGCTAACTCAATTGGTATTTGGGGCGGAACTTCTGCAACCCTCAATCCTGCTAAGGAATACAAGATTTCAATGATTTGGGCAGAAATCATCAATATTGAAGAAGACACTCAAATCGTTATCGATATGATCGAAGCTTTAGACGGTACTGACGCGCAAGCAATCGTTGCCGCTCGTGAAGCATACGAAGCATTATCAGAAGAACAAAAAGGCCTTGTTTCTAACCTTTCTAAGTTAGTTAACATGGAAAACTACATCGTTGCTAAAGACGTTATCGACATGATCGAAGCTTTAGACGAAAGTAGTGAATACGCTGACGTTGCAGCAGCTAGAGCAGCTTACGCAGCTTTAACTCCCGCACAAAAGGCGTTCGTTTCAGAAGATCTCCTCACTAAGCTTGCAGGCTTAGAAGCTGGATTTGCAGTAGACGTTGCTAAATCTAGAATCGAAGAAATTCCCGAAACTATCACCGCTTACGACTTTGGTTATATCAAAGCGGCAAGAGAAGCGGTTGACGCAGTTGCTGAAGAAAGTAGAAACTTAATCACCAACCTTGCTGATTTAGAAGCGGCTGAAGCGGCTTACGGTGAATACTACGCGTCAGTTCTTTCAATCATTGATGAAAATAGCGTAACTAACATTTCTTCAATCATGCAAGCTGGTACCTCTCAAGTTATCTCTGTAGTAGACGATCCCGTATACGGCAGAATGCTTAAGATCGAACACACCGGCAACGGTACTCTCGCGTTTGAATACACCGCAGACAACACCGAATTTGCTGGATTCAACAAGATTATATTCCACGTTTACAACGGTGGTAATAAAGCTCATCCGTTAGACATCGCTCAAAACGGTGCGTTCACCGGCGTTGGTGTAAACCAAAGCGCTATTCCTGCAAAGGCGTGGTCAACCGTTGAATACGATGCACAAAGCTACCTCGGCGCAGGAAAGATTGGTTTCTGGGGCGCAACCGAAGGTACTTACTACATAACTGCAATCTATGCAGTTAACGACGCATACTTTGTAGACCAAGCAATCGCTGCTATCGAAGAAATTCCTGCAACCGTTAAAGGTTACGGATACGCAGATATTGCTACGGCAAGAGAAATCGTTGATAAAGTTCCTGAAGCGTCAAGAAGTCAAATTACCAACCTTGCTGATTTAGAAGCAGCTGAAGCGGCTTACGCTGAAAAATACGTTTCAGTTCTTCCCATGACGGCTTCTTCAAACATCCAAGAAAACGTTGACTCGTTTGGACGTGTTGCAAACTATGAATTCGCTATCGACGCAACGTACGGACAAATCTTAGTAGGTACGGCTACTGCAAACGGTGCGGCAGTTGTTAAATACAATGCTCCTTCGTTTGATCTCAGCGGTTGTATGAACGTTTACGTTTGGGTTTACAAGACTACGGCTGGTAGATTCAGTGCTAAACAAGCTAACAACTGGGACAACATGCACCCGGTAGAAGCTAACACTTGGACGCTCATTACCATTCCCGCAGCAGACTTCAACACTGCAGGATTTGGTTTCTGGGATACCACGGCAGGCGATACCATTAAGTACTCAATGTTCTGGGCTGAAAAGTCTATCATTGAAGAAGCAACCCAAGACGTTATCGACATGATCGAAGCTCTTGACGGTTCAGACGAACAAGCAGTTATCGAAGCAAGAGAAGCATATGAAGCACTTGCTCTCGATCAAAAGGGTCTTGTTT
This sequence comes from Christensenellaceae bacterium, assembly GCA_045651465.1. GTDB lineage: Bacteria > Bacillota > Clostridia > Christensenellales > Borkfalkiaceae > UBA1259. Next base: position 32,054 of record JAZRSG010000020.1, read on the forward strand.
CTAACTACGACAAGCTAGTTCTTGCTGAAAACATCGTAGCAGCTAACAAAGTTATCGCTATGATCGACGCATTAAATGCATCTAGCGAATACAGCGCTATCTCAGCAGCAAGACAAGCGTACAACGCATTAACTGATGATCAAAAAGCATTAGTTTCTAACATCGATGAACTCGATGCACTCGAACAAAGATTCTCTGTTCAAGTTGCTATCGACGCTATCGACGCTATCCCTGAAACGCTTACCGCGTATGACAGTGTGGTAATCAAGGCTGCTAGAGCAGCGGTTAACGCAGTAGCTGCAGGTGATAGAGATCAAATTACCAACCTCGCTGATTTAGAAGCAGCTGAAGCAGAATTTGATGCAAGCTTTATTCTCGTTCGTACTATGGACGACGTAAGCGTATTCAATAACATCTCAGCTGAATACATTGCAGGTACTTCAGACGTTCTCTCAATCGTAGAGGATCCCGTTTACGGAAAAGTATTAAAGATTGAACACAGTGGCACGGGCGCAATCGCACTCGAATACCTCGCACTTACCACCGATATGTCAAACGCAGTTAACCTCGTATTCGTAGGTTACAACGGCGGTAATACGGCTCATCCGTTCGATATTTGTGAAGGCGGTTCATTCACCGGTTCACCCTACGGCGGAGTAGCAGCTCCCGCAGGTCAATGGTTCACCGTTGAAATCTCTGCAAGTTCTTACACCTTCAAGAGTGAACTAACTGGTAGAGTAGGTTTCTGGGGCGCAACTCCTGGTACATACTACCTCGCAGCAATCTATGCAACCACGGCAACTGCAAAAGTTAACGAAGCTATTAACGCTATCGACGCTATCCCCGAAACCGTTGAAGGTTACCAAGGTGGATACATCACGGCGGCTAGAGCGGCAGTTGAAGCAGTTCCTGCAGGTTCAAGATCACAAATTACCAACCTTGCTATTTTAGAAGCAGCTGAAGCGGCTTACGCTGAAAAATACGTTTCAGTTCTTCCCATGGATAGCACTTCTGGTATCAGCGAAAACTACAATTCATTTGGATTTATCGCATCATACGAATTTGCAGAAGACGCAACTTACGGTCCTATCTTAGTAGGTACGGCAACTGCAAACGGCGCGGCTGTTGTACAATACACCGCAACCTTACCTAACTTAGCATCATGCACTAACGTTTACGTTTGGGTTTACAAGACTACGGCTGGTAACTTCAGTGCAAAACAAGCTAACGTTTGGGATAACATGCACTCAGTTCCCGCGGACACTTGGACGCTTATCACCATCCCCGCAGCAGACTTTACTAACGCAGGCTTTGGTTTCTGGAGTACGGTAGCAGGCGATACTATTAAGTATTCAATGTTCTGGGCTGAAAAACTCGTTATCGACGAAGCAACTCAAGCAGTTATCGACGCTATTGAAGCGCTCGACGGAACTGACCTAGACGCTATCGTTGCAGCTAGAGAAGCTTACGAAGCGTTAGACGCGGCTCATCAAGGTCTCGTTCCTAACCTCGCTAAGCTCGAAGAAATGGAACTTCTCCTTGGCTCTCCCGCTGAAAAGGCAGTAGAAGCTATCGGCTTGATTCCTGACACGATCGAAGGCTATCACTACGGCATTATCGCAGCTGCAAGAGCTGCGGTAGACGCAGTAGATGCTGGAGATTTAGATCAAGTAACTAACATTGCTATTTTAGAAGCAGCTGAAGCTGAATGGAATGCAAACTTCGTTCTCGTAAGCGCGTTAAACGATGCATCAACCATTATTAATCACTCTTCTAACATGGCAGCTGGCACGACTCAAACCTTCACGGTTGAAGAAGATGCTACTTACGGTCAAGTATTAAAGATCGTTCATACCGGTACTGGTACGATCGCTATCGAATACCCCGCAAATACTGATTTAACTGGTGCAGACACCCTCGTGTTCCACGCATACAACGGTGGTTCGTCTGAACATCCCGTTGACATCGCTGAAGGTGGCGCGTTCACCGGCGAAGGTTACGCAGGAAAGGTAAACCCAGGCGAATGGAAGACCATCGAAATCGCAACTAGTGCATACACCTTTGGTGCAACCACCGGCAAGATCGGTTTCTGGGGCGCAACTCCTGGTACTTACTACTTAACCGCAATCTATGCTGTAAAAGCTAACAAGGTTGTTAACGATGCAATCGCAGCAATCGACGCTATTCCTGAAAACATTTCTGGCGCTCAATACGGTTTAATCTCAATTGCGAAAGCAGCAGTAGAAGCCGTACCTGAAGCATCTAGAGATCAAATCATTAACCTTGCTGATTTAGAAGCAGCTGAAGCAGCATACGCACAAAATTACGTAATCGTAAGTGAGGTTTCAACCTATACCGACAAGACGGCTGGTTGGATCGGAAGCCCCGTATCGGCATCATTAGTAAACGACGCTGACTACGGTATGGTATATAGCGTTAAACTTACTGGCGGAGCAGACGCTGATGGCAGAATCGCTAACATGTTCACTCCTGCAGTAACCGTAACCGATTACGCAAAAGTTATCACTTACATTTATAACGGTGGAACGACTGACGTTAACGCAATGCAACTTATTAGCGGTTCTTGGACGGCTCTCGGACTCTTACCTGCAGGTCAATGGACTAGGGTAGAATTCGAAACTGCTCCTTTCGATACCGAATCACCGATCTTTGGTGTTAAGAATGCGTCTATCGGAACCGAATTCAAGTTCACGTTACTCTACGTTGAAACCGACAACAAACTCGTTCAAGCAGCAATCGATGCTATCGACGCTATCCCCGAAACGATTGATTTCGCAGCGGCAGACGCAATCGTAGCTGCAAGAGCAGCAGTTGACGCTGTTCCCGCACAATCTAGAGATTTAATTACTAACCTTGCTGACTTAGAAGCGGCTGAAACCGCGTTTGGTGCAAACTACGTTGTAGTTCGTTCTTGGACTGACTTAAACGTAATTAACAACATTTCTTATAACTACTCAGCCGGAACGACTCAAGCGTTCTCAATCGTAGACGACGAAACTTACGGCAAAGTATTAAAGATCGAACATACCGGAACGGGTTCAATCGCTCTTGAATACACCGCACTTACCACCGATATTCCTGAAGGGTGGACCTTAAAGTTCGTTGGATACAACGGCGGTAGCGAAGATCATCCTTTCGATATTTGTCAAGGTGGCACGTTCTCTGGTAATGGTTATGCTGGAAACGCTCCCGCAGGTCAATGGTTTACCGCTGAAATCAACGAAGCGGATTACACCTTTAGATCTGCAACTACTGGTAGAGTAGGTTTCTGGAATGCAACCGCAGGTACTTATTACCTCGCAGCAATCTATGCTGAAAACCCTGCAATGGCAGACGTAACGGCAGTTAACGATGCGATCGACGCAATCGATGCTATTCCTGAAGAATTAGAAGGAAAACACTACGGCTTAATCGCTGCTGCAAAAGCAGCGGTAGCGGCTGTACCCGAAGAATCACAAGACTTAATCATTAACCTTGCCGACTTAGAAGCGGCAGAAGAAACTTACGCTAGATACTACGCTATCGTTACAGACGTGACCGCATATACTGACGGAACGGCCAACTGGTACGGTGGTGGAGACGCTCAAGTTGCAGTTGTTAACGACGCAACGTACGGAAGCGTTTACGCAATGACTTATGCTATTACCAACCCCAAGAGCGGTGTAATGGCACAGTATGCAAACGACAACTTAGCATCTTACGGAGAAATCGCAGTAGCCATCTATAATGGTGGTTCAACGACCGTTACCGTAGAGCACGTAAATGCAGCAGGTAGTTGGGCAACCGACGGCACGATCGCTGCAGGTGAATGGGCAGAATTTGTATTTGATGCAACCAACATTTATGGCACTAGATTAATCGGTGTTAAGGACGGCGAATTAGGTGCAACCTACAAGTTCACCGCAATCTATGCTGAAACGGATGCAAAAGCAGCTGACGAAGCAATTGCAGCTATCGACGCTATTCCTAGTGAACTTACCTTCTTATCGGGTGATGCAATCGCTGCGGCAAGAGAAGCAGTTGAAGCAGTTCCCGAACAATCTAGAGATTTAATCACCAACCTTGCTGATTTAGAAGCAGCTGAAGCAGCTTACGCTCAAAACTGGACAATGGTTCGCGCATGGACCGATACCAGCGTATTTAGCAACATTTCTTCTGGCTACTCAGGCGGAACGACTCAAGCGTTCTCAAT
>JAZRSG010000021.1:0-29923 GCA_045651465.1 Christensenellaceae bacterium
ATTCTTAGCGTTCGTTGCTTCAGACGAAGCTAGTGAAATTTGGACTAAGTATGCAGGTGCAGTTCGTAACTATATCTACGACTATTCTTCAAGCTCAGATTTATATGCTGGCTTAACTAATTTCCAAAAGAGCGTTTGTGATACGGCATCGACTTCAACTATTTATAGAATGAATTCTTCTAGCCCCTTAAACCTCCAAGGTTATGCATCTGTATTCCCCTGGCAATATTCTCCGTTTGTAGCTTTCAGAGATAAAATTAAAACTCCTGAAACTTACATGGCTCAAGAATATTCATACGCATCTTCTCAATGGGAAACTTGGAAAGATAACGTAGGTCTATAAGATACACGATTATTAGTTGCGTGGCGAAAATCGCCACGCAACAATATAATTGATACATTTTTAACAAATAAAATACTTTTTTAGAATTATAAAGGAAAATTATCATGAAAACAGTATGGGCGAAAGACCGACTTATTAAGAACGACGAATTATGTTTCGTTTACAAAGCACCTAAACTCGATAATGCAAAATTGAACGTTGTAGGTAGAGACGTTTACAATGTTTACGTTAACGGAGAATTCGTTTCATATGGACCCGTTAGAGCCGCTCACGACTATGTTCGTGAAGAACAAATTGATATTAGCAAATACTTAACTAAAGATGAAAACTTTATTGTTTTCAATATTATTTCATATTACGTTCCCGCTTTAGCGTTCACCGAAGAACATCCGCTTTTAGGTGTGGAACTTTCATCAAACGGCAAAATAATTGCTGAAGCTTCAGACTTTGAGTGCTATTCTATGACGGATAGATTCGTTAAAACCGAAAGATTCTCTTCTCAACGTAGTTTCGTAGAGCATTATCACGCTGAATTTGATAGATCAGAATTTTATAAAGGCAATTTGTCTTTATTCCCAAAATTAGAAATCAACGAGGTTGAATGTCCCACCATTATTGGCGCGGGTTGCAAACCTTTTAAATACGAGATTCGCGAGGCAGAATTATTTAAGACTAACAACGTTAAATACGTTGATAATCCGCCGTGGACCGAACCTTTCTTTACGCTTATAGATATACTTAACGACGGCGAAAAACATAGAACTTATAGCAGAAAAGACTGCGATAGGGTTACCTCTTACGTATTCAACGACTTTAAGAACGTAGCGGATGGCGAGGATCACGACGCAGTAGGTTATACGTATAAGTTTGAAAGAGATATTACTGGTAAAGTCGTTCTTGGCGTTAGTGCTAAGGAAGACGTTAAAATTTACGCGGTATACGACGAAATTCTTTCTTTTGGAGACGTTTCGTATAACCGTGAAATGACTATTCACGGATTTGCTTGGGAAGTTAAGGCAGGGGATTACGAACTCGTAACCTTTGAACCTTATACTTTACAATACGTTAAATTCGTAATTGAAGGAAATGCCGAAATCAAATACGTTAAGTCTATTACCGTAGAAAATCCCGATACGGGCAGTTTTTCATGCGAATGTGATGACAAAGATATTAAAGACATTATTACGGCGGCTAAACACTCATTAGAGCAAAACGCGTGTGATACTTTGACCGACTGTCCGTCAAGAGAAAGAGCGGCTTGGCTTTGCGATAGCTTCTTCTCTTCTCAAGCCGAAAGACTCTTTACGGGTAAGAATTTGGTTGAACGTAACCACTTAGAAAACTACGCTTTATATCACGGAATGGACCTCATGCCTAAATACGTTCTTCCGATGTGCTATCCTTCACAAACGACCAACGGAAACTTTATTCCTAACTGGATGTGTTGGTTTGTATTTGAAGTGGCAAATTACGCTAGAAATACGGGCGATACGAGCTTATATGAACAATCTAAAGCAAGGGTTGAGGACGTTGTTAATTTCTTTGCTCAATACGAAAATGAGTTTGGTCTTTTAGAAGATTTACCCGGTTGGGTATTTATCGAATGGAGTGCTTGCAACGATTACGTTAAGGGCGTAAATTTCCCGTCTAACATGCTATATAGTTCAACTTTAGAATGTGCTGGCGAAATTCTAGGTAGACCTGAGCTTATTGAAAAAGGCAAGAGACTCAAGAAAGTTATTGAAGAAATGAGCTTTAACGGAGAGTTCTTCTGCGACGATGCTATTCGCGTAGACGGAAAACTCGTTACTCAAACCCATCATACCACCGAAACTTGTCAATATTACGCAATGTTCTTTGACGTTGCAACTGAAGAAAAATACGGCGATCTAATTAAGACTATGGTAGAAGATTTTGGACCGTTGCGTGACGATAAAAAAGTTTATCCGAACGTTTCAAAATCAAACATGTTTATTGGAAACTACGTTCGTCTTGAAATACTTAGAAGAGCAAGAGCTTACGAAAAGATCGTTGAAACGTGCGTTCATTATCTATTAATTCCTGCAAGAACTACGTCTTCTTTATGGGAAAACGTTGTTCAACGTCCCGATATGCAATATCGTCATCCGGGAAGTTGTTGTCACGGTTTCGCTGCGGCAGCAGGTAATTTCTTGACTGAGGCTTTAACTGGATTTAGAGGCTTTAGCACGCCCAAGAAAGAGATTTATATGACTGGAACGGCGCTTCCTATCAACGCTAAATTTACTCTTCCTATTGACGACGAAGTTTGCACGATAGAAAATAAGGACGGAGTTGTTACTTTAATTCCGCCCAAAGGATACAAAGTAATCAATATTTAATTCAAATAGTAATATATTTGGAGGGGAAATATGAAAAAAACAATCATCAAATTAGTATGCTTTTTACTACTAATTCCTTTTGCGCTTTCAGCAGTTGGATGTGGTGGAGATAGCGTTGTAATTCCTGAATATTCTTCGGATGACGTTATTGAAATTATCGCTTATTCAACGCCAACTAACGCCAACTGGGACGGAAATAGTAGCAACAAAGAAGGTATAACTGATGAAGTATTTAAGGCTATTGCTGAGGCGGGCTTTACCGGTCTTCAACCTCTGAGAGAGGGTTTGCTTATTGGTGGAGGCTCTCTAGAACAAGCTCATGAAAAGGCCAATGCGGACGCCTTAAAAGCCATGGCGTTATGCGAAAAATACGGCATGCACTATATGGTGCGTGACTGGACTTTCTTAGGTGGTTTTAATATTAACGATGACGGAAGTGGAACTACCATGAACAATCACGCCGCAAACTGGAGAGAATACTTTGCAAACGGTGGAACGATTGAAAGTGGTCTTGAAGAAATGTTTGCTTTAGAGTCTACTAAAGAAGTCGTTAACCACGCTGCGTATGCAGGGCATCATTTATGGGATGAACCTAATATTCAACAAATGGAAGATCTTATTCCCGTAGTAAGAAAGTATAAAGAACTAGTTCCTAACGGAGATTCGTTCTTCAATCTTTTACCTTGTTATGCTAGTCGTGAACAACTTGGCACTACTGGTAGTCAAAACTACGAATATTATGTAGATTATTATTGCGAAAACATAGGTGAAACTTTAGGGTACATATGTTACGACTATTATCCTTATAACAAGACGAGCTTTAGCACGTCCGTTAGAGAATCATATCTATATAATTTCGAGGTTGTTGCAAACGCGGCAAAACAATACGATATTGACTTTAAAATGTATATTCAAGCAGGTCTTGCTTTCGGTCAATCATCAAGAGATATAGAGGGTACATACGACTTCTTACAACAAATGTACTTAGCGCTTGCATACGGCTGTAACTATATCATTTACTTTACTTACGGATACGGCGGAGAAGGAAACGCTTATTTAGTTGACGCAGATTTAAATCCCACGGCTAAGTATTACTATGCAAAAGAAGCGAACGAAGAAATTCATAAGTTAGAAGACGTTATGCTAAACTTTACTTGGGATAAGACTATCGTTAAAAACGCAAATCCCGATAGAGAAAATCAAGCATTTAACTGGTTAACCGATCCTACCGCAACGCATTCAAGAATTACTAATTGGACGGTTACTCAAGACACCGTTGTAGGATGCCTTAAGGATAAAGACGGAAGAGATGGATTTATGTTCGTTAACTACGCTGATCCTGGTAGAGCGTTAAATAGAGATGGTACGCCTGGCGAAGATATTTCAGACGACGTTACCGTAACCTTTGACGATGCTAAAAAGATTCTCGTTTACGAACACGGTGAAAGAAAGGTTGTTGACGGCAACACTTATACCTTTAAGCTTGGAACGGGTGAAGGTCAATTCGTTATCCCGCTTAACTAAATAAATATGCGATTTAAGTGCCAGATTTTTCTGACACTTATTCGTGTGTAAACGGAGATGTTTTTTGGAGATAAATTATGAGAGTTTTGTGGGCAAAAGATAGACTTATAAAAAACGACGAACTTTGTTTTGCTTATAAGATAAAAAAAGCTGACGAGGTAAAAATGAACCTTGTTGGTAGAGACGTTTTTAACGTTTACGTGAATGGAGAATTTGTTCTTTATGGACCGGCGAGAGCGGCTCACGATTATCTTCGCGTGGAGAAACTTGATCTTTCTAAATTTTTAACGAAAGAAGAAAACGTTATTGTGATAGACGTGGTATCAAACTTCGTCCCGATGCTTTCTCACGCTTGCGAACCGCCACTAGTTGGCGCGGATATTTTCGTTAACGGAGAAAAATTTGCGGACATTTTTGACTTTTCTTGTCACGAAATGAACGACAGAATCATCAAGGTGGAAAGATTTTCAGATATGCGTGGTTTTATCGAATATTACAAGATGGAACACGATAGAACTGCTTTCCTTAACGGTCAATTTGACCTATATCCTACGCTTGAAGTTGAAGAAAAAGAGTGCCCCACGCTTATAGAAAAAGGGGTTAATGATTTCGTATACGACGTGCGTATTCCTGAACTTTATGATGAATACAACGTTAAATACGTAGACAATCCCGAATGGACGGGGGACTTCCCAGATTTATTAAACGACGCAACTGTAACGCAGTCGTATAGTAGAAAGGATTGCGATAGAGTTGCAACGTATAAATTCAATCAATTTGAGAATACGAAAACGGAAATAGGCAACGCTAAAGGATTTACGTACGACTTTGGCAGAAACGTTACGGGAAGAATGAACTTTGATATCGAAGTTAAAGAAGATACCGTTCTTCATTTGCTTTACGACGAGGTTCTTATTGATAACGACGTTATGTATAACCGTCAATTTATCGTTCACGGACTCGTTTGGGAGCTTAAACCGGGTAAGTACAACCTTTGGTCGTTTGAAACATATACCTATAGGTATATGAAATTCGTTGTCGAAGGGGTTGCGGAAGTAAAAAATGTTAAAAATTTCGCCATTGAAAACCCAAACACCAATGATTTTACTTGCCAATGTGAAGACAAAAATGTTAAAATAATAATAGACGCTGCAAAGCATACGATTGAGCAAAATGCAAGCGACACTTTGACCGATTGTCCGTCTAGAGAAAGAGCTGCATGGCTATGCGATAGTTTCTTCTCATCTCAAGCCGAAAGATTGTTTACGGGCATGAACTTGTGCGAGAGAAACCATCTTGAAAACTACTGCTTGTATCATGGTATGGCAAAGATGAGAGAATACGTTGTTCCACAATGTTACCCCTCGCAAAGTAAGAGCGGAAGCTTCATTCCCAACTGGATGTGTTGGCTAGTGTTTGAAATTGCGAACTATGCAAAGAACACCGGAGATATGGAACTAGTTGAGAGGGCTAAGGTAAGAGTTGAGGACGTGGTTAAGTTCTTTGCTGGTTACGAAAACGAATTAGGTCTTTTAGAAGATCTTCCCGGTTGGGTGTTCGTTGAGTGGAGTAAAGCAAACGATTACGTTAAAGCGGTTAACTTCCCGTCCAACATGCTGTACGGCGCAACGCTTGAAGTTGCGGGCGAGATGCTTAATAGAAAAGAGCTTATCGAAAAAGGAAGAAAAATCAAAAAGCTCGTAGAAGAGATGAGCTTTAACGGAGAATTCTTCTGTGACGACGCGGTGAGGGTAGATGGGAAATTAGTTCCACAATTCGATCACACGACGGAAACATGTCAATACTATGCGATATTCTTCGGCATAGCGACTAAAGATAAATATCAAAAGCTAATCGACACGATGGTTAACTGCTTTGGTATGTATAGAGACGATACGGTAGTTTATCCTTTCGTTCCAAGAGCGAACATGTTCATAGGCAATTTCTTAAGACTAGAGATATTAAGACGTGAATGTGCTTATGAAAAGCTTGTTGAAGAATGTAAATCGTTCTTGCTAATTCCCGCGAAGACGAACTCGTGCTTATGGGAAAATAGAATAGAAAGGGACGATCTAAAGTATAGAATTAAAGGAAGTTGTTGCCACGGCTTCGCCTCGATAGCGGGATGTTTCTTAACCGAAGCGTTAACGGGCTTTAGAGGATTTAGTTCAGGCAAGAAAGAAATTTACGTAACTGGCAAAAACGTGGATATATCCGCAGAGTTTACTTTGCCGATAGACGGTTTTGTTATGAAGGTTACGAACGTAAACGGAAAGGTAACGTTTGAGGACGTGCCCGAAGGTTACAAGATCATAGGTATTTAAGGTTAAAATTCCTTTTATATAAAAAACAAGGAGAAAAGAGATATGACAAAGACAAAGAAGATTGCACTTGCGATGTTTTCTGCGCTTTTAGCTGTATGCGTAGCCTTTTCGGCGCTTATCGGCTTTGGTGCGTTTGACGACAAAGCAGATGCAGAATCAGTGCAAATCACCATGGTTGATGGTGCAGCATTAAGACTTAGCGACGAACCTGCGCTAGGCTTCTATGCAACACTTGATTCGAACAATGCAGCATTCACTTACGGTATGCTCATCGTTGATTCTGAAGAAGTAAAAAACAATAAGATCTCTAATAACTATCACGCTAACTTTGCTTCTAACGAAATTGCGTACGATGACGTAGAATGTGTACCGTACCTTGACGGCGGTGTTTACAAGATTCGTGCAGCAAAAGAAGGTATAACCGAATCACTTTACTACACGAGATACATGGGTATTGCGTATGCAGTTGACGGAAACGGCGCATACACCTATGCGAGCGTAAGTACCGGCGCTAATGCTAGAAGCGTTATCGACCTAGCAGTAGCAAACTACGGATTAAACGCTGGCGATTATTCTGAAGAGTCGCAAGCAAATCTTTATAATTTCTACTCAAACGTATTAGGTAAGACTGAATTCGTTAATTACGTTGGCGGAGATTATAAGGCATCTGATTGGGATTCTACGCTTGAAAGCACTATAGTTAACTATGGTGTAGTAACGATTAATGCAAATGAAGCGGACTACTTTTCAGCAGTAACAACTAAAGAATTTGACTCAATTACTTCGTTTCAATATGATTTAAGAATTGATTCATTACAAAATGGTTCTGGTTGGATAGGTTTGGCAAGTAATGCGACAAACTATTCTGCGCCTTTACTTATTTACCCTACTAGTATTTTAGGTAATGGTGCAAAACTTTCAAGCGGTATTAGTTATAGCGATATAACTGGCAAATGGTTAACCTTAAAGATTACCATTGTTGACGCAACTACCTTTACCATTCAATATGCAATTGACGGGGGAGAATTGAGTTCTGCAGTTACCGCTACTGGTTACGATACGTCTAAAATTAGTTCTGGATCGTTGAGTTTTGGGCAGTCAGGCTTACATGTGTATTCTATAAGAAATTTTGCTGTAACTACCGCAAATGGCACTTGTCACATTCCAATGACTGAGGATGCGATTGTTAAGAGTCGTCCTACGGCGGTGCTTGAATATGCAAATGTTGGCATGTATACTTTTAATCCTTACAACACTGTTGCATATACAGCAGCAACCGAACTTACTGCTCCCAGAATGTCTCTTTCTATCAATAGAACTGGAACGCTTACAGCATCAAGCACGCCTTCAATTTCTATGGAAATTACTTATACGGCAAGTGGCAATGCAGGTTTTGGTTTTGGCTTTAGCACGACTCAATTCCTTTCAATTTCTCACGCAAACGGAACTAACGTTATTAAGTATAACAATAACGGTTACTCAAGAGTTGCTACGCTTAGCGCTACTACTAACACCATTAAGATTACTCTTAATTCTTCAAGAGTGTTCAAGGTTAGCGTAAACGGCGGTGCAGAAACCATTGTAGGAACTTTATCAAGCGATACTATCGTTCCCACTTACGTTGACTTAACTTGCGGTGGTAAGATTGAAATTTCTTCACTCAACTGTACTGGTTTAAATAAAGCATATCTCAACGACAACGTTGAAACTTATGAAGAAAAAATCACTATCAAAACTGGTGAAGAATATACGATCACTCCCGACGTAACGGGTGAGGGCGTAGCTACGGACGCAACTTATTTCTCTGATAATAAGAACGTATTCACCGTTAATAAAAACGGCGTTATCACCGCTGAAAATCCTGGTGAAGCTTACTTAAGAGTACGTATTGGCACGGAAGAAAAGAAAGTTATGATCGTAGTTCAAGACGAAGTTGTTGAAAAACTCGTTTCAGAAACTTTCAAAGCGATTAGAATTAGTTCTTCTAAGTTTGAAGTTGAAGGATCTAACATCGAAAGTAACACTGCAAGATCAGCAATGATCAAAATGAGTGGTGGTTTCGACTTTACTAATGAACAAAACGGTTGTTTAACTTCTGCTAACGTATACAACGGAATTAGCGAACTTGAATTCGATATTTATATTCCCACGTATGCAGGTTGGTGGGGTGTTAACTTCCTCAACTTGACGGTTGCTGGTTCAAACATGAGTGGTTATAGAACTCCCGTTACTATTTCAACTACTGGAGTTTCAGCAAACGGAACTACTCTTACTAAGGTTAACGACGTATCGTTTAACTTAGCAAAAGAGTTTGCAAACTTTAGATTCGTTATTGCTAGCGCTTCTACCGCAACTCTTTATATTAACGGCGTTGAAGCTTATACTATTAGCGCTCACACTGGAGACAACAAAAACTTCCAAACTGCTAAAATCTTAATTTCAAGCTCAAGCGCATCAAACGAAATTTACATTGATAACGTGAAAGTAACTCACACCGGTGAATACGTTTACGAAGGAACGGATGTTAGTGGCAACGTTAACGGATACGTTCTCTACTCGCACACTAATAACGCTCCAGAAACTGACGTTGAAGATTTCTCAAGAGGGTATACTCACTTCGTAATCCAAGGTAAATCAGCTAGTCTTTCTATCGAAAACGGTATTTACGTTGGCGAGGTAGATGCTTTTGCAGGTAACAAATATTATAGCTTCGGCGCAGGCGCTATTCCTAGCGGAAGCGACTATTCGACTACTTACATGCAAGCGTTATCTACGCATAACATGAATGAATTCAGTTTTGACGTTAAGGTTAGTGATACTTCAAATAATTATCAAGGATTTTGGTTGACTCTTGGAAGTAGTATTTATAATCGTCTTATTGAAATGGGTTCTAAAGGTTTCTATTTGTTCCCAAGTTTCTATGCGTCATATGATGTTATGGATGGCGTTCAAACGGTTACGAGTGGTAACACTGAATTTATTCTAAACGATAATACAAAATGGAACACTTACAAGTTTGTAAAAACAGGTGCATATACTATTGATATTTATGCAGGTGCTCAAGGTGGCGAACTTCCTAAGATAGTAACAGTTACGTTAGATAGCAGTAAGTTAAAGTATTTCGATATGTCTCTTGCTCAAGATGCATCTGCTAAGTTAATGTTTACCAGACAGGCTCATACTTCATCCACGTTTAGCGTTGCGCTCGACAACTTAGCAATTACCACTTCTTCTGGTACCGTTACCGAAACCTTTGATAACGTTTCAGTTAATGGAACTACTCAAACTTTTGGTTTGGTTCAAGTTGTTGGCGTAAAAGATTCTTTCGCAGCTCAATACTGCCAAGTAACTGCTCCTGCTTTATATGATAGCTTTGCAGCACTAAGCAATTTTAGCGTAAATAAAACTTACTCATATAAAGGCGTTGCAAGTTCTTTAGTATTAGAAATTAATACAAAACTTACCATCAAAGATGGTAAACAAATTGCAATTCTTCTCGGTAACGACGCTGACGCAAAAGTTGCAAGCGCAATCGTTATTTCTAACGGTCTTGCTAAAGTCGTATCGGTAGGGGAATTCGAAGTTGGCGAACAATCAACCGTTGCGGTTGACGTATCAGATTTAAGATTTAAGGTTTATGCGGACGGAAGTGTAACCGTTTATGACGGATCATCTTTCGTTGCGTTAGGTACTTTAGCAAGTCTTGATGGAAAGATCTCATTTGTTGACTATAACGGCATTGGTTCAGCTGTATTAGGTGGTTTAACCATAAACGGTTCTAAGAAATATATTGTTGAAGAAGACGAAGATTATGCTGATAAACAAATCGTTATTTCTGCATATAGCGTTCTTCCCGAAAATGAAAGCATTAACTGGTTAGATTGGACTGACGACGAATTAAGAAACTATCTCACTTACTTAAGAGATGCAGGATTTACCACCGGTATGGCATTACAAGATGGTAACTTCTCTGCAGGTTCTAACGCTGAAAAAGCACAAATCCTCGATAGATACATGCTTAGTGTTCTCGATATGTGTGCTGAACTTGGCTTAGACTACTACGTAAAAGACTGGATCTTAATGAACTTGCTCACGCATTCTACTGCAGATATTACAACTTCTATGCAAGAATTGCTCACCAACGTTGAATATATCTATCACGAAGCATATCGTGGAACCGTTGGTACTGACGAACCTGGTATTGTTTTCATGGATAGACTTGCCGAAATGTTCGCAGCGTATAAGCAATATGCTCCAGATGGCGATTTCAATATGAACTTCTTGCCTGACTACGCACAAAGCTGGCAATACGAAGATAATAGAATTGAAAATGAAGATTCTAACGCAGATTACACGCACGAAGAGTACTTACAAGCGTATATCGATGCAGTAGGTAAGGATGCTGGATTCGTTTCTATCGACTACTATCCGTTCCACAAGACTGGTTTGATAACTAAGACGCTTAAGTTAAGAACGACCTATCTCACTTGCTTAGAAAGAGTTGCAAATCTCTGCAAAGCTAACAATTTAGAGAATAGACAATACATTCAAATTAACGACGCAGGGGCTAGTTGGTCATGCACTACTCAAGGCGAAGTAAGTCTTCAAGTTTACACGCACTTAGCGTTTGGTGCTAAACACTTAACCTACTATACGTATGCAGGAGATTGTTTCACCGATGGTACTCCCAATAATGTTTACGGATTCGTTCAAACCGCAAACTCATACGTTAAGGCGTTCGAAAAAGTACTTCTCGATTACGATTGGAAGGGCGTATACTTTACCGGCGCGTCGAACTCTTCATATGACTCGGGTGTAAATGCTCCTGTAAATCAACTCGCATTAAATCAAACTTGCATTAGCGCCGCATCGTCTACTACGGATACCCTCTACGGTGTATTTGAAAAAGACAACGGCAGTCAAGCGATTATGGCAGTTAACATTTCGCTTCCGACTAAAGGATACACCGACAACGTAAGCATGACCTTTAGAAATGCAACTAAGGCTATCGTTTACTACCAAGGAGTAAAGAACGTTGTAACCTTATCAGGTTCGTATAGCTTTACTCTAGCAGCAGGCGAAGGAATGTTCATCATTCCTTTAGCCTAACGAGTAATTAAAAGGAGGTAAATATTATGATTAGAATTAAAAATAAATTTGTATCAATCTTTCTTTGTCTAGCATTACTCGTTGGCGCTCTTGGTTTAGGTCTTTCTTTTGGTGGGGAAAAGGTAGTTCCTGCTAGTGCGGAAACTATTTCGGTTGAAACCGAAAACGCTTTCTGGTTAGTTCCTGGTGCACGTATTCGTTACGCTGACGACGGTGTAACCGGTATTAGCTATAGATTCCAAATCAAAGATTCAATTTATCAAAACAATAAAACTGATTACGTTGCTGTTAAATACGGTATCTTAATCGCTCCTAAGGAATACGATCTTTCTTATGAAAAAGTATTTGGAAATGATGCCATTTACGATTGGGCAGAAAAAGATCAAAACGGCGAATACGTTTATTCTGGTGACGGTTCTAAAACTAGAATCGTAAACTTAGAGGCTACTGCCTTAAAGCGTGATTACGCTACGGTTAACGGAGAAAAGACGGCTGTTAGATACTTCAATGGTAACATGGTTAACATTAAACCTAGCAACCTCACTCGTGAATTCCAAGCTAAAGGTTACTTCGCTTACTCAACCGATGGTGTTAGCTATACTTACGTAGATCAATTCGTTGGTAATGAAGACAACGTTCGTTCTATCGTTTACGTAGCTCAACAAGCACTTCAAGATCAATCGGCTGACGCTCCTACGAACGCTCAAAAGGAACTTTTAACGGAAACCTATTTAACGCAAGACGTTCTTCAAACTACCACGACTTATACGACTGAACACTATATTCAACAAGCAAATGGCGAATATACCGTAGCGTATACTGACGTTTCTAGCGAAGTATTACTTAATACTGAAGTAAGTGCAACGCCGAAAACGATCGATGGTTTTAATTACGACGCTGAAAATGAAAACAACGTTACTAGCGGTGTAGTTCTTGCTAACGGCAAGCTCGTTCTTAAGTTATACTACAAGGCAGACGCTGTAATCGTAACTATTAACGGTGGCGATCTTGCTGGTGATGCTTACTTTACGAGTACCGATTGCGGAACGGTGACGGTAGCATTTGGATCAACCCTTGCCTTAAATGGAACCTCTTGTGAAGGTTATAGATTGGTTGGTTGGAGAAAATCTGACGGCTCGATCGTAGTTGGTTCATACGTTGCAACTTCTAGTGAAACCTTAACCGCTATTTGGATTAGAGATCCCTTCTCGATCAGATGGGGTGAATGGACGCCTATTAGCTAATTAAATTATTTAAGGATATATTATGAGACTCGTAACAATTGGCGATTCAATAACAAAAGGAACTTTTACCGATTTCGGGCAACCTAGCCCGAATTCGGTTGCAAGTCCAAATTTTTCAGATATCCTAAAAGAAAAGCTCGGTTTTAACGAGCTTTTCAATTATGGAATTAACGGCACGAGCGTGAGTAGAACGACTTATCAATCACCTGAACTCGCTATCTCGATTAGGGTAAAGGATACCGTTGATGCTGACGTTATCGTTGTTGCCGCAGGCACGAACGACTACGGCACGCACGTTGAACTCGGCACGATTGCCGATTTAGAAGACGTTTCTTTCTATGGCGGTCTTCACGTTCTTTATACGTTTTTAAAGGAAAATAGAAAGAATTCTAAAATCTTTATCGTAACGCCTATTAGACGTCAAGCTGATGGCCCTAACGAAAAAGGTTATACTTTAGAACAATATATAAATGCAATTGAAATTAAGGCTAAAGAGTTTGGTTTTCCCGTTATCGATGGCTTTGGTGTTGCTATTGATCCAAAGACCGAAGAGGGAAGAAACAAACATATTTTAGACGGATTGCATCCTAACACAGAAGCACACAAACTTTATGGGGAATATCTATACGAGCAAATTAAGAATAAGATGTAATTTTTTAGAGCAAAGGGGATAACATGAAATTAGTTACGATGACCGATAATCTCGGTAGAAGATTTGGAATTAAAAAGGCTCTTGAGATGATTAAAGAAGCAGGGTTTGACGGCTATGATTTTTCAATGATTAGCGAAAAAGATCCCGATCTTTTTGGCGATAATTTTGCTAGTTACGTTCAAAGCATTAAAGACTATGCGGATAAATTAAATCTTCCGTGTTTGCAAGCACATTCGCCCTGTCCTTTAATGAGAACAAAAGAACAAATTATGCCTTTGGTTGGAATGATGAAAAGATCTATCGATATCTCTGCAATCCTTGGTTGTAAAATGTTAGTAGTTCACCCTGGATCATTCTTATCGGCAGAAGAGAATAAGGAATTCTATGATGAATTCTTGCCTTACGCTGAGGAAAAAGGCGTGATGATTGCAACTGAAAATATGTTTAAGTGGAAGGACGAAACTGAAACTGAAACCGTACCTTCGGCATGTGGAACTGCAGACGATTTCGTTCGTCACATGGAAGTTATTAAGCATCCTAACTTTACTGCTTGTATGGATATTGGTCACGCCGAAATGGTTAACTGTGAAGGCGCACCCAAGATCATTAGAGCGCTAGGAGATAGAATTGGTTGCTTGCACGTTCACGATAACGATAAGTTTGATGATTGGCACACTCTTCCATTTACGGGTAAAATTGATTGGGAAGAAGTATGCAAAGCGTTAAGAGAAGTAGGCTATAAAGGACACTTTACCTTTGAAGCAGACGCGTTCTTAAGAAAATTTCCAAACGAACTAGTTTACGACGCTCTATTACTTTTAGAAAAAACCGGCAGATATTTGATTAGCCGTATAGAAAATTAATCAAAAACAAATTTATTTTTAGGAGGGGGTGGCACATATGAATTGGGAAGCAGTTTTTGTGGATGTTTTAACGTGGGAAACGATTTTATCTTCTATATTCAGAATGTTGCTTGCACTCGTATTGGGATTTGCAATTGGCTTCGAGAGAAAGATGAGATTTAAGGAAGCCGGCGTAAGAACTCACACCATTGTATGCGTAGGCTCTTGTCTTTATATGGTAATATCAATTTTTGCGTTTCAAAAAGCCGATGCTGCGCGCGTTGCAGCTCAAATTGTTTCTGGTATAGGTTTTATTGGCGCAGGCATGATATTCTACCATAAGGAAGTAGTTCACGGTTTAACTACCGCGGCTGGTATATGGGCAACTGCGGCTATTGGTATGGCAGTCGGTGGCGGATTATACGTAGTTGCAATCGTTGCTGCAGCAATCATAATCTTAATACAGTGTATTATGCATTCAAGATTTAAGATTTTTCACTCTCATCATTTCGTTAAGTTTAAGATCGTCTATAAAGACACGACTGGTGAAGAAGTTGAAAAAATCAAAAAAGTTTTCGATGTTGAACGTTTTAATAAAATTAACGCGAAAAAAGAAAACGATGATATTATTTATAGCTTACATATAAGCACGGATAAAATTATCGTAGCATCTGAAATACATAAAATTCTTTCAGAAAACCCATCGATTATCTCAATCACTAGAGAAGACGACGACTTTTAGAAATTTAACGCCCTACTTGTGTGGGGCGTTTTTTTTGTAAAAATCAAAAAAATAATTTTTAAAACGTATTGACGAAATTAAAATGTTATAATATAATAATCTAAAAATAACGACATGCGCAAAAAAATGCGTACGTATGGTTAAATTTGATACAAAAGGAGAAGAAAAATGAATTTAGTTACTATTCAAATACCAAGTTCATTAGTTTGGGTTGTTTGCCTCGGCTTGGCGGTTTTAGCACTTTTTGCAGTGGCTATGGTCGTGTGTGGCATCGTTTTAGTTTGCAAAGTAAAGAAACTTATAGGATCTATGAAATACGCCGTAAACGAAAGTGAACCCCCCGTAAAAGCTGAAGTTTCTGCTACGGTTGCTATGGAAATTGAGCCCGCTAACGCAGTTTCATTTGCAGCGGATAAAACGCAAACGATAGATGACAAATATAACGCTCTCCCTAAAAAAGAGAAGAAATTTTATGACGAAATTGTAAATTATGCTAAAGTAGTTGAAGGCGTTAAACGCTTTAAGAATAGTAGATACGAAGAATATAAGGTTGGTAAATCTCGTTTGGTTCGTATGCTTATTAAAAGGGACGTGATCACGTGCGAATTTATTTTACCTAATAACGACTTTAAGTATTATGTGAACGAGAATAAAATTAACGTTAAGCAAGCCGCAACCGTTCTTAAAATCGTAGACGATTCGGCAGTTCAAGTTGCAAAGGATAGTATAGATATTGCAGTTAAGGCTATCGAGCAAGAAAAGGAATTAAAGAAAGAGCAAGCAAAAGAAAGAAGAAGACTTGCTAGACAGGCAAAGAAATAAACGTTGATTTGCAATTTAACATTTAGAAAAAAATCGGTTAATTTTCGTGTTGACCGATTTTTCTTTATTTTATAGGTGTTTTTATTGTTTTTTCTTTTTTTGTAAAAAAGGAATTTGCAATATATTGTATATTTTTTGCAATATAACCTATTGACCGAAAGGACTTTATAATGTATAATAAATGCAAGGTATTATGAAAGCATTAATTAATTGTAACATTGTTCAAAGAGATCATATAATAGGTGATGGCGTAATTCTTATCGATCAAGGTAAGATCTTGTCGTTTGGTAAGAAAAAGGACGTTCAAATCCCAGAAGGCGCGGAAATTATTGATGCGGAAGGAAATTTCGTTGGCCCTGGACTCGTTGAGATTCACACTCACGCGGCAGATAATATTTGGCTACACGAAGATCCCGAGACGGCGTCTAAAGAGCTTCTAAAGCACGGCGTTACTAGCGTTCTTCCCGCGCTCTATTATAGCCTTAATAAGGACAAATATTTAGAGGCGATTGATACCATTTTTACAGCAGTAAAAGAAGGTCGTTTTAAGAACTATGCGGGACTTTATATGGAAGGTCCGTATCTTAATCCGAACTATGGTTGTGATAGGGAAAATAATACTTGGAAAGGCGTTGTTAACAAAAAGGATTATATAGAAATTCTTGAAAAAGTTAAAAACGACGTTAAAGTATGGTGTATCGCTCCTGAAAGAGAAAACATCGAAGAGTTTGTTAAGGACGTTAAAGCGTTAGTTCCCGATATATCATTTTCGGTTGCGCATAGCGAGGCGATTCCAGAACAAATTGAAAGATTTATTCCTTACGGATTAAAGATAGCAACACACCACACTAACGCTACAGGTACGGTTTATAAGTATTCGGAATGTAGGGGAGTGTGCGTTGATGAAACGGTAAACTATAACGACGAAATCTATGCTGAAATTATTTCCGATAGATTAGGCATACACGTTGATCCGTACATGCAAAGACTTGTTAGGAAAATTAAAGGCGATGACAAGATTATCCTTATTGCCGATCAGTTCGTGTCGGACGGTCCTATTCCAGAAGGATATGAAGAGGCGACCGATATTCACTTTGACTTTGCAGGTGAAATCGCAGGATCGGGATTAACGCTAGATATCGCTTGTAGAAACTACATGTTTCATACAGGTTGCTCTATTTGTGACGTCTTTAAGGCGGCGTCAACTAATCCTGCAAAAGCAGCAGGAATACCAAACGTAGGTAAAATCGCGAAGGGATACGATGCAAATCTCGTTATTACCGACGGTTTTATGAATATTAAGAAAACAATTTTGAAAGGAGAACTTTATGAGTAAGATTTTTGATCCGGCAACTGACTTTGCTTTTACCCCTGCAAGTTACGTACCTTTTAAGGACAGAGAACTTTGTGAAAAGTTAAGAAAGATTAGCGGAACCGATCTTGAAAAGCACCCCAACCCCAACTTTAAGATTAAAGTTATGATGAACCCGCACCCCGTACTTATTGCAACGCTTTTCTCAAGAATTAAAGAAGCGTCTGAAAAGGGTAAGAAAATTACGTTGATACTCGGCAACCCCGAACCCGATACGTATATTCCTTTAGCTCAACTCATCAACTACTTTAAAGTTGACTGTAAAAACGTTCACATCTTCGCGATGGACGAATGGGCAGACCAAGACGGTAACATTGCACCCGAAACTTACAAAGCAGGTTTTGCACACAGCATGTTAAAATATTTGGTATATCAAATCGACGAAAAACTTCGTATGCCTTTAGAAAACGTACATTATCCCACCACTAAGAATATCGCTAACTATTCTGACATGATTACTGAATGTGGCGAGGGTGGCGCTGATATTTGTAGCTCTTCACCTGGATGGACTGGTCATATGGCGTTTATCGACCCCGTTCCCGATTTCTTCCCTGAAGGATTCGATCCCAACGTTGAACCCACCAAGGCTCAAATCGACGAATGGCTTAACATGAAGGCTAGAATCGTTGATTTGCACCCCTTAACGGTTGCTCAAAACTCGTTACACGGCGTATTTGGTCAATCAGGTTATATCGCAGACGTACCTCCTAAGGCGGCTACGATTGGACCTATCGACGTAAAGAATGCAAGAGAAAGAATCGAAGTTCACGCACTCTTAACCAACGGAACTTTCTCGTCATGGCAAAGAATGACTTCGCGTCTTGTTCTTCACGGACCTGTAACTCCGCTTGTTCCTAGCTCAATGTTACAACTTATGGATACTCAAGTATACGTTTCAGACGAACTTGCAGCTCCGTTTGATTGCTGGGAAAAAGTTGGTTATTAATTAGTAGCTTATAAAAAACAAAAGGCAGTTTAAATAACTGCCTTTTTTGTTATAAAAAGGTTTAAAAAATCAAAAAAACGGTAAAAAATCGTTGACAAAAATAGTAGTATTTTTGTATACTAAATGTACTGCTTAAGCGGTTAGTGAAAAGCCAAAGGGCAAAGGAGGGTTGAAAGAGATGTCAATTGTTAGAGTAGGCGAAAACGAAAATATCGATAGCGCATTAAGACGTTTTAAGAGAAAATGCTCTAGAGACGGTATTATCGGCGATTTACGTAAGAAAGAACATTATGAAAAGCCTTCCGTAAAGAAAAAGAAAAAGGCTGAAGCCGCAAGAAAAAGAAGCATTAAAGGCTAAAAGAGAAATCTACCAAAGATAGTTTGGTAGATTTTTTTATTTATATAAAATATTTGTTGAAATTTGAAGAAACTTGTCGAATTATGGAGAAAATTATGGTTGAAGAAGGAAAAACGCTAAAACAATATTGTAGGGAGGCGAAAATGCGCCTTAAAAAGGGTTTTTGGCAAAATTATAAGCAAACACTTGATAGTGAAATCGAAAGGGCTGAGCAGTCGGGAATAGCGGTTTCAAGGGTTAAAGAATATTATAATAGCAAAGTGAGTGATGATATTAGAAGGACGGATAACGACGAAGAGTTTTATGAGAAGGTTAAGAAAATGCTAATCGAAGAAGGCGAGGTGTCTAACGCTATAGGAAGACTTACCGATATATCGTATTATAAAACATTGTCGTACGAAGAACAGCAACGTTATAGTTTAAGCCTATCCGAAAAGTACTTAAAAGCCGTTGAGAGGTATAGAAAAGAAAAATCACTAAACGTAAAATAATTTTTTCTATTGCAAAAACATAAAATATGATGTAAAATATAAACATAAAGATAGGAGAAAAATTATGAGTTTTTTAGATTTAGCAAAAACAAGACAATCGTGTAGAGATTTTTCTAATAAGCCGATAGAAAAAGAAACACTTGATAAGATTATGGAAACGGCAATGCTAGCTCCATCTGCATGTAACAGTCAGCCGTGGAAAATGATTTGCGCGTATGAAGGGGATAACGTTCAAAAAATTTGTGAAAGTTTGCAAGTAAACGGTCATAACGGCTTTTTAACGGGGGCAAAAGCTTTTATTGCTGTCGTAGATAAGGTAAGGCCGTTAAAGCCCACCGTAGAGCAAAAATATGATAGAAATAGATTCGTTAAGTACGACGTTGGTGAATTAATCGCATATATTACTCTTGCGGCAACTGACCTTGGCGTAGATAGTTGTATTATCGGTATGATGGATGAAGAAAAACTATATAGTGTTCTCGGATTAGAAAAAGACGAAATATGCACGATCGTCGTTGCACTAGGCTATTCGGATATAGAAACGAGAAAAAAGACGAGAAAAGACAAGGAAAATATAATTAAATATATATAATGTATGGGAAAAAAAGGAGGCGAGAGCGCCTCTTTTTTTGCTTTCAAAAAAATTTTTAAAAAACTTTTAAAAAAGTGTTGACAAATCGTATTTGATTGAATATAATAATAGTAATCATTACTACTTAAGGAGGTCAACCGTGAGATATTCGAGGCAAAGAGAACTGATTGAAGAAATCTTGAAGGGCAGGAAAGATCATCCCACGGCGGATATGGTCTATGCCTCTTGTAGAGAGATTGATTCAACGATAAGTCTAGGAACGGTTTATAGAAACCTAAAGGTTTTATCGGATGAAGGAATTATCGTTACTTTAGAAACGGAGGACAAAAGACTGCACTACGACGGAGATATTTCTAGACATAGTCACTTTATCTGTACTGACTGTGGAAGGATAGTGGATTTGTTTAAGCCGTCTAAAGTTCCTGACGAAATACCCGAGAAGGGGTTGATGGTAACGAGTGAAAAATGTGTGTATTACGGGTTGTGTGACACCTGTAACAATAAATAAAAAATAAATATTATAAATATATAAGGAGAAATTAAAAATGAAAAAATTTGTATGTTCTGTATGTGGTTATGTTCACGAAGGAGATTCAGCACCTGCTAAGTGCCCGTTATGTGGAGCACCTGCTTCTAAGTTTAAGGAACAAGCTCAAGGCTTAGAATGGGCAGCTGAACACGTAATCGGTGTTGCAAATGGAGTTGATCCCGAAATCATCGAAGGTCTCCGCATGAATTTTGCGGGAGAATGCACTGAAGTTGGTATGTATCTTGCAATGGCAAGAGTTGCGCACAGAGAAGGCTATCCCGAAATTGGTCTTTACTATGAAAAGGCTGCTTGGGAAGAAGCTGAACACGCTGCGAAATTTGCTGAACTTTTAGGTGAAGTTGTAACTGACTCAACCAAGAAGAATTTAGAGCTTAGAGTTGATGCTGAAAACGGTGCTACTGCAGGTAAAGTAGAACTTGCTAAAAAGGCAAAGATGCTTAATCTTGACGCTATTCACGATACCGTTCATGAAATGGCTAGAGACGAAGCCCGTCACGGTAAAGCGTTTGAAGGTTTATTAAAGAGATATTTTAAGTAAGATTAAAGGAGAATTTTTATGAACTACGTATGTAAAATTTGCGGTTACGTTTACGACGAAGACGCAATGGAACAATCTTTTGATTCTCTTCCTGAAGATTGGGTTTGTCCGCTTTGTGGTGTGCCTACTTCGGAATTTGAGGTAGAAGAGTAATAGGAGAACGAATTTATGAAAGAGAATTATACGGTATGCAATTGTAAACAAGTTTCATATCACGATATAGTATCCGCACTTGAAAATCACAATAAATTTGAGGAAGTGGAGAAAGTGTTTGATGACGTACAAAAAGTTACGCATTGCACGACTGGTTGCGGAGGATGCTATCAAAAGGTGTTAGACGTAATTAGCGAAGTTTTAATGGGATAATTACATAAAATTCTTTAGTAAAAGGGAGTAATTTTTACTCCCTTTTTATATTGAGTAGCCTTTTTCGTTGTTGACAGTATCTGGCGTGTGTGATATAATCAAACAAAAAAGATTAGGAAGATTGACGTTGAAGATTTTATCGCCTTGTGGCAATTTTGAGAGCCTGAAAATGGCAGTTTATAGCGGTGCGGATGAAGTTTATCTAGGTATAAACGATTTTAACGCGCGCAATAATATCGACGGATTCAATCTATCTGATCTAAAAGACGCCGTTGATTTTTGTCATTTGTACGGCGTCAAGGTTTTACTTGCTATAAATATATTGTTTACCGACGATGAAATTCAAGATGCGCTAAACGTGGTTGTTGACGCTTATAACTATGGCGTCGACGCGTTTATCATCCAAGATTTAGGGCTTGCAAGTTTGGTTAACAAAAATTATCCTATGGTTGAACTTCATGCAAGCACGCAAATGGGGATTCACAACTTAGAAGGTGTGATCGCTATTGAAAAATACGGGTTTAAACGAGTGGTTTTGGCTAGAGAAACACCACTTGACGAGATAAAGAGAATAAAAAGTAATTCGAATATTGAAATAGAATATTTTGCGCACGGCGCTTTGTGCGTGTGCTTTTCGGGTAACTGCTATTTGAGTTCATACGCGCTTAACGAGAGTGGTAATAGGGGAAGGTGTAAACAACTTTGCCGACTTCCTTATACGCTTAGTTTTAACGATAAGAAATTGAAAAAGGGCTTTCTTTTAAGTGCTAAAGATTTTTGCTTGATAGATAGACTTAGTGACCTTCAAAAAGCGGGTGTAGACGTACTTAAAATTGAAGGTAGAGCAAGAAGACCTTTCTACGTTGGTACGATTACGAGGGCGTATCGTGAGGCGTTAGACGGAAAGACCATTGATAAAGAAAAAATCGATCTGGCGTTTAATCGTGGATTTACCGAGGGCTATTTTAATGGAAACGGTCAAATAATATCTAATCTAAATAACCATACCGGTATTTTTATCGGTAAAGTTTCTCGCGTTAACGAAGGTAGAAAATTCGATCAAGTATACTTTACATCTAACAGGGAGCTGTCGCCAAAATCAACGTTTAAATTCTTTGATAATGGGGAAGAAAGGACTACTTTATCGGCTTTTGATTTAAAGAAAATCGGTAAGGGCGAATACGTGTTGACTACAACGCAAAAAGTGCGCGTTGGGGATAAAATTAACCTTATAGTTGATCAGGCTGAAGAAGATAAACTTTTATCTCAAATTCAAAAAATAAAAGTAAAAATTGACGTCTATGCTGAAAAAGGGTGGCCCATTAAGGCTAGCTTTAACGTTAGAGGAAAAGAATACGTCGTTTTAGGCGAAAAGTTGGATCAATCTATCAACAATCCCTTGACGAAAGAGGAGATAATTTCAAACTTTTCAAAAAGTCAAGAATTCGACGTTTTGGTAACGGTAAAGGCATTAGATTCAGTCTTTATACTCAAGAAAAACCTAAACGCGTTTAGGCGTGAAGTTTTGGATGAAATTAAGAGTTTAATCGCTCAAATAGATAGAGAAAAAATCGACTATATAAAGCCTTCAAATAGTAGAGAAATTCAGGCGTTTTCGGACTACGTTATAGTCGATAATTACGACAAAAAAATTAAAGAAAAAAACGTCGTTTACTCGCCTTGTGAGTATACGATAGAGGGCGTTAAAAAGTTTATAAATTGGGCGGAGAAAAACGATAAAAATCCCTATTTGGATTTACCGAATTTTGCGCTTAAAAGTGACGTTGAACTCTTAAAGGATATAGTAGAAAAGACGAATATAAAGATCGTTGCAAACAACTATTACGCGCTAACGTTTGACTGTGAAAAGATTATTGGTGGCGGTCTTAACGTTTATAACGGATACACGGCAAGCGAATATGCTCTGCCGATAATCTTTGCCGAAAATAGCGTATATAAAAAAGAGAATTTTGCATATATGACGTTGCGTCATTGTCCATTTAAATCACACTTAAAATCGGACTGTAAAAACTGCCCGTATAAAGACGGGTATACGCTCACGATGGATAGCGGAAAAGTTATGAAAATAAAGAGAAAAAAGCTCTCGACCTGCACGTTTTATCTAACTGATTAATTACAAAGAAACATAATTTGCGGAGCTTCCCATAGGGGAATTAAATTGAACAATCGAATTTGAGTTTTAAGGTGAGTTTATGAACGGTGTGAATAAGACGTTATATATTCCTTTGTATGGTAAATATTACGTTAGTAAAAAGGGGTTGTTTCTTGATGATAAGAAAGCCGAAGAAATTTGGGAAACGGAAGGTTTTTTACTTAAGGGAAAATCGAAATCCAAATGGCTTGCTTATTATATGGGAATTCGTTCTGCCGTGTTTGACGAATGGCTAAAACAGAAAATGACAGAACTGCAAGAAGCGGTGGTTGTTCATATAGGGTGCGGAATGGATAGCCGAGTTGTGAGAATTGGAACAGAAAATCATAAATGGTACGACGTAGATTTTTCCGAGGTTATTCAAGAAAGGAGAAAATACTATGCCGAAACAGCCAGCTATAAAATGATTGAAGGTGATGCAAGAGATTGCAAATGGCTGACGAATATCAAAGAAAACAAAATCGCCATTATTGTTATGGAAGGCGTGAGTATGTACTTGACTATCGAGGAAATGCAAGGTTTGATGGATTGCTTATGCTCTCATTTCGAAAGGCTTGTGCTCTTAGTAGACTCTTATACTACTTTTGCCGCTAAAATGTCTAAACACAGAAACCCGATAAACGACGTGGGTGTTACAAAGGTTTATGGCATTGATGATCCTAAAGTGTATCAAGGCGAGAAACTTTCTTATGTGAAAGAGCACACGATGATACCGCAAAAATACATTGACCAATTAAAAGGATTTGAAAAGTTCATTTTTGCGAAACTTTATGCGGGCGGTCTCTCGAAAAAACTGTATCGTTTGTATGAATATAAAAAGAAATAAATATTAAAATCCAATTTGTTTGACAGTGGTGTGTTTTGTAAAATAAAGAAAGACTAACGAAAAGATTTCGTTAGTCTTTTATTTATTGGTTACTTTTTTGCTAGAAATTTGTGGTCGTTGGTGTAATAAGTTTGCACTTTGACGCCGAGATTTTATCTATGTATTCTTGGGGCGGAGTTTTGTCGGTTATTAAGTAATCTATATCGTCTAAATAAAAGTCTGTGCAAAGGAAAGTTTTGTTAAATTTAGTGCTGTCGCAAAGCATAGCTAAAATCTTTGAATTTTTGCGCATTTGTTGTTTTAATTTCGCCTGCTCAATACTCGAATCGGTAAAGCCGTTTTCTAGGTTAAAGCCAGAGCAAGAAATAAGTGAAATATCAGCGTGGATACGAGAAATGTAATCCATAGTGTCCGTTCCGATAATTGAGTTGGAGTGGTTAAGAATTTGACCGCCTGCGATATATATTTTTACGTTGTTGGTTTGCGAAAGAAGAAGAGCGTTTCTAATCCCCGTAGTAGTCACTGAAAGGTAGTTGAAATTATTGAGTAGGGGAATAAGGACGCCGGTCGACGTGCTTGAATCGAGAAAAACGGAATCTCCGTTTTTAATGAGTTTAACTGCAAGATTTGCGATGCTCTTTTTTGCGGCGGTATTTTCTTGTTCACGTAGCGCAAAAGCAGTTTCTTCGGCGCTTGATTTAAATGGCATAGCGCCCCCGTGAGAGCGTTTAATAAGCCCTTTTGCTTCCATCATTCGTAGGTCGCGCCTAATGGTTGCTCCACTCACAAAAAGTTCCCCTGCAAGTTCTTCTACCGTTGCCGATTTGTTTTTGTTTAAGATCTCTAAAATTTCCTCTTGGCGTTCAATTGAAAACATTTCTAGCTCCTTGTTTTTATCAAAATTGAACAAGATTGTTCATTTGTGTTCATTTATGCTTATATAGTATCATAAAAAAATTTAATTTGCAAGTTAATTTTAAGAGGTTTAAAAAACATTATATATATGTTATAATAAAAGCAAATGAAAATCGGAGGAATTTATCCATATGAAAACTAAAGCAGTTAGACTTTACGGACAAAGCGATCTTAGACTCGAAGAGTTTGAATTGCCCGAAATTAAAGACGACGAAATCCTTGCTAGAGTTGTATCTGACAGTATTTGTATGTCAAGTTACAAAGCAGCAATACAAGGTGCAAACCATAAGAGAGTTCCCAATGATATTGCGACCAATCCTATCATCATCGGTCACGAATTCTGCGGTGACATCGTTAAGGTTGGCTCTAAGTGGCAACATAAATTTAAGGAAGGTAGCAAGTTCGGTATTCAACCTGCTATGAACCTTAAAGAAAACCCCTATATTGCTCCCGGCTATTCATACGTAAATATCGGTGGTGACGCAACGTACGTTATTATTCCCAACGAAGTAATGGAATCAGATTGCCTTATTCCTTACGAAGGCGAAAGCTACTTTAAGGCGTCACTTGCAGAACCCATGTCTTGCATTATTGCTGGATATCACGAAAACTATCATAGTGTTTACGAAACTCATAGCCACGATATGGGTATTAAAGAAGGTGGTTCAGTAGCGATTTTAGCTGGTGTAGGTCCTATGGGACTTGGCGCAGTTGATTACGGTATGCACGGCGATAGAAAGCCCTCTTTAATGGTTGTAACCGATATCGATCAAGCTAGACTTGACAGAGCGGCATCTCTTTTAACCGTTGAAGAAGCGGCTAAGAACGGCGTTAAGCTCGTTTACGTTAACACTTCTACTATCGAAGATCCCGTTGCTTATATGAAAGAACTCAACGGTGGAAACGGTTATGACGACGTATTCGTTTATGCACCCGTTGCTGCACTCGTTGAACAAGGCGACGCATTACTTGGTGAAAACGGTTGCTTGAACTTCTTCGCAGGTCCTACCAAAACCGATTTCTCTGCAAAATTCAATTTCTACGACGTTCACTATGCGTTCCATAGAATTACCGGAACTTCAGGTGGTAACACTAACGACTTAAGAGAAGCTCTTAAACTTTCAGGTGAAGGTAGAATTAACCCCGCAATCATGATTTCACACGTTGGTGGTCTTGATAGCGTTGTTGATACGACCTTAAACCTTCCCAACATCAAGGGTGCAAAGAAACTCGTTTATACCCACATTTCAATGCCTATGACTGCTATTGCAGACTT
The DNA here is from genome assembly GCA_045651465.1 of Christensenellaceae bacterium. GTDB lineage: Bacteria > Bacillota > Clostridia > Christensenellales > Borkfalkiaceae > UBA1259. The sequence goes on from JAZRSG010000021.1 coordinate 26,366, forward strand.
TAAGGAACTAGGAAAGACTGATAAATTCTTTGCTGATCTTGCTGAAATTTGCGATAGAAACAACGGTATTTGGTCAGACGAAGCTGAAAAATACGTTCTTGCAAACGCAAAAAAGATTTAATCTAAAAAAATATAACTAATCATAAAAAGGAGAAAATTATGGCAATTCCGATTACGATGCCCAAAGCGGGCATTACGGTAGAGAGTTGTATTCTCACCAAATGGAACGTAAAAGTCGGCGATACCGTTAAGGTTGGCGACGTTATGTTCTCGTATGAAACTGACAAATCGTCTTTTGATTACCAAGCGGAAGCAGACGGCGAAGTATTAGCCCTTTTCTGTGAAGAAGGGGACGAAGTACCCGTATTATCAAACGTATGTGCTATCGGTAATCATGGGGAAGACGTATCGGCGCTTTCACCCAATGGTGCTCCTGCCGCTCCCGTAGCAGAAGAAGTTAAGCCCGTTGAAACCGCTAAGGTTGAACAAGCTAAACCCGTTGCACTTAACCCCAACGTTAAGCCCGTTACTATGCCTAAGGCAGGTATCACGGTAGAAAGTTGTATTCTTACCAAATGGAACGTAAAGGTTGGCGATGCAGTTAAGGTTGGCGACGTTATGTTCTCGTATGAAACTGATAAGGCGTCTTTCGACTATCAAGCCGAAGTAGACGGCGAAGTATTAGCCCTTTTCTGTGAAGAAGGGGACGAAGTACCCGTATTATCAAACGTTTGTGCAGTAGGACCTCACGGGGAAGATGCATCTTGCTATGCTCCCGGTGGCGCTCCCGCTACTCCGGTTGCTGAAGAAGTTAAGGTTGAAGTTAAGACTGCACCCGTGGCAGCTGAAACTGCAAGCGCACCCGTAGCAACTGCAACTAACGATGGAAAAATCTTTGCATCTCCTAGAGCAAAGAACTTAGCAGCAAAACTTGGCGTTGATTTAGCTACCGCAGTAGGAACTGGTCCTAACGGAAGAATTATTGAAAAGGACGTTAGAGAAGCTAGCGTTAATCCCAAGGTTGCTTCTGCACCCGTTGCTGTTGCTCAAGCTGAAGTTAAGGCAAGCGCAGTTGATTCTGCTGACGTTAAGGCTTATAAGGACGAAAAGATGTCCAACATCAGAAAGGTTATCGCTAAGAACATGGTATTAAGTTTATCAACCATGGCTCAACTTACGCACACCATTTCTTTTGATTGCACTAACGTTATGGCTTTCAGAAAATATCTTAAAGATAATGCTGAAAAGCTTAACCTTCCTTCTATCACTATCAACAATATTATCGTATTTGCAGTATCAAGAGTTATTAAGAAACACAAAGATCTTAATGCGCACTTGATTAACGGCGATACTATGCGTTATTTCGAACACGTAAATATGGGTATTGCAACCGATACGCCTAGAGGACTTTTAGTTCCCACGCTTTTCGGCGCAGACCTTATGAGCCTTTCTGAAATCGCATCTAAATCAAAACAACTCTCAACCGACGCTATCAACGGTAAACTTTCTCCCGAATTATTAACGGGTGGTAGCTTTACTATCAGTAACGTTGGTACTATGGGTATTGAAAGCTTTACTCCCGTAGTAAATCCCCCTCAAACGGGTATTCTCGGTGTAAACACCTTAGAAACTAGAGTTAAACTCGGCAAGAACGGTGAAATCATTCCTTATACGTCAATGAGCTTATCACTTTCTTACGACCATAGAGCGTTAGACGGCGCTCCCGCATCAAGATTCTTAAAGGATCTTAAAGATTATCTTGAAAACTTCAGCTTCAATCTTTTGGCTGATAGCAAATGTATCTAAGATAAAGGAAGGAGAATAATATGGAAACATTTGATCTAATCGTACTCGGCGGTGGTCCTGCAGGTTATCTTGCTGCAGAACGCGCTGGCCATGCAGGTTTAAAGACTTTAGTAATCGAAAAAAGATCGTTTGGTGGCGTTTGTCTTAACGAAGGTTGCGTTCCCAGTAAAACCTTCTTAAACTCGGCAAAAGTTTTAGATTACGCAAATCACGCTGCTAACTACGGCGTAAAGGTTGACGGAAAAACTTCTATCGATCAAAAGTTCGTAGTTGAAAGAAAGAACGGCGTAGTTAAGATGCTCGTTTCTGGCGTTAAAGGACAACTTAAGAGAAATAAAGTTACCATGAAGGAAACTGAAGGCTTTATCGAAGGTAAGACGGACGAAGGTATTATCATCAAAGCCGGCGAAGAAAAGTTCCTTGCAAAACGTTTAATTATCTCAACCGGTTCTATGCCCGTTGTTCCTCCCATTCCGGGACTTAAGGAAAACCTTGAAGCTGGCGTAGTTTTAACCAACAGAGAAATTCTTGATTTAACCGAAATCCCCAAGACTTTAGTAGTTATCGGTGGCGGTGTAATCGGTTTAGAAATGGCAAGCTACTTCTCATCAGTAGGAACTAAGGTTACCGTTGTAGAAATGCTTAATAAAATCGCAGGACCTACCGAAGCTGAAATCTCTAAGATTTTACAAAAGACTCTCGAAAGAAAGGGCGTTATTTTCAACCTCGGTTGCAAGGTAACCGCTATCGAAAAAGACGGCGTTGTATTTGAAAGAGATGGAAAGAGCGAAAAAGTTGAAGCTGAAAAGATTCTTCTTTCTATCGGTAGACGCGCAGTTACTCAAGGCATCGGTCTTGAAAACATTGGCGTAAACTTAGAACGTGGCGCAATCGTTACCGACGATACTATGAGAACCAACGTTGCAAACGTGTATGCGACTGGTGACGTAAACGGTAAAGTAATGCTCGCGCATACCGCTTATAGAGAATCGGAAGTTGCTATCAACAACATTTTAGGAAAGAAAGATCGTATGCGTTATAACGTAATTCCTTCAGTTATCTACACCAACCCCGAAGTTGGTTCAGTAGGTGAAACTGAAGAAAGCGCAAAAGAAAAAGGTCTTGACGTTAAGTGCGTATCAATTCCCTTGACTTTCTCGGGAAGATACGTTGCGGAAAACACCGAATTAGACGGTATTTGCAAACTTGTTATCAACAAGAAAACCAACACTCTTATCGGTGCGCACATCATTGGTAGTTACTCTGGCGAATATATCGTAAGCGTATCTGCAATGATCGACTTAGAAGTGGATATCGAAAACATTAAGAAACTTGTTTTCCCGCACCCCACGGTATCAGAAATCGTTAGAGAAGCGATTTTCAGTATATAACACTATAAAAAATTAAGGAGAAATATAAAATGCCAAAAAATTTAGTAGTAGACCCTAAATTTATCAGGGCTCCGGGAAAAATTCAGTTTACTGATATCCCCGTAAACGTTTACAACAAAACTATTGAAGACGAAAAGAAAAACTTCAAGAAAGACGATTTCGTACGTATTTTCAACGATATCGCTATGCTTAGAGAATTCGAAAGCATGATTAACGAAATCAAAATCAAGGGTGAATATCAGGGCTTTAAGCATTCATATCCCGGTCCTGCGCACCTTTCAATCGGTCAAGAAGCAGCGGCAGTAGGTCAAGCTTACATTCTCGATATGGACGATATGACCTTTGGTTCACACAGAAGCCA
>JAZRSG010000022.1:0-1489 GCA_045651465.1 Christensenellaceae bacterium
TAGCAACAGTATCAAAAACCAAAAGTTATTGCTTTCGGACTATGCGAAAGAAAACAAGTTTAGGAACATCCGTTTTTACATAGACGACGGTTATAGCGGTAGTAATTTTGAACGCCCTGCATTTAAGCGTTTGCTTAACGATATAGAAAACGGCGAAATCTCTACCGTAATCGTAAAAGATATGTCAAGACTTGGGCGTGACCATATTCTCGTAGCATATTACACCAAGTATTATTTCCCCGATGCGGACGTAAGGTTTATAGCAATCTTCGACCAAATGGATACGGAAACTAACCCCGACGATGATATTATCCCGTTTAAGAATATCCTAAACGAAATGTACGCAAAAGATTGTAGCCGTAAGATTAAAGCCGTTATGAAAGCAAAAGGTAATTCGGGTAAACATCTTACCACTATTCCACCTTTGGGCTATATGAAAGACCCCGAAGATAAGGAAAAATGGATTGTTGACGAAGAAGGCGCTTTAATCGTAAAGGAAATCTTTAATCTTTGTGTTAAAGGGTATGGACCAAAACAAATCGCAAGAATTTTAACCGAACGTGGAATAGAAACGCCATCGCTTTACTTACATAGGAAGAAATTGCCTTGTTCAGTAAAGATAAAACAAGATGCGGAAATTTGGGACTATACTACGATTGTGGGTATTCTTGAAAATGAAGAGTATCTTGGTCATACGGTAAATTTTAAGCACTATAAGAAATCGTACAAGTCTAAAAAGAGTTACAATAATCCAAGAGAAAATTGGGCAATCTTTAAAAATACGCAAGAAGCAATAATAGACCAAGACACTTTTGATATTGTTCAACAAGTCCGTGCAGGACGAAGGAGTTTAACCGATATGGGTACACCACATATGCTTTCGGGAATACTTTATTGCGCTGACTGTGGCGAAAAGATGTATCTTTGCCGTTGTACGACAATGAATCAAAAAGAATATTTTAATTGCTCTACCTATCGCAAGAAAAAGAAGAAGTATTGTACGTCGCACCAAATAACGGCTCACGCCGCTTTGGCTCTAATTCAAAACGATTTGCAATACACGGTTAAATTTGCAAATAAGTATAAGGACGAGTTTGTAAATATTCTTAAACGTAGCACCGATGCAAGAAGTAAACGAGAACTAACTACCGCTATAACTGAAAAGGAAGAAGCGGAAAAACGTATTGTGGAACTCGATAAAATAATCCAAAGCCTTTATGAAGATAAGGTTGCAGGAAAAATCTCCGAAGAGCGCTATATAAAAATGAGCGATAATTATGAAGTCGAACAAAAGACGTTGACCGAAAGGCTCAACTTCTTAAAGGCAGAAATAGAAAAAGCCAAAACCCAATATGATAACATACAAAGGTTTTTGGCTATCGTTAAAAAATATAGTGATTTTGACGAATTGACACCTGAAATCTTACGAGCATTCGTAGATAAGGTTATTATTCACGAAAAAGTAAAGGTTGACGGACGTTACGTTCAC
>JAZRSG010000023.1:0-1194 GCA_045651465.1 Christensenellaceae bacterium
CAATACCGCAATTTTTTGAGGCAATCACAGCGTTTTCGTGATTTTGTTTAGACTTTTTGCAACAAGCACCAAGAGTAATAAGTTTCATAATATATATCTCCTTAAATTTTATTAAACGAATAAGAAATTAAAGGCGTTAAAGGTAAAGCCTATAATCATAATGCCGACTACAACGATAAAGATAAACCAAAATAACAGTTTCGGCTTAACCGCCTTTGAAAGCATAATCATAGAGGGCAAGGAAAGTGCGGTAACGCTCATCATAAAGGAAAGAATCGTTCCAACGCCAACACCTTTTGCAAACAACGCTTCCGCAACGGGAATTGTACCGAAAATATCCGCATACATAGGCGTACCAAGAATTGTCGCAAGGGGTACGGCGTACCATTTATCACTACCTAAAATCGCTTGTATCCATTCGGTAGGAATAAAGTTATGAATGGTCGCCCCGATACCAACGCCGACAAGAATATAAATCCATACCTTTTTTAACGTTGACAGCATTTGGTCTTTTGCGTAAATCAATCTATCTTTTTGTGTAAGTTCTACGCCGTCCACTTCGGCAATACTGCCTTCCATAATAAAATCTTGCACGTGTTTTCCTACGCCCGTTTTTTCAATAATCGTTCCCCCGACAACGGCAAGAATTAACCCCACGATAACGTAAGCAATCGCAATAGGAAAGCCAAACACGCTCACAAGTAGAATAAACGCACCCAAATCAACGAGCGGACTTGAAATTAAGAAACTGAACGTAACACCGCTTGAAATTCCTGCACGGGTAAAACCCATAAAGATAGGAATGGACGAGCAAGAGCAAAAGGGCGTAACCGTACCAAGCAAAGCACCAACCGCATTTGCGCCGATACCCTTAAATCGTCCAAGTATTTTTTTTGTTCTTTCGGGTGGGAAATAACTTTGTATATACGAAATGAGAAAGATAAGCAAGCATAACAACACGACTATTTTTACCGTATCATATGCAAAAAATTGTATTGCTTGCCCCCAATGTCCCGACATAAAAGTTTCGCCAAACATAGCGCTACACGCCATCCCGATTAAAGCGTTTAGCCATTTCATACCAAGTATTTGGTCAGTTATAAAATCGCCTATTGCTTTTAACCCGTTTACTCCGTCCACAACTAAGGCAATCCCTATTGTAAGCAACACAACGGCAATTACCCCAATAAGCCA
>JAZRSG010000024.1:0-1014 GCA_045651465.1 Christensenellaceae bacterium
TAATTACATAGTTCGTGAAACGGCAGAGAAAATTTGCGAGATTCACAACCTTGATTTCGACGAATATTTTAAGCCCAACGAACGAAATAAAGGCTATTCAGCCGAAACCATTAAAGGTTATAGAAGATTGCTTAGAACGGTATTTAACGAAGCCGTACGCTACGATTGGATAACTAAAAATCCCGTATGCGCCACCAAAGTTGGTTCCGGCAATAGCAACTCATCACTTCGCCCCATCAATGAAAAAGAAGTTTATTCAATAGCCGAAGCCCAAGAATTTATGAAGGCGCTTGACGAACTTCCCGAAGATTTGATTTACAAGCGTGTACCCATAAAATTTATGCTTCTTACGGGTGTGCGTGCAGGCGAACTAAACGGACTTCGTTGGTCGGACATTGATTTTGACAAGCAAGTGGTGCATATTCGTAGAAATCGCCTTGTAGCAAAGGGATACGGAATCTATGAGAAAGAACCCAAGACAAAGACTTCCACGCGAGATATACCCCTTCCAACGCCTTTAATTGACGATTTGAAGGAATATCGTGAGTGGTTTAGAGTAATCGACGACGATTTTGATAACAACGTGGACGAATACTACTTTGCCGTCAACATCTGCCGTGAACCTGTATATCCGCATACGGTTGGTGGTTGGCTCAAAAAGTTTCAAGACGACAAAGGTTTCAAGCGAGTTTGTTGTCACGGACTACGCCATACCTATTGCAGTTTGCTATTATCGCAAAACGTTCCCTTACAAACGGTTAGTAAATATATGGGACATAGCGACTCAACCATTACTTTACAAGTTTACAGCCACTTTATCCCCGACACGCAAGAAAAGGCATTAAACGCTCTAAACAACTTGTTTTAGGAATAAAAAATTGGGATACTCACTTGATTGTGGGTATCCCTTATCTTTTCTCTTGGAGTGGATATAGTGGAATAGTTCAAAATTATTCCAAAAACGACCGATTTTTGCCCTAAAAATAGTAAAAAACCACAAAAAATGTGGTTTTT
>JAZRSG010000025.1:0-1967 GCA_045651465.1 Christensenellaceae bacterium
TGTTGAATTTGGCAATACTGAAGAAATATTCACGTCACCAAAAGACGAGAGAACTGAACGCTACATCACGGGTAGATTTGGTTGATACCCAAAAAGCGATTGATTTTTTCAGAAAAAAACAGTATAATTAAGGAGTAAAGAGTATGTCTATTAGAAAAATATTTGAAGAAGAACTTTCACAACTCAAAACCGAGCTTGTGGAAATGTGCCGTCTTACCGAGCAAATGATTGAAAATGCAATTACTGCGCTCGTTAATCGTGATAGAGAACTTGGCAAAAGCATCGGGCAAATGGATAAGCGTGTTGACGAATACGAAATGGATATTGAAAAACGCTGTATGAGAATCCTATTAAAACAACAACCCGTTGCAAAAGATTTTAGAGAAGTTTCCACCGCACTTAAAATGATAACGGATATTGAACGTTTTGGCGACCAAGCAAGTGATATTGGCGATTTGGTTTACACAATGCCGGGCGACAAGTATATCAAAAAACTTACGCATATTACTGCAATGGGGCATCTTGCCGTAAAAATGGTTAGAGAAAGCGTAAACTCGTTTATAAATAATAACGAAGCTCTTGCCGATGAAGTAATTAAACTTGACGACGAGATGGACGAAATGTTTTTAGCCGTTAAAAATGATTTGATAGAACTTATTAAGAAAGACGGTAATAATGGCGACCAAGCAATAGAACTTATGATGGTTGCAAAATATTTAGAAAGAATCGGTGACCACGCAGTAAACGTTTGTGAGTGGACGAAATATAACGAAACGGGAGTACACGTAAAAGTATAATGAAAGAGCTAATTTATATCGTTGAAGATGACGAAGGTATGCAAGAAGTTTACGAAGGCGCTTTTGAAGAAAGTTATGAAACTAAAATCTTTGAAAACGGCAAAGACTTTTTTGACGTGTTTAACGTTAAAAAGCCTGACCTTGTAATTCTTGACATAATGCTACCGATTATGGACGGTTTTACTATTTTAACGAAAATTCGTGAAGTAGATGAAAAAATCCCCGTAATTTGTGTTAGTGCGAAGTCTGACGAAATCAGTTTTGTAAAAGGACTTAATAAAGGTGCGGACGATTATATGGCAAAGCCATTTTCAGTTCTTGAACTTTTGGCACGTGTAAAAACCAATTTACGTCGTGCTAAACTTTACATAACAAACGCAGACGGATTTTCGATTGATAACAACGTTTATAAAGCTTTTTATAATGATAAAGATTTAGGGCTTACAATTAAAGAGTTTAAGCTTTTGAAAATTCTTATCGGTAAAGCAGGCGTTACGGTTGAACGTGAAGAACTGTTCAAGGAAGTATGGGGCGATGATTATATGGGTGAAACGAGAACGCTCGATATGCACATTGCAGCGATAAGAGATAAAATCAAACAATCAGGAGGAAAAGACTGTATCGTTACTGTTCGTGGTATCGGATATAGATTTGAAAATAAGTAAATGAAAAAGAAAACATTATTTCAAATTCTTTCACTTACCTTTCTTTCCGTTCTTGTAATGTTTATATTCGGTATCGTTGCCGTGAACATAAACGCAAAAACAATGATGAAAGAAAGACTTGCGGAAGAAACGGAGCTTGCTTGCTCGCTCGTTCAAACGGAAGAAGATTTTTCGGGGTTTGCAAGATATTCTAATGACGATGCTTTCCGTGTTACCATTATGGATTTAGACGGAAACGTTTTATATGAAAGCGACACAAAATCTCCACTTGAAAACCATATTGACCGTGAAGAAGTTAAAAACGCATTAAACGGAAAGCCTGAAACGGTAGAAAGATATTCTGAAACGTTTGGTTGTAATATGACCTATTACGCTTTGAAAACGGAACTTTCGGACGGCACGGAAATTATCTTACGTTTGGCTATAAAAAGCAGTCAAATCAACGGATATTTAGGTATCGCACTTCCTATTTTGATTGTCGTTTTAGTGCTTTGCTTAATCGCTT
>JAZRSG010000026.1:0-1123 GCA_045651465.1 Christensenellaceae bacterium
ATGGTCGGATATCGACTTTGAGCAAAAGGTAGTACATATTCAGCGCAACCGAATTTATTCTTCGAGCGTTGGCACGTACGAAAAAGACCCGAAAACCAAAACTTCAAAACGTATTATTCCCCTACCCCAAGATTTGGTGGATGACCTAATTAATTTCCAAGATTGGTTTAGAGAAGCCGACGACAAGTTTGACGAGCATTTAGATTCAACTTATATCGTGTCTAACGTTTATCGTCAACCCGCAGGAATTGGCGTGGTTAGGCAATGGCTAGACAAGTTTGAAAAAGACAACGGCTTTAAGCACGTTTGCTGTCACGGCCTTCGCCATACGTATTGTAGCGTACTGCTCACTCAAAGCGTGCCTATTCAAACGGTTACTAAATACTTAGGACATAGCGAATCAACGGTTACTTTGGAAGTTTATAGCCACTTTATGCCAGACACTCAAGAACGCGCTCTAAACGCTCTTGACGTTATCACCGGTAAGAAATAGGAGGACTTATGTATATACCAAAATTAAGGCGCATTAGCGACGTTATAAAGGAAATGAAATCACAAGACCCTGACTCTCCCGTTTCGTGGTATTTTTTACGAGAACTTTGTAAGAAAGGTAAAATTACTACGCTTAAATACGGCAACTCGTGGCTCATTAACGTGGACGAGCTTTACGCATTTTTTCAAGGTGGAGGTGAACGTAGATGAATACTTTAATTTCTTCGGGCGAACTTATGAGAATGTTCTCAAACGCCGACCCCGATACGATAATTCGCCGTCCTAATTTAAGGCGTTTTGCTCACGACAACGACATACGTTATATCATAACTAACGGCAAGTGGCTTATCGACCATAAGCAATTTTTCAAAAAGGTAAATCCAAGAAAAATTAGCGAACCGGCAACAATGCCGCGCCTACGTTGTTTAAGAGATTGCGTCACGCAATTTAATAAGGACTACCCTAACCGAAAGATAGATAAGGCAACCGTGTCACGTTATATGAAATCAAAGTTGGTAACAAGGTATTTCCACGGCAACACGTGGTTTATTAACTACGACGAACTAGAAAAAGTTCTTTTGAAAAAAGTAAGGATTAATAGTAAACTGAAAACTAAATAACAACTGAATAG
>JAZRSG010000027.1:0-66414 GCA_045651465.1 Christensenellaceae bacterium
CTATGGTTATTGAAAAGAGAGCGTTTGGTGGCGTGTGCCTTAACGAAGGCTGCGTTCCCAGCAAGACTTTCCTTAACTCTGCAAAAGTTTTTGACTATGCTAATCACGCTTCGGCTTACGGCGTAAATATCGACGGAAAGGCTAAAGTTGATCAAAAGTTCGTAGTTGAAAGAAAGAACGGCGTCGTTAAAATGCTCGTTTCGGGCGTTAAAGGTCAACTTAAGAGAAACCACGTCGTTATGAAAGAAACTGAAGGCTTTATCGAAGGCAAAACCGACGAAGGTATTATCGTTAAAGCTGGCGAAGAAAAGGTTATCGCTAAACGTCTTATCGTTGCAAGCGGTTCTATGCCCGTAGTTCCCCCGATTCCCGGTTTAAGAGAAAACCTTGAACCTGGCGTTGTTATGACCAATAGCGAAGTGTTAGATTTAACTGAAATCCCTCCAAAATTGGTAGTTATCGGCGGCGGCGTTATGCGTCTTGAAATGGCAAGCTACTTCTCGTCGGTCGGCTCAAAGGTTACCGTCGTTGAAATGCTCAACAAGATTGCAGGACCTACCGAAAACGAAATCTCTTCAATCCTTCAAAAGAGCCTTGAAAAGAAAGGCGTTGACTTTAAGCTCGGCTGCAAAGTTACCGCTGTTGAAAAAGACGGCGTAGTTTACGAAAAGGACGGCAAGAGCGAAAAGGTTGCTGCGGATAAAATTCTCTGCTCAATCGGCAGACGCGCAGTTACCCAAGGCTTCGGCTTAGAAAACCTTAACGTAAACCTTGAAAGAGGCGCAATCGTTACCGACGATATGATGAGAACTAACGTTGCAAACGTTTATGCAGTTGGTGACGTTAACGGTAAAGTTATGCTTGCGCACACCGCTTATAGAGAAGCAGAAGTTGCAGTAAACAACATTCTCGGCAAGAAAGACCGCATGCGTTATAACGTAATCCCGTCGGTTATTTACACCAATCCCGAAGTTGGTTCGGTAGGTGAAACCGAAGAGAGCGCAAAGGCAAAGGGTATCGACGTTAAATGCGTATCCATTCCCTTGACCTTCTCGGGAAGATACATTGCTGAAAATACCGACCTTAACGGTATTTGCAAGTTGGTTATCAACAAGAAGACCAACACTCTTATCGGCGCACACGTTATCGGCAGGTATTCGGGCGAATATATCGTAGCGGTATCTGCTATGATAGACCTAGAAGTGGATATCGAGAACATCAAGAAACTCGTATTCCCGCATCCCACCGTATGTGAAATCGTTAGAGAAGCGATTTTCAGTATATAATTTAAGTTAAAAAACATAAGGAGATAAAAAAATGCCAAAAAATTTAGTAATTGATCCTAATTTTATTAGGGCAAAAGGCAAAATCGAGTTCACGGATATTCCCGTAAACGTCTACAATAAGACTATTGAAGACGAAAAGAAGAACTTCAAAAAAGACGATTTCGTTCGTATCTTCCACGATATCGCAATGCTTCGCGAATTTGAAAGCATGATTAACGAAATCAAAATCAAGGGCGAATATCAAGGCTTTAAGCATTCTTATCCCGGCCCTGCTCACCTTTCTATGGGTCAAGAAGCAGCTGCGGTAGGTCAAGCTTACATTCTCGATATGGACGATATGACCTTTGGTTCACACAGAAGCCATAGTGAAGTTTTAGCAAGAGGTTTAGCATCAATTAATAAACTTCCTGAAGATAAACTTTATCAAATCATGAAAGACTTCATGGGCGGTGAAACGCTTGCTCCCGTTGAAAAACTCAACAAGACCGGCAACGTTAAGGACTTAGCAGTAGACTTCCTTCTCTACGGATTTATGAGTGAAATCTTTGCTCGTAGAACTGGTTTCCATAGAGGTATGGGTGGTTCAATGCACGTATTCTTCTTACCGTTTGGTATCTATCCCAACAACGCTATCGTTGGTGGTGCAGCTCCCGTAGCACTCGGCGCTGCTCTTTACAAGAAAGCAAACGACAAGCCTGGTATCGTTATCAGTAACGTTGGTGACGGTGCAGTTGGTTGTGGTGTTGTATATGAAAGTATGAACTTCGCATCTATGGACCAATTCCATCAATTATGGGAAAAGAAGGGTGGACTTCCCATTCTCTTCAACTTCTTTGATAATGGTTATGCAATGGGTGGTCAAACTAGAGGTGAAACCATGGCTTACGACTTCTTAGCTCGTCTTGGTGCAGGTGTTCATCCGTCACAACTCCATGCTGAAAGAGTAGACGGTTTCAACCCCTTAGCTGTAATCGAAGCTATGAAGAGAAAGAAACAACTCTTAGTAGAAGGCAAAGGTCCTGCAATGCTCGACGTTGTAACTTATCGTTATGGTGGACACTCTCCGTCAGACTCAATGAGCTACAGAACGATCGAAGAAGTAGAAAACTGGAAGCAATACGATCCTATGATTACTTACAGAAAGTCGCTTGTTGACGCTAAGATTGAAAGCGATGGTAAGTTCGACGATATTATTGCAAGCATCAAGGAAAGAATGCTTAAACTTTGCAAACTTGCTGCTGATCCCGTTGAATCTCCTTATCTTGATTTCAAGAAAGATCCCTACTACGTTGAAGATCTTATGTTCTCAAATGGCGCTGTAGAAAAGATGGAAGATAGACCCGTTGAAGTTGGTAAAGACGTTAAGATCCCCATGGAAGAAAACCCCAGAGTTAAGCAAATCGCTGGTAAACAACGTTATGCGTTTGACGAAAAGGGTCAACTCGTTTCTAACATGAAGAGATTCAATATCCGTGACGGTTTATTTGAAGCTATTATCGATAGATATTATAAAGATCCCACGCTCACTTCTTATGGTGAAGACGTTAGAGACTGGGGTGGAGCGTTCGCAGTATATAAAGGACTCACCGAAGCACTTCCTTACCATAGATTATTCAACTCTCCCATTTCAGAAGCAGCTATCGTTTCTTCTGCAGTAGGTTACGGCCTTTGCGGTGGTAGAGTAATCGTTGAACTTATGTATGCTGACTTCATGGGAAGAGCAGGCGACGAAATCTTCAACCAACTTGCTAAATGGCAAGCTATGAGTAGTGGTATTCTAAAGATGCCCGTTGTTCTCCGTGTTTCAGTTGGTTCTAAATACGGTGCTCAACACTCTCAAGACTGGGTAGCTCTTCCTGCTCACGTTCCTGGACTTAAAGTTTGCTTCCCTGCAACTCCTTACGATGCTAAGGGTTTAATGAACGCAGCATTAAACGGAACTGACCCCGTAATCTTCTTCGAAAGCCAAAGAATTTACGACAAGGGTGAGGAATTTAGAAAAGAAGGCGTTCCCGAAGGATACTATGAAATTCCTCTTGGCGAACCCGACGTTAAGAGAGTTGGTAGCGATATCACTATTCTTACTATCGGTGCAACTCTTTACAAGGCAGTTGAAGCAGCTAAGATTCTTTCTGAAAAATACGGCGTAGAAGCAGAAATCATCGACGCTAGATCGGTTGTTCCTTTCAACTACGAAAAGGTTATCGAATCAGTTAAGAAGACTGGTAGAATTATCCTTGCATCTGACGCTTGTACGAGAGGTAGTATCTTAAACGATATGGCAAGAAACATCTCTGAACTTTGCTTTGATTATCTCGATGCACCTGCAGTTGTATGTGGCGCACAAAACTGGATTACTCCTCCTTACGAATTTGACGCTGAATTCTTCCCACAAGCAAACTGGATTATCGATTACATCAACGATAAGATCATGCCGCTCAAAGGACACGTTAGTCAAATTAACACGTCTGATGCAGAATTCGTTCGCAAGTCAAAGAAGGGTGTTTAATTAATAAAAAAAAGGGGCTGAATTATTAGCCCCTTTATTTTAAAAGGATTTTTATGGATAAATTTTATTTCGTTACTCACGACATAACCGAACCGTCCTTTAATTTGGCGATGGAAGAGTATTTACTTAAAAACAAAGACGGATATTATATATGTTTATGGAGAAATGCGCCGGCGGTTATCGTTGGTGTAAATCAAAATGCGTTTAAGGAAGTTAATCTTTCATATACGCAAAATAATGATATAGCCGTAGTACGTAGAATTACGGGCGGTGGGGCAGTATATCACGATCTAAACAATCTTTGTTATACGGTGATAGCACCATACGATCAAAATGAAAACAACTTTGAAAAGTTTACTGCGCCCGTTATTAATTACTTAAGTATGCTTGGCATAACTGCGACCTTATCAGGAAGAAACGATATAACGGTTATGGATAGAAAGATTTCGGGTTCAGCTGAAACTGTTTATAAAAACAGGATCATGCATCACGGCACGTTGCTCTTTAAAACCGATATCGTTGCAATGACGAATGCGTTATCTCCAAACAAGTTAAAGATTGAATCCAAGGGAATTTCATCAGTAAGATCAAGAGTCTTAAATTTGGCAGATTGTCTTAAAAAAGACACAACGGTAGTGGAATTTATGGACAATCTTGCTAAATTTTTCCTATTAACGTGCGAAAATTATACTCTTTCTACGGACGATTTATCGGCGATAGAGGATTTGAGAAGGGAGAAGTATTTAACCTATGAATGGAACATGGGTAAATCTCCAAAAGGCAAAACCGTTTTTGAAAAGAAATTTGACTTTGGAGTTTTAACTCTTTCTTTCGACATTGAAGATGCTCTTATGAAAGATGTTAAAATTGAAGGTGACTTTTTTTCGCTAAAAGACGTTAGCGAACTTGAAAAAAGACTTGATGGAACAAAATTTACTATTGAGAACGTTAGGGAAAAGCTTTTAGACGTTGATCAATTTATAGTTGGAGCAAACGTAGGCGAGATCGTGGATAAAATTTTTCTATAATTGACCGTTGATTGTTATATTTACGTTCGAATCCAGTTTCGAATAAAAATCATTGTTAAATTGGCTGTACTGCTTATTATGATAGCGGTACAGCTTTTGATTTATTTTTAGGATATCACACTCGGTCTTTTTTTCTATTTCAATAAGCTCTAAAATATCTTTGGTGAGTTTTTCTTGTGCTTTTTTAATGACCTCGGGAGAAAGAGGTAAATTTTCCGATAACGATTCGAAAGAACCCTCGACATTTTGATCGGCAACCTTGCAGTATAAGTCAAGTGAAACGTTAACGCTAACGCCGTTATAAGAAAGGTCTAGATCTATTTTAGGAGTTGCTCTAATAACAGTTAATAGATAATTACAGACCTCGTCTTTATACGGAACGTCGTTAATTTCTAAGGTTGTTCCGCCGTATGGTAGAAAAAGAGAGTTAAGTGCAAGAGTTAGATTTTCGTCTAATAGTCCAACCATGTATCCGTTCTTAAAGAGTGCGGTTGATTTTGCGTCGAATAATTTTTTATCTTGACCTCCACTTGATCCGCTAGACGAACCCGACTGCATACCGGTTTCACTTGATGAGCCACCTTGTCCGCCTTGACTGCCACCTTTATTATTTTCTGTTGAAGGAATAATTTTAATAAACGGCATTAAAGCAGAGCGACTATCGGAATAGTGTCTAGCACAAAAAGTTTTGATGTCAACGGGGTGAACGTCTCGGTCAAAGCCCGGTGTTTTAAGAAGAATTTTTTGTAACGCAAATGACGAAATATTATCAAGAGGTGAAGCCGTTTCTAAGACCTTAGATGCTTCGTCTTCGGTCATTGCAACAAGTGCGGAGTCTTGTACTCTTAAGGTTTTAGCAAAGTAGTCTAATACCTTTATAACGTTAGTGCCTTTTAGAGACTTACCTAGTAAAATAAGATTACAAAAACCTAGTTTTGGAAACCACCCCGAATCGTCGCCAAGTTGCTTTATTGCACCGCCTATCGTACGTCCTTTTCCCGATAGGGAGGATTTTTGGTTTTCGGTGTTAGTGTCGGTTGCCTCGGGCACGGCGATTTGCGCCGTTACGACGTATTCTCCATTTTCGCTCATGTCTAGTGCAAGAGCGGTAATGATTGAAGTTTTTTCAACGTCAATAAGTCCAAAGTCGTTAGAAAAAAAGAAGGTAAAAAGGGCAAGGAATATGAGCATTATAATTTTAGGTTTGAACTTCATTTTGGGTTTTCTCCTTACATAATAATGGTGCGAATAACGGTAAAACGTTGCCGAAAAGTAGAATATAGTATCCGCCGAAATTGGTCATAAATTTTTCAATAGAGTAGACGTATTGCGATAAAAAAACAATTATGATGGCGTGAATACTCGTAACAATAAGTGGTGAGATCCACGATTTTTTAATTTCAAAGACGTAATTCATGGTATACGTTGAGAAATATAGGGGAATAGCGAGCGCAAAAATATTAGAAAAAAGGATTAAAGTTATACCTATATAGTCAAGTCTTCCAGTATTGCTTATATCGGTAGTATATTTGGAAATTTCGGTTAGGGCAAAACGTTGTCTTGGCGATATTGAAGTGAAAACCGAGTAAAATATTATCATAAAAATTAAAAGCATTATTGCGCTTAGAAAAAACGAAAGTAAAATCTTTTTAGAGTCGCCCTTTTTATGTTCGTATTCTTTAATAAAAAACATTAGATAAGCTGCATCGCCAAACCAAGAAAAAGACGCACTTGTCCCCTTAAAAATTTTTCCTATACCATTAGCGCCGATAGGCAAAATAGACAATAGGTCGGCGTTAGATAGAGAAAGGGCGATTAGCACTAAGAATCCTATAATCGAGATTATCCAAAGCATATCGGAAACTCTACCTATGGCGCGAAGTTTTTTTGTGCAAAAATAAAAAGCAGCAAAGAAAAAGGGTAGGAAATAAAGAAGGGTTGGCATTAAAATATAAAGGGTGTTTTCTACGTATTCTTTTTGTTCATTTAACGGCATGATGGCCTTTAACATAAAGAAGATAAAATACAAAAAAGTAATCGTTTTAGCACCCGTTTTTCCAAAGTTGTTTTCAAGCAAATCAAACACGTTTTGGCGAGATTTTTTGCATGCAAAAAGTAATACGCCAATGGTGATAAAGTCGAAAAAAAGATTAAAAAGGGTTGAAAGCCATAGATCTTCGTTGGCGGATTTTGCGATAATACTTGGAAGGGTAAAAAATTTAGTTAGTGGCAAAAAAGCGATAATAAACAAACAAATTTGTCTAGTTTTTAATTGAAATTTCATCTTAATCTCCATTACCCATACGACGTTTGTTTTTGTTGAAAATGGACCTTGGACGATCCTTAAATTCCCCAATAAATCCCTTGTAGAAACTATCCTTTAGGTCTTTGGTTATCAGAGGTGAAAATGGTGCGCAAACGGGTGTGCCGTAGTTTTCTGTTGTAACTAGATATATTAGTAGAATTGCAACTGAAGAAAGCAGTCCGTAAAGACCAAAAGAACCTGCGATAACCAAGAAAACAAGCCTTAAAACCGAAAACGTTTGTTCTAATTCTGGCACGGTATATAAACATATTCCAGAAAGAGCCACTATCATTAAAGTGGGCGCAGAAATAATACCTGCGTTTACGGCTGTTTCCCCAAGTACGAGTCCGCCGACTATCGAAACGACCATTCCCACGTATTTTGGCATACGCACGCTAGCCTCGTTTAAGATTTCAAAAATTAGTAGCGTAAAAAACATTTCGTGGCTAGGGGACAATGGTATTCCCTTAATACTATTGACTATCGTTAGTAAGAAACTAAGGGGAATAAGTTGCAAGTGGAATAGTTCAGCCGCAACGAAAAGAGCGGGTAAAAACAAGGCGAGCATTACCGATACGAGCCTTAACGTTCTTGCAACAGTTGCACTATAAGAAGAGTTGTAATAGTCGCTTGAACTTTGGAAATCTTCCATGAGAAGATAGGGCGCGGTAAGTGCAATGGGCGAGCCGTCAACTAAAATTGCAACGCGCCCTTCTAAAATTTTTCCCGCTAGAATATCAGGTTTTTCCGTGTTTCCTATTTGTTTAAAAAGCGAGGTTTTATGTTCGCTTAAAAACTTAGAAACGTAAGAAGAGTCTAAAACGGCGTCGATAGAAATTTTAGAGAGTTTTTCTTTAATTTTTTCAACTAATTTTTTATCTGCAATACCTTCTACGTAGCACACTGCTACGGGTGTTTTAGAATATTTACCCACGACAACGTTTTCAAACTTTAAAGCAGGGGATTTAATCCTTCTTCTAATTAAACTAACATTTACAGGAAGACTTTCTACGAGTCCTTCTCTAGGCCCTTTAATAACCGTTGAGGTTGGGGGCTCTGTTATGGCTCTTTTTTCAAAAAATCTTAGCCCAAACGATAGGGCAAAATCGATGTTGTCAGCAAGAAGAAGGGCGTTTCCCGAGACTACTTGATCTTCTACATCTTTTATGGAATACACTTTGATTTTTTCAGGACTTAAAAACGTTTCAAAAAACGAATTTTCGTTTAGCTTTCCAGTAAAGTTCGCTGCGGGGCGTAAAACCAATTCGCCCACGGTTTCTTTGTTGATAAGATCGTTTGCAAATATTAATACAGCAGAGCTTTCTCCGATTTTAAGATCTAAAAAAGTTATATCTTCTGAGGAAAGGTTTTCTTTTAAGATTTTTACGTTGGAAGGTAAATCTTTACAAATATTCATAAGCGTAGTATGACTAAAGGGCAAAAGAATATTCTTTTTTACCGCAAAAAAAGAGAATAGCAAAAGCGCTATTCTCGTTGATTAAAAATCAAGCTTATAAAATACAGTTTGTAAGATAGAGAGAAATCGTTTCGGGGGATTCTTTATAATCACGGGTTGCCCACCATTTTACCGCCTCAATTAGACTAGCAGATAAATGATTTAATAAAAATTCACGAGGAGCGTCCCTGTCTACAGAATCGAGTTGTTCGCTAAACATAGCTATTAAATATTTTTTAAGATAACCCGTAAAAATTTCTTGACTATCAGAGCAAAGAATATCCGAAATATCCTTTCCACTTTCTTTTATATGCCAAAGGGTGTGGGTGATGTTAGCCTTGATGTCGTTATCATGTCCTAGATATGGGCAAGGAGTGGTTTCGAATACGTGTGTAAATATTTCACTACACATCGTTTCTAAAAGAGAATCCTTAGTTTCAAAATGCGAATAAAATGTACTTCTTCCAACGTTTGCAAGATCTATTATTTCTTGAACGGTGATATGCCCGTATCTTTTTTTCTTTAAAAGAACTTTAAAAGCGTCAAAAATAGCTTTGCGAGTTTTTATAAGCCGTCTATCCATATTTTCTCCTTTTTAGAACAAATTAAAAGATTTGTTCGTTATCTTACATTTACAAAAAAATGCTTGAACAAATATGTTGAAATTTTATGTCTTAGTTTTATATAATTATATCGAACAATGTGTTCAGTAACGAATATATTATATTGTATTTTGATATTTGTTGTCAACGAGGAGGGCAAGAAATGCTAAAAAAAGTTTCCGAATTCTTAACGAGTATTTTAATGACTGCGATAAGTGGTGCGTTATTATTGTTCAGTTTTTTATTTCCCATATTATTTGATATTGAATTACCGATTTATCTAGATACCGCGTGGCTAACCGTATTTATATCGGGACTTCCTCTCGTTATCGGCGCGGTAAGGAAAATTGTTAAAAACAAAGGTATAAGCAAGATTTCATCTTCGTTGCTTATTTCGATAGCGATGATTGCCGCAATAATAATAGGAGATTTATTTGCGGCGGGCGAAGTTGCTTTTATTATGGCGGTCGGTGAGATTTTAGAAGATAAAACGACCGATAGGGCGAAACGTGGATTAAAAGATTTAATCAGTCTTGTTCCAGATACCGCGAGAAAGATTTTTGAAGAAGAAAGTAACGAAGTATTAACAAACGATCTAAACGTGGGCGACGTGATAAGGGTTTTACCCGGAGAAACGATTCCAGTTGATGGGGTGATAATCAAAGGGCAAACGTCAGTTGACCAGTCGGTTATAACTGGTGAGTCTTTGCCTATTGACAAAGAAGAAGGAGATAAAGTTTTTTCCGGCACGATAAATAGATTTGGCGTTATAGAAGTAAGGGTAGAAAAGGTAGTTAAAGATTCTTCTATACAAAAACTTATAAATCTTATAAAGAAAGCCGAAGAAAATAAAGCGCCCACGCAAAGAATTGCGGATAAATGGGCAAGTTGGTTAGTGCCGTTATCTTTGCTAATCGCAATCGTTTCGGGTGTTGTTATGAAGGATTTGATTGTTGCGGTTACGGTGCTTGTAGTATTTTGTCCTTGCGCGCTCGTGTTGGCGACTCCAACCGCGATTATGGCGGCGATAGGTCAAGCGACAAAACACGGCGTAATTATCAAATCAGGCGAAGCGCTAGAGAAAATGGGCAAAGTCAACGCTATAGCATTTGATAAAACGGGAACGATTACCACGGGAAAACTTGAGGTTTCTAACGTTATAAATTACGTAAACGATATAGACGTTCTATCTATATCAGCGTCAATAGAAAGCGTGAGCGAACATCCTATAGGAAAGGCAATTGCAAATTATGCAAAAGAGCAAAGCACAAAGATTTACGATTGCGAGAATTTTTCAATGAAAGTTGGAAAAGGTGTTTCGGGAATTGTTTCGGGTAAGAGATATCATTGCGGCCAGATAAAATATCTAGAAGACTTTGGAATTACTCTTAATAAAAAGCAAGAAAAGGACGTTGATATTCTTAAAGACGAAGGTAAGGCGGTCGTAATAGTCAGTGACGATAAGACGGTTGTTGGAATAGTTGCCTTAAGCGATACGTTAAAAGACGGAGTTGATGAGGTTATAGAAGAAATTTCTCAATTAGGAGTTCAAACTTTCTTATTAACTGGTGATAATAATTCGGCAGCTCAATATGTTGGTAAACAAGTCAAAATTGATCAAATAAGAGCCGAGCTTATGCCCGAACAAAAGTTGCAAGTGGTAAACGAACTAAAAGCTAATGGAAAAACAGTGTGCGTAGTAGGCGACGGGGTTAATGATGCTCCGGCGTTAAAGACGGCGGACGTGGGCGTTGCAATGGGCACGTTTGGAAGCGATATGGCAATAGACGCGGCGGACGTTGCGCTTATGGGCGACGATATTAAGAAAGTGTCGTATCTGAAAAAACTGTCTAAAGTAACGGTAAGAACTATAAAATTTGGAATTGCTCTTTCAATGATAATAAACGTTACGGCGATAGTACTATCAGTTTTGGGTTTATTAAATCCTACGACTGGTGCACTAGTACATAACGGCGGTTCGTTTGTCGTAATACTAATAGCAATGTTACTATACGATAGAAAAATTAAATAGAAATAATAAAAGGACGGTAATCCGTCCTTTTAATATTATAGTTAAATTTGTGAGCCGACTTGTATCAAGGCAAGCACACGACATGGCGCAAATAATAAATTTTGAGTTCATTTTATTGTTTTGAGATATGGATATATATTGAAATTTTTGTGATTTTATGCTATAATAAATCTCAAATTGAAAAAGTAGGAGTTTGCTATGAACGACGACATAACAAAAGTAGAGCAAGCACTTAAAGATTTTTTATTAGATATTCAATGTCTTGACGATTTAGAACAAGTTGATACTTTTAATTTTTTTGATGTTTTAAAAGTATCAAAAATGGAAATTCGCCATAGTAATGTTATTTCGTGGTTGTTAGACCCTAATGAAAATCATGGGTTTGGAAAAAAAATCTTATCAGCTTTAAATTCTTTTATAGCCAAAATGTTTTGTACTAATGATACAACTACGAGTTTTAAACTTCTTACCATGAATTACAACGATATTTTGCTATATCGAGAATGGCAAAATATTGATATTTTAGTTGAGTCTAAAGAATTTAAGTATATTTTGTGTATTGAAAATAAGTTTGGTAGTCAAGAGCATGATGACCAATTAAATAGATATTATGATATAATAGAAGATAAATATGGTAAAGATTATACAAAAATGTATTTATATCTTTCTCCAGAAGGAAATCCACCAGTAAATGATAATAATGGAGTATGGAATCCTATTAAATATGAAACTATTATATCCATTATTGAAAATGAAATGAGAAAAACAACATTGGAACTAAGACGGAAAGAATTTATACAAAGCTACGTTGATATTTTAAGGAGAGAAACTATGGATGATACAAAAATTATTGAAATTTGTCAAGAGATATATAGAAAGCATAAGGATGCCTTAGATTTAATTTACGAACATAGACCTGATAGATTACAAAATTTATTTGAAATACTTAAAGAATGGTGTAAAAATAAACATGATAATGGTGATATAATTTTTGTAGAACATAAAAGTTCAAAATCATACTGTCGATTTAGAACTGCACAAATGGATAGAAATATAAATGATAGTTCAGCTGTTAGTGGGTGGGGAACAAATAATCATTATTTTTATGAAATATGTACATATACTGACAAGAGTGGTATTATAAAATATTGGATTCAGTTAGCATTTAGTGCACAAAATCTTGACAAACAAGAAAAGGAGCATTTAGAAAATATTGATGGACTGTTTAATAGTAAAAAAATGAAAGAAAATTGGCAGTGGAGAACGGTACATAAAACTAAAACTATTTCCATTAACGACATTGATACACATTTAAATGAAGAGGAAATTTATGAAAATCTTGACAATGCATTTAAGGAGTTGTTAAAAAAAGAAGAGAAGATTTTAACCTTAAAATAAATAATAGCATTATTACTGAATTTATAGGGTGGGCTTTGTGTCCTGCCCTTAATTTTTTGCAAAGAAAAAAAGATAAGCAAATCTATGTTCGATTTACTTATCTTTTGGCACCCCCAAGGAGAATCGAACTCCTGATTCCGCCGTGAGAGGGCGGCGTCTTAACCGCTTGACCATGAGGGCACGTCGCAACAAACTTCGCTCAAAACAATTTGTTAATGCAAGTTATTACGTTGATATTCTAGCACAACCTTTTCGTTTTTGCAAACGATTACGTATGATTTTAAAAAAAAGACCTGCATTGGCCGACGAAAAAGAAAATAATAACCCGTTTTGTCAACAGGCGAATGTCGCGCGTATCGCTTCTGCATCTCTTATTTAGCGACCGGAATTAACGTCGGTCAAGAGCTCCGCTGTTCGACAACTAACAACGACTTTCTTTATTATTATCTGTGGATTTTTTTTGCTTTTTCTATCGCACCATGAAGGCTAATATTATTGTACCAAATATTTGAGGATATAGCAATGATTAGATTGACATTTTATTGCAGATATCATAAAATTTTATCGTAAAAAGGTGTTTTGGAGTAAAGATGAAATCGTTTGTAAATCTTAGGCTTATTTTCTTTATTGCAATAAGTCTATGTTTAGGGATTGGATTTTATGGTGCTATCGCGCTCTTTTCAAGCTTATCGGGCGTTCTCGTTGCGATAAGTTTTGTTATGCTTTGCTCGGCTTTTATTATCTTGTTTATTAAAAAACTAGGGACGAAAAGAACGCTATCGTTTATAGGGGTGTTTATAATCTTTTTTACGCTTGGCTCATTTTTGGTTGGTGGTCAAATTACGTCGTTCGAAAACGCCAACTTAAATTCGCATTACTATCAAATTACGGCTAGGATTGACCAGATAAGTTCAACGATAGATGGAGAGAAACTGCTATTAACCGACGTTAACGTCAAAGGAAATATCGACGAGAATTTGGATTATAAAATTTCGCTTTACGTGGAAGGCAAAACTTACTTAGATATAGGAGATAAAATATATTTTTCTTCAAAACTAAAAGATAAATCTACCATCTACTCTGATAGAGTAATGGTGGAAGATATAAGCGATAAGGTAAAATATACTGCAAATATAACCGCTGATCAAATTATGCTCGTCCATCAAGAGAAAACGATCTTTCAGCACGTAAACGTGTTCATAAGAGATTCTCTTAAAGAGGGACTTGAGGATAACGAGTTTAGCATTGCATACGCGTTATTGCTTGGAAACGACGATTATATGGACGAGCAAGTTCTTTCTTCGTATAGGGCGGCGGGCGTTGCTCATATTTTCGCCGTTTCAGGATTACATATAGGCTTCTTGTCGATGGCGCTAAATTTTGTGCTAAAGAAGTGCGGGGTTAAGACGTGGATAAAAGCAATAGTTATTATACCCGTTCTCTTTTTCTATTCGGGAGTATGTGGGTTTAGCGCGTCGTCGATTAGGGCAGCTATTATGGCGACGGTTATGCTTTTAGTTTCAATAAAAGGGGAAAGGTACGACGGACTATCTTCGCTGTCAATCGCGGCTATAATCTTACTGCTAATAAACCCGATGGAAATGTTTAGGGTGGGTTTTATATTGTCGTTTGGCGTCGTTTTGGGAATCGTAGTTTTATCCGAGCCTATATCGCGTCTATTGAAATTTATGCCCGAAAAAATCGCATCGACGTTTGGAACGGTGTTGTCTGCGCAAATAGTAGGAATGCCCATTTGCTTGATGTTCTTTGGAAAGTTCTCGGTTGTTGCAATAATAGCGAACGTTTTATTTATTCCTATCGTTAGCGCTATTTTTATCGCCTTATTATTTATGGCACTATTCGGCGGAATATTCGGCATTTCGTTTATTACGCTATTTGTACCAAACTACGTTATAAAAGCGTTAAATTTCTTGATTACCGCGGTCGATACAGAAGCGCTTATGGTGGGCGGATTTTCGCTTTTTGGTTTCGTGATTTTCTATTATTTGGCAGTAATTATTTGTTCGGGGTTAATAAATTTAAGGTTTATAACAAAACTTGTCACGAGTATACTTTGTATAGTTATTTGTATAATAGGAACTATCATATGCAACGTTAAAGAAAACAATTCCACCAAACTTTTCGTTACGGGATCACAAAACGTTTGCGCTTCAATCTTGAGCGAAGGGCAAACGAATACGCTAATAATAAATAGCATAAATCCTAATTTATACTCGTCGAGTAAACTTAACGCTCTTGCTAATAAAAGTGGCGTTAAATCTTTAGACGCGGTAATCTTTTGTGGGGATAATTACGATTATCATGCAGTAATTACTAAAATTAATAATATCTTTGATATTAAAAACGTCTACTATTATGGGGACAAAGAGGAATTGACTGAAAAGGTTATAACTAAATCGTTCCCGGGGATACGAATTACTAACTTGTATTCTAATCAATCGATTGAAGTTGGAAAATGGACGATTGATTACTTTACTAACGGCGATGGCGCTATGCTAAGTAGAAACGATCAAGACTTACTTTTTCTCACCGAAACGGATAGATTAAACATTGATAAACTCACCTTTAATCAAGTGTATGAAAAAGTAATCGCTATCGATAGCATCGAGTGGCTAGATTCGCTTTTATCAAAAGGGAAGATGATAAGTTATCGCTCGAACGCATATTTTGACGATGCAGAAAGCCAAGGCATAGTGGTTTTAAGACTAGGGTAAAAAGTAATTTATTATTTAAATAAATAATATTTCAAAGATTATTGTTGCAAAACTTAATAAAAAATGGTATTATGTAAAATGGAATTATGTATGTGAAGTTCTTAGAGTTTAAAAAGGTTTTGACCGAAGAAAAAAGGTTTACCACATATCTTTTTGAGGGGGAGGACGTGTTCTTTAGGGAGCGCGGACTTTGTGCGCTTAAATCTTTGGTTCAAAATCCCGAACTCAACTTCGTTTCTTTAGACGGCGACAGCACCGAAAGTCAAATATTGTCATCGGTTACGGCGTATCCGTTTATGAGTGATATTAGATTGACTTGTATACGCGAGTTTTATCCTAAAGCTGAAGAGCTTAAAGGAAGTCTTGGGGAGTTTATTAAGGGCGAATATGATGGTAGCGCGCTAGTAATTTTAAACTCAAAGCCTTGCGAACAACTTAAAAAAATCCAATCTATATTGACGGTTGATTGTAATAAGGCGGAAATATACGTAATCGTGAAATGGATAATTGCCGAATGCAATAGGAATTCGGTTAGAATAGATAACGATACTGCAAGATTGATTGCTGAATTTTGTTCTTCGGATATGACGAGAATAGAAACCGAAACGAACAAACTTATTTCTACCGTGGGGGACGGCGGTCAGATAACGACAGAATTAGCTAGTCAAATGGTTGCAAGAGATACCGAGTATAAGATTTACGAGCTTACCGATTTTATTGCAAAAAAGAAATTTGACGATGCGCTTAAAATTATAGAAGATATGTTGTCTAAAGGTGAAACGATGCAACGCATAATCGTTTACGTGTACAACTATTTTAGAAGACTTTTGCACGCGGCGATAAGCGGAAAGACGGTGAGTGAACTTGCCGAACTTCTCGGAGTGAAGGAATTTGCCGTAAAAAAAATAATAGCCCAAGCTAGTGCGTTTAAGAAACGTGCGCTAAAAAGTGCGGTAGATTTATTGATTGATACCGATTATATGATAAAGAGTGGTCGGGCGGACGCGGATTCGTCGTGTTGGACTACGCTTTTTAAGATAATGACAGAAAACGACTAAAAAAATAAGGAGCAAAAATGGGACTTGTAGAAAAACTAGCCAGTGTATGGGCGTATTTCACGAGTAGCCTAGAAGTTGAAGTGGCTACTTTGGTAAGCATCGTCGTGTTTACCGTGTTATATTTTTATCTCATTCGCTTTTTAATTGCGAATAATTCGACGGCGCTCGTTATATTATTCGTGTTTGCAATGGTGATAGGCGCGGTAATTTTATCTTTCGTTGAAAATATTAACTGCGCGATTTACTTAATTATCCCCGCAATGTTTATAATTGCCACGGTAATTTTATATTCTGTCGAAATCAAACGTCTTTTATGGGCAAGGCGTAGCTTAAAGCTTGCCGACATTAAACACGGCGATGGAATTTCTTACGACGAAGAGAAGATCCAAAACTGTATTTCGGAAATTATTAAAGCACTCCAAAACATGTCAAAAAACGACGTGGGCGCAATAGTCGTACTTTCAACGGGGAACGTTCCAAATCAAATTTTGGACAGTGGTGTACGTTTAGATAGCGATATCTCAAGCGAACTTATAGAGAGCGTTTTCTTTCCCAAGACTCCGCTTCACGACGGCGCAATGATTATTAACGGTACGAAGATCGTTGCTGCAGGTTGTTTTTTACCGCTTTCTCAAAACGTGGATAATATCCCTAAAGATTTGGGAACTAGACACCGCGCGGGTATCGGTGTTACTGAGACTATTGACGTAATTTCTTTAATAGTATCAGAAGAAACTGGTATTATTTCGGTTGCAAGAGCTGGTAAAATCGTTCGTTACGCCGATCCTGAAATGCTTAAGAAGACTCTTGGCAGATACTATTGGCAAGAACTAGAAAGCGCAAGGAGATAAGATATGGAAAATAGAAATATTCAAAATCAAAACGAAAATGGCGAAAGAAGCAAAGCGAAAGCCTTTTGGAAAACGGTTGGTTTAATAGCTATCGCACTAACGCTTTCAGTTTTAACGGTCGTAGTAATGAATCTCAATAGGTAGGACTATTTAAATGAAACAAACGGGATTAACTTCAGCAAAAATCTTACTTCCAAAAACCAAAGATTTTTCTCGTTGGGCGTGTATTGCTTGCGATCAGTTTACAAGTGAAATTGAATATTGGAAACAACTTGAAGAATACGTGGGAGATGCGAAAAGTACGCTTAATTTGACGTTTCCGGAGATTTATCTTGATGATCAAACGGATAAGCGTATTAAAAACATCAACGAAAATATTAAAAAATACATAGAAGAAGGCGTGTTCTCGTCTAGTTACGACGGTTTTATTTTAACCGTAAGATCAACGCCTTTCGTTAAAAGAAGAATAGGACTTGTCGGCGCGATTGATTTAGACGAGTATGAATATTCTTCTAAGAGTGACGCGCTCATAAGAGCAACCGAAGGCACGATAGAAGAGCGTATTCCGCCAAGACTTAAGATTAGAAAAGACGCGGACGTTGAATTTCCCCACGTTATGGTTTTATTTGACGACGAAAAGAGGGAAATTAACGAAAAACTATACGAAAATCGTGATAGGTATGAAAAAGTATACGACTTTGATCTCAATATGGGTGGTGGAAGTATACAAGGATATTTTATTCCCAAGACCGAAGACCTTGAACAAAGGTTTGCAAAACTTTTAGATTCTACTAGATTGATTGAAAAATACGGTAGGGAAGATAATTTTGCCTTTGCGGTAGGCGACGGAAACCATTCTCTAGCCACGGCAAAAACGCATTGGAACAACCTTAAAAAGACGCTTTCTGAAAAAGAAAGGGAGAATCACCCCGCAAGATACGCTTTAGTTGAGTTTGTTAATATCTACGACGAAGGAATTTATTTTGAGCCCATTTTCAGGTTTGTGTTTGGAGTGGATAAAGAAAAATTCATACAAGGTCTAAAAGAAATAGACGGCGGAATTATGCGCGTTTACGATGGAAGCAAAGAGCAAAAATATCAAGGAGAAAATACTCTTCCCGATGGGATAAAAAGCGTTGATAAATACGTTAAAGAATACCTTGATAAAAATGGTGGAACGGTCGACTATATTCACGGTGAGGAAAACTTATTTAAGCTCGTTTCTTCTAGAGACGACGCGGTCGGCGTTTTATTTGAAAAACTTGATAAAAAAGACTTGTTTAAGTACGTTTCAAGCGTTGGGGCTTTCCCTAGAAAGACGTTCTCAATGGGCGAAGGCGTAGAAAAGAGATATTACCTAGAAGGAAGAAGGATTACGAAATGATTAAAGTATGTAAATTCGGCGGAACGTCAATGGCAGACGCTAACGCCTTAAGAAAAGTTAAAGACATTATATTAAGTGATGAAGATAGAAGATTTATCGTCGTATCTGCACCGGGCAAAAGAAACAAATCGGATATAAAGATTACCGATATGTTATATCGTTGCAATGAAGAGGCGATAAAAGATGGAACGTGCAAAAAAAGTTTTGCGTTAATTCGTGATAGATTCGTTGAACTCGTAAAAGATTTAGGTCTTAATTTAGATATCGTCGCTATTCTTGATGAAACGGAAAAGAAAATAGACGAACTTAAGAATGCGGATTTTGCGGCGTCAAGAGGCGAATATTTAAGTGCT
Source organism: Christensenellaceae bacterium (assembly GCA_045651465.1). Classification (GTDB taxonomy): domain Bacteria; phylum Bacillota; class Clostridia; order Christensenellales; family Borkfalkiaceae; genus UBA1259. Next base: position 18,998 of record JAZRSG010000027.1, read on the forward strand.
AGAGTTATGAGCGAATTCTTGGGCTTTGAATTTGTTGATGCGGCGGATATGGTTAGATTTGATAGCCATGGAAACCTTAATGCGGATTATACCGACGATAAGGTTGCAAGTAAGTTAAAAAACGTTAAAAACGCCGTTATTCCTGGATTTTACGGTAAAGACTTCCAAGGAAATATTAAAACGTTTAGCCGTGGTGGAAGCGATATTACAGGCTCTATAATCGCGAGAGGCGTTAAGGCTGATTTGTATGAAAACTGGACGGACGTTAGCGGATTCTTAATGTGTGATCCTAGAATCGTTCCCGAGGCGAAAACTATCAACCAAATTACTTATAAAGAACTTCGCGAACTATCTTATATGGGAGCGTCGGTTCTTCACTCGGAAGCAATTTTCCCCGTAATGAGAAGAAAAATTCCGATCAATATTAAAAACACGTTTAGACCTAGTGATGCGGGAACTATGATCGTTCCAAACGAAAGATACGATACGGACGTAAATAACGTTGTTACGGGTATCGCGGGCAAAAAAGACTTTACGGTTATTTTTGTAGAAAAGTCATTAATGAATGCGGAAGTTGGCTTTATTCGTCGTGTTTTATCGGTTGTAGAACATTACGGAATTTGTGTTGAACATATTCCCAGTGGCGTTGATACGTTATCTATCGTTCTCAATTCCGATCAACTCAAAAACGGGGTGCTTGAAGACCTTGTAAATGAGATAAGAGAAAGCGTAAATCCCGATTACGTTCACGTGATTGAAAACGTTTCTTTAATCGCAACGGTTGGCCACGGTATGGCAAGACGTTTAGGAACTGCTGCGACCTTGTTTAACGCTCTAGCAAACGCTGGAATTAATATTAAAATGATCGACCAGGGATCGAGCGAACTTAACATTATCGTTGGTGTTTCTAACGCCGATTATGAGAGATGTATTAAGGCGATTTACGCGGCGTTCGTAAGAGAGTAATAATAAACGTATTTTGCGCGGTGTCTTATTGTGTAAAATATAAATATAATTTTATAAACAATAAAATTTAAAAAAGTGTATAATAAATATGTAAGGTTTATTGTACGCTTTTTTTGTTGCAAATTTATATTTTACATACGTTGTTTATTTTGGGGGAAACTTATGGATTACGCAAAAGAATCGCTTCGCTTACATGGAGAATGGAAGGGTAAGATTGAAGTAGTATCAAAGATTAAACTAGAAGACAAGGAAGATTTATCTTTAGCGTATACTCCGGGCGTAGCAGCGCCTTGTTTGGAAATTCAAAAAGATTATAATAAGTCTTTTTCGCTTACCGCAAGGGGTAATACCGTTGCCGTTATAACGGACGGAACTGCAGTTTTGGGATTAGGGGATATAGGTCCTGAGGCGGGAATGCCCGTTATGGAAGGAAAATGTGTTTTATTTAAGACTTTTGGGGGAGTGGACGCTATTCCACTTTGCGTTAGAAGCAAGAGCGTTGATGAAATCGTAAACGCGATTAAGCTTTTTGCGGGAAGTTTTGGTGGCGTCAACTTAGAAGATATTTCCGCTCCTCGTTGCTTTGAAATTGAGAGAAGATTAAAAGAAGATCCCGAAGTTGATATACCTATTTTCCACGATGATCAACACGGAACGGCAATTGTGTGTACGGCTGCTTGTATTAATGCGTTAAAGCTCGTTGGCAAGAAGTGGGAAGATATCAATATCGTGATAAATGGCGCAGGCGCAGCAGGTGAGGCGATTGCAAAATTATTGCTTTTAATGGGCGCTAAGGACGTTGTTATGTGCGATAGAAAAGGAATAATTTATCGTGGCAGAACTGAGGGTATGAACTCCGAAAAAGAGAAGATTGCGGAGTTTACTAATAAGAGCCTCAAAAAGGGTACTTTAAGCGACGCGGTTGTTGGCGCTGACGTGTTTATAGGGGTAAGTTCTCCGGGAGTTTTAAGTATGGAAATGGTTAAGACTATGAACGATAAACCCATAGTATTTCCCATGGCAAATCCAATTCCCGAAATTATGCCAGAAGACGCTATTAAAGCGGGTGCGATGGTCGTAGGTACGGGTAGAAGTGATTATCCCAATCAAATAAATAACGTGTTGGCTTTCCCTGGTCTTTTCCGTGGTGCACTTGACTGCATGGCAAGAGATATCAACGAAGAAATGAATATTGCGGCTGCAAAAGCCATAGCGTCGTTAGTTAGTGAAGAAGAACTTTGCGCTGAATATATTATTCCTAATCCGTTTGATAAAAGAGTTGCAAAAATCGTTGCTACGGCAGTAAAAGAGGCGGCAATCAGGACGGGCGTTAATAGAAAATAGAAAGGATCTCAAAATTTGAAAAAGTATGTGTAAAACCTTGCTTTTTTAAAATAAAAACGATATAATATCTAATGCTAGAGAGATTTGGCGTTAGATATTTTAATATTCGGGGTGTAGCGCAGTTGGTAGCGCGCTTGGTTCGGGACCAAGAGGTCGCATGTTCAAATCATGTCACTCCGACCAAACGAAAAGACGGGTATTTTGCCCGTCTTTTTGTTTGTGTTTAGATGATTTATATTGAAAGTCCCGAACCAACAAAAAGGGCTCCCGAAAATAATTTTGCTTTGCAAAAGAATTTTTGGGAAGAGGAGAAAGAACGGAGCGACATTAGACTTTTTGGAAAAAAGTTGTGTGGCGAAGTTTATTTCGACGAGGGACCAAGAGGTCGCATGTTCAAATCATGTCACTCCGACCAAACGAAAAGACGGGTATTTTGCCCGTCTTTTTTTGTCGCTTTAATTAAGGTTTTTATTTAAAAAAATAAAAAACGTATTGACAAAAGAGATATGATAAGGTATCATAATAATATGTTGAATTTTGGTGTTTTTTATCGAAATTTTACTTAAATAAAAAAATTTTTATTAACCCTAGGAGGAAAAAGAATTTATGGTTGGTACTTTTTGGGCGTTCGTGCCTGCGATAGTGGCAATCGTGCTTGCATTAATTACCAAGCACGTTTATATCTCACTATTCATAGGTATTTTCACGGGCGCAATGTTCTATATGGGAGGTGATCCCATTAGAGCAATATTAGAACTCTTTAACGTTATGAGTATTAAGGTTGGCGAAAACGTTCCTATTATCGTTTTCTTAGTTGTTTTAGGAATATTCGTTATTCTTATGCAAAGATCGGGTGGCGCTCTTGCTTATGGTAAGTGGGCAGAAAAAAAGGTTAAGACTAAACGTGGCGTTTTAGGTATGACAGCAGGTCTTGGTTGTCTTATTTTTATGGACGACTATTTTAACTGCTTAACCGTTGGTTCGGTTATGAGACCTTTAACGGACAAACATAAAGTTTCTCGTTCAAAGCTTGCATATTTAATCGACTCTACGGCTGCTCCCATATGTATTATTGCTCCCATTTCAAGTTGGGCTGCTGCAGTAGGTAGTAATCTTTCGGGCGACAATAGTATTATCACGTTCATAAAAACTATTCCCTTCAACGTGTATGCTCTTTTAACCATCATAATGGTTTTCGTGTTTATTATCTTCAAGATTGATTTCGGTAAAATGCGTAAAGATATGCGTTATGCAGAAAAAACGGGCGACGTTAATGCGGGATTAGGAGATTTGGAAGGCGAAAAGACCGAAATGCAAGTAAATTCAAAGGGTAGAGTATTACACTTGCTTTTCCCTGTAATTATCTTAATCGCATTTTGTATTGGCTCTATGATTTATTCTGGCTATTTCTACGATTGGAATACCTATACGTATGGAACGGTTCCACAATCATCAAACGTTATAGAAGCATTTTCAAATTGTGACGCTGGATCTTCGTTAGCGCTTGGTTCTACTTTGGCGCTCATTGTAACGTGTATTTACTATGCTTGCACGAGGGCTATTTCCTTTAAGGATATGATGGAAAGTATTCCTCAAGGCTTTAAGGTTATGGTTCCTGCAATTTTAATACTCGTATTTGCTTGGACTATTTCTGGTATTATGGGCGCAAAGGGTGGCGGACTTGACGCTAAAGCCTTTGTTGAAAACACCATTAAAGGAAGTAACTTCCCAGTTGCATTATTCCCTGCAATATTCTGTATTTTAGCTGGTGCAATCGCTTTCTCAACCGGTACTTCATGGGGAACGTTCGGCGTTCTAGTTCCTCTCGCGGTTACGCTACTTGGTGGAACTGAAAATGAATCAACCCTTATGATTATGACTGTATCTGCAACCCTTGGTGGCGCGGTATTCGGCGATCACGTTTCTCCGATTTCTGATACCACGATTTTAGCCTCTGCGGGTGCAAACTCAGATCACGTTAACCACGTTAAAACGCAATTACCTTACGCGATATTAGTAATGAGTATTGCCGTAATTAGCTATCTCATAGCAGGATTCTTGGCTACGTCGGCTATAAACGGTTGGTTAGTATGCTTAATCATGTGGGCTATCGTTGCAGTACTTTTCGTTGGCGCGCTTTTCGGTATTAAATACTTAAACAAGAGAGAAGACAGGAAAGAAGCAATTGATGATCAAAAAGCTAGCGAATAATAAAAAATAATAATCATAAACCACCGAAAGAAATTTCGGTGGTTTTTTATTATTCTATATTGTATAATTTACACGTGCGTGATATAATTAAGTGAGTAAAAATCAATAAAGGTGAATTATGTTAGATTTTATTTATAACACTCCAACAAAAGTTTATTTTGGCAAAGGCAAGGAAAGTGAGGTTGGCAAAATTATAAGCGAACTTGGATACAAAAAAATCATGCTACAATACGGCGGTGGCAGTATTAAGAAAAATGGTGTTTACGACACCGTGATGACTTCTCTTAAAGATAGCGATATAGTAGTAGTTGAAATGGGTGGAGTAGAACCTAACCCGAAACTAAGCTTTATAAGAGATGCGATAAAAGTGGCTAAAGATGAAAAGGTTGAATTCATTTTAGCAGTTGGCGGGGGGAGCGTTATAGACTCTTGTAAATATACCGCACTTGGTGCTAAAACTGATATAGACGTTTGGGAGTTTTCTATGGGAAGAAGCAAGCCCGTAGAAGCTTTGCCTGTCGGTTGTATTTTAACCATATCGGCAGCCGGCAGTGAAATGAGTAATTCGGCAGTCGTTACAAATACAGATTTAAACATGAAAAAAGGAGCGACGACCGAACTCAATAGATGTAAATTTGCGATATGTAATCCCGAACTTACGTACACGGTGGATAAGTATCAAACGGCGTGCGGAATCGTGGATATAATGGCGCATACTATGGAAAGATATTTTACAGTGTGTGATGACGTGGATTTAACTGATAGGATTGCCGAAAGTTTATTAAAATCGGTTGTTTTGGCGGGCAAAACGGCTATCGCTTGCCCTGAAGATTACGATGCAAGGGCAACGCTTATGTGGGCGTCTAGTTTGTCTCATAACGGTTTAACTTCGTGTGGTAGAGAAAACTATCTTGCCGTTCATCAATTAGAACACGCGCTAAGCGGAGAGTTTGATAGCGTTGCGCACGGTGCGGGGCTTGCCGTTTTATTTCCTGCTTGGGCGAGATACGTTTATAAGAAAAACGTTAAAAGATTTGCACAGTTTGCTCGTCGTGTTTGGGACGTTTGTAGTGACGACGACGATATTGCGGCAAAAGAGGGTATTGATGCAATGTCTGATTATTTTGAGTCTTTAGGAATGCCTACCAAATTGTCCGATTTTGGAGTCTGTGAAGAAAGTTTAGAAAAACTCGCTATGCTTTGTACTTTCAATAAAACAAGAACGATCAAAAGTTACAAGACGCTAGGATTTGACGAGATAGAGGAAATATTTAAGAGCTGTTTGTAATATGAGAGTAATATTGGCAAGTAAATCACCAAGAAGAGAGCAACTCCTTAAAGAATATCTTCCTAATTTTGAAATAATAGTGAGTGATTATGAAGAGACGGATTGTTATTCAGATCCTATTAAGACGGCAATAGAATATTCAATAGGAAAGGCAAAAAGCGTTTTTGATGGACTGGAAGATAAGTCGAACGTTGTCGTAATTGGTTCTGACACGGTCGTTTATAGTGATGGCAAGATTTTGGGAAAAGCAAAAGATAAAGAGCAAGCCAAATCTATGCTTAAGAGTTTATCAAATAAAACTCACAAAGTTATAAGTGGCTATTCAATTATAACTGAAAGTAAAACGTTTAACGGCTACGATTTAACACTAGTCACCTTTAACGATCTTTCAAGTAGTGATATCGATAAATATATAGGGAGTGGAAACTACGTTGGAAAGGCAGGTGCTTATGGTATTCAAGATGGATTTAATTTGGTAAAAGAATATAAGGGAAGCCTTAATAACGTTATAGGATTTCCCACCGAGAAAATATTCAAAATTCTGGACGAAATATTAAAATAATAAAAAAAGCGACTTAACCTAAGTTAAGTCGCTTTAACTTTTTTAATTATTAACCGATTGCTCTAACTTTAATAATACCGTCAACGTTTGAAATGTGAGAAATAGCTTCGTCTGGGACTTTCTTTTCTACGTCTAAAATCGTTACGGCGTAGTCGCCTCTACTTTGGTTGGTAAGGTTGCTAATATTGATTCCTTCTTTACCAACTGCACCGGTGATTTGAGCTAGAATATTAGTAACGTTTTTATGTAAAATAACTAGTCTTGAATCGGTGGTTCTAGGCATTGAGCAAGAGGGGAAGTTTACACTATTTACGATATTACCGTTTTCGATATAATCGATAAGTTCGTTTGCTGCCATTATTGCGCAGTTTTCTTCAGCCTCTTCAGTAGATGCGCCAAGGTGGGGGATACAAATAACGTTTTTAACGCCGATAAGTTCGTCTGAAGGGAAGTCGCAAACGTATTTTGCAACCTTTCCGTTTTCAGTGGCTTTAACGATATCCGTATTGCTTACGATTTCGCCACGAGCACAGTTAATGATAATAACGCCGTCTTTCATTTTCTTAATAAGACCAGCATTGATTAAATCTTTGTTTTGAGCGGGAATATAAGGGATGTGAATAGTAATAAAATCACAATTCTTTGCTATATCGGTAAGATCCTTAACGATAGAGATGCTTGAAGAAAGTTTTAACGCGTTATTAACTGATAAGAACGGGTCGTAACCATAAACCTTCATGCCGAGATCAATAGCTGCGTTAGCAACGAGAGCGCCGATTGCGCCAAGACCAATGACACCGAGTTTTTTGCCTTTAATTTCGTTGCCGGCAAACATTGCTTTGCCTTTTTCAACGAGTTTACCAACTTCCTCGCCTTTACCTTTGAGGTCTTTTACCCAGTCGATAGCGCTTACGACGTTTCTAGAACTGATAAAAAGGCTTGCTAAAACGAGTTCTTTAACTGCGTTAGCGTTTGCTCCGGGGGTATTGAAAACTACGACACCTTGTTTTGCGTATTCTTCTACGGGGATATTGTTAGTGCCTGCACCCGCTCTTGCGATGGCGATAGTATTTTTGTCGAGAGTATAGTCGTGCATCTTAAAGCTACGAAGCATGATGCCAACAGGACTTTCAACGTCGCTTGCTACGTTATAAGTAGAATCGAAAATGTCGTTAATAACGGGGCTAATAGCGTTAAGCGTGAGAATATTTTTCATCTATTTGTTCTCCATTTGGAATTTTTTCATAAATTCGATAAGAGCCTTAACACCTTCAACGGGCATAGCGTTGTAGATTGATGCTCTCATACCGCCTGCAAGTCTATGTCCCTTAAGAGAAACTAAACCTGCTTTACTTGCTTCAGAAATAAACTTTGCGTCGAGTTCTTCATTCGGGGTGATAAAGGGAACGTTCATGATAGAACGGTCTTTTTTATTAACCTTGTTAGTATAGAAATTTGAATTGTCGATAAAGTCGTAAAGCATAGCGGCTTTTTCTTCGTTGATCTTTTGAATTGCTTTTACACCGCCGAGTTCCTTAAGCCATCTAAATACCAATAAAGACATATAAATGGGGAAACAGGGGGGAGTATTGTATAAACTATCGTTTTTATCTTGAACGGCATAATTAAGCATTACGGGGCAAATAGGAGAAGCATTTCCCAATAAGTCCTTTCTAACGATAACGATGGTAACGCCTGCGGGTGCAATGTTTTTTTGCGCGCCTGCATAGATAAGACCAAACTTAGAAACGTCAATTTCTTCACTTAAAATGCAAGAACTCATATCGGTAACTAGGGTTGCATCCGTTTTGGGAAGAGAAGTAAACCTCGTGCCGAAGATGGTGTTGTTGTAAGTGGTGTGAACGAAATCGATGCCGTCACGGAATTTGATAGAATCCATGTCAGGGATATAGGTATAGGTAGCGTCTTTAGAAGATGCTGCGATAGCCATATCGCCGTATTTAGTACCTTCTTCATAAGCCTTTTGAGCGAAGTTACCGGTAACGATATAGTCTGCTTTACCGTTCTTTAAAAGGTTGAGGGGTACTGCAGCGAATTGTTGAGTTGCTCCACCTTGAACGAATAAAACGGAGTAGTTATCAGGGATATTCATAAGTTCGCGAAGTAGTGCGTTCGCCTCGTCGTTAACTGCCATAAAAGGCTTACTGCGGTGGCTCATTTCAGTGATGCTCATACCCGTGCCTTGGAAATCTAAAAGCTCTTTTTGGGCTTGCTCTAAAACGGGCAAGGGAAGAGTTGACGGACCTGCTGCAAAGTTATAAACTCTCATGTATGTTCTCCTTTCGAAAAGTTAATTTACAATTATTTTATATATTATACTCTTATGCGACTTTTTTTTCAAGCAAAATAAAGCACTAAAGAGCAAATTATTTGTTAGGGAATTAAATACTGTTTACAATTTTTCAAAAAAAGTGTATAATAAGAAAAATTAAATTAAACTTTTAGGTGATAAACTTGAGAAATATTAACAAAAATAAAAAGGGCGAAAAAATTAAAAGCGTAATAAAAAACGACAAATCAATAAGTCAACGCTCTAAAGAAAATAAGAAGGGAAAAAAGCAAGCTTCCAGCCTAAAAAATATCGTAAAAAAACAAACTCAAAACGATCAACGCAAAAAGCAGAATATTAAAAATAACGGCGGAAACGGAAAGTCGCTCAAAATAAGATTTTTAGGTGGCGTTGGCGAAATTGGTAAAAATATGACTGCGCTAGAGTTTGGCAAAGATATAATAATTATCGATGCAGGAGTATCTTTTCCAGGCGATAATATGCCAGGCGTTGACCTCGTGATACCAGACGTGACATATCTTGCGCAAAATAAAAGCAAAATTCGCGGTTTCGTAATCACTCACGGGCACGAAGATCATATCGGAAGTCTTCCGTATATCCTTAAAGATATCAACGCGCCGATTTACGGCACGAAATTAACTTTAACGCTCATCGATAACAAACTTAGAGAACATAAACTAAACGACGTCGTGTTAAATTGCATTAACGCGGGGAGCACGATTAAACTAGGGTGTTTTTCGGTGGAATTTATTAACGTAAACCACTCTATTGCGGGTGCGGTAGGGCTTTCTATAACTACTCCCGTAGGGATCGTTTTCCACTCGGGTGACTTTAAGATAGACTATACGCCCGTAAACGGCGAAAAAATGGATCTTAACCGTATTGCAGAAATAGGCGAAAAGGGCGTAATGCTACTTATGGCGGATTCTACCAATATCGAAATAGCGGGAACGACCATGAGCGAATCGGTAGTAAAGGATACGCTCGACCACGTGTTTGCCGATAACTCACAAAGAAGACTTATAATCGCAACGTTTGCGTCAAACGTTCATAGATTGCAACAAATACTCGATTTGGCAGTAAAATACAATCGCAAGGTCGCTTTTTCGGGTAGAAGTATGATAAATATCGCTGAAGCTGCGTCAAAAATAGGTGAACTAAACGTAAAAGACGGACTAATTATCGATATTGAAAAAATTAAAAATTATAAAGACGAACAAGTTTTAATAGTTTCTACGGGCACGCAAGGCGAACCTATGAGTGCGCTTACTAGAATGGCTAGCGGAGAGTTTAATAAGGTTGTTATAGGCGAGAACGATACCGTAGTTATAAGCGCTTCCGTAATTCCTGGCAATGAAAAGATGATTTATGGTGTAATTAATAATCTTTATAGGTTGGGCGCGGAAGTAATTTACGAATCGTTAGAACCCATCCACGTTTCGGGGCACGCTTGTAGAGATGAATTAAGGCTTTTGCATACTCTTGTTAAGCCCAAGTTCTTTATTCCCGTACACGGTGAATATCGTCACCTAAAAAAGCATGCTAGACTTGCCGAAAGTTTAGGTATGAAAAAGGGTAATATTGCGATTGCTGAAATAGGAGATACGATTGCTATTGACGGAAGAACAATGGTTAAAGACCAAAAAATCCCTGCCGGTATGAAGTTTGTGGACGGAATAGGAATTGACGATGCAGATAGTTTCGTTCTTCGTGATAGAATACATTTATCAGAAGACGGGCTAATCGTAATAGTTGCAGGAATTGATCAGTTGACAAGAAATCTATCGTCTTTAGAGATTATAAGCAAGGGTTTAGTTCTTACCGACCAAATGACGGCGGAGATAAGGGCAAACGTAACGCTTGCGTTAGATAGAATAGATCTTCGTGCGTTTGACGATGAAAACGAAATAGGTGCGATTTTAAGAAGAAGCGTTAAAAACTACATTTTTAAGGCGACCAAGAAAAATCCGATGTTAATACCGGTCGTAATGGTGGTGTAAATTGAACGAAAGATTACTTAAGATGAGAGAGGAGGCAAAGCTATGTGGCGAGCCGATACTCAGAGATAAATCGTTTGAATTATTGATAGAAACGGTAAAAAAATGTCGTCCTAAAAAGATACTCGAAATAGGTGTAAATTTAGGGTTATCGTCGATAGCAATGCTACTTGCGTGTGAGAATGCGACGCTTTCGGGGATAGAGATAGACGAAGAAAAAAGTAGGCTTGCAAAAGAAAATTATTCATCTTTCGGCGTTCAAGATAGGGCGAAAATTTTTCTTGGTGACGCGTCTATGATTATTCCTATACTTACAGGTGAATACGATTTTATTTTCTTGGACGGACCAAAGGGGCATTATTACGAGTATTTGTTGAATTTACTCCCCATTTTGAAAAAAGGCGGAGTGCTTTTTGCAGATAACGTATTGTTTCGTGGCTACGTGGATGGTAGGGTTAAGACACCGCATAGGTTTAATACGACCAAGCATAGCATGGAAAAGTTTTTAGATAGAATATCAAATGATGAAGGGCTAAAAACCGTTTTATACGACATAGAAGACGGAGTAAGCATAACGGAAAAATTATTATGAGTAGAATAGAACTTTTATCGCCGGCAGGTGATATGAACAAATTAAAAACCGCCTTTTATTACGGCGCGGACGCCGTATATATCGGTGGAAAAAGTATGAGCTTAAGAGCTCTTGCGGGAAATTTTACCGAAGAAGAAATTGTTGAGGCGACTAACTGCGCACACTCACTTGGAAAAAAGCTTTACGTTACGGTAAATATTTTTGGCAAGAATTCGGATATTGAGAGCGCCGAAAAATACTTTAAGTTTTTAGAGAAAACTGGTATTGACGGAGCGATTATATCGGATACGGGACTTATTTATCTAGCAAAAACGGTTGCTCCAAATCTCAATATAAATTTATCAACTCAAGCCAACACGTTAAACTATAAAACCGTTGAATTTTGGAAGAATTTTGGCGTAAAAAGGGTAATTTTGGCTCGTGAACTTTCTATTAAAGAAATAGGAGAAATTAAAAGCAAAGTTCCCGAAATGGAAATAGAAACTTTTATTCACGGCGCGATGTGTATTTCTTATAGTGGAAGGTGTTTGCTATCCGATTATAGAACGGGAAGAAGCAGTAATCGTGGTGCGTGCGTTCAAGCGTGCAGATGGAATTACGAAATACGAGAAAAGGGTTCTAACGGCGAATTCATGGAAATAGAAGAAGACGATCGTGGAACTTATATATTAAACAGTAAAGATCTAAACTTGTTAGATTATATTAAAGAGCTAGACGAGGCGGGGGTTTGCTCGTTTAAGATTGAAGGAAGAATGAAATCTGAATACTATTTAGCTACCGTAGTTAACGCGTATAGACGCGCGATAGACGAATATTATGAAAAAGGTGCTAAATACAAGGATAATTCACTTTTCCAAACCGAACTTAAAAAGACGGCGCATAGAGCGTTTACGACGGCGTATTTTAACGGAGAAAACGATAAAACGGTTAATTACGACGATAGTCAAAGCAAGGGCTCGCACGTTTTTATCGCCAACGTTTTAGAAGGAAATCTTGGTAAGGACTACGCAATTATAGAAATGAGAAATCGCTTTAAGGTTGGCGATGAATTGGAGGTCTTATCTCCGTCAAATAGTTTTAACGAAAAAATAACGGTATCAAAACTTAGTGATCTAGAGGAAAGAGAGGTGGATGACGCAAAGTTAGTTCAACAAAAATTAAAATTATATACCGATATTCCCTTGTCGCAAGGCGATATACTAAGAAGAGAAATGTAAAAAAATTAAAACAAGAACTTGAAATTTTTGAGTTCTTGTTTTTTTATGTATAATTGTTTGCTTTGCTAAATAAAATGTGTTATAATAATTTCAGCACACAGTGTGCTAAAAAAAGGAGCGTTAGGTATGAAGAATACTAAAAACGAACTTATAGTCGACGAAATGAGAGAGAAAATAATTAATGCGACTGAAGAAATCGTTATGACGACTGAAGAAATTTCGGTAAGGACGATTCTAAAAGCGCTTAATATTTCTAATAGGGTATTTTATAATCGCTTTCATAATCTTCAAGAGGTTCTTGATATCGTTTACGAAAAGATTATATTAAAGGTTAGGGAAGGAATGGAAGTTGAATACGACCAAAGTAAAGATTTCTTTGAGTACGTTACCGATCTCGTTACTAACACGTTAATTGCGTCGTTTACGGCTAAGAGAAAGTTTAATAAATACGTCTTTGAACTTGATTCAAATACCAACAGTAATTACGAGTGGTATATGAAGAGAATTAACAATCTTTTTACTTACGCTATGAATAAAGGTCTTATCAAAGAGATTGACCTTGATACAATGGGGTATTCTATTTGGTGTTTTTGCCGTGGATTTAACGCCGATGCAGTGAGTAGAATGGGACAAGACGAGGCGGTTGAAAAATTTAGATATAGTTTCAAGATTTTACTTGACGGATTGAAAAAATAAATAGGAGAACAAGTATGGCAGTAAAGATTTTAGTTGATTCGGCGTCAGATATTAGCAAGGTTGAGGCGGAGAAAATGGGTATAACCATGATTCCTATGGTTATCACGTTTGACACAGAAGAATATTACGACGGGATAGATCTTCTTCCCGTGCAATTTTATGAAAAGTTGGTTCAATGTAAAACCCTACCTAAAACAGCTCAAATAAACGCCTTTAGATTTGAAGAGGCGTTTAGTGAACTTACTAGAGACGGTGACGAAGTTATTGCGATTGTTTTATCGTCAAAACTTTCGGCAACGTGTGATTCGGCTAAACAAGCGGCAGAAAAGTTTAAGGAAAAGGTTTACGTGGTTGATAGTTTAAGCGCGGCAACGGGAGAAAGACTTTTGTGCGAGTACGCGTTAAGCCTAATCAAAGAAGGCAAAACCGCTAAGGAGGTTTTCGTTGAACTTGAAGAAGCTAAAAATCGTCTTTCTATAATGGCGGTATTAGACACGCTTGAATATCTTAAAAAGGGCGGAAGAATTTCTAGTACGATAGCGTTTGTAGGTGGTTTGCTCAACTTAAAGCCCGTTGTGAGAGTATTAGACGGCGAAGTTAAAATGGCGGGTAAAGCACGTGGACAAAGAAAGGGTGCGGAAGTATTAAACGAGATCGTAGCAAGCGCAGGGGGAGTTGATACTTCAATGCCATACGCGGTACTTTGGACTGGACTTGATAATAGCGTGGCAGAGAAATACGCTTTAGACAACGAGCATTTTTTTGGAGGGGATAAAAACGTTAGGTCGTTTATCATCGGTAGCACGATAGGAACTCACGTTGGACCTGGCGTATTCGGCTTGGCTTTTTTTCATAAATAATATTGTTAAATAAAAAAACGATACGGAATCCGTATCGTTTTTTTGTTTGTCTTTATTTTTCAAATAGATCTATAAGTATTTTACATACCATTTCACGCATTACAAAGTAATCAATGTAATCGTGTTTATCGAACACGTATTCATGAGAAAACGTTTGAATTACGTCCATGGCAAAGTGGATTTTTTCCATGGGATTTTCTATCTCTAAACCGATGAGTTTAAGTCTATCTGCAATCTTAACCGTAATGGCGTCTTCAAGAGAAATAAATTGAGAATTAACCGCTTCGTCCGTGCTCGAAAGAGAGTGAAGGGCTTCGTGCATTTTGGCGTGTTTTTTATGTGTTTTAATAGTCAAATCAATAAATTTTGATATTAAAGAAGTAAAATCTACGGGGGCGGATATCTTATCAAACTCTTTCAACAATGGGTCGAAAACTTTGTCGATATAGACTTCTAACGCAGAGATCAAAATATCCCTTTTATCTTGAAAATATCCATATACGATACCCGTTGATACGCCTGCTCTTTTAGCGATTTCGGCAGTATTCGTTCCGTAATATCCAACTTCGGAAAACAGTTCGTAACCGGCTTTAATTATTCTATTTTTCTTTTCAATAGACCGCTCTTGTTGCGGTTGTCTAACGTCGCTTTTCATCTTTAACATTATATATTATTTAATCGTAATTGTCAAGAGAGAAGTTGAAAAATATGAATATGAAAGAAAATTCACATAAAATTGAAAAAAGTTTCACATTATTCTTGACTTTGATGAATATATATGGTAATATGTTGACGTAAAAGATGAAAGAAGTTTCATATTAAGAGGACGTGTTATGGTTAAAACGCTTGATAAGTTTAAGATAGGTGAAAGCGGAGTCGTTGTGGGCGTCGTAGGTGAACGAAAAATAAAAAGACGTTTATACGATATGGGTATTACTAACGGCGCTGAAATTTATTTAAGGAAAAAAGCCCCGCTAGGTGATCCTATTGAGGTTACGGTTAGAAGTTATGAACTTTCTTTAAGAAATTCAGAAGCGGCTTGTATCTCCTTGGAGGTGACTAATGCTTAGATTTGCCTTAGCGGGTAACCCTAATAGTGGAAAAACCACTCTTTTTAATAGTTTAACCGGATCTACCGCACATGTTGGCAACTGGCCGGGCGTTACCGTTGATAAAAGAGAGGGCGTATATAGAAAGGGTGAAGAACCTATTGCTCTCGTTGACCTTCCCGGTATTTATTCACTTTCTCCCTATACGGAAGAAGAAGTAATCGCAAGAAACTATATCCTAGACGAAAAGCCCGATTGTGTTATTAATATTATAGACGCAACCAACTTAGAGAGAAACTTGTATTTAACCACGCAAATCATGGAAATCGACGTTCCCGTTATTATTGCGCTCAATATGATGGACGAAGTTGAAAAACGTGGGGATAGTATTGATTCTCACGAACTTGAAAATAGGCTTGGTATTCCAGTAGTTAAAATTTCCGCGCTTAGAGGCACGGGGATTGATAAACTTATGGAAAGGGCATATGAAACTAGCAAGGTGGAAAGAAAGGGCGTGACCGTCCTAGAAGACACGGCGTTAAAGCACCTTATAGGCGATATTAAAATTGCTCTTATGGGGCAGGGCGTAGAAAACCCCATGTTCCACGCAGTAAAACTTGCTGAACTTGACGATCTAGAAGTTTTAATGCATAAAGATACCGTCAACATGATAGACGCGTTCAAGAAGACCTTTAAGGACGATACGTTTGGCGGGGATTTCGAGGCGCTCGTTGCGGACGGAAGATATAAATACATAACTAAATACTTCTCGCCGACGCTCAAGAAAAAAAATAAGGACAAATTTATCGTAACCCCATCCGATAAAGCGGATAAGGTGTTAACGCATAAAATATGGGGAATCCCTATATTCTTACTTGTTTTATTCGCAATTTTCCATTGTACGTTCTCGGAAAACTTTTTATTCCTTGGCGGATTATTTTCGGAAGATTGGGTATCATTACAGGGTACTGCTTTTGAAGGAGTTTTCGGCGCGCACGGAATAAACTCTCCGGGTGTAGTACTGATGAATCTAGTCGGGGTATTAACCGATACGTTAACCGGTGTGGTCGGTGGATGGCTTTCTACCTCGCCCGAGTGGGTTTCAGGACTAATTTGTGACGGCGTATTGGGTGGTTTATTCGCAATTTTAGGATTTTTACCACAAATTCTCGTACTATTTATGTTCTTCTCTATATTAGAAGATTCGGGTTATATGGCGCGAATCGCGTTTATTCTAGATAGAATGTTAAGAAAATTTGGTCTTTCAGGAAGAGCTTTCTTACCCATGATTATGGGCTTTGGTTGTTCAGTTCCTGCAATGATAAATACGAGAACTTTAGCAGATGAGAAGGAAAAGATCGCAACGGTTAGAGTTATTCCTTTCTTTAGTTGTGGCGCGAAACTTCCTATTCTTACCGCAGTTGCAGGTGGAATCGTAATGTTCTTTAACGTAGGTAACGTTGATCTTATTACTTACGGCATGTATTTACTTGGAATGATCACGGCGTTTATCGCGGTACTTTTAATGAGAAATACTTCACTTAAAGGTGACACGCCTCCGTTTATAATGGAACTTCCGCCTTATAGAAGGCCACAATTAAAAAGTTTAATTATGCTTCTTTGGGATAAAGCAAAGCATTTTATTCAAAAAGCATTTACTATTATTTTGGCGTCAACCATTATCATTTGGGTTATAAGTCATTTCTCCTTTAACTGGCAATTCTTAGCCGACGAGGAAATGGAAAGAAGTATTCTAGCCGGCATCGGTCAGTTGATTCAACCAATATTTACACCCTTAGGGTTTGGTAGTCAGTTGTCGTCAGTCGGTTGGGTCTTTGCGGTGGCTGCAATTACCGGTTTGATTGCAAAAGAAAACGTTATATCTACGTTTGGAACACTTGCGGCTTGCATAGTTGGTGCAGTGCTTGACGTGGAGATAGACGGCGGGGTAGGAGCAGTTGGTTCGCTTATCGGTGCAACGGGAATAACTATTCCTGCGCTTCTATCATTTATTGCGTTTAATATGACCACGATTCCTTGCTTTGCAGCGGTTGCGGCGGCTAAAGGTGAGCTCGTTGGAAAGAGTAAATTTTCTATGACCTTACTTTTTTGGATATTGACGTCGTTTATCGTGTCAAGCGCGGTATACGTAATCGGTTCGTGGTGGTGGACTGCGTTTATTTACGCTACGATTTTAGCGCTAGTTGTAATATTATTAAAAAAATTCAACTCAAAAATAAAGGTTAAATAATATGGAACTTATCGAAATTATAGTTATAATCGTTGCAAGTTTAACGGTTGTTTCGGTAATAATAAATTCAATAATAAGACGTAAAAAAGGTAAGACTTCTTGCGGTTGCGATTGCTCAAAATGCGGAAGGAGTTGTTACCGAGAAGATAAAGAAAAAGACCATAACTAACATTAACATACAAATCACTTCTTTCAAAAGCTCCGTAAAATACACGGGGCTTTTGATTTTACTTGAAAAGCAAATAGAACTGTGATAAAATATACTTAGTAATCGAGGGATACTATGATAAAAAAATTTAGTATTGAAGGAATGACTTGCGCCGTGTGTGCGCAAGGAATAGAAAGAAACGTTAAAAGTTTAGACGGGGTTTTAAGCGCAGAGGTTTCGTTGCTTGCAAAAGAACTCACCGTCGATTTTGACGATGGCAAAGTGTCGGAAGAAAGAATTATTGCTACCGTTGAAAAACTTGGCTATACCGTTCTTTTAGGTGATGATAAAGAAAAAGACGTATATAGCGAGGCAAAAAAACTTAAAAAACGTTTTATTATTTCTTTAATTTTACTTTTTCCATTGATGTATTTTTCAATGGGACATATGTTTGGCGCGCCCGTTTTTTCTAAAAAGGTAAATTTTGTCATAGAATTTATATTTGCGCTATCGATTATAGCAGTTAACTTTAGATTTTATATAAACGGAGTAAGGGCTTTAATTCATTTAACTCCGAATATGGATACTTTAGTGTCTTTAGGCTCGTTTTCGGCATTATTATACGGGATTATCGTAACGGCTGGGCTATATCTAGGATTGCTTGATCCCACGCATACTTTTTTTGAATCGTCGGCAATGGTTTTAGCGCTAGTTACTCTAGGTAAGTGGTTAGAGGAAATCTCTAAAGTAAAAACTGGTAACGCAATTGAAAAACTAAATAAACTCATACCTAAAACGGCAACCATCGTAAAGGATGGAAAGCAAACGGTTGTACTTACCTCGGAGATAGAAATTGGGGACGTGGTGGTTCTTAAGGCTGGCGAATACGTTGCGATAGACGGAGTCGTTATTGAAGGAAACGCGTCGATAGACAAGTCTGCAATAACTGGTGAAAGTATGCCCCAAGAAATATCTATTAATGATAAAATCACTTCGGGAAGTATATTGCAAAACGGATGTCTACTAGTTAAAGCCGAAAAGGTGAGAGAGGACTCTCTTTTTTCTAAAGTAATTGAAATAGTAAAAAAGGCAGGAGCAAGCAAAGCACCTATTCAAAAAATTGCGGATAGGGTTGCAGGCGTTTTCGTGCCGATCGTAACGACGATTGCAATATTAACCTTTATAGTGTGGATGATAGTTAGTAATGACGTTTACACCTCAATAAATTTTGCGATAAGCGTATTAGTTATATCCTGTCCTTGTGCGTTAGGGCTTGCAACCCCCGTTGCGGTTATGGCAACTATGGGTGTGGCGGCAAAAGAAGGAGTGCTCTTTAAGAATGCAGAGGCAATGCAAAAAGCGTGCAAAATTTCTTGTGTGTTGCTAGATAAAACGGCAACCATTACCGTTGGGAAACCAAAGGTGACGGGCTTTGAGAATTTAAGCGTTTTTGACGATAGAGTCGTTTTTAAGATCGCAAGCGGGCTAGAGAAAAAATCTTCGCACCCACTAGCTAAAAGCGTTATTGAGTATTGCAAAGATTTAGATTGTGACGTCGATTGCTTTGAATACGTAATAGGAAAGGGAATAGTTGGGGAAATTAACGGAAAAACTTATTATTTTGGTAATCTTGAACTCGTTCCCGAAGAACTTAGATTTTTAGTTGAAGATAGATTAGATGATGAAAGATATCAAGGCAAAACGCTTTTATATTTAGCAACCGACGAAGATCTTCTAGCGATTTTTGCCGTTTCCGATTACGTTAAAGAAGATAGCGCGGATGCAATAAAAGAATTAAATGAACAAGGTATCTTAACAGTAATGATTACTGGGGATAATAAAGCTACTGCAAGTCGAATCGCAAAAGAGGTGGGGATTACCGAGTACGAACACGAAGTTCTTCCGCAAGAAAAATACGAAATCGTAAATAGATATAAAGAAAAAGGATATTTCGTCGCGATGGTTGGTGACGGAATAAACGATAGCCCTGCGTTAAAGAGTGCGGACGTTGGCGTTGCGATAGGAACGGGAACGGATATCGCTATTGATAGCTCAGACGTTGTTTTAGCAAACGGAAGTCTTAAAGGAATAACAAAAACTCTTAAAATAAGCAAAAAATCTTTAAGAATTATAAAGCAAAACTTGTTTTGGGCGTTTATATACAACGTGGTTGCAATACCCGTTGCGGCGGGAGGTTTAAGCGCTTTAGGCGTGGTTTTAACGCCTATGATAGCCTCTATGTGTATGTGTTTAAGTTCTCTTTTCGTCGTAACTAACGCGCTTAGAATTTCAAGAAATAAGAAAAAGCGAATAAAGAAAGGGAAAACTATTACTTCTTATTTTTTGGTTGACGGAATGATGTGCAAACATTGTCAGTCAAAGGTTTATGACGCGCTAAAAAATCTTTCGGGCGTAATAGAAGTAGACGTTGATTTAGAGAATAAAAAAGCAACGCTAACACACGACGGTAGCGTTGCTAATGAAACTGTTATTGACGTTATCGTTAACGTTGGATATACGGCAAGGACGATAAATTGATATTAAAAAGTTATGTCAATCGTCATTGATTCTTCGGGAATAGAGCGGGCGGAAATTTTCCACTTATTAGTGGTAGCGATACTCTTTGCAATGGATAGTCCTAGTCCGCTTCCTCCGGAGTTACGAGATCTGGAGTTGTCTCCACGGTAAAACCTTGAGAAAATTTTATCCGAATCTTTTTCGGGAATATTACTTCCCGTATTGTAAACGGATAAGTGGGGTTTGCCGTTTTTTTCTTTTAGGGTAATTATAATTTGTCCGTTTTTTTCTGAGTACTTGATGGCGTTATCGAGCAAAATGTTCGTGATGGTTTTAACGCCTTGAAGATCGCCCGTGTACCAAATATTTTGTGCAACGTTTGTGATTAGTTGCTTGCCGTTTTCAAAGGCGAGCGGGTCAAAGGGAAGAGCAACGCCAAGCACTATTTGCGAAAGATTAAACTTTTCGTGCTTATTTTTAATAATACCCTCGTCTATCTTGGTCAAAGTTAGCATATCAGCAATAAGGGTACTCATTCTTTCAGTTTGTTCTTTAATGTTATTAACCCACTGATTGTCTTCGCCTTGCATAAGGACTTCGGCGTTGGCGGAAATAACGGCGATAGGGGTTTTTAGTTCGTGGCTTGCGTCTGAAATAAATTGTTTTTGTTGCGCTAAATTGTTTTTTATAGGCTTAAAAACCTTAAACGATAAACCAACAACTATTGCAGTTAAAAGCGAGTACACTATGATTAAAATCAAAAGGATTCTAAGGTTAAAGTCGTACAGATTTTGCAAGCTTTCACTAGCGTCATATGCAAAAATAGCCGTGGCGTTATTTATCTTATTGATATTGTAGTAAACCGAGTCGATCTTTCCTGATAAAAACGGACGATTGAGAGCGCTTTGAACGATAGAAGTGATAATCTCCTTGTTAACGTCGTCTTGTCCATAATAGGTGTAAAGTCTTCCGTCTTCGCCATTTTCAATAAGCACGACGAAACCATCGATGGGAATATGTTCTCCGTTCGTGGCAAGATAATCTTTTTCAACGTCCATGACCATTCTTTCGTTAATACTATCACTTAAGTTGTGGGCAATAATGTTCGTTGCAAAAAATATCGTTGCGAACACGATTAAAAGGAGAGACGCAGTTATACAAATAAACTTTAATTGTGCCTTTTTAATCATATTTAGCCTCTAGGGTGTATCCAACTCCGCGGATAGAGCGTATTTCGGTTTTTGCGCCTACCGCTTGGAATTTTTTACGCAAGAAAGAGATGTATACTTCAACCGTATTGTATTCGGCGTCGGTATCGTATCCCCAAATTTTTTCGATAATTTTTTCTTTGTCGACGTTTTTGCCTTGAGCAAGAATTAACATTTCTAAAATTTGAAATTCTTTTTTGCCAAGCGCTATGCGATTTTCACCGCTAACGAGTTCGTAAGAGTCTCTATCTAACGAAACGTCCTTATACGATAAAACGTTGCCCGTAAAAATTTCTTTGCGGCGAAGGAGAGCGCGTATTCTCGCTAAAAGTTCGTCGGAGTTAAAAGGTTTAGTTAAATAATCGTCCGCGCCAAAGTTAAGCCCGTCGATTTTGTCTGAAGTTTCGGTTTTGGCGGAAAGTACTAAAACGGGCGTGTCGATTTTACTTTTTCTAAGTTCTTTTAAGACTGAAAAACCGTCCATTTTAGGCATCATAACGTCAAGGATAATTAGGTCGTAGATGCTAGATAAGGCGCAGTCTAGACCGTCTATGCCGTTATATGCGACGTCAACTGAATATTTATTTTGTTTTAAGATTACGCTTAAAGCGTCAACGAATTGTCTTTCGTCGTCAATAATTAAAATTTTCATACTTTTATTATAACATATCTAATCGAAATAGACTATAATATTACGTAAAAATAAAAAACAATAATTTTTTAAAAAAATAAAAATTTCAAGATTTTTTTAAGGTTCGTCTGTTACAATAAAGACGTAAAAGGCAAACAAGATTAGCCTTTTAGTGAATTAACCCACACTCTCAATAAACTTTTTCCTGAGGCAAGGCGTCGATATTCTCGACGTTTTGTCTTTTTAAATACTTTTATAGTTTGTTGCAAATAGCGGTTGATTGTGTTATAATATCAGTATAAAAAAATAAAGAGAAACTCATTATGTCAAAGAAAAGTAATTTTTTACAATTTATCAAGTTTACCCTTTTTTCGATTTCGGCAGGGGTAATACAAATCGGCTCGTTTACTATACTTAACGAAGTTATTAAGTTTAGCGAAGGGGACAGTTGGTATTGGGTAGCATATCTAACCTCACTCGTTTTATCTATAATATGGAATTTCACGTTTAATAGGAGATTTACCTTTAAGTCTGCGGCAAACGTGCCTATTGCCATGCTAAAGATCTTTGGGTTTTATTTGGTATTCACTCCAGTTTCTACCTATCTTGGAAACTTATGCGAAACGAACGGCATAAACGAATATTTAGTACTCGTCGTTACGATGATAATAAATTTCGTTCTAGAATACTTGTTTAGTAAGTTCGTCGTATATCGTAAGCAAGAGAATACGCTAGAAAATAAAGAAAAATCTGAAAACACCGAGCAAAATTAATATAAGTTTCTTTATAGGATTGACAAATACACTTTTAGGGTGTATACTTTAACTAATCTAATTTAATAGAGTTTTTGCAGAGTAATGGAGAAGCAAGAACGTTTATATCGGATAACCGTCGTTATCCTTTATAGCGTCTTGCTTTTTTTGTTTTTTTTTGGAGGTATTATGTTTGACGTTGCAGTAATCGGTGCAGGGGTTATAGGTGCTTTTGTTGCTAGAGAACTTTCTAGATACGACTTAAAGATCGCCATAATCGAAAAAGGATCGGACGTTTCGGGAGGTGCAAGTCGCGCTAACAGCGGAATAGTCCATGCGGGTTTTGACGCGGCGGAAGGTTCGCTTAAGGCAAAGTTTAACTTACTAGGTAACATAAAAATGCCACAAGTGTGTAAGGAACTAGGCGTTAAGTACGAAAAGAACGGATCGTTGGTTATAACCGATAGCGAAGAAGGTGTAGAGGGTTTAGTGAAACTTTTGCGTCGTGGTAAAGAAAACGGAGTAGAAGAGTTATACTTATTAACTGGTGAAGAAGTTAAGAAAATTGAACCTAATATTACCGATAGCGTGGTGGCTGCTCTTTATGCTAAAACGGGTGGAATCGTTTGTCCTTACGGCTTAACGATTGCTGCGGTTGGCAACGCCATGGATAATGGGGCGGAACTTTATACGGACTTTTCGGTTGAAAGCGTAAAAGATAACGGCGATGGCTGGGAACTTATAGATGAGAACGGAAAGTGCATACGTGCAAAATACGTTATCAACTGTGCAGGTGCAGGTAGTCAAAAAATTGCAAATTTATTTGGCGATTTTTCGTTTAAGATAGGCGCAAGAAAAGGCGAATATATGCTTTTAGATAACTGTTCAAACGGTTTTGTAAAGTCAACGATATTCACCTTGCCAACAAAAGCAGGAAAGGGTATTTTGGTGTCTCCTACGGTCGATAAAAACGTGCTAATCGGACCAACGTCTATTGAGCAAGAGGACTTTAATAAGGACGTTAGAATACCGGCTTTTGACGAAATAAAAGAAAAGGCGTCGGCAATGTGTAAAAATATTCCTTATCAAAATACGATCACGTCTTTTGCGGGCGTTAGAGCATATTCTGATAGAGGCGATTTTATAATTGAAGAAAGTAAGGTTAAAAATCTATTTAACGCGTCGGGTATTGAATCTCCGGGATTAACGAGCGCTCCCGCAATAGGTGAATACGTGGCAAAATTCGTTGCGGAGAAATTTAATGCACGTGAAAAAAATAATTTTAATCCAAATAGAAGACCTCACGATTACTTTAAGTCGCTAAGTATTGAAGAAAAGAACGCTTTAATAAAGGAACGTCCTGAATACGGTAAAATTATATGTAGGTGTGAAGAGGTTACTTTAGGAGAGATAATCGACGCTATGAGACAAAATCCTAAAGCTAAAACCGTAGACGGCATAAAGCTTAGAACTAGAGCGGGAATGGGAAGATGTCAGAGCGGATTCTGTCAACCTCAAGTGCTAGAAACGATAATGAAGGAATATTCGCTTGACTACGGCGAAGTATTGAAGGGCGGAAAAAACTCGAATATAATAATCGGGGGTAAAAGATAATGACTAAAGATTTGGTTATAATCGGTGGCGGTCCTGCAGGCATTGCGGCGGCGATATCGGCTTACGATAACGGAATAAAAGACGTTCTAGTTATAGAACGTGAAGAAAAACCAGGTGGCGTGTTAAAACAATGTATTCATAACGGCTTTGGTTTAACTCGATTTGGCGAAAACTTAACGGGCCCCGAATACGCGGATAGATTTATTAGCGAGGCAAAAAAACGCAATATTGAAATTTTAACGGATACGTTTGTTTTGAATATTTCTCCCGAAAAAGAAGTTTTAATCACCAATAAAGAAGGCATTAAAAGTATAAGTGCAAAAGCAATAATTCTCGCAATGGGTTGTAGAGAAAGAAGTAAGGGCGCGTTAAATATTGCAGGCGCTCGCCCAAGTGGAATCTTTAGCGCTGGAACGGCACAAAAATACGTAAATATAAACGGAGTTATGCCCGGAAAAAGAGTCGTGATTTTAGGGTCGGGAGATATCGGACTCATCATGGCTAGAAGAATGACGCTAGAGGGCGCAAAAGTGCTTTGTGTTGCTGAACTTATGCCTTTTTCTAGCGGACTAAAGAGAAATATCGTTCAATGCTTAAACGATTATGATATTCCCTTATTTCTAAGCCATACGATAGTTAAAATCGAAGGCAAAGATAGAGTAACTGGAGTAGTTATAGGTGAGGTCGATAAGGATAGAAAGGTTATTCCAGGAACGGAAAAACATTATGATTGTGACACGATCTTGTTTTCGGTTGGTCTTATTCCTGAGAATGAGTTGTCGACTCGTCTAGGCGTTAAAATCGACGCGAAAACCAAAGGCGCGTTCGTTGATAATTATAGGGAAACGTCGGTTGAAGGCGTGTTTGCTTGTGGCAATACTTTGCACGTTCACGATTTAGTTGACTTCGTTTCAGAAGAAGCTGAACTCGCGGGAAAATCTGCGGCGGACTATATTTTAAACGGCAAGAGGGAAAGAGAATATATCGAGTGTTTTACGGGAGATAACGTAACGTACGTACTACCGCAAAAGATAGATAAAAATTCTTTAGGCGAGCAAAAAATTTATTTTAGAGTTAGAAGCGTAATAGATAATTGTTTCGTTAAGGTCACAATGGGTACAAAGGAAAAGAAGATTAAAAAACTTATCGTTGCACCAGGCGAAATGGAAAGTGTGAAGATTAAAACGGAAGATTTAGTGGACGCTTCACACATAAAGATCTCAATTGAAAAGGGGGAATAATATGGAAAAGATATTAACGTGTATAGAATGTCCCCGAGGCTGTACGCTTAGCGTGACGGGTGAAACGGGTAATTTTACCGTGACGGGAAATTTTTGCGTGCGTGGTGAAAAGTATGCAAAAAATGAAGTTACTTGTCCTGTAAGAGTAGTGACGAGCACCGTTAGATTTAAGGACAAAATGGTTGCGGTTAAAACTGATAAGCCAATAAAGAAGGAATTAATATTTGAGGTGATGAATAGAATTCATCAAACGTCGTTATTGACAAGCGTTAAAGCGGGTGCTATAATAATCGAAAACATTGATGGTGACGGTGCGAACTTGATTGCGACGTCTAGCGTAAGCGAGGAGTAAAATGATTGAATTTACGAATCCCGTAATAGCAGCGGTAAGAAGCGATGGTGAATATAGAAGAGCACTCGAAAGCGAGGTTTCGGTTATATTCATGCTTAAAGCGGACTTACTAACGCTTGGAACTATATTAAAAGAGAAAAAAGATAAAAAAGTTTTCGTTCATATTGACATGGCGGAAGGTGTTGGTAAAGATAGAAAAGGTATTGAGATCCTAAAAAGAATGGGCGTTGACGGTATTATTACGACGAAAAATCATTTAGTTTTAGCTGCCAAGGATATAGGGCTTATAACCGTCCAAAGATTCTTTATAATCGATTCGGGATCGATAGCAACGGCGCTTGAAAGCGTTGGTATTACAAGACCGGATTTTGCCGAACTCATGCCGGGAGTGATTCCCAAGGCAATAAAAGGGTTTATAGAAAAAACTCACGTTCCCATTATATCTGGAGGGCTTATCGAGAATAAGACGGACGTTATAAATGCGCTGTCGGCTGGGGCTGAGGCTGTTTCAACTGGAAAAAGCGAACTTTGGCAGGAATAATTAAAATAAAAAAATCCACGATTTTTCGTGGATTTTTCTTTATAGCGAAGCGATTGCTTGGCTTATTTTTTTTGCCAATTTTTCATGGCTATCTTTTGTGAGGTGAATGCCGTCAGGTCCAACGTTTAAATCGGAGTTGTCGATAAATGGAACGCCATAATCTTCGCAAAGTTTCTTGCTTAAAGCGTTAAATTTATCTCTTTTGATAGAGGTGTTGAGAAAATGCGCTTTTGCAAATTCTTCTTTGACGGGGGCTATGCCCGAAACGATCAATTTTGGAGTAGATTTATCGACGATTGAAAGGTAATTTTTAACGTGTAAAATATACTTTTCAAGAGATCTTGCAATATCTTCGGAAGATAGATTAAAAAAGGTTTTTAAGTCGTTCGTGCCGAGCATTAGAACGACGATATCAATTTTATCTTGCGAATAAAGGCAAGGAACGAAATATTCAAAGCCGTTTCTACCGGGACGGTCGTTTTCGGGTGGGTAATCAGATTCAAACGTGCGTGAGTTAAGACCTTCTTCAATGATTTCGTATTTTGAACCAAGTTGTTTAGATAAAAGTCTTGTCCAACGAGTATTTTCGTCGTAACGCTCATGATCTGTTCCTGAAATATATCCCCAGGTATTAGAGTCACCGAAACATAAAATTCTCATATTATCTCCTATATACGATGATTATTGTTGGGGCGAAGAGTTTTCTTTAGTTCTTGCGCTGGTTTTTCCTTCGGGGTCAACTTCGCCTGCTTTTATTAGTGAAATCTTGGTTAAGAACGGGCCAAATAATTCGTAAATTAGAACGGAGAACAAGGTGATGTTAGCAATTAAAATACCAATGTTTCCGCCCATACTACTAGCTTTCATCGCCATTCCTAGCGCAACACCCGCTTGCGGGAAAAGGGTAATACCTAAATATTTTCTTACGGTAGGAGGAGCGTTAACCATTTTTGCGGATAGTCCCGCACCGAAATATTTACCAAGACATCTAAAGATAATATAGATTAGACCGATTAGAACGACGAAAACGTCAGCAATAACGCCGAGGTCGAGTTGAGCACCGCTTATTACGAAGAATAATATATATATTGGTGCGGTCCAACGATCGAGTCTATCCATTAGTTCTTCCGAGAAGTCACATTCGTTGCAGAACATAGTTCCGAGCATCATGCAAGTAAGTAGCGGAGATAACGCGATATGTATGCCGGCTATGTTCCAATTTAGGATAGTGGGTAAGTTTGAAAGAGCAACCGTTACGAAAACGAAAGCAACTGACATTGACAAACGTTTTGAACGAGAATGGAAGAATCTTTCAAAGAAAGTAAATATGTGTCCCATAATAGCACCGAGTCCTATCGATAAAACAACCTCGATTAACGGTCCTAAAATTATAGATGGAACGTTAACTGACGGCTTGGTTAAAGAATCTGCGATACCGAACGAAATGGCAAATAAGATTAAACCAACCGCGTCGTCAAGAGCAACTACGGGTAAGAGGGTGTCTGTAAGAGGTCCTTTTGCTTTATATTGACGAACTACCATAAGAGTTGCCGCGGGTGCAGTAGCAGAAGCGATTGCGCCTAAAACTAAAGCTGCGGGTAAGGGTAGTACTTCGGGGAAAATCAAGTGGAATACGATCAACGCTAGATCAACGATAAGAGTTGTTAAAACTGCTTGAAAGATACCAATTACGGTTGCTTGTTTACCAATAGACTTAAGTTGAGATAATCTAAACTCGTTACCGATAGAAAAGGCGATAAAACCGAGAGCAACGTCCGAGATGATAGAAAGAGAATCAAGTTGATTTTTGCTAGTAAAACCTATTTCTTCAATACCGAAAGCGCCAAGGCAAAAAGGCCCTAAAAGAACGCCTGCAACTAAATACGCTGTAACTGCGGGAAGTTTTAGAATTTTAGCTAAACGAGAGAGCATAAGTCCTGCAAAAAGTGCGATTGATAATACGAATAAAGTGCTCATAAAAATAACCCTAAAAAATTAATAATATTTATATCTTCACAAAGTTTAATACTTTAGTATTAAAATGTCAAATAAAATATGACAAAAAACGAATAAAAATCAAAGAAATTTTTTTAAAAAAAGTTGATTTATTATTGAGTATAGAATTATATAAAAAAAGCACGAGCAGGGCGTAAGCCGGTGTCGTGCTTAATGTTGGCGGAGAAGATGGGATAAATCTCCGCTACGCTAAAAGTTTTACTTCTTAAAACTTTTGCAAAATTAAAATTTTGCATAGCCTGTTGGCTATACGCTTGCTATCACGCCTGGGTAGCAAAAGGTGGGTGACCACCTTTTGTCGGCAATTAAGTCGGAACTCTCGAACTTGTAAATTGCTGATACCTACCCGTTCGAATCCCATATCTATTTTTACAAAGCAAAAGGCTATGACAGGTAAATCTATCATAGCCTTTTGTTGGCGGAGAAGATGGGATTCGAACCCATGTGCCGAGAACTCGGCAACTGCATTTCGAGTGCAGCTCGTTGTGACCACTTCGATACTTCTCCGTACGTTTATATATTATACACTTTTATTTAATTAATTGCAAATAAATGCGCGATAAAAAATTTATAATAATTGACATTTTAGACTATTAATAGTATAATTTTTATATTATTTATTGTTTTAATTTGCGAGAGGTTTTTATGATTCCTGATCCTATCCCGCTTTTTGGTGGTCTATCGTTTACTTTTTACGGGCTTTTCATTGCCATAGGTATCTTGGCGTGTTTTTTTGTTCTTTATTTTTACACCTCCAAAAAAGGCGTTCCTGCGTCCGTTAAGGATTTCGTTTTCTTTACTGCAATTATTTCTATTGCGATTGGATTTTTATTCGCCAGTCTTTTTCAAGCCGTTTACAACTGGATTGAATCGGGCGAGTTTAGAATCGGTGGAATAACGGTAATGGGTGGACTTATCGGTGGCGCTGCAACCTTCTTATTAATTTATTTCGTTGGAGGCAAGCTCTATTTTAAGAACAAGCAAAAAGATTTTCAAAAAAAATATTTTAACGATATATTTTTAGTTGCGCCTATTTGCATTTCAATTGCCCACGCTTTTGGTAGACTTGGTTGTTTGATGGCAGGGTGTTGTCATGGTGAATATCTAGGGAGAACGCCTACTGTGGGTGGAATTTGGATGAACGGCACTACTTACGGTTGGGGATATTACGTTCCCACTCAACTTTACGAGGCTATTTTCCTTTTCGCTTTGACTGCAGTATTATCAGTACTTTATTTCAAGCGTTCAAACATTATTATGTCTATTTATTTAATCTCGTATGGAGTATGGAGAATGATTATCGAGTTCTTTAGAGACGATCACGTGGGCAAACTTATTCCAGGACTTTCTCCTTCTCAATGGCAGTCCATAGTTTTTATTACGCTTGGTGTGGCGATATTGATTTATTATAAGGTTAAAAAACTTCCGTTTGTCTTACCAAAGACGAGTGGGGAGAATAAGGATAAATAAAATTTTATATATCACGTGAAAAAAAGGCATTGCGATTAGCAATGCCTTTTTAATTTATCAATATATTATTCAGTTACTTCAGCGTCAACTTTTTTAGCTCTGGGCTTTCTCGTGGTCGTTTTTTTAACGGGAGCAGCGGGAGCTTCTTCTACTACGGGTGCTTCTTCAACAACAGGAGCTTCTTCTACTACGGGAGCAGCTGAAGCGATAGCAGCATCAACCTTTTTAGCAAGTTTTGCCTTCTTGTTAGATGCGTTGTTTGCGTGAAGAATGTTCTTGCCACAAGCAGAATCGATAATAGCAAAAGCGCTTGATAAAGCAGCCTTAGCTTCATCTAATTTGTTTTCTTTAATGAGAAGATCGATCTTCTTCATTTCAGTTTTAACAGCAGAACGGATTGCCTTGTTTTGGTCGTTTTTCTTTTGATTTACTAAAACTCTCTTTTTTGCAGATTTAATGTTGGGCATGTTTAATGCACTCCTTAAGTTTTTCTTTTTTAATTTCGCTAATCATTTTAACACAAAATTAAACTAAATGCAACTACATTTCAAGTAGATTTTTACCTTTTTATTTTATTTTTAACTATTCTCGCCATAATTTTCATACAATCTATTATGAATAATGGATATATTGCCGTTTTAGATAGCGGAATCGGGGGATTGTCGGTTTTAAGCGAACTGGTTAAAATTATGCCAAATGAAAGATATCTTTACTTTGGCGATAACGATAACGCTCCCTACGGAAATAAAGATAAAAAGCTTTTGCGCCGTTTAACTTTTAACGCTTTGTCCCAAATATTTAAAAATCGTGTTAAAGCGCTTGTGGTTGGATGTAATACGCTAAGCGTATCTATAATGAGCGACATAATAAAAATGGCTCACGTCCCCGTTTTTGGCGTTTATCCGCCCGTTGAAAGTGAATGCTTAAGCGATAAAAAATGCCTTTTGGTTTGCACGCCGAACACGGCTAGTAAATATACTTATAAATACGATAATCTTGACGTTTTATCTTTGCCGTATTTGGCTAGTGATATAGAACGAAAGATTTTCAATATAGACTCGATAGATTTATCTAGACACGTTAATTTGGGCGTGTTGTATTCAAAAAATAAAAATTTTTTATCAAAAAAATGCATTTATGATACTCTAATTTTGGGGTGTACGCACTATTTTTTTGCCAAAAATGAATTTTATGACCACTTTCAACCCCAAAAAATTATCGGTGGTAACCACTTTACAGCAAAAATGGTAAAAAATTTTTTACTAAACTCAAAATCGTTAGGAAATTCCAAGCGATTACACATTTCTTTTAATGGAAAAAATGCAAAATTTAATAAAAAAGTTTGGGTTTTAAGTGGTCAAAAGGTGCTTTTTTAGGTCAAAAAAATTAAAAAAAGTGGTAGAAATTTATAAAAAAGGGTTGACAGTGGTCAAAATGTATGGTAGAATTAGTACAAATCAACAAGGGGGATAGTCTTTTTTCATGGCTGGTAAGAATTACTCGCATCAATTAGATGCCAAAAATAGAATGAGAATACCAGCTAAGCTTCGCGAAGAACTCGGTGAAAATTATTCGATCACCGTGGGAACGGGTGGCTGTCTTTACGTGTATACGGAAGAACAAATGAAAAAGGTTAAAGAAACCCTTACTAACGTTAACGCTTATAGAGAAACACAGCTTAAAGCCGCGCGTTACATCTTATATAATACGTGGGAAGCAGAAGAGGACAAGCAGGGTAGAATACTTCTCCCTGAAAACCTTAGAAAATACGCAAAGATTGAAAAGAACGTTATAGTTTTCAAAGGTCCTAACTGTGTTGAGATTTGGAGCGAAGAAGTTTGGAATGAATACTTTAACGACGTTAACTTTTCTGAACTAGCCGATGCTTTAGACGCTTTACAACAAAATGGCAGAATTTAAGCATTATTCAGTAATGCTCGACGAATGTATCGACGGCTTAAAGGTTAAAGACGGTGGCGTTTATTTTGACGGAACGCTCGGCGGTGGGGGACATTCTTACGAGATCTTAGAAAAATGTGCTCCAAACGGAAAACTTTATGCGACAGACCTTGACGATTATGCGTTGCTAAGGGCAAGCCAAAAATTGGCAGAGTTTGACGGGCGATTTACTTTAATAAAAGATAATTTTAAGAGTTTTAACCGTATCAAAGAACGAGAAAATATCGAGGGATTTGACGGAATCATATTAGATCTAGGGGTTTCAAGTTTTCAACTTGACGATAGAGAAAGAGGATTTTCGTATTTAGCTAAAGACGTTAGACTAGATATGAGAATGAACAAAGAAGACCCCTTAGATGCGGAAAGAGTAATCAACGAATATAGCGAAAGCGAATTAAAAAGAATACTTTCCGAGTACGGGGAAGAAAGATTTTCCGGTTCAATAGCAAAAAACATTGTTAATATACGTTCTAAAAAAAGGATAACGACGGTTGGAGATCTTATCGAAATAATCGAAAGGAGCATTCCGAAGAAGTTTCAACAAGACGGACATCCCGCAAAGAGAACGTTTCAAGCAATAAGAATTGAGGTGAACGGCGAATTAGACGGGTTGTATCAAACGATAATCGATATGACTAGAAGTCTAAAAAAGGGTGGAAGAATAGCAATACTTACATTCCATTCGTTAGAAGATAGAATAGTCAAACGCGCATTTAAGGAACTTGAATGTGACTGCATATGTGACAAATCTTTACCGGTATGCGTTTGTGGGAAGAAAAAAGAGATAAATATTATCACTAAACATCCGATAACTGCTACGGAGAGAGAGCTTGAAGAAAATAGCAGGTCAAAAAGCGCGAAATTAAGAATCGCGGAAAAAGTTTAATAATTTACCTAAAAGGTAAGAGATAAGGAGAGAAGTATGGTAAACACGAGACGTTCTTCGGAATCATTCATAAGTTCAGAACACGACGCTCACGGCGGTGTTGCACTTTTAGAAAGAACCGTAACAAATGAAGTTGTTGCTCCCGTTCAAGAAGAAAACCTTGAAGAAGCAAGGGAAAGAATGCAAAGAAATCTCGATAGACTCTTAAATTACGATAGAGCGGCTGAACAAATTGAAGAAACCGCCGTATGCGTTGAAGAAATCGTAGATTCTACTATGCAAGACGACGATATTCGTCCCACGTCGACGACCATGCAATTTGGCGATGGAGATATCGATCAAATGTATAAAGAGATGGATAGAGCTTCCGAATCCGTTAAGGAAACTTATCATCTTAATACTAAAGGCAAGATCGTTATCGTTCTTTATTCGCTCGCAGTTATGGTTATTTTGGCGTTAATCGCTATTAATACCGGTATGCTCGCTACTCTTTCGGGTACGCATGAGGCTAAAACTGTTGAACTTAACTCTAAAATTGCCGAATATAGTGTTTTACAACAAGAAATCGAATCCATTTCTTCTAACGATTACGTTATCAATCAAGCTGAAAACGTTATAGGAATGGTAAAAAAATAATTATAAATACAAACGCTACTGAATACACTTTATTAAAAGGTATTAGGTGGTGATCCGAATTCAAAGTCAATTTTCAATATCAATATTACGAAAGAGGTTATTAGCAATTTTACTTGCAATGACCTCTTTATTTTTGTTCGTTTTAGGCAGACTTTTTTACGTACAAGTTATTTGGGGCGAAGACTTACAGTCTAAAGCAATCGATCAATGGACGAGAGAGATCCCCGTTATTGCAAAACGTGGCAATATCGTAGACGTTAACGGCGTGGTTTTAGCGTCTAACGCCGATACTTATACGGTTTTCGTTAGGAAAAAGGCGGTAGGAAACGTTGAAGAATTGTCTTACGAACTTTCTAAGGTATTAGATCTTGAGTATAACTCGGTGTATGAAAGACTAACCAAGACCATTTCAAGCGAAGTTACTATAAAAAAGCAGGTTGAAAAGGATAAGATTTCTAAACTTTTGGAAAAAAATTTCAGCGGAGTGTATTATTCTAGAGACAATTCAAGAATTTATCCCTATAACGAGTTTTTAACTTCGGTTTTAGGCTTTACGTCAACTGACGGTAAAGGCCAGTCTGGGTTAGAGCTTTACTACGATAAATATCTTTCGGGTATAGATGGCGAGATTTTATACGAAACGGATATCGTGGGTGTTGAAATTGACGGCTCTAATCCTACTTATATTCCAGCGACTAACGGGCTTAACCTAAAACTAACTATAGATTACGACGTTCAACAACTTTGTGAGCGAGCCATGGAAGAGGCAATGACCGTGCACGAAGCGAAATCGGCGCAAATGTTAGTGGTTGATCCTTCAAACGGGGCAATTCGGGCGATGTGTGTAAAGCCGTCGTATAATCTTAACGAAGTTCCGAGAGAAGATTTGAGCCTATTAAACGCTTTAACTCGAAATTCTTTAGTGTGTGATATTTATGAACCAGGTTCGACGTTTAAGATCTTAACTACTGCGGCTAACGTTGAGGAATATTTGTCGGGAAACAAAAGAGCCTTTTCGCTTAATCACATATATAATTCGTCAAGATATAGGTATATAGACGGACAAAAAGTTAAGTGTTGGAGCGATCATAAAAATGGAAAACACGCCTGTTTGGATCTTCAAGGCGCACTTAATAATAGTTGCAACCCAATATTTGTTGATATTGCAATGTCGTTAGGCAAGGAAACGATGTATAAATATATCGAGTTGTTTAATTATGGAAGTGTCACAGGGATAGATTTTTCTGGAGAGGCTCAAGGAATGGTTTTACCGATATCCTCTGTAATGAACGTGGACCTTGCTAGAATTGCCTTTGGACAAACGGTTGCGGTTACGGGACTTCAACTTGCGCTTGCGACGGCATCAGTTATAAACGGTGGATATTATTATGCTCCGCAACTTGTTTGTGAGATTTATGCTAGCGATAATTTAACGGCTGAAAAGATTACTCCAAAATTAAAGAATAAGGTAATAAGCGAACAAGCATCAAAAATAATAAATCAATTATTAGAAAACGTCGTTAGCGAAGGATCGGGGAAACAAGCGTATATTGAAGGATATCGGGTTGCCGGCAAAACGGGAACGGCGCAAAAATATGAAAACGGTGTCATAGCGTCGGGTAAATACGTGTCGTCGTTTGTTGGGTATTTTCCCGCTAATGATCCAAAGTATTTGGCGCTCGTAATTATTGACGAGCCAAAAGGACAATATTACGGAAGTACCGTTGCCGCACCGTACGCAAAGGAAGTATTTGAAGGTATTATCGATCTAAAAAATATAAAAGGAAGCATATAAAAATGAAACTAGTTGATTTATTGAAAGACGTTCAAGTAAAAGAAATCGTAGGAGAAACTAATGCGGAAATCAAAAATATTGCAATCGATAGTAAATTGGTTACTGAAAAGAGTGTGTTTGTGTGCTTAAAGGGGAATAATTTTGACGGACATGATTACGTTAAACAAGTAAAGATGTACGGAGCTAGCGCGATCGTGTGCGAAAAAAAGTTAGATACTGATTTAACGCAAATTATCGTTGGAAATTGTAGAAAAGCGCTCGGCGTTATTTGTGGAAATTTTTATGATAACGTACATAAGAATATGAAATTTATAGGCGTGGTTGGAACGAACGGGAAAACAACGACTGCACACATGATAAATTTTATTCTAAATTACTCGGGGCAAAGGAGTGGAGTTATAGGGACGCTTGGCGCATTTTACGATAACGTGACGGTTGAGCATTCTTTAACCACGCCCGATCCCATAGAGTTTTATAGAATAATTAAAGAAATGTTCGAAAGTGGAATTAGAACGGTCGTTATGGAGGTTTCTGCACACGCAATATACTATAAAAAAGTTTACGGAATAGATTTTGAAACGGGGGTATTTACGAATTTTTCACAAGATCATTTAGATTTTTTTGATGATATGGACAAATACAAGAAAACGAAGAAGAAGTTTTTTAAGGAATATAAGTGTAAATATATAGTTTGTAATTGTGACGATCCAGTGGGAAGGGAAATTATAAACGAAAACCAAAAGTCGATTTCGTATGGAATAGATAATCCGTCCGACGTTTTTGCGATAGACGTTAAACGTGGCAAAAAGGGATTATCGTTTGTGGTTAATCTTTTTGATCAGGTGTATAAGATTAAACTTAATTTTTACGGCAAGTTTAACGTTTATAATGCGCTAGCCGCCTTGACTACTTGCGCGTTAAATGGAGTAAATACCGACGTCGCTAGTGAAGCGATAACAAAACTCGTTGGAATAAGCGGTAGGCTTGAAAAGGTATACGAGGACAAGTTTACTATTTTCGTAGACTATGCACATACACCGGACGGACTCTTGAATAGCTTAAGGGCACTAGGGGATATAGTTGATTCAAATTTAATTTGTGTGTTTGGTTGCGGAGGAAATAGGGATAAAGATAAGCGTGAGCTAATGGGAAATATAAGCGGAAAAAATGCTGACTTTACGGTGATCACTAGTGACAATCCTAGGTTTGAAGAACCTATGGAAATTATTAGATCGATTGAAGATGGGCTCTTAAAAAGCCGTGGAAGATACGTCATCGTCCAAGATAGAAAAGAGGCTATAGAATACGCGATGAATTTGGCGGGAGAAGGGGACGTTATACTAATTGCAGGAAAAGGTGGAGAAAAATATCAGGAAGTTTTAGGTATAAAAAAAGAGTATAACGACAAAGATACCGTAGAGGAAATATTAAGAGGTAAATCCTATTGAAAATCTTACTTTTTTTAATGTTATTATGTCTGACATTTTCGGTGATTTTCGGGCATATAATCATACCCATTTTACGAAAAGTTAAGGCAGGACAAACCATATACAAATACGTTGATACGCACAAAGAAAAAAACGGTACGCCTACGATGGGTGGACTGTTTTTTATTATTCCGTCGGCGATAATTTTCTTAATATTTAGAAGTGAAAGTTCGTATATGTCGCTCGTTGCCACGACTATTGGACTTGCTTTTATGGCGGTAGGCCTTATTGACGATTTTATAAAAATTAGGTATAAGAAAAATGAAGGATTAAAGGCGTATCAAAAGATAATTTTTCAAGTTTTAATAGCAACATTGTGCGGTGTGTTTGCATATAAAAACGGAATAACCGTTTTTCATATTCCTTTTTTTAATTATGACGTTGATCTGGGTGCTTGGACGATATTTATAGTCGCCGTCGTGTTTATAGCGATGACGAATAGTGTAAATCTTACCGACGGATTAGACGGTCTTGCGTCTAGCGTTTCGGTCGTATACTTAATATTTTTGATGATTTTAATATTTTTCCAAATGCAAGTAAAAAATCATTTATATCTTATAGAAAGCGAATACTATAATTTAATCCTTTTGTCAGGGTGTTTAATAGGTGGGTTACTTGGTTTTTTACTTTTTAACACCTCAAAAGCGTCTGTTTTTATGGGGGATACTGGCTCGTTATCACTCGGCGGTTTTTTGGCTGCGATAAGTATATTTTCATCAAATACTTTTTTTATTCCCGTTTTAGGCATAATGTTCGTCATTTCAAGCATATCGGTAATCATACAAGTATTTTATTTTAAGAGGACGAGAAAAAGGGTGTTTTTAATGACGCCAATTCATCACCATTTTCAATTAAAGGGTTATAGCGAAGCGAAAATTGTGTTTTCGTATTCCTCGATAACTTTCGTTATGGGCGCAATATCCGTTATGTTGAGCATTTAAGGAGTATTATGGATATAAAAAATCAATCTTTTTTAATTTTAGGCGCATCTAAAAGCGGTTTAGCCGTTGCCAATTATCTTTTAGACAACAAATGCAATTCTTGTTATATTTACGAGCAATTATCAAATGAGCAAATAACGAAAAATCTAGAAAGTTTGAAAACTAAAGGCGTAGTCGTTGTAAAAGAAAATGAGATTTTAGAAATTTTAGAAAAAATAGCCGTTTTAGTCGTAAGTCCTGGCGTACCGATAAATCATCCGTTATGCGTTAAAGCTAAAGAGATGAATAAGAGAATTATGGGGGAATTAGAATTTGGTTTTAATGCTTTTATTCCACCCATCATCGCCGTTACTGGAACTAACGGCAAAACAACTACGGTGAGCTTAATTGACCAAATATTCAAAAAGACAAAGACGAAGAGCTTTTTACTAGGGAACGTTGGCGTTCCGTTAACAAGGGAAGTATTGAATATTGAAAAACAAGACGTATGCGTTTTAGAAGTGTCAAGTTTTCAGCTCGAGGGGACAAAAGATTTTTACCCGCACGTTTCGTGCGTACTAAATATTTCTCCAGATCATTTAGATAGACACTATACCATGGAAAATTACGTTTTTTTGAAGAAAAAAATATTTTCCAACCAAAAACAAAGCGAATATTGCGTGCTAAATTATGACGATCCCATCGTTAATGCTTTTTCTTCTGAAGTTAAGGCGAAAGTCGTTTGGGTGTCAACAAAGGAAAAGGTTGACGGGGCATATTTATTTGACGGAAAATTGTATTATAAAGGGGAATTTATCATTGACGAGATAGATTTGCCTATTCTAGGAATACATAACGTTTATAACGCATTATTTGCCATTGCATGTGTTAAACTTTTTGGCGTCGATACTGAGAGCGTTAGAGGTGGCTTAACTGAATTTAAGGGTATAAAAAATCGTTTGGAATTAATTGGCGAAGTTGGTGGCGTGAAATACGTAAACGATTCAAAGGCTACAAACACGGCGTCGACGATAACTGCGTTAAATTCCACGAAAGGATCACTAATATTAATCCTTGGCGGTAGCGAAAAAGGAGAAGACTATTCTTTGCTTTTTGAGAAGATTAAAGAAATGTCGATAAAGCACGTTTTAATCACGGGAGATTCGAGATATAAGATGTACGATAAAGCAGTAAGTGCCGAGCTTAAAAACGTGACGCTAACGAGTACGTTTGAACTCGCCGTAAAGGTCGCTTCGATGAGTGCAAGCGAAGGGGATACGGTTTTATTGAGTCCAGCGTGTGCGAGTTTTGATGAGTTTTCATCTTACGAAGAAAGAGGAGAAAAATTTAAGGCTATCGTGGAGGAGTTTAGTGAAAAATTTAATCGCTGAAAAAGAGCAAACGTTTGAAAAGAAAAAGGGGGACTACGCGCTACTTATTGCCGTAGTTCTTCTTGCCGTTATCGGCACGATTTTTATATATTCGGCAAGTAATTACTCCGCGGAAGCTACTTATGGCGACGCAACTTATTTTGTGAAAAAACAGGTAATAGGGATTCTTTTAGGCTTGGTTGCGATGATATTTACCGCAACATTTAACTACCAAAAATTAAAAAAATTGTGTATTCCGCTTTGCGCTATATCGTTTTTGTTGCTCGGATTGGTTTTCGTTCCATTTATAGGTGTGGAAAACTACGGCGCTAGAAGGTGGATAGGTATTGGTGGATTTACCATTCAACCGTCGGAAATCGCTAAATTTGCGCTTATTTTGTTTGGTGCAACGTATCTAACGAAGAATAAGGATAAAGTTAGAACTTTTCTAGGGATTTTGCCCGTACTTATATTTGGCGGAGCAACGTGTTTGCTTATTATTCTAGAACCAAACATGTCGATAACGGTATGCGTTGCACTTCTTACTTTGACGATTCTTTTCTCGGCGGGGATGAGAATAAAACATTTGATATTTTTAATTGTTCCGGTTGTTGCGATAGGCGTTGTTTTAATATTGATAGAACCGTATAGACTTTCTAGGCTTATGGCGTTTATTAACCCGTGGTCTAACCCAAAAGGCGAAGGATATCAATTGCTTCAATCGCTATATGCGCTAGGTTCGGGAGGATTATTTGGAGTGGGATTATTTAATTCGCGTCAAAAATACGCTTTTTTGCCTTTTGCGGAATCAGATTTTATTCTATCCGTAATCGGCGAAGAGGTAGGGTTTATAGGCTTGGTTTGTTTTTTTGCTCTTTTGTATTTTATCGTTTATCGAGGGTTGAAAACAGCGTCTAAAGCCAAAGATGCTTTTGGTTATTTTCTCGTTGTGGGAATAACTATGATTTTCGGAATTCAAACGGTTGTAAATTCTTTAGTGGTGACTGGAAGTATTCCGCCGACGGGGTTACCACTTCCACTTGTTTCGAGTGGAAATACTTCGATTATAATTTTCATGGCGGAGATGGGAATTATATACAACGTTTCAAAGAATGGTTCGTTAACTTTTTAGCCTTTTTTTCCATACAATAAACTATCATAAATTCATGACCTATTAGGGGAAAGCTATGGGAAAATACTTAATAAACGGCGGAAGAAAATTATCGGGCAAAATTAGAGCTGAAAGCGCAAAAAATTCTGTTTTACCTATTTTGGCGGCATCAATATTAACGAGCGAGCAAGTAGTGATTTTGGATTGTCCGATGATAAGTGACGTCGTTAATATGATAAGTATTTTGCGTTCGATCGGAGTGAAGATTACTCGCTCGGCAAATAATTTAATCGTAGACAGTTCTTGTATTAACGATTTTTCGCTTAGCCAAAATCTATCAGGGGAATTAAGGTCGTCGATATATATGATGGGCGCGCTGGTAAGTAGAGTCAAAAAAGCCAAACTTTACTATCCCGGTGGATGCGATATAGGTCTACGACCTATTGACATACATATAAGCGCACTTAAAAGCTTGGGGGTTTCAATAGAAGAGCTTGGCGGGGAAATAGTATGTACGGCAGGAAGACTTAAAGGTGCGGATATATATTTGGACTTTCCATCGGTTGGGGCAACCGAGAACGCTATACTTGCCGCAGTTAAAGCCGAAGGAAAAACTGAAATACATAACGCGGCGAAAGAGCCTGAGATAATCGACCTAATGAATTTTATAAATTCAATGGGTGGAAAAGTGTTTGGAGCAGGCACTTCTACAATTCTCGTTGAGGGGGTAAAAAACTTAAGCGGAACGACTTTTAGACCGTCTTTCGATCGTATAGAGGCGGGAACTTATCTACTTGCGGCTGCAATAACGGGTGGAGAAATAGAAATTTCCAACTGTAATATAAAAAATATCTCTTCTTTAGTACATAAACTTTGCGATAACACTTGTAAAGTTAGGGTAAAAGATGATATAATATATCTAAAAAGTGGGCAAGTGGGTAAATCGTTCAATTTGGAGACTGGACCTTACCCGTGTTTCCCCACTGATCTGCAAGCTCCTATGACGGCACTTGCTTGTGTTTCTGAAGGAATCTCCGTTATAACGGAGAACGTTTTTGAAATGAGGTATAAGCACGTTCCCGAATTGATTAAAATGGGGGCGGATATTTCGGTAAAAGGAAGAACTGCGATAGTTCGTGGCGTTAAGGGATTAAACGGCGCTAGCGTTCGATGTAGAGATCTTAGGGGTGGTGCGTCGCTCGTTTTAGCTGGGCTTGCCGCTCGAAATTGTACCGAGATATTAGACGTCTATCACGTTGAGCGTGGATACTTTAATTTAGAAGAAAAACTTCGAATGATCGGTGCGGACGTCGTTCGCGAATGATCGTCGATTGAAAGGATAACTTATGAAGGCAAAAAGAGTTACGGTAATATTAATAGCGATCGCGTTTGTTGCGATTGTAGTTTTATCGTTGGTTTCGATGTTTAGGGTAAAAAAGGTCGAAACCACTTTTGCCGTTGACGAAAACACGGACACGCAAAGTGTACAAGCAGTTTTAGATGAGTTCAAGGGTAAAAATTTGATGTTTTTTGATACTGAAGAGATCGTCTTAGCTCTTGAAGATTTTTATTATATGGAAGTTCTTTCCGTTACCAAACATTATCCGAACGTGATAAAAGTTGAAATCAAGGAAAGAAAGGAAATATACTATTTTGAATATGGTAATGACGTTTTCGTTATGGCGGAAGATGGTTTTGTCGTTAATAAGTATACGAAAGAAGAATTTACCGATGATGGATCGAGAGATATGATTTATCTATCGATAACTGGGCTTGACGTTTCGGGCGTAGAAGTTGGCAAAATGGTTAAGACCAACGACGATCAAATGTTATCCGTGGTTTTCGATATGGCAAAAAAGGTATTTTTAACGGACTGCATTAAGACTATCGAAATTCTTAAGGCGGTAGAAAGGGAAGAAGCGATTTTTTATACGTACACGGGCGTTAAAATAGTTGTGCCTAAGATAAAGGACGACGGGGTTAAAAAAATAGAGCAAGCGTTTAAGGCTTATGATGAGAGTGAGAACGCGGGCGACTATGAAAAGACCTTTAAGACTATTGAAGTAACCAAGATGGACGACGGACAAATTTCCGTTGTTTGGACGAATAGGTAGAGGGGATTATGCAAAAGAAACAAGTTGCGGTTATCGACGTTGGATCGTCTAAGATTACTGCGATAATCGGCGAAAGAGGAGTGAATAAGACCTTCGTTATTAAAGGAAGATATTCTTTTGACTACGATGGGTTTGAAAACGGGACTTTCTTTGATCTAGATAGTTTAAAGAAAGCGCTTTTTGGTGTTGCAGATGCAATCAAGAATGCACTAAGGAACAAGGTTGGCACGGTGTACGTGGGAGTTCCTGGATCGTTTACCCAGGTTGTGGTTAACGATAGCCAAATTTCTTTTCCCAAGAAGAAAAAAATTCAAGAGGCAGATATAGACGCGCTTTTTGATTCGGCGTTCGTTTTATCTTCGGCAAAGTATACGCTTATTAACCGTTCGGCAATCGTTTATGAACTAGACGATTCGAGGAGAGTTGCAAATCCTATTGGAATTACTAGTGAAATATTGAAAGGTAAACTCTCGTTCGTTCTTTGCAGTAATTATTTTATCGAGGCGGTAAAATCAACGCTTAGCACTGCGGGGATTAACGATATTGAATGCGTTTCTTCCGCTCTTGCCGAGGCTCTTTATTTAATCGATGCGGAAAGAAGAGATCGTATAGCTATTCTAGTTGACGTTGGATATATTGCCACGACTTTCAATATTATACAAGGCGACGGAATTATATACCAAAAATCATTTGATTATGGTGGTGGATATATCACTGCGACGTTGATGCAAGAACTTGAGGTTTCTTTTGACGTTGCAGAAAGCATTAAGAAAAAAGCTAACCTTGCCGAAATTAGCACGTCGGCATACGACGTTATCGAGGGGGATAACGGACAAGTTTATTCGTTAGAAAAAGTTAAGAAAGCAATAAAGGCAAGTCTTGACGATCTTTGCGAGAATCTCAGTTATTCGCTAGAATATTCAGGTTATATCGTTCCCGATTACGTTACCATGATGATTACCGGTGGCGGAATTTCATACATTAGAGGGGCAAAAGAACACGTTTCTGGTAGACTTAATACCGTCGTTGAAGTAATTGCTCCGGCAGTACCAATGATGGATAAACCCGAGCAATCAAATATCTTATCGTTACTTGATTTGGCTTTAGACCAAAATTAAATATAGGAAATTTACTTTTTTAGAAGGAGAAAAATATGTTCGATCAAATATATCAACAAGACAACTTAAAAGCAAGTTCTGCAGTTATTAAAGTTGTAGGTATTGGCGGTGGCGGATGCAACGCCGTTAATAGCATGATAGATTCTAACGTTGCTAGCGCAGATTTTATCGCTATTAATACCGATAACCAAGCGTTACTTATGTCAAAAGCGCAAAAGCGCATTCAAATAGGGGATAGATTGACTAAAGGTCTTGGAGCAGGTAGTAATCCCAGTATTGGTGAGGCTGCTGCTGAAGAATCTAAAGAGGAAATCGCTCAAATGCTTGAAGGAACCGACCTTTTATTCATTGCCGCAGGTATGGGCGGTGGAACGGGTACGGGCGCTGCGTCAGTCGTTGCAAGAATTGCTAGAGAATTAGATATTTTAACGGTTGCAGTCGTAACTAAACCCTTCTCTTTTGAAGGTCGTGTAAGACAAGAAAATGCGGTAAAGGGTATTGCAAATCTTCGCAAATACGTTGATACGTTAGTGATTATTCCTAACGATAAACTTTTACAATTCCTTCCCGCACAAACGGGTATGCTCGATGCGTTTAAGGTGGCAGACGAAATGTTAAAGCAAGGTATCGTAGGTATAGTTG
The DNA here is from genome assembly GCA_045651465.1 of Christensenellaceae bacterium. Classification (GTDB taxonomy): domain Bacteria; phylum Bacillota; class Clostridia; order Christensenellales; family Borkfalkiaceae; genus UBA1259. The sequence continues at coordinate 62,870 of JAZRSG010000027.1, forward strand.
ATCTTATTGCAACACCGTCGCTTATTAACCTAGACTTTGCAGACGTTAACACCGTTATGCGTAATCAAGGCCTAGCACATATGGGTGTTGGTCGTGCACGTGGTGAAAATAGGGTTATTGAGTCGGTAAGACAAGCCGTTTCAAGTCCTTTACTTGAAACTACTATTGAAGGCGCTAAATCGGTTATTTTGAACGTTACGGGTGGAAAAGACTTAACGCTTGGTGAAGTAAACGAAGCGGCAGTGCTTATTCAAGGTATTATCGATGCGTCAGCTAATATTATCTTTGGTGCAACCATCGACGAAGGAATTACCGATGAAGTTAAAATTACCGTTATTGCTACCGGCTTTGCATCAAACGCCGAAAGAGAAAATGCGGAAATTGAAATCAAACCTGCAATTTCAGTTAGAACCGAAGTGCCTCAAAATATTGCTCCCGCCGTTGAAACTCAGGTGGAAGAAATTGCTGAAGAACCCGTGGTAGAAGTTGCACCGGTAATTGAAAGTACACCCGTGGTAGAAGAACCCGCTCCCGAAGAAAAAAAGGGAAGAGAACTTCCTGCGTTTATGAGAAAATTGTTTAAGAAATAATTAATGTTAAAATAAAATCCACCAGTAGCACTGGTGGATTTTTCTTTTGGTGAAAGTGGCGAGACGCTACTACGTTATCGCTCCGTAAAACTCACTGCGTTCGTATTAGAACTACGTTAAAGCCACACTTAGCCTAAGCGAAACAAAAAAAGACAGCCTAAAGACTGTCTTTTTATGTTGGTCGGAGTAGCGAGACTTGAACTCACGGCCTCTTGCCCCCCAGACAAGCGCGCTACCAACTGCGCCATACCCCGACTGCGAGAATTATTGTATCACAACTTTTTTTATTTTGCAACAAAATAAACGCAAATTATTTACTCTTTTTAAAATAAATGTTACAATGTTGATAGACACCTATTTATTAAGGAAGAATTATGCGAATTAGAAGAAAAAAACACTTGTTTGAGAGACTTGATGCAGTAAAAGATTATATAATTTCACTTCCCAAAGAAATTCCAAACGTAAAAGAGGCGATCAAAGATAAGCATTATCTGGATTTTAAGACCATTTTTGGTAACGATAACGCCGTGGAACTAGAAATTGGTTGTGGAAAAGGTGGATTTATCGTTCAAAAAGCAATTGAAAATCCTTGCGTTAACTATATTGCGGTTGAATTACTTCAAAACGTTATGGTTATGGCGGTTGAATACGCGAAAAGGGAAAACCTTTCTAATCTAAGATTTATTAACACGGGCGCGGAATATTTACCTAGATATTTTGAGGATAATTCAATCCAAAATATATATTTGAATTTTTCCACACCTTATCCACCGAATAGCTACGAGTCGCATAGACTTACTTGTGATAGGTTTTTATCCGCTTACAAAAATTATTTGGTTCCTAGCGGTATGGTTTATCAAAAGACTGACGATAAGGATTTTTATGATTATTCCTTTTGGAAGTTTAAGGAAAACGGCTACGAAGTAAGTGACGTTTCAAACGATATCGACGAGGGGAAGATATATAATATTGAAACGGAGTATGAAAAAAAGTTTAGAGCAATCGGTAAAAAGATATATGCTTTAACTGCAAAAAACGTTAAATAATATACGAGGAGATTATCATGAGAAAGAATCTAAAACCTAAGGCTTACGTTTATCCGTTGCCAGTTTTAATCATTGGAACGTATGATGAAAATGGCGTTGCCGACGCTATGAATGCTGCGTGGGGAACCGTTTGTGATACTGCCGAGGTTTCGATATGTTTGTCGGCTGATCATAAAACTGTAAAAAACCTATTAAAGACCAAGGCGTTTACCGTTGCGATTGCCGACGAAAAGAACGTTATTCCCGCCGACTACGTGGGAGTAGTTTCGGCAAACGACGTGAAAGATAAACTTGCAAAAACTGGTTGGCATACAGTGAAAAGTGAGTTTGTGAATGCACCCATTATTGAAGAACTTCCGCTTATTTTAGAGTGCGAATTAAAGTCTTATGATTTTGATACGGAGATATGCGTTGGAAAGGTCGTTAACGTGTCCGTTAGTGAGGAAATTTTAGACAAAAAAGGAAAAATTGATCTAAGCGTGTTTAAGCCTATTTGTTACGACTGCGATACTCACGGATATTACACGCTTGGGGATAGGGTCGGATCTGCCTTTTCAGACGGTTTAAAATTAAAATGAAATACGTCGTTGTAACGGGCGCTTACGGCGGAATGGGGAAGGCAACGATAAAAGAACTCGTTGCATGTGGGTTTACCGTTTTTGCACTTGATAAAAGCGTTCTAGATAATGAAGAAAACGTCATTTCTATACAAACGGACGTAACGGATATTGATAGCGTTAAAAATGCGTTTAACAAAGTCAAGGAGTATACCGATGAGATCTTCGCTATAGTTCATTTTGCTGGGGTTTATATGCTTGATTCTTTGATTGAAATGGACGAGAAGGAGTTTGAACGTGTTTTTAGAATTAATTTGTTCGGAGCTTTTTACGTTAATAAAACGTTTATGCCCCTAATGTGTAGCGGTAGTAGAATGATTTTAACGACGAGCGAACTTGCGCCGTTAGATCCATTGCCTTTCACGGGAATTTACGCCATCACTAAAAGTGCGCTTGATAAATACGCGTACTCGCTAAAAATGGAACTTCAACTTTTAGGGGTTAACGTGTCCGTATTAAGGGCGGGCGCAGTTTCAACGGGAATGCTTGGCGTTTCTACGACGGCGCTTGATCGTTTTTGTGAAAAAACCACCAGTTATAAATGTAATGCAGATAGATTTCGTAGAATTGTAAACGGGGTAGAGGCTAAATCAATAAAACCTGAAAAGCTTGCAAAAAAAATCTGCAAAATCCTCAAAAAGAAAAAGCCTAAATTCGCTTATAAAATTAATCGAAATAAACTATTATTGCTTCTTAATGTATTGCCAAGTAAATTTCAATTTTGGATTATAAAAAAGATACTAAAAAACAACTAAAAGATATCAAATATTAGCAAAAAAGGAATACCCATAAGGTATTCCTTTTTCGTGGTGCCGCTGGCCGGACTTGAACCGGCACGGATGTTACTCCGAGGGATTTTAAGTCCCTTGCGTCTGCCTATTCCACCACAGCGGCGCTTATTTAGTTTTTATAAAGACTTCGCGTTATCAACGCGAAGTCTTTTTGGAGGCGCCACCCAGATTTGAACTGGGGGTCAAGGCTTTGCAGGCCCGTGCCTTACCGCTTGGCTATGGCGCCTTAACTTCTTACGGAGATATCCGTTATAAAAAAAATGGAGCGGGAAACGAGATTCGAACTCGCGACATTCGCCTTGGCAAGGCGACGCTCTACCACTGAGCCATTCCCGCACCTTTTATTAAGTTGTGGTGGCGATATTTGGTGGGAACAATAGGGCTCGAACCTATGACCCCCTGCTTGTAAGGCAGATGCTCTCCCAACTGAGCTATGCTCCCGTGTTATCGCCACCGCTAACATAATATATCAAATTTAAAAATAAAAGGCAAGTAAAATTA
>JAZRSG010000028.1:0-1230 GCA_045651465.1 Christensenellaceae bacterium
AACTTATTTACGTGGATTAAAGGAGAAAACACTATGATTAGAAAAGAAGATACACCTGTAAGAATCAGTCGCAGAGCATACGAAGAAAAACACAAAGAAGAACGCAAAAAATTGAATAAAGTTTGGGGAACGAGCATCCCCCGTAAAGATGCCGAAAAGATTGATGCTTTCTTATCAAGCAAAGGTTTATCAAAGGTAGATTTGATAATGGCAGGCTTTGCCACTTTGGTTGAACAATTTGAAGGCAAGAAAACTAATGATTAAGGAGGAATTATATGGCTTATTTTAAAATAAGCACGGATAAAAAAGGAAAATTAAAAGCAAAAATACAAGCGCTTGGCAGAGACCCCGAAACGGACAAGCAAAAGGTTTGTTATAAATTGGTTAAAAACGATAACGACCTTACCCCTGCCAAGTTTCATAAGTACGTAGAAAAATGCGCTATTGAATTTGAAGAAGAACTTGCAAAGGCTTACGAACTAAAAACGGACGTTAAGAAATTAAAAGTTTTAACGTTTGACGAACTTGCAGCCGAGTGGCTTGAAAGCGTTAAAAAGAATTGGTCAATCAACTACTATTTAAGAGGTATTGGAATTACCAAGAAATTTAGCGACTACTTAAAGAACAATAGACTTTCGGATAAACCCGTAAGGGATATTACGGTTAGGCACGTTCAAATGTTTCTAAATAGTTTTGAACAAAAAAACGGCAAGCAAGATAACACAGTTTGTCTTAAAAAAGATATGCCAAAGTCTATAAGTTTTAGAGCGCTTGCAAGAGATGGTGTTATAAATCGTTGTTCATCTTACGGACTTAAAAAGAAAGGTAATTACATAGTCCGTGAAACGGCAGAGAAAATTTGCGAGATGCACAACCTTGATTTTGACGAATATTTTAAGCCTAACGAAAGAAGCAAAGGCTATTCAGCCGAAACCATTAAGGGTTATAGAAGATTGCTTAGAACGGTATTTAACGAAGCCGTGAGATACGATTGGATAACTAAAAATCCCGTATGCGCTACTAAAGTCGGTTCAGGCAATAGCAACTCATCACTTCGCCCTATCAACGAAAAAGAAGTTTATTCAATAGCCGAAGCGCAAGAATTTATGAAGGCGCTTGACGAACTTCCCGAAGATTTGATTTACAAGCGTGTGCCAATAAAGTTTATGCTTCTTACGGGTGTACGTGCAGGCGAACTTAACGGACTTCGTTGGTCGGACATTGATTTTG
>JAZRSG010000029.1:0-80063 GCA_045651465.1 Christensenellaceae bacterium
CGACGGTGAAAAAATAGTTTTTTCCCGTTACCCTTTCCCCGTCTTGAATAACTAGGGAAAGTTGCGCTATTTGACCTGGGCGTAGCCCACTTGTTTCAGTGTCGAAGTATATAACCATAATTTATTAATTTAAAGGACAAAACGAAATCGTTTTGCCCTTTTTCTTTTTTATTTTATCCAATCAGCGTAAGTTTCAGGATACCTTGTAACTTTACTATTTTCTCCGTAAATGTAATTGCCAAACGTTGCGTTTTCATCTTTATAGAGCGCTGCGCTCAACTTGTTATTTACGAGTTCTGCATATAAAACGTAAAGATAATTGTCAGTTTCTTCAAATTCCGACCAATTTTCTTGCATGTTTGCAAAGTATTCTGCCCAGCTTTGTCCGTCTTCTAAAAGATCCGCACACTCTTTATTTAAGTAATCGGTAAGTGATGCGTAAACAGGTTGTGCAATTTCATACTTTTGAGAGTAGAACATCACGTGATAACCGTAATCAGTTGCAACGATAACGTAGCTCTTATTGCCCTTTTCAAGAAGTTGTCTTGCGCCGTCAGCAAACTCTTGCACGTAAGTTTCGTTGTTTGCTGCGTCCGGTGCGGGGCTAACCAAATAGCCTTTATAGGTGTTGAGTGAGCCGGGGTCGGTTGAGAATGCAAACAAGAGCTCGTTAATTCTATCTTCGTAATCACTTTCCGCAACTGCGCTGTCAAACACTCTTTCAACCGCAGCACTTGCATCAGTGGTCGTTTTAGTTTCGCCGTAAACGTATTCTTCCATCATGGAGATAAACTCTGCCATGGTAAATTCGGTTACGTCTTGAACGTTGTATTCAGCCTTATAATCCTCTTGCCCTACTTCGTCGGCATTGAGATGCTTTACGTCACCCTTGAACTCAAGGCTGTTTTCTCCCGCCAACGCATAATCGCCGGTGAACTTCGTTCCGTCAAAATCATATCCGCTTAAAATCCAAGAAGAACGCAAATCTTTTACGATAGTTTCTTTTAAGATTTTTTCTCTCTCTATTGCATAATCAACGTCGCTAATGTTAGGATTTTCTTCCCTAATAGCCTTAATCCTTGCTTGTTGATCTTCACTTGCACCTAAGAGCAAGTTATAAACAAAACCGTAAGTTCCTGTCGGAGCATAAAGAATGGGGCTTACCGCCGAAGCTGATGAAAGATTTTCAGCAAACTTTTTATCGGTCCATTTCATTTGCGCTTCTAGCTTTTCACTAAACAAGCCTTCAACGTCGGCAAAATCAAACTCTGCGTGAATTTCGTCCATCAAGCACTTTTGATATTTTCTAATAATCGCCTGTTCTTTTTGGCCCTCTAAGGTTTTTTGATAATACTCGGTTTTAGAAATGTCGTTAACGTAATTCCCTAAAAGGTGATTGTTTTCTAAAAGCTTAATTGCCTTATTGAAAGCAACTCTTCTCTTTGAAGTGCTGTCAGTATCAACCTTGTATTCTTGCTTTTCAGTGTCGGAAAGCTCTTCTTCCTCTGCGTTGGTTGCTCCAGTAGGAACGTCTCTCAACGTTTGATCTAGTGTGTCGCGAACCTTTTCGTTTTCAACTTCTTCATAAGAATCGATAAGCGAGCTAAACGCAAGCTTGGTTTGATATTCGGCTTCAATTTTTTCAGAGTCTGTCAAATATCTATCTAAATTCCATACGTTAGTTTCCGTCGGGTCTTCAATCAAGCCTTCGAACGCGCCTTCGCCCTTGCTAAAGCAATCAACCGCGTTTTGAACGAATACTCTGGTTTCAATTAGTTGGGCTACCAACGCGTTGATAACGCTTTCTCTAGATTGCCCTTGTTGTTCCAATTGATATCCGTAAGTGAGATAAGCCATAGCCAAATCTCTCTTGTAAATTTTATCCTCGGGCGCAGTGTCCGAAATCTTTACGGTTGCGACCACCTGGTTCATATCCTTTTCGTCGTTAACGACTACAAGGTTACACCCCGTAAACACTAGCATCACTGCAGCTAACATTATAGCAAACAAGGACGTAAACAACTTTCTCATATATATTATTCTCCCAAAAAATCTAGTTGAAAAATTTTATTACCTATAAAGTATATACTATATATCGAAAAATTGCAATTGTTTTTTTGACTTTATTTTTTATCTTGGCTAATTTTTCCAATAATTTTTATACTCTAACGGTAAAATTGAGCGCGGAAATTCAAAAAATGCAATTTTTATTCTCCGACCGACAACAAGAATTCTCGAACGTGATAAAGCATATCTTCGTTAGACTCGCCGTTTGACAAGAATTCTATTTTAGGAACGGTGGACATTGAAATTCTAACCAAGTCCTCATTTTGGTCAATAGCGTGCCGTAATTTATCGTCCGCAAACGCCTTAAAATCCAAAAACGATATTGAGCATTCGCCGCTCTTAACGGTTATTTCGCTAGCCTTTATCTTCATTGCAAGCATTTTAACTACTGCAATGTTTATTAAATTGTCCGCTTCAACGGGAAGCTCCCCGTACGCGTCTTCAATCGCCGCACGGAATTCCTTTTCAGTTGTAAGCGAATTTATTTCGGCAATCTCCTTATACGCGTCCATTCTGGCAATATTGCTTTCGATATACCCGTCAGGTATAAACGCCGTCACCCTTATATCTAGTTCGGGAACTACTTCTTCAACGCCGGAAATCTCTTCACGCAGTAGCTTTGAATAAAGCTCGTAGCCGATCTTATCCATATGCCCGTGCTGCTCAGCGCCTAAAATATTGCCTGCTCCTCTTATCTCCAGGTCGCGCATAGCAATCTTTATACCGCTGCCCATTTCGGTAAATTCTATTATCGCGTTTAATCTTTCGTACGCCGTAGTGGTTAAAACTTTCTCTCGCTTAAAGGTAAAATAAGCGTAAGCAAGTCTATCGCTTCTACCAACTCGCCCCTTTAATTGATAAAGGGTTGATAGCCCTAACCTATCCGCATCGATTACGATTAAAGTATTTGCTTTTGGCAAATCTATGCCGTTTTCTATTATGGTGGTTGATATCAAAAGGTCGGTTTCGTGCTTATAAAAACTCATAATGTTGTTCTCAAGCAGTCTTTCTTCCATTTGACCGTGAGCCACCGTCACTCTTACGTTTGGCAAAAGCGCCCTTATTCTATCGGCAAAATTATCTATACTTTCTACCCTATTATAGAGAATAAACGCTTGTCCGCCACGATTGATCTCTCTACTTATTGCGTCTTTAACGAGCGCGTCACTCTCTTCTATAACGTACGTTTGAACGGGTAATCTCTTCTTTGGCGGAGTGTTTATCGTACTTATTGCACGAATGCCCGAAAGTGACATATGAAGCGTTCTAGGAATAGGCGTCGCCGTAAGCGTTATGGCGTCCACGTTCTTCTTTAAGAGTTTGATTTTCTCTTTATGCTCAACCCCGAAACGTTGTTCTTCGTCTAAAACCAAAACGCCCAAGTCCTTAAACTCAACGTCCTTTCCTAAAAGCCTATGCGTTCCTATAACCAAATCGATTTCGCCGTTTTTTACGCCCTCGATTATTTGTTTTTGTTGTTTTTGTGTCTTAAACCTGTTAAGACAAGCGATTTTTATTCCAAAATCCTTAAATCTTTCAACAGCCGTGTTAAAGTGTTGTTCGGTTAAAATCGTGGTGGGCGCAAGCATTACGGCTTGCTTTCCGTTAACTATCGCCCTAAATATCGCCCTAAACGCAACTTCGGTCTTGCCAAACCCAACGTCCCCACAAACGAGTCGATCCATAACCTTTCCGCTAGTCATATCGTTTTCGATCTCTTGATCGGCAATCTCTTGGTCGGGGGTTAGTTCAAACGGGAAGGACGAATTAAACGCGTCTGAAAGTTCTTTTTCTTCGGTAAACTTAAAGCCTTTTAGTTCTTCTCTTTGTTGATAGAGCGCTTTTAGATCGAAAGACATCTTTTTAATGCTTTCTTTTACCCTTTTTTTGACGTGTTCAAAATCTTTTCCACCTATTCTAGAAAGTCTTGGTTTTTTCTCTCCGCCAAGATATCTAGAAAGTATGTCCATTTGTTCAACCGGAACGTATAAGAGATCTCCGCCCGAATATTCTACCGCGACGTAATCTTTAGTTCCTTCGGTGGTCGTAATTTTTTTACTTCCTAAAACCCTACCTATACCGTGCGTTTCGTGAACGCAAAAATCCCCAACTTCAGGCGCGTTAAAAAAGCCCTTTTTCTTAAACTTAGTTTTGCTAGACTTAACCGTTTTTGCGTATAAATTACCACTACCAATAACTACGAGTTTTTCTTCGTGGAAAACGAAACCGCGATCTAATTCCCTAGTGCAAATAAGCGCTCCGCGAATTTCCCCTTTAGAGTCGATTGAGGATGCGATTTGCCTAGTTGATAATTCGTAATTGAGTTTTTCTGCGCGCTTTAGGTTTGCCGTGCACGCTATTACGGCGTATCCATTTCTTAGCCAATTATCAACGTCGGTAAAAAACTCCTTAAAATCAAGCCTATAATCGGCAACTCCACTCATCGATGGATTAATAATTTTTAACGGATTAAAAAATCTAACGGCGGTCGATAACGTTTGCAACGCAGTAAGCCTAAATTCTTTGATTTTTCGACATAAATCGTCCAAAGTTATAGCGTTTTCTATTTGAAAATCAAAGACTTCCCCTGCCTCGCAAAGTGAATTAAATCTTTCGTTAAATTCTTTTTCTAATAGTTCCGCCTTTTCATAAACGCCCTTCGCCTCGTCGATAACGATCACCGTGTCCTTAGGCAAAAGATCAAAAAGTAGCGCACTATCCTTAGATAAAATCGACAAGGTCGATAGATCTTTAACGTTATTATTTTCTAGTGCGAAATTAATATCGTTTACTATGGTTTTTAGTCGAATTTTCGCATCGCCTGATCGTGACGCAAGTTGTTCGGTCACTATTTGCTTAATTTCCGTTTTGTCGTCTAGAGAAAAAGAAAATTCTACGGCTTGAACGACCTTAACCTTGTCTAAGTATCCTAAAGTTTCCCTAGAATCGAGATCAAAACTCTTAATACTTTCAACCGTATCGCCGAAAAAATTAATTCTAACGGGATTATCTTGATTTATAGGATAAATATCTAGTATATCTCCGCGAACGGAAAAAGTTCCTTTTGAAGAAACGGCGTCTAATCTTTCATATCCCATCGTAACGAGTTTTTCAACCGCTACGGAAAGATAGAACTCGTCGTTTAAGCAAAAGGTGATGTTATCGATTTTGCTTGACGCCGTTTGAGTTAACGCTTGCACGGAAACGACTAAAACGTCTACGTTTTCTAAATCCTCTAAAGCGCAAATTCGCTCATAGTCAACGTCCTTAGAGAACGCCTTTGCAAAATAGAGCGTTTCGTCTTTAGCAGGTAAAAATACGATTTTTTTGTTCGGGAGAAGTTGCTTTAATGCTTGACAAGCTATTCTTCCTTCTAACGTGTCCTTAACGACGTATAATATCTTTTCGTTTAAGGTGGCCGTAAGATAAAATTTAAATGGATCAGACACGCCAAAAACCGCCGAAGGTATACCTTGGCGGACGTATTCAGCAAACTCACATAAAGAGTTTTGCCTACTATTTAGCGTTAAAATTCTATCTAACATATATTGCCTTGCAAAAATAAATTAGTTTGATTTTGAGTTGTATTTTTGCATTATTTTTTGCACTTCTTCGCCTTTAGCGAAGTCAACTGCCGCGGCGGACGCGCGCTCGATGCTCGCCGTCATGATGGGTTTATCCGCTTCGCCTATTCCCGATAAAACGTAATCTATTAGCGGAATAGGACTAGGCTCTAACGGCTTAAAACCTATTCTAACACGCGGAAAATTAGTGGCGTTTAATAGCGAAACTATACTTCTCATACCGTTATGCGTGCCGGCTGAGCCGTTTTCTCTAATTCGAACGCTACCTTTATTAAGATCGTAATCGTCGTAAATAACCAAAACGTCTTTTAGGTCGATCTTATAAAAGGACACGAGTTCTCTAACGCTTTCTCCGCTTAAGTTCATATACGTTAAGGGCTTTGCGAGTATGACCTTTTCACCGCCTATTTTCTTTTCGGCAACGAGCGCTTTGCATTTAGTCTTTGAAAAATCAACGTCTAAAGCCCTAGCCACGCCGTCAACCGCCATAAATCCTAGATTGTGATAGGTGTTTTTATACTTGTCGTCGGGATTTCCAAGCCCCACAATTAGTTTCATTTAAAGTTTTCTCCATTGAAAAAGCCGTTTTTCTCAAACGGCTTTTGTAATTAGTCTTCGTAAATTGCCGAGAGCGACGATTCCGCGTAAACGGTTGCAATTGCTCTTGCGATAAGTTTTGCAGTAGATATAACCTTGATCTTGGGGTTATTTCTAACGCTTTCAGGAAGGTCGATCGTGTTAAGAACTGCTATTTCTTTGATGGGAGATGCGATAAGTCTTTCCATTGCAGGTCCACTTAATACGCCGTGAGTACAGCAAGCGTAAACTTCTTTAGCACCGTTTTTAACGAGCGCTTCTGCACCTTGGCAAATAGTTCCTGCGGTATCGATCATGTCGTCTACCATAAGGCAAGTCTTACCCTTAACGTCACCGATAACGTTCATAACTTCGATTGCGTTCGCCTTGGGACGACGCTTGTCCACGATAGCGAGTGATGCGTTTACTCTTGACGCGAAGTTTCTTGCTCTTGCAACGCTACCTACGTCGGGAGAAACTACTACCCAATCTTCGTCCATTTTGTTTTTATAGTATCTAGCAAGTAAAGGCGCTCCGTATAAGTGATCCACAGGAATATCGAAGAAACCTTGAATTTGCGCTGCGTGAAGGTCCATAGTTAAAACTCTATCTGCGCCTGCGCTAGTTAAAATGTCCGCAACGAGTTTAGCCGTAATCGGATCTCTGGGACGTGCTTTTCTATCTTGTCTTGCGTATCCAAAGTAAGGCATAACTGCCGTGATACGACCTGCCGACGCTCTTCTACAAGCGTCGATCATGATGAGTAATTCCATAAGATTGTCGTTTACGGGGATTGAAGTAGATTGAATAATAAATACGTCTCTACCTCTAACCGTTTGAGGAAGTGAAATACTAATTTCACCGTCCGAAAACTTGCCTACTTCCGCATTACTTAAAGGAAGTTTAAGCTCTCTTGCAACTTCTTCCGCTAACGGTCTGTTGGAATTGCCTGCCAAAATCTCAATCGAGTTGCCATGTGATATCATTTTTTATTTTCTCCTAATGTAACTTTATGTACATATAGTACTACCTATATTGTAGAACAAAACTTTTTTTTAGTCAAGGCTTTTTTTATTTCTCTTGCCTTTAAAATAACTTTTTATTACGTCGGCGCAAATTTCTTCTTCCACTCCGCCACAAAATTCGGTAACGTGATTAAGCCCACTCTCGGTCAAAACCCTAAATTTGCTCTCCGCCGCCCCGCTCTTTTTTTCGTAAGCGCCAAAGTAAACCTTTTTTATTCGCGCGTTGACTATTGCGCCGGCGCACATAGCGCAAGGCTCGATCGTGACGTATATTTCGGCATCGTCAAGCCTCCAACTCTTTAGTTTTTTACACGCCTTATTTATCGCTAAAACTTCGGCGTGCGCAGTTGCAAGCTGAGTTTTTTCCATTAAATTATGCGCTCTAGCGATTATCTTGCCGCCATAAACTATTACCGCACCGATAGGAACTTCGTCTTTATCACGCGCTTTTATAGCCTCGTTGATCGCCGCTTTCATAAATTTATTCATCTTTATTCTCCATAAACGCGTCGCATATCGAAGTTAAAACGCGCTCGTTCTTAACAAATATCTCTTTTGCGTGTTTGCTCTTTATCGGGTGACTAAGTTCGTCGCTCCCCACTTCTATGGTTAAAGCAGGAATCTTAAGACTTTCAATACACCAATCCTTATATCCTCCCGCCGAGAAGGGAGTATCTTTTATCGCATACCCCGTAACTTCTGACACGGCTTTAGCAAAACGAAAATCTCTTTTTCTAGTATTCTCGTCTTGAAAAAATTCGTAGTAGATTTCTTCCCCTTTACTGTGATAACTAAGCGTTATATTAGGGCGAATTTTAAGTGTAAAATCCTTTAGCGCCCTCGTTTCACTTTCTGAAAAAGGAAAATCGCCTATAAAGTTTTGATCGCCAGGCTCGGTAGTATTTAGCCGTCCCGTCCCCCAACGCGCGTCGAAATTAACGTTTAGATCAACTCCGTTTGCGTTGGCTTTATATAAGGGGTTTGCGTTTAGACAAATTTTAACGCCGTCCACGTTAACCATAGGAATAAAATAAACCGAACCAACCTTGCCGTTTTTAATAAAGTCCTTTATTTGATAGAGAGCAAGATAGGTGGTAATAAATTCCCTTGCGTGGATAGCGTATTGACAAATTATAACGGGGTAAACGCTCTTTTCCACCGAAAAATACACGATGTCGTTTCCCCGTTCGGTCTTGCCCACCACTCCTTTCTTTAGAGGATAGGCGTTATAAAACTTATTTAACTTTTCAATAACGTCCATAATATTAGACTATGAACTATTTATGGTATTGGCTACCCCCAATTATTGAAAACGCCCTATAAATTTGTTCGGTTAGCATTAGCCTAAACAAAGTGTGCGGAAAGGTCATATCTGAAAAAGATAGTAGCTTATCCGCGCGTTTTTTTACTTTATCCGAAAGCCCGTAAGATCCGCCTATCACGAACGTAATTACTCCAGTTCCGCTATCGGTTAAGCGTTTTATAGAAGAAGAAAACTTTTCGCTCGAAAGTTTTTCCCCTTCTATCGCCATAGCGAAAACGTGCCCTTTAAGTAGGGGCAGTATTTTCTCCCCTTCCTTTTCCTTGATAACGGAGATTAGGCTTTCGTCTACCTTATTATAATTTTCTTCGCCGACTTCGATTATAGAAAATTCGCAAAAACGCGAAAGTCTTTTAGCGTATTCGTTTATTCCGTCTTGAAAATATTTTTCTTTTACTTTGCCTACGGCAACTAAATTAACTTTAATCATTGAAGAGGAGGAATTAGTGATAAAATTATCATAAGTGCAGTGATAAATATTCCAAACGACGCAAATAAGAAGAAAGAATTTCCTTCGGCTTTACTTGAAATAAATTCGTCGGTTTCTTGCACTTTTTGCTTATTCTTCTTTAAGATTAAGTTCACAACTATCGCCACGTATCCGGCTAAAAGAACTAACCCGATAGCGATAATAAGCGCGCTGTTTAGGTTGATTACGATGCCTAAATACATAGACAAAATAACGGTAAAGTTGTTTACGAAGTGTGCCACCATACAAGAGATTATGCTTTCAGTCGCATAGTAAAGCAAGCATAGCATAGCGCCGAAAATAAATTGATAGATAAATTTTACGAGCGACATATGATATAGCGCAAACGATAGCGACACTATAAAAATAGCGTATATCGGTTTAACTTTATTAAGCCCCCTAACGAGTAGACCTCTAAATAAGAGTTCTTCACTAATTGCGGGGAGAATTGCAATCGCTATAACGAAAGTAATCAAGTGCCAAGGAGTTGAAAGAGGAATTGACGTTGAACTTACCGTAAGCCCTAACCCCGTCAACCAACCTGCTATCACGTTGTTGATAAAGCCAAGCCCCATAAACATACCCAAAAAGAGCATGATCGCAAGTGGTATTCCGTAATAAAGTGGCTTAACCTTAATTTTAGTGTCTAAACCAAACCCGTTAAACTTTGAAAAGATTATAACGGCGAAAATCACGCCCGACGAAACGCATTGCATTACGGCTAAATACGCGGTCGATTTTACGTTTATTATCGCCGATAAGATCGCTTGCACTAAAAAGGATACGATCACGAACGCCGCGATCATTATCGAGTAAATTAGCCCTGCGCTCTTTGCGTTTTCAGAAAGTAATTTATTTTTCATATGAACTCCCCTAACCTTTTATCCTTATCTTCTATATTCTACAACAAATCGGCCTTTAAGTAAATAGTAAAAAAGAAATTTTTTACTAAAAAAATTGCGCCGAAGTTTTTCGGCGCAATTTACCTTTTATTTTTATAAGTTCAAAAATTATTAACCGCGAGTTGAATAGTTGGGTGCTTCTTTGGTGATTGAAATATCGTGCGGGTGACTTTCAACGAGTGAAGCGCTAGTAATCTTAACGAACTTAGCGTTCTTTCTTAAGTCGTCGATGGTCGGAGTTCCGCAGTATCCCATACCTGCTTTAATACCACCACACATTTGGAATACGATTTCAGATAACGCTCCACGATAAGGTACACGACCTTCAACGCCTTCGGGAACGAGCTTTTTAGCGTTTTCTTGGAAATATCTATCCTTACTACCTTGCGCCATTGCTGGAAGTGATCCCATACCGCGGTAAACTTTAAAGCTTCTACCTTGGTAAATTTCGATTTCGCCAGGGCTTTCTAAAGTTCCTGCAAATAAACTTCCGATCATAACTGCCGCAGCACCGCCACCGATAGCCTTAGTGATATCGCCACTATATTTAATACCGCCGTCAGCAATAACTTTCTTGCCGAGCTTTTCTGCCATTTCAGCGCAGTCCATAACTGCCGAAAGTTGAGGAACGCCGATACCTGCAACGATACGAGTTGTACAAATTGAACCGGGGCCGATACCAACTTTAACTACGTCCGCACCAACGTCAATAAGTGCCTCTGTCGCTTCAGCCGTTGCAACGTTACCTGCAACGACGGGAAGGTTAGGATATTTAGCTTTGATTTTAGCAACCGTATCTAAGATGTTCTTAGAGTGGCCGTGCGCGCTATCAACCGTGATCATGTCAACTTTAGCCTTAACTAATTCGTCAACTCTTTCCATGGTGTTAGCCGAAACGCCTACTGCCGCGCCTGCTAAAAGTCTGCCGTTAACGTCTTTAGCCGAGTTGGGATATTGAATAGCCTTTTCAATATCCTTAATGGTGATTAAGCCCTTAAGGTATCCTTCGCCGTCAACGATAGGAAGTTTTTCAATTCTATGTTTGCCGAGAATCTTTTGCGCTTCGTCAAGAGAAGTACCAACGGGAGCGGTAACCAAGTTGGTCTTGGTCATAATATTCTCAATGGGTTGAGTAAAGTTGCTTTCAAAACGGAGGTCACGGTTTGTTAATATTCCAACGAGTTTGCCGTTTTTAGTGATAGGAACACCGCTTATTCTATATTTTTCCATAAGAGCAAGCGCGTCGTTAACTAAATTTTCAGGTTCTAAGAAGAAAGGATCGGTTATAACGCCGTGTTCACTTCTCTTTACCTTATCAACGTGAAGGGCTTGGTCTTCAATAGACATATTCTTGTGAATAATACCCATACCACCTTCTCTTGCCATAGCGATAGCAAGTCTTGATTCGGTAACCGTATCCATAGCTGCCGAAAGTAAGGGGATATTGAGTTCTATGCCCTTTGCAAGCTTGGTTGCTAAACTTACTTGACTAGGAATTACGTCACTTGCTTGTGGCACGAGTAAAACGTCGTCAAAAGTCAAACCTTCTTTAATAATTTTGCCCATATAATTCTCCTTTATTTTTATCAGATGATTTGGCTTAGCGCATCCGCATCTAAATTAGCTAAACTAACGTGATTAGGATCGCTAAGGCTAATTCTACATTCGTAGATTTTTTGCTTTAACGTATAAACTTGTTGTTCGGTCAAAAGATCTTTGGCATGTATCACCATAATCCTTGCCGGATTATTTTGGGTGTACCCGTTCTCGCCAACGTACTCAAACGATAGGCTAAGTGCCGTTTCAAACTTGCCGTTTAATATTAGCGCGTAAACGTATTCGCCAAGATAAAAGTCCTTTGACGAGATATTGCTTTGCGATACGCCGTCGTTAACGATGCAGTAATTTTCAAAATGTTCACTCTCGACTAATATCTCAAGATATTTTTCCGCACGTTCACTATCTTTCTCCACGTCGATTTTAACGATTAGCGTAGAAAGATCGCCAAGTTCTTTGGTCTTATTAAAGTTACTTTCGTAAAAAGTTACCGACGCCGAATACATTCCCATACCGTCGAAGAACTTTGCCAAACTTATAGGAGAAAGCCACGCAAGCATACCGAATAATATTCCAAGACAAAGAACTATTCCAGCCAAAGTAAATAGCGCCGATTTAAGAACTATCTTGCCCACGGTTATTCTCCCCCAAGTTATAATTTTTTCTATTTTATCAAAGATAAAACAAAAAATCAATACTTTAACACTAAATTTTTAAGAAATTCGTTCTCTTATTTAAATTTTTTGCATAATAAATTACCACTATGAAAAATTCAAGAATAAAAATTACGATTTTAGTATGTTTTATCACGCTTTTTTGTGCACTCCTGCCGTTAATCTCGTCGGGCTGTCAACGACCTAACCCCCTAATCGAAAAAGTAAGCGAACTTCGGTCGAACGTATATCGTGGCGAGTGTCAATATTTTACCCTAAGAGCAACTTACGGTTTTAAGGAAACCCCATACGTAAGTGACGGTAATTTGGGTGAAAAGGTGTATTCGTTAGAATTTAAGATCGAAGGTCACACGTCGATCAACGTCCAAACTATCGTTATACTTGAACGTAACGGCAACGAATATCGCCAAGAGTTTAAGTTAGATCCCGTAACCCACTCGGTAAAGGCTAAAATTGAAATAGAAGATTTTAGTGAAAAGACCTTTACCGTCACCGTCTTATACGGCTCGACCACATCGACCATAGAACTGCGTTCTATCGTGCCCGAAAACGCTATCGACTATAAGACTGCGCTAGAAAGTTTATATAACGAACAAAGTTCGCTTATAAGTAAGTATTTAGACGACGATAAAAATTTCATCGGCGAGATTACCGCAAGGATTTTGGTTAAAGATAATCACCCCTATTGGTACGTTGGTTTAACTTCTTCTTCGGGCGAATTAAAAGCCCTTTTAATTGACGGCATAACCAAAGAAGTCTTGGCGATAAGAGAAATATTTTAGTCCGTTAGTTGCCCCTTAATGAGAAAAAATAAATGTAAAAAAATAAATTAAAAAAACCGCCTAAATTCAGGCGGTTTTATTCGTTTTTTATTCTTCGGTTACGTATGCTTTTTCAATAACGATAGGCTCAACGGGAATATCGTCGTAATAACTCCAACTATGAGTTTCAACGGTTGAAATTTCGATCGCAACTTCTAAGCTTTGCGCATCGTCAACCATACCGAAAGCTGCGTATTGCGAATCTAAATACGCTTGGTCGTCAACGCAAATAAAAAATTGAGAAGACGCCGAATCAGGATACATAGTTCTTGCCATTGAAATAACGCCGGGCGCGTGATGAAGATCGTTTTTAACGCCGTTCATTGCAAATTCGCCCTTGATCGTTTTTGGCGCTTTCTTTTCTTTAAGCGCGCCGTTTTCTTGGATAAACCCTCCGCCTTGCACCATAAAGCCGGGGATTACTCTATGAAAGCATAATCCGTCGTAAAACCCGTCCTTAACTAGAGAAATAAAGTTTTCAACGCTTATGGGCGCGTGTTCGGGACAAAGACGAATATTTATTTTCTTTCCGTTATTTAGTTCAAAACAAACCTTGCTCATATTATCACCTATTTTTTAACGTTAAAGTTGTCTTTTAAAGATACGATTTCGCTAATGATTTCCTTACCCTTAACGTCAAGGCGCTTAAAGTAGCCAGTGCGCATAAGTTGATAAGGCGTTTGCTTGTCGTTTTCGAAAACGTAAGGCTCAATCTTACCGTTAAAGATCTTAACGCTATCCTTATTCATTCTTTCAGAGAAGTCTTGACCGGGATATTCTTCGTCGTTTAGAAGATATCCGTATTGACGAATTTCTACGTCGCGACACGTTTTAGCGTTAACCCATTGAATAACGCCCTTACATTTAATACCCGAAGTATCGTTTCCGCTCTTAGATTCGGGAACGTAAGTACAAATTACTTCCTTAACCGAGCCGTCTTCACCCATAACCACGTCTTCACACTTAACGATATACGCACTCTTTAAGCGAACGTATCCGTCCTTTTTAAGGCGGAAATATTTGGGGGGCGGATCTAAAGAGAAGTCGTCCGCATCGATATAAATATCCCTAGAGAACTCAACCTTTCTCGTTCTCTTATTTTCTTCGTTGGGATTGATTTCAAAATCAACTAATTCCGTTTGGTTTTCGGGATAATTTTTAATAGTGAGTTTTAATGGCTTTAACACCGCCATAGCACGTTCCGCATGCGCGTTTAGATATTCTCTAATACAAGCCTCAAGATAACTAATTTGAACTTCGGAGTTGGCTTTGCTTACGCCTATTCTAGCACAAAAATCTTTGAGTGCTTCAGCAGGAACGCCACGATTTCTTAAACCGGTAAGCGTGGGCATTCTAGGATCGTCCCATCCGTCAACAGATCCGTCTTCAACGAGCTTCTTTAAGTATCTCTTACTCATAACGAGATTAGTAACGTTAAGTCTTGCGAACTCAATTTGTCTAGGCTTGGGATTAAATCCAAGTTCTATTCCCACCCAGTCGTATAAAGGACGGTGATCTTCAAACTCTAAGGTACAAAGCGAGTGCGTTACGCCTTGTAAGTAGTCGCAAATGGGATGCGCATAGTCGTACATAGGATAGATACACCATTGATCACCCGTTCTGTGGTGGGTTTGGCGGAGTATTCTATAAATTACGGGGTCTCTCATATTGATGTTGGGAGACGCCATGTCGATTTTAGCACGCAAACACTTTTCCCCGTCACGGAACTCTCCGTTTCTCATAGCGGTAAAGAGCGCCAAGTTTTCTTCGATAGAACGATTTCTATTCGGACTTTCTTTTCCGGGCTCGGTAAGACTACCACGGTTAGCGCTAATCTCTTCGGGGCTCATGTCGCAAACGAACGCCTTGCCCTTTTTGATAAGTTCTACCGCAAAATCGTAAATCTTTTCAAAAAAGTCCGAAGCGTAAGTTTCTTTATCCCACGAAAAACCAAGCCAACGGATATCGGCTTTAATAGCGTCAACGAACTCAGTCTTTTCTTTAGACGGATTAGTATCGTCGAAGAAAAGGTTACATTTGCCGTTATACTTTTCCTTTACGCCAAAGTTAATGCATAAACTCTTAGCGTGGCCGATATGAAGATATCCGTTAGGTTCAGGGGGAAAACGGGTATAAGTTTGTTTAACGAGTCCTTGCTCTAAACTTTCGTTAATAATTTGTTCAATAAAATTAGTTGCTTCTACCATAATGATTCACCTTAAAAATTAAGCATAGATAAAGTATAACACATTTATTTAAAATTCCAAAGCAAAATAATAAAAATTTTATTATTCTATCTCTTTGCTTGACTAAAAATAGCGTTTAAGGTAAAATGGTTCGTGAAAAACAATAAAAATATTCACATTGGAGAGTAAACATGGCAGAAAACACCGCAACGATGGAAAAAATCGTTAACCTATGTAAAAATAGAGGCTTTATCTTCCCTGGTAGTGAAATCTACGGCGGGCTTGCTAACACTTGGGACTACGGTCCTTTAGGCGTTGAACTTAAAAACAACGTTAAGCGCGCTTGGTGGCAAAAATTCGTTACCGAAAACAAATTAAACGTTGGCTTAGACGCCGCAATTTTGATGAACCCCCAAACTTGGGTTGCTTCAGGTCACTTAGCCGGCTTTTCTGATCCACTTATGGACTGCCGTGAATGTCACGAACGTTTTAGAGCGGACAAACTCATCGAAGACTGGGCAAAAGAGAACGGCTATACTTTAGAAAAACCTATCGACGCTTTTTCTCACGAAGAAATGAAATCGTTCGTTGAAGAACATAATATCCCCTGTCCCACTTGCGGAAAGCACAACTTTACCGATATTAGACAGTTTAACCTTATGTTCAAAACTTTCCAAGGCGTTACCGAAGACGCTAAGAATACCGTATATCTCCGTCCCGAAACGGCTCAAGGTATTTTCACCAACTTCGTAAACGTTCAAAGAACCACTAGAAAGAAAATGCCTTTTGGTATTGCTCAAATCGGTAAATCTTTCCGTAACGAAATCACGCCCGGCAACTTTATCTTCCGCGTTCGTGAATTTGAACAAATGGAACTTGAATTCTTCTGTAAACCCGGAACGGACTTAGAATGGTTCTCATACTGGAGAGGTTTTTGCCGTGATTGGCTTCTTGCAATCGGCTTAAAGGAAGAAAAAATTAGACTTCGTGACCACGATCCCGAAGAATTATGTTTCTACTCTAAAGCGACTACCGACTTTGAATACTTATTCCCGTTTGGTTGGGGCGAACTTTGGGGCGTTGCGGATAGAACTGATTACGACCTAACTCAACACCAAAACGTTTCTAAAAAGGATTTATCGTACTTCGATCCCGAAACCAATGAAAGATATATCCCCTACGTCGTTGAACCGAGTCTTGGCGTAGAAAGAACCGTTTTAGCAATTCTTTGCAACGCATACGAAGATCAAGTTCTAGATGCCGAAAAGAACGACGTTAGAACGGTATTACACTTACACCCGACCTTAGCGCCCTTTAAGGCAGCTATTCTTCCCCTTTCTAAAAAGCTTAGCGAAAAGGCAGACGAAATCTATTCAGATTTAATCAAAGCCTTCCCCGTTGACTACGACGAATCGGGATCAATCGGTAAGCGTTATCGCCGTCAAGACGAAATCGGAACGCCATACTGCGTAACGGTTGACTTCGACACTTTAGAAGACAACGCAGTTACTATCCGTGATAGAGATACCATGGAACAAGTTCGTATCCCGATTGCCGAACTTAAAAACTATATCGCCGAAAAAATTAAATTCTAATTTGCGATAAATAATAAACGAAAGCCAACCTTTTTCGGGTTGGCTTTTTCTTTTTTAACCGACCAAAAAATCGCTAAAAACCTACAAATTTTTCATTTCACTCTTGACAATAGCGTAAATGATGAACTATAATTAAAACTACCGTTTTGGTAGTTTTAATATAAGGAGAAAGTTATGGAAATAATTAAATGCCCAAACTGTGGCGGAGAAGTGTTGTCAACGCAAAGTTCATGTTTTCACTGTGGGTATAATTTTAAAACAAATAAGCAAAAGATAGAAACGCCTTTTACCCTTAACGAAGAGCCTATTAATAGCGTACCCCCTACACACACGGTCAAACCTAGTACGACGGCTCCAACTCAAAATAGACCTAAAACGGCATTGTCTGAAGATAGAATCAAAGCTTTAGTTCCTTTTGGGATATTTTTAATTGTTTTTAGCATCATCGTAATACTTTTTTCTACTATAATGTACTTTATTGCGGGAGCACCCGTAGGCGCAATGATAGCTTTATATCTTTTCAGTGCTGCCTTTATCGTGGGTGGCTACGCAATGATTAATTATAAAAAACGCCTAGATAATGGTGGAGCGTCAAACGGCAACAAAACCACGGCCCCCGTTAACGAGAAAAAAAAGAGAATAATTCTAACGCTATCATCTAGCCTTTTAGCAATTTTGTCGCTTTTAATGATTTTTTTCGCCACGGGCGGACTTAGGATCATTTTTATTGGAACTATGATTTGGTCTATAGTATTGATATTCGTAAACGCATCAAAAATTAAATAATAATTAATTTATATATTTACAAAAGGAGAAAGTTATGGAAATTATTAAGTGCCCACATTGTGGCAAAGAAGTACTCTCAAGCTCGGACTCGTGCTTTCACTGTGGAGGTAAGATAACCTACGTTGAACCTAAGCCAAAAGCCCCCACCTACCCGACTTTTACGCAAAGTCCCACTCAATCGACTTTTGAGGCGACCGAACAAATTGAAGAAACGATAGAAGACACCTCGTCAAGCCAAACCGCCACCACTAATACCGACTCAGCTAGCAACCCTCTTCCTATGAAATGGTACAAATTCTTAAAGGTTATACTTTGGTTTGGCATTATTTCAAATATATTTTCAGCGTTCTCTTATTTTTCAGGCAATATCTATCAAGGATTTGCCGATAAAATCTACGATATGCTCCCATCATTAAAAGCGTTAGATATAGTTATGGGTCTTTACTGCATTGCCATGGTAATACTTGCAATAGTTGCTTGGAACGCACTAAAAAATTACAAAAAGAGCGCACCCAAACTTGTCCCAACGCTATACTTAGTAGGTGCTATTTTTACTGCGATTTACACTTTTGCCTTTTATGGAATTATCGGTGGAGCAGAAACGACTATAATCTACGGTAGCTCATATATTCAAGGCATGTATCAATACCAAGAATATTTAGATTTAAGCCAAGTTGCACTTTCTGCTACGGATATTATTTCAATAGCCTTAAGCTTTTTATTGGCGTGGGCAAACTTCGTTTACTTTAAGAAAAGAGCTCATTTGTTTGACAAATAATTTGTACGTTAAAAACTCTTAAATTGAACGTCGACTTTGGTCGGCGTTTTTCTTTTTTAAATTTTAACTTTTAGTATTGACAAAGCGCAAAAGGGATAATATAATTTTGTTATTAAATAAAAATTAATAGGAGTATGATTATGAACTTAAAAGGCTCTAAAACGGAAAAGAATTTAATGGAAGCATTTGCGGGCGAATCTCAAGCGAGAAACAAATACACTTACTATGCTTCTAAAGCAAAAAAAGAAGGCTACGAACAAATCGCATCTTTCTTTTTAGAAACTGCCGATAACGAAAAAGAACACGCAAAAATTTGGTTTAAGTTGTTGCACGACGGAGTTGGCTCAACTTTAGATAATCTTAAGGACGCTGCTGGTGGCGAAAATTACGAGTGGACTGATATGTACGCTCGTATGGCAAAAGAGGCGGACGAAGAAGGCTTTACCGATATTGCAAATCTCTTTAGAGGAGTTGCAAAAATAGAAAAAGAACACGAAGAAAGATATCTAAAGCTCCTATCTAATATAGAAAACGGCACGGTATTTAAGAAAGACCAAAAAGAAGTATGGATTTGCCGTAACTGCGGTCATATCGTAGATAGCAAAGAAGCACCCGATAAATGCCCCGTTTGCGATCACCCCAAGGCATATTTCCAATTAAGAGTAATTAACTACTAATTAAGAAAATCAAAAAAGCACGGAGAATTTCCGTGCTTTTTATTTTGTTTTTATGCGGGTGTCCAACCCATTTTTTGACCTGATAAAATGTGAATATGCAAATGGAATACCGTTTGACCTGCATCGTCACCTTGATTGATTACTAGGCGGTATCCGTTTTCTAATCCTAGTTCTTTTTTAAGCGTTGGAATTTTAAGAAGACATTTTCTAACCATCTCGCTTTGCTCTTCGGTCATGTCCGCTAAAAGCTTAAAGTGGCTTTTGGGGATACAAAGGAAATGATTTTTAGCCTTAGGATCAATATCTTTTATAATGATCATATTCTCGTCTTCATACATTTTTGTTGCGGGGATTTCCCCAGCGATAATTCTACAAAACAAGCAGTTTTCCATATTTTTACTCCTTTATGATTGCTTTTATTCCGTCAAGATAGGGCTCGATTGCGCAAACCTTAACGATAGTATTCGTTTTATCAAAATTGTGAACGTAAACTCTTAAATAGTTTTCCGAATATCCCACGGCAAAGCCGTCTTTAATCTCTTCGATAAGAACGTTTAAGGTCTTTCCTATTTGGCTAGAAATAAACGCGCTTTTTATCGATTGTTTCTTTTCTAAAAGCCTTGCTTGACGATCTTCTTTAACCGCCCTTGGTAAATCTTGCATTTTATAAGCAACAGTACCAGACCTTGGACTAAAGATAAACGGATGAATATCCGAAAATTTAACCTTGTCCACAAAGGCAAGCGTTTCTAAAAAATTCTCCTCCGTTTCGGTTGGGAAACCAACTATAATATCGGTCGTTATACCTGCGTCTGGGAAATATTCTCTAATTAAGTTAACCTTTTCAAGATATTCGCTAGTAGTATAGTGGCGATTCATTGATCTTAAAACGGCGTCTGATCCCGACTGCAAAGAAAGGTGAAAATGCGGAGCAAAATCCTTTAGATTTTTTAGTGCTGACAAAAATTCTCTATCGATAACGTTCGCCTCTAACGATCCGAGCCTAATTCTAGTGTCTGCGTCTTTTAGGGCAATCATTAAGTCGGTCAATTTTTTACCGTTATAATCGTAAGCGGAAAGGTTTATACCGTTAATAACCGCCTCTTTAGGACAAGTCTTTTGAATTTCCGAAAGAACGAAAAGCGGATCGCGACTGCGACTTCTTCCACGAAGATAAGGAATTATGCAGTAAGCGCAAAAATTATTGCAACCGTCTTGAACCTTAATATACGTTCTGGTTTTTAAGGTTTTAACGGGAAGAAGTTCTTCGAACTCACGAGATTCGGGAAAAATCATCTCCCCCTTTTGGTCCAAAAGCTCCAAAATCTTATTTTTAGAGAACGCGCCGGTAACTAGATAGGTATCACTTTTTTCCACGAAAGGTTTAGGATTTTTTTGGCACGCGCAACCTGTAAAAATAATTTTTGCGTTAGGATTGAGTTTTTTTATTCGGCTTGCCGTTTGGCGAGATTTCTTTTCAGCCTCGCTAGTGACGGCGCAAGTATTGACGATATAAAGATCGGCAAACTCTAACTTATCGCTTACTTCAATTCCGCACTCGGTTAGTCCTGCGATAAGCGAGTCGCTTTCACATTCGTTAACCTTACAGCCGAGCGTAAATACAACCGCTTTCATTATTTCCCCTTTTTAACGACGATCGCCGACCACTCGCCTTGCTTTTTAAGTTCTAAGAAAGTAAAGCCTGCCTTTTCATAGGCGCTTTTAACCGCGTCAATTCTCGCTAAAATTATTCCGCTTAAGATAATTACGCCGTTATCCGATATGTTTTTACCGATATGCGGAGCAAACGCGATTAGAATTTCCGCCATAATATTGCAAACGATAACGTCGCCGATTATAGTGTTATCGTCAAGTAAATTTTTTAGTAATACTTTGCCGTTAGAAACGTTATTTAGTTTCATATTGTGCTCGGTGGCAGTTATAGCGTTGGGATCGATATCGGTCATAACGACCTCTTTAGCGCCAAGCTTAGATGCAACTATGCCGAGTATTCCAGTTCCGCATCCGACGTCTAAAACGACGTCTGATTTTTTAACGTATTTTTCTAAAAACTCCACGCACATAGAAGTGGTCTCGTGCTCACCTGTTCCAAACGCCAAGTTAGAATCAAGATAAACGGGGTTATCCCCCTCTTTAAGATCATAGTTTATCCACGCGGGGATAATTACCGTTTTACCTATGCGGTGAGGCTTAAAGTGTTCTTTCCACTGCTCGCGCCACGCCTCGCCATCCACTTCTCTTTTAGAAGTTTCTAGCGTGCCGAAATCTAAAAAGCCCCCCTCTTTTAAGGATAAAAGCCTTTTTTCAAACTCGCCAATTTTATCTTTATCGTCAAGATTAAAATAACCCTTAACGAGAACGATTTTACCAATCTCAAAAATAGACTCGTCCGCATAATCCCAGTTTTTAGGATCACGAGAGAGTTCTAAAACGTCCTCTAGATCAGAAATCACCACCCCAAGGTCAGTAAATTCCCAAAAAAGATCAGATATAAGTTCAGCGCCTTCGTGCGTCGTATTAACGGTAAGTTCAATAAATTTCATAATACTATAATTTTAATCTATTTTTAATAATTAGTCAATAGAAAGAAGATAGAATAAAAAAGAGATGCTTTTAATGCATCTCTTTTAATTAATTTGAAAAATTAAAGATTTACTTTTCCGCCCACACATTGAACATAAGTTGCAGCGGTAATAAAATTCCAGTCTAAACCTTTGTCTATATCATTCCATTGCTCAACAGTACCACTAAAAGTGATATTATTTAATTTTGTACAAGAATAGAAAGCTTTTTCTCCTATTCTTGTTACACTACTAGGAATCTCTATGCTAGTCAATAAATCACAAGTTTCGAACGCATCATTACCAATACTCGTGACACTACTTGAAATTTTTACGCTTGTTAATCTGCGACAATAGCTAAATGTAGACGCGTTAATAGCGGTCACGCCTTGTGGTATCTCTATACTTGTTAATGGTGTATTATAAAACGCTAACGCACCAATATAAGTAACGCTTGATGGAATTTTGATAGTACTTAAGGAAGAAGAAGCAAAAGCATTTTCTCCAATATAAGTAACGCCGCTTGGTATTTCTATACTTGTTAATCTAGCAGCGTAAAACACAGCATTCTCTATCTTTGTTAAACGAGAATTTGTTCCAAAAGTTACACTTTCCGCGCCGCAATTATAAAAAGCATGCCATCCGATATAAAATACACTATCTGGAATATGTAGACTTGTTAGCCTTGTACAACCAGCAAAAGCATTTTCATATATGTATCCACATTTATCGCTTATAGTAGCTGACGTTATGCTATCGTCTACCGTGTCTATAAGAACTAAGTATGGATTCGTTCCATTTCCAAGATATCTAAGATTGTCTTTTATATTGTATCCTAATGAAGAACATTGAAAAAATGCCTGAGTGCCAATGCTAGTAACAGTGTCAGGTATTTCTATGTCTTTTAATTTAGAAGAACCCGAAAAAGCCTTTTGTTCAATCAACGTAACACCTTCGGGAATAACATAAGATGTTTCTGATGAGTTTCCAACATATTTAATCAAAGTTTTACCATCTTTAGTATATAATTTCCCCTCTATTGACTTATAATATTGATTGTCGGCGTGCACATCAATTCTTGTTAAATTCTCACAAGCATCAAACGCAAGAGCTCCTATATTAACAATGCTTGAGGGAATCTCTATACTTATCAACGAATACTCCAACCAAAAAGCTTCTTCCTTAATAGAGGTAACGGGCTTGTCCTTATACGTTGAAGGTATAATGATATGCTTATCTTTGCACGTTCCCTTTCCTATTATTTCATATTCTGTATCATTATTTATAAGCTTGTACTTGAGTCCTTCACTTACAGTTCGCTTTGCCCCACAATCACACAAGCCATTTATAAAGGTATGTTCTTCTTCTGCATATTTCTCCCCACAAACACATTCATTCCAGTGTGCTATTTCATCATATTTACGATTAATATATTCATGCTCTAGCATTTGTCCATATTGCGAGCCACAAAATGAGCAAAACGCCTTTTGCGTACAAGTTGCTTGCCCTCCCGAGCAGTTTTGAGTTTCCTTATGACTAACGTCGTTTACACATTCGCCACTATGCGTTCCATTTCCATTACTAGTCCAATTTTTATAATTATGCCCTAGTTTATTAATTTCATTATCAATATAACTATCTCCACAGTAACAAGTATATTTCGTATAACCTTTTTCAGTGCATGTAGGTTCTATTATTTGACTGGTATATTCGTGAATATGTCCAGGAATATTATTTGAGTTTCCTTCTTCCCCACCGTCAGAACCGTTACTGTTTCCACAGCCTACACAACTGCCACAACTTCCGCAAGCAGTTAAAATAGCCCCACAAATACAAACTAGCAATATTGTAAAAAGAATTCTTAAAAATTTTTTCATTTTTCTTTCTCCTTTGTTTATGGTTTTAAAATAAAAAATGCGCCTACCGAAGTAGACGCATACAAACGCAGACTCCGATAGTCGCTAAACAAAACCTAAATGAGCGAAGTAAAAACTACACAAACACCTGGTAGAATCTGCAATTTGTCAAATTCAACGGTATTTGTATACCCTAAAAAGCCCCTTTTAAAACAAAGACACTTCGCCCTAATATCATTTAGTTTTGTTTAGCATTTTTAGTATATCACAACTAGAGTTTGTTTGCAACATATTTTAAAAATAAAAAATCGGCGAGTCTATCGCCGAATTTTTTAATACGGATCTTTGCCGTACATTACTTCCATATTGTCTTTATATTCTTTCATTTTTTGGGTTTGTTTAATCTCAGTTTCGTCATCAAAATTTTCTAAGAGTTTTCTTTGTGCTTTAGAAAGTTTTGTGGGCGTTTCTACCGTTACGATTATATATAAATCTCCCGTTCCCCTACTTGATCTTATTCCTTTGCCACGAACGAAGAAAATCTTTCCGCTTTGCGTGCCTTCGGGTATCGAATATTCAAGAGTATCGTCGATTAGGGGGACTTTTATCTTTCCACCTAGCGCCGCGATCTTAAAGCTAACGGGAACTTCTACGTATAGGTCAAAGTTTTTGCGCTTAAATAGTTTGCTTGGCTCAACTTTCATAACCACGATAAGGTCGCCCGCAGGCCCACCGTTTCTACTTGCCTCGCCATAGCCTACCTTTCTAATGTAACTACCCGTGTCCGCGCCGGCAGGTATATCTAAAACGATTTTAGTGGTATTCTTTACGTAACCTTTTCCGTTACACTTATCGCAAGAATCGATAATCTTTTTACCCGTACCCTTACATTCTTCGCAAGCCCTAACGCTTACCGAACGGAAAAATCCGTTGCTCGTCGTATACTGAACTTGTCCCGTTCCGCCACATCTATCGCAAGTCTTATAAGCAGTGCCACCTTTCGCGCCCGTACCTTTACAAGTAGTACATGGTTCGTTTCTCGTATAAACGACTTCTCTTTTAGTACCTTTTGCGGCGTCTAAAAAGCTTAGCGTGATTTCAATTTGTATATCGTCGCCCTTGGTTTTGGTTTGCGCACGAGTTGAACTTCTTCCACCAAAGCCACCGAATATATCACCAAATATATCCTCAAAGCCACCAAATCCGCCAAAACCGCCTGCTCCGCCTGCGCCACCAAATCCGCCCATGCCTCCGTTAGGATCGCCGAACGTATCGTAATTTTTTCTCTTTTTTTCGTCGGATAAAACTTCGTGCGCTTCGTTTAATTCCTTAAACTTTTCTGCAGCTGCATTATCGCCCGGATGAAGGTCGGGGTGACATTTTTTTACTTGAGTTCTATAGGCTTTTTTAATGTCGTCCGCCGTGGCGTTTTTATCAACGCCTAAAATTTTGTAATAGTCCTTTGCCATAATTGTCCTTTTAGTTAGCCTTATTAGTTAAATCTTCTTGCTCTTGTTTTTTCTTTCCCAAAACGTTAAATCTGATGATTGCAACTAGCGCAGAAATAGTGCTAAACGCGTCGCTAAGTAACGCAATCGGGAAAAAGTTTATCGCGCTATTTACAAGCCAAAATAAAATGTAAATAAACACGAAAATTCTATATTTATCCCCGTCGATAACAAAATATGCAATCACGCTAAACGCTCCTGCTATAATGGGGAAAATATTGTGCCATACGCTAAACGTTAATATTCCAAAAGTTATATGTAAGCCGATAAATACGAAAAGCCAAGCATGACTTTTTGCCCAATTATGCTTTTCTCTTTGACTGAATACTAATAGTTGCGGAACGGCAAGCAAACAACTAACGCCACTAGTAAAATTGCCGTAAAGCGAAAAATAAAACGACCAACAAAAACATGCAACCGTTGCAAATTTTAGTATGGTTTTTCTACTCTTTAGTTGTGGCTCACATACCTTTAATATAATTGCAATAACGCCAAAGGCATTTAGTATTATATAATACCAAATGCCAAGGTTATTTGATAAAACGTTAATCGTTTGCCCTAAAAATTTGTTTAGATACTCAAACATAAATTCAAAAAGTTAATTATTGATGGAATTCTTCTCCGCCGTTACCTGCATCTCCGTTAGGATCGCCTTGGGGATTTGCTTGTTGATAAATCTTACCAAAGATCGCTTGTGATTCGTTAGAAAGTTTTTCAGTTGCAGCAACTATTCTATCGTTATCGTTTGATTCTAATTCGGTTTTAGCGATTTTTACTTCTTCTTCAAGTTTTGCTTTATCTTCTTCGCTAATCTTATCGCCTAAATCTTTGATTGATTTTTCGATGGTAAAGATAAGTCCGTCAAGTTTATTGTGATTGTCAACCGCTTCTTTACGCTTTTTATCTTCTTCTTCGTATTGTTTTGCTTCGTTTACTGCCTTATTGATTTCGTCGTCAGAAAGGTTGCTTGATGCGGTAATCGTGATATTTTGTGACTTGCCCGTTCCAAGATCTTTTGCAGATACGTTTACGATACCGTTTGCGTCAATGTCAAAGGTAACTTCGATTTGGGGTACTCCACGGGGTGCGGGTGCAATTCCGTTAAGTTCAAATCTACCAAGCGTTTTGTTGTCTTTTGCAAATTCTCTTTCACCTTGTAAAATGTGAATATCTACTTGGGTTTGGTTATCCGCCGCCGTTGAGAATACTTGTGATTTCTTTACGGGGATTGTGGTGTTTCTTTCAATAAGCTTGGTGCATACTCCGCCAAGAGTTTCAATACCGAGTGATAACGGAGTTACGTCTAATAATAATACGTCTTTAACTTCGCCAGAGAGAACACCGCCTTGAATAGCCGCGCCGACAGCAACGCATTCGTCGGGGTTAATGCCCTTAAAGGGTTCTTTGCCAGTGGTCTTTCTAACTTCGTCGATAACTGCGGGAATTCTAGTTGAACCTCCGACTAAAATAACCTTGTCGATTTCAGAATAAGAAAGTTTTGCGTCGTCCATAGCCTTCTTTAAGGGAACTAAAGTGCCTTGAACGAGATCAGCGGTAATCGCATCGAATTTTTGTTTGGTAATGTCTACGTCAAGGTGTTTAGGACCGGTTGCATCCGCCGTGATAAAGGGAAGGTTAACGTTGGTCTTGCTCATGCCTGAAAGTTCGATTTTAGCTTTTTCAGCAGCTTCTTTAAGTCTTTGAAGAGCAAGTTTATCGTTAGAAAGATCGATACCTTCTTTTGCCTTAAATTCAGCGATTAAATAATCCATAACTCTCTTATCAAAGTCGTCACCACCGAGCATATTGTTACCGCTGGTTGCTAAAACTTCAAATACGCCGTCGCCGATTTCCATGATAGAAACGTCAAACGTACCACCGCCAAGGTCGTAAATTATAACCTTTTGGGTTTTGCCTTCTTTATCTAAGCCGTAAGAAAGTGCAGCAGCCGTCGGTTCGTTAATAATACGAAGTACGTTTAAGCCTGCAATCTTACCTGCGTCTTTGGTTGCTTGACGTTGGCTATCGGTAAAGTAAGCGGGGCAAGTGATAACTGCGTCCGTAACCGTTCCACCAAGATAGCTTTCGGCGTCCTTTTTAAGTTTGGTTAAGATCATTGCCGAAATTTCTTGGGGTGTATAACCTTTGCCGTCAATATCCACCTTATAGTTTGAACCCATATGTCTTTTGATAGACGCAATCGTTCTATCGGGGTTTGAAACCGCTTGACGCTTTGCCACTTGACCAACTAGTCTTTCGCCGTCCTTTTGGAACGCTACTACCGACGGGGTAGTTCTAGTGCCTTCTGCGTTTGCTATTACAACGGGTTCTCCGTTTTCCATTACTGCTACGCACGAGTTAGTCGTGCCTAAGTCGATACCTATAGTTTTCATATTTATTTCTCCTTATTATCTTTGTTATTTAACTACGCTAACGGTAGCGTATCTTATTATTTTATCTTTCATTTTGTATCCTTTTTGGAATACTTGTTTAACCGTGCCCGATTCTTCGCCATCACTTCCGTCAACTTGCATAACGGCTTCGGCTACGTTTGGATCAAACGGTTGACCTGCGGGATTGATTTCCTCTATCTCCATGCCCTTAAGAGTATCGTCGTATTTTTTCTTTATTCCCTTTAAGCCTTGTTCGGTTTTTTCGTCAAGTCCTAAGGTTAACGCCCACTCTAGGTTATCGCCTACGGGAAGAACTTTAAGTATAACGCTCGTTACTCCCTCGTTAAAAGCGTCCGTCCAAATCTTTGCGTTACGCTTTTTATAGTTATCAAACTCGGCAACCGAGCGCATCCATTTATCTTTATATTCGTTTGCCTCGGCTTTAAGCTTTTCAATCTCGTCGTCACGTGCGTTTTCTTGAGCTTTTGCCGTGCTTTCTTCGTTTACTTGTTCGTTTTTAACTTGTTCTTTTTCCATTTTACTGTCCTTTACCGCCTAAAATATCTTCCAAAATCTTTCCAACGCCCTCTAAAACCGAAACGACCTTTTGGTAATCCATACGTCTTGGTCCTATAACGCCGTAAGTTCCAATCTTAACTCCGCTCGCCGAATAGGTCGCCGTAACTAACGAACAGTCAGACGGCATATCTCGTTCTTCTTCTCCACCGATCTTGATATTGATCTCGATGTTATCGGTATCGCTAGCGAGTAGATTTGCAATCTTATCCTTACTCGTCACGACTGATAAAAAGTTTTTAACCTTTTCAGAGTCGGTATATTCGGGGTGGTTTAAGATCTTGCTTTCCCCTTCCATATGAACTTCGCCTACGTTTTTAACGACGTATTCTTCAATAGCATTCATAACGCTATCAAATATCTCTCTATACCCTGCGAATTCTTCCTTTACAACGTCCGATAGTCTAACGATTTCGTTAAATTCCTTTCCAACGAAGAGTTTTGAGATCATGCGACTCGCTTCGGAGAGTTGATTATCAGTCATAACTTCGGGAATTTCAATGAACTTATCTCTAATAAGAGTGTTTTCAGTTACGATCAATAAAAGAGCTTGCGTGGGCTTATAGCGGAAGATATCCACTTTAACGATACGTTCCTTATCACTTAAAGACGTATACGCAACCGACGTGTAATCGGTTAAATCGCTTATAACCTTAACAGCGTTTTGAACTACGCTCTCTAGGTTATCTGCATGCCCCTTAAAGGCTTGCTTTATAACCCCCACTTCCTTTTGGGTAAGCTTGCCTTTATCCATAAGCTCGCCAACGTAAAGTTTATAAGCCTCGATAGACGGCACTCTTCCGCTACTCGTGTGTAGTTGAGATAAATACCCAAGCTCTTCAAGTTGAGCAAGCTCACTTCTTACCGTTGCGGACGAAATGTCCTGCATGTATTTTTCGGTAATACTTTTACTCGAAACTGGTTGCGCGGTCGTGATATAATCGTCGACAACGAGCTGTAAAATTTTACGCTTTCTATCTGAAAGTTTCATTAAACACACCTCTGGCACTTGAATTTGCCATTTGTTAGCACTCTTTTAATTCAACTGCTAACTTTTGACTAAATTGTACACTTATATTGCGCCTTTGTCAAGAGTTTATGACGTTATATTTTAAATTTTTTTATTTTTAGAAAAACTCTAAAGAATTTGAGCCCTTATAAAAAGAAAAAAACCGCCTGATTACTAACGTTGCAATAGGGTTATAAAATGAGAAATGGAGTCGACTGACTCCATTTCTTAAATTTATTTATTTTCAGTAAATAAATATCCTAGAATTAAAAACTAAAACTCTTTATCATATCTTCTCGCAAAATCTGTTGTGCCCGTAGCAATTGTACAATTTTCAAACCATGCTGACCCATCGTATGCCTTTGCTGAAGGTGTACCAGAATTAGTGTTCCCAACCAATCTCGTAGGATTTGTTTTGTGTGTTTCTGCACCGATACATCCCGTTAACGCAAAACCACTCCAGTCGCTTCCTACAGTACTTAACGTACCAGTGTTCGTGCAATATTCAATACTACCACTTTCCGAATAAGCGACAATTCCGCCTACTGCACACGCCCATCTCAATGATTTAATTGTCATATTATTTTTACAGTGGCTGATAGTCGCACCTACAGCATACCCGCATATACCACCTATCCAGTTTTGTCCACCAACTAAATTGCTGTAATCATATACACCATTTAGCGTTACGTTAGATACCGTTCCCAAACACTTACCAGCAACAACGCCTAAAAACACGCAACTGTTTCTATTATCTACTGGAGCTCCTTTAACTTGAACGTCAACGTTATCAAATACTATATTTTTAACAGTACCGCTACTACCTATGCAACTAAACAAACCAAAATAAGCTCGTAAATCTTTTTCTGGAACGACAGAACTTCTCTTAAGCGATTTAATTTTATACCCATTGCCATCTAAAGTACCGTTGAAAGCACTTTCCATATAATAACCACCGATAGGTTCCCAATTATCCATGCTTGATAAATCTATATCGTTAGTTAATTTGAAATGAGCATCCATATTTTTTTGAATATTGATCAAATGATGAATATTGGATATCAAATAAGGATTATCTACCGTGCCACCACCACCTGCATAATTAATAGTATCGTTAGTAGGTTGATTGGGTATATTAGGATTAAGATCTGCCAATTTAAACATTTCGCAAAGCTCGTTGTATCTACCGTTACTTAGTTCAACGAATTTACTTGCCATTTGATCGGCACGCTCTTCATACCCTTCAGGCAACAATTCCCAAATGCCAACAAGAGAATTTTCGCTTACAATTCCACTTAAAGTTGCATATTCTAAGCTCTCATCAAAAGAACTTGCCCATTTATCATAATTAACTTCGCCAACCAAACTTATTGCCTTGCCACCAAGTTGTGTGATTTTTTGTTTATATTCGATCTGTTCCTTTGATAATTTTTCATTTGCACTCGTTGAAGCCTCTGCATTGATTGATGAACCAAAAGCGCTGATGTGCATATTTACGGCGGCGTTCATTGCCGTTTTATCCGTATTACTTTCTGATGAATAAGTCACACTCTTTTCAACACGACCACCCATTGCAGCCTCTTTTATCAAATGTGTACCATATCTATCAAATACTTGTTCTATTGGTAAATTAATTAAATCGTAAGCAAATGTTTCTGAAAGATAATTTCTTAAATCATCTACAGTATTAGTGATGTGTATATAGAATGAATCAAAGTAATATGAAAGCTTGTAAAAATACCAATAATTCTTTTCACTATTGCTTCCACTAAAATCTGTTTTTAATCCACCAGAGAAAAATTTGCCTACATTCCCATATACATTTACTGATGCAGAATAATCGTTATAAAATTCTTCCATAGTAGAACCAAAACTTTCATCTACTGAACCGCTATTAACTTTTTGCATCATTAAGTTAATATTTTCAATTTTATTCATATCTAAAATAGGATAACTAACTGCAATTTTCTTTACATCCATATATGGATCGTTAATTACGTCGTATCCGTATCCTAAATAAGATGCTTCTACGTTTATGTCCTTAAATTTTGAGTAAGCACCCGTTTCGGTTTTACCCATTTCGCTGTACTTTTCAAAGTAATTATCAACAACATCATTAACATCGCCGGATGTGAAATCACAACCCAAAAGACCAAAGCTTGACGTTAAAACAAGAACGATAGAAATTATAATTAACAATATTTTTTTCATATTTTATCCCCTTTGTGTTTCCTTGCTAACAGCAGTTTGTTGTAATACAACAATTATACAACAGTTTGTTGTATCTTGTCAATATGTTAGGAGGTATGTTATGGAAACCTTTGCAACGAGGTTAAAAGAACTAAGAAAAGAAAAATCGCTTTCCCAAAATCAAATGGCAAAGCTATTAAAAATTACTCAACAATCCTACGCAAGATACGAAATAGAAACTTCTGAACCATCATTTGAAATGCTTGTTCAAATATCAAATATTTTTGAGGTTTCGTGTGATTATTTATTAGGTAAAACAGATTTTTAAACAACTAAATTCAGTAATAAAAAGAAAAAACCGCCTGATTATAGGCGGTTTATGTGCTTAATAAATTTTATAGTTGACTTGTTTCGTTCTTGTTTTCGTTAATAGTTTTAAGTCTTTGCTTTGAGTAAAGAACGAAAGTTAACGCAATACATACCGTACTTAATATTACTAAAACGTAAGAAAGCGGATACGGAAGTGTCGGCCAAAACAAATGAAACGCCATCATAAGGTATAAAGTGGCGGTCGCAAGCTTGCCGTGCCATCTCGCGCTAGTTGGTTTTTTGGTAATTTTTACTTCTAAAAGCCCCAAGATTCCCACCGAAATTTCCTTAACGATGAGTAGCATTAAGGGAATCATCATATACTTAAAAGAATAAAGCAAGCACCCCATTGTTGCAATTTGCGTTAGTTTGTCGGCAATAGGATCGAGTACTTTCCCTAGGTCAGATTCCATATGAAATTTACGGGCGATAAATCCGTCCACCACGTCGGTTATCCCCGACGCTACGATTAGAATTGCCGCAACTTGCCTTCTGTCTTCAAAAATATAAAACCATATAATAAAAGGTATCATACATAGTCTTATTAAAGACAAAACGTTTGGTATTGTGAGAATTTTCTTTGAACTCATCTAAGTTTTCTCCCCAAGTTTAAACTATATAAATATTATTATAAATAATTTGAATTGTCAAGTACGTATTTTTTAATTTATTAAAATCGGGCGTTTTTAACGCCCGATTATTTCTTTATCGTTATTCAGTCCTGAGTGCAATTACTGGATCTTTTTTAGCAGCACTTCTAGACGGAATGAGTCCAGAAATTAACGTTAAGCCCATGCTTATAAGCACGAGTATTACCGCCGCACCAAACGGAAGAATAGCCTTAAGATTACTTAGCCCCGTAAGTGCGTTCAGTATGAGGTTTATAGGAATACATAATAGATACGTAACCACAACGCCAAGTAACCCCGAAGTAAATCCGATAATAAGCGTTTCAGCGTTAAACATACTTGAAACGTCTCGCTTAGACGCACCGATCGAACGGAGTATGCCTATTTCTTTAGTACGTTCTTGTACCGATATAAGCGTTATAACCCCTATCATTATAGAAGATACTATAAGTGATATTGCAACGAAAGCGATTAAAACGTAAGTTATTGCGTTGATTATGGTGGTAATTCCGCCCATCAATAATTTAACGTAATCGGTGTAGTCGATTTTTTTATCTTCCGATACCGAGCGATTATATTTATCAATTTCAGCGACCATAAAATCTCTGTTCTCAAAGGAAGAAGTATAAAGATTTATGCTTGTCGGCGAGTCGAGATCAACAGCGCCTAAAGAACCCAACACCTGCGCGTACGTTTGTTCTGAGAATTTTGTAACGTTATCGTAATAGAACACAAACTGCTCGTCCGAATAGGTTAAGATTTCTTGATCTAGCTTTTCAGCTAAAACTATCTTATCTTCTGGCGTAACGTTAGGATATTCAAGGGCAACGGCGTTAGCGTGCTCTAGTTTTACCGTAGCTTGACAAATAGCATAAGCAAGATTATTTATTTGCTCGTCGGTCATACCGCTTAAATATTCGTCAATAGACGCAAAATCTGCGCCCGCTTGCGCGGAAAGTGCGGTTGCAACTATTAGTTGTTGCATTTCTCTTTGCGTTTTGCCAAGATACTGCGCTTGCATATTTAACTCTTGCATTTTAGCGTCCGTCTTGGTCTTTAATTCTTGTTCGGTCAAAAGAGATTTTATCGCAACGAAAACGTCTGCCTTAGAAGAAACGTTAAGCGAATTAACGTATTTAGCGAATTCTTCTTTCTTTTGCTCATCCGTTAAAGTTCCCGTGTTAGACTCGAAAGGAAGTCCCGTTAAAACGTTAACGTTCGGACTTTGCATTTGCGCCTTAACTACTTCAGTTTGCTTAGCGATTTCTATAACTTTTTTAGTAAGCGCGCTCGTATATCCAATTCCAGAATTAAGCATTTGAGCTTGGGCGGTTTCCTTTGCCCTTGCAATGCCAGAAACTTTCAACTTTATAGCGTCTTCGCCGTTATATAGCGCTTCGATTACCCCGTCTAATTGACTCATATCGGTAAACACGCCGTCACCGTCTAAATCGGTATAGCAAGACGCGGGTAAAATGCAAGTATATTCTCTTTCTTTAATTTGATCGTACGTCCATTTAAGATTGCTTTCGGGAAGAGTTTGACCGCTTGCCGCTGCGTCTATAATCTTATCGATTTCCTCCCTACTCATAAGCCCTAAAGCGTATAAGGTAAGGTCGTCAAGTTCGTTGTTTTCGTCAACTATTAAGACTATTTCGTCGTATTCGTTAGGCCACGATCCCCCGTCTATTAATTCATATTGTTCCAAAATTACGTCGTTTACAAGATTACCGTCAAAGCCCGGAAGAAGTTCGTTCCAAAGCCCCGCATTTCCCATCGTGGGCATAAACGGAGAAGATGGCGAAGTTAACGACGAACTGCTATCGTTATTCTCGGTTTGATTACCGTTGCCCATGACTTTCATCATATAATCGGCAATCATTTCACTCATAAGTGCGTTGGTATCAGACTTAACTATTTCACCGTCAACGTCGTTTTTAGTATAGACCGTTAAATCTAAACCGTACGAATACTGAACGCCACTTACCGTTTTCGATAGAACTGAATCATCTTTTTCAAGTTCGCTCTCTAGATAGGTCTTAAACGCCGACAAATCGTTTTCGGTAACGTCTATTGCGGCGAGTTTATTTACGAGTTCACCGATTAAGGCGCTCTTATATACGGCGTCTTTATCGTGCGTTATTTCTTCTTGGTCGTTACCGAGTATTTCATCGATAAGTTCGCTCATATCTACGACCGACGCTTGCAACGTAAGCGGATACGTTGACAGAGTGTCTTCTTGCACGGCGTTAATATACGAGGTCATACCTTGCGAAACGGCCAAAATAAGCGCTATACCTATTATGCCGATACTTCCCGCAAACGACGTTAAAATAGTTCTTCCCTTTTTGGTGAATAAGTTTTTAAGCGACAACTTAAACGCCGTAAAAAAAGACATCGAAGGCTTTTTCTTCTTGCCTTTTTTCTTTTTCGGTTGTTCTTCGGTAATTACCGACGCATTTTCTTCGATAGTTACGGGCATAGAATCGTCAATAATCTTGCCGTCTAACATCTTTATAATTCTAGTCGAATACTTTTGGGCAAGTTCGGGGTTATGGGTAACCATGATAACTAGTCTATCCTTAGCAACTTCCTTAAGGATATCCATAACTTGAATACTGGTTTCGGTATCGAGCGCGCCAGTAGGCTCATCGGCTAAAATGATGTCGGGATTATTTATAAGCGCTCTCGCGATAGCAACCCTTTGCATTTGTCCGCCGGATAGCTGGTTG
Source organism: Christensenellaceae bacterium (assembly GCA_045651465.1). Classification (GTDB taxonomy): domain Bacteria; phylum Bacillota; class Clostridia; order Christensenellales; family Borkfalkiaceae; genus UBA1259. The sequence goes on from JAZRSG010000029.1 coordinate 34,863, forward strand.
GGGCGTTTATGTATTTGGCTTTTTAATCCCACCTTTTCCAAAACTTCTTTTGCCCTTTCCGTGCGTTCTCTTCTAGAAACACCCGACAAAGTCAAAGAAAGTTCAACGTTAGATAAAACGGTTTGGTGCGGAATAAGATTATAAGTTTGAAAAACGAAACCTATAGAATTATTTCTATAAGCATCCCAGTCCCTACTTTTATACTTTTTCGTAGACGTGCCACGAATTTGAAGATCGCCTTCCGTATATCTATCTAGACCACCGATAATATTAAGCATCGTTGTCTTGCCACAACCGCTAGGCCCTAAAATAGACACGAACTCACTCTTGCGGAATTTTAAATCGATTCCGTTAAGCGCGCGAACGGCGTTTTCGCCCTCGCCGTAAACCTTTACGACGTCCTTTAGCTCCAACGCAATGCTTGAATTTAGATTAGTATTTTCGTTCATAATCTTCACCTCTAAAAAGAGTATACCAAACTTATATTGAATAAATATTGAATTAAATCTTATTATTAAATAATATCCGAAAGAGCACTAACGAAATCGTTTGCGTCTTCGATTGAAAGTCCCTCTAAAAGTCTTGCTAAATCGTAAAGTACGACTGAGTATTTTTTAAGTTTTTCTTTGTCGCTTGTAAACGCCTCTTTCAAGGCGTCCAAAATCTTATGAGTTGCGCTTATTTCTAGGATTTTTTCGGCTTTAACTTCGCCTTTCGTTCCGGGCATAGAGTTAAGCACCTTTTCCATCTCGATAGAAATATCACCACCACTTACTATACATACGGGGTAACTAACGAGTTTATTAGTAAGTCTAACATCTTTAACCTTTCCCTTAAGATTTTCGGCAATTTCCGTTAAAACGGGCGAAAGATCGGCCGATTTTTTATCGAGTTCTTGTTTTTCAGTTTCGCTCTCTAGCGAGAAATCCGCCTCAGAAACGGACTTAAACTTCTTGCCTAAAACTTCGCCTAGAATTCTTGCAACAAATTCATCTACGCCGTCCTTAAAGAATAAAATTTCATAGCCGAGTTTACTTGCCTTTTCGATTTGCGGAAGTTTTTTAATTTTTTCGTAAGATTCTCCACTAGCGAAATAAATTTCCTTTTGATCGGCTTTCATATCCGCAACGTATTCGTCTAAAGTAACGAGTTTTTCTTTTACCGAAGAGTAGAACATCAATAAGTCCTTAAGCTTATCTTTATTCATACCAAAGCCTGCGTAAACGCCGAATTTTATAGACAAACCAAACTCGGTGAACATCTTTTCGTAAGCCTCTCTATCTTCGGTCATCATTTTTTTGAGCTCGGATAGGATTTTCTTTTCTAAACTAGTAGCGATCGCTTTAACTTGTCTATCTTGTTGTAAAATTTCTCTTGAAATATTAAGACTTAAATCAGAAGAATCCACGATACCGCGAACGAAACCCAAATAGTCTGGAATAAGTTCTTCACACTTTTCCATTATCATAACGCCGTTAGAATAGAGTTTTACGCCCTTTTTATAGTCCTTTGAAAAATAATCCATAGGCGCTCTAGACGGAATAAAAAACAACGTGTCGTAGTTAACTAAACCTTCGATTTTAGCGTAAAAGCTCTTTAAGGGCTTACTAAAATCATGGAATTCCGTCAAGTAAAAGTCGCTTAAGTTTTCATCGGTAACGTCCTTCTTAGGTTTTTTCCATAAGGGAACCATACTATTTAACGTTTCCGTTTCCTTAACCGATTCGTATTCGGGGTTGTCGTCCGAAGAACCTTCTTTCTTTTTAGAACGACTTACTTCCATTTGGATGGGATAACGCACGTAATCAGAATATTGTTTAACGAGCGAAGAAATTTTATATTCGCTTAAAAGGTCAGAATACTTATAATCTTCCCCGTCCTCTTTTAGTCTCATTACGATTTTCGTGCCAAGACCATCTTTAAGAGTTTCTTCGATCGTATAACCTTCTACGCCCTTGCTTTCCCATAAATAAGCCTTGTCGCTACCGTACGCCTTAGTGTAAACGCTAATTTTGTCGGCAACCATAAACGCCGAATAAAAACCTACGCCAAACTGACCGATTAACTCTCCGTCCGTCTTTCCTGCGTTTTCTTTTTTGAACGCAAGAGTTCCAGACTCTGCAATCGTGCCAAGATTTTTCTCTAAATCCTTTTCGGTCATACCGATACCGTTGTCCTCCACGGTGATCGTTCTATTTTTCTCGTCTATTTCAATTTTAATCTTAAAATCATCAAACACGGTCGTATCGGTAAGTGAAATAAATTTTAATTTATCGATAGCGTCACTTGCGTTTGAAATAATTTCTCTTAAAAAGATCTCTTTATTCGTATAAATCGAATTGATCATTAAATCTAGAATTCTTTTGGATTCGGTTTTAAATTGCTTCATGTGTGGTTCTCCTTTAGTAGGTTAAATTATTTTCATTATTCATTATATAACGATATAATATATTTGCCAACTTATTTCGTTAATTTTTTATAGCATAATAACTCGTAAATTTGAAAACCGCCGAGAAAAACGGCGGTTTTTGTTATTCTATCTCGATATTTTTCTTTTCTAACATAGCGTCGTTTTTCTTTGGCACGAATAAGCTTAAAACACCGCTTTCGTATTTAGCTTTAACGTCAGTTTCGTTTACCCTATCCCCAACGTAATAACTTCTCTTATACGAACGCACTCTTTCGTGCCTTAAATATGCTTTTTCATTTTCTTCGCTCTCCGTCTTTTCCGCCGATACGGTTAAATAACCTTTATCAAGCGTTAAAGAAATATCTTTTTTGTCAAAGCCGGGCATGTCGATCGAAAAATCGTATCCGTTTTCACTTTCTTTAATATCAGTTCTCATTAGACTTTTTTCTTGAGTGAAAAAAGTCGGCTTAAAAAAGTCGTCAAATGCGTCGAACAAGCTAAATCCAAATCCGTCGTTTGCTCTAGTTAAATAGTTTCTCATTTTTTTATATCTCCTTTTTTATGTAATTTTTTTAATTTGTTAGCACTCTTTTATTTTGAGTGTTAGCACTCTATTGCCACGACTGCTAATTCTTATTATACACGGAGATATTTTCTTGTCAACGCTTTTATGCAAATTTTTTAAAAAATTTTTTTTATTTTTTACTAAAAGAAAAACGCATAAGAAAATATTTCTTATGCGTATTTTTAACGTTTTTAACGAGTTTTATACTCTTTTTTGATAGTTTTTATAATATATTCGGCGTATGTCTTTGCTACGTTTACTTTCGCCGTATTCTCTATTCCACCAAAAAAGGCGTTTGAATTTACTTCGCACACGATCGGCTCGTTATTTTTTCCATAGAGAAGATCAACACCGCAATAATCAAGTCCTAAAATCTTTGCACACGATTCGGCAACCCTCTTAAAGTCTTTTGAGAGTTTAATTGCTCGCCCCTTTCCGCCAACGGCGACGTTAGATCTAAAATCGTTCTCGTTTGATCTTTCCATAGATGCAACTGCCTTTCCGCCAATAACGATAACTCTAACGTCCACGCCCGTTTTATAAGGAATAAATTCTTGGAAAAGGTGTGGCTTTAACTTTACTTTTTCCATAACGGAGATAAGTTCACTCTTATCGTTTACTTTATAAATCCCCTTTCCCATAGAACCAAACGATTCTTTCACGATTAAGGGGAATTGAAGGCTATTTGCAATCTTTTCCGCCCACTTTTCATCAATGGAAAAGTCCTTTGAATAACAAAGTGCGCCAAAAATAGTTTTAGGGATCTTTAAGCCTTGCCCCGAAAGAGCGATATACGTTTGCGCCTTATCGTCACACACGCGAACTGCCTCGTGTCGATTAAAGAGCCTTAATCCTGCTTTTTCTAAAACTTCTGATAAATACTTATCTTTGTCTAGGTAAACGGCAAAATCGGGCTTAGGTAAATTTATCCTTGCGCCCGTTCCATCAATAGTGACGTTAGAAAAACCGTCCGAAACGATTTCTATTTCAACGTTTAAATTATTAAATTCTTCCTTTAATCTTTGCGCGCAAAAAATGCTTTCTTTTGGCGCTAAAAAAGGATTAACAAATATAAGTCCTTTCATACCCTACCTTTAAACTATATCATTTTTATTCGCACTAATCAATACTTTTTGGAAAAATTTTCTTGACAAAATTTTTAAAAAACATATTGACACGGAAAAACCCTTTTGTTAAAATAAAGGTAGAAAATACGTACAAGGAGTAGATGGTAGGAAATCTAATAAAGGAGGTATAGACCAATGAACAGTACTGAACCCGTTTCATCTATACCTACGGTGATATCGTAAGGGCAAACCTACAAAGAGTTTTAAGCGTCGTAAAGAAGGCGCAAAAGACATGTAATTATACGTTAAAGTAGTCCTGCCCCTTACCAGACGGATATTGCCGTAGGAATACTTATAAAACTAAATAATTCGCAACAAAAATTTAAGCCGTGTAGAAATTCTACACGGCTTTTGATTTGTCTTTAATTTTTAGAAAAGTCCGGTTATAACACCGTTCTCATCCACGTCGATCTTTTCAGCGGCGGGTACTTTAGGAAGTCCCGGCATAGTCATAATGTTTCCGGTAAGCACTACGATAAAGCCTGCGCCTGCCGAAACTTTTAAGGAACGAACGGTAATCTTAAATCCTTCGGGCGCGCCGAGTTTGGTCATATCGTCAGAGAACGAATATTGCGTTTTTGCAACGCACACGGGAAGAGAAGAAAATCCTAATTCGTTTAATTTCTTGATTTGTTTTTTTGCTTCGTCGGTAAAGATAACGCCGTCGCCACCATAAATCTTTTTGGTGATGCTTTCGATCTTTTGTTCAATACTTTCCTCTGCCTCGTAACTGAAAGTAAAATCGTTATCGCAAGCGCAAAGTTCAACTACTTCTTTAGCGAGAGCCTCTCCGCCCTTTCCGCCATCAGCCCAAACGGTAGATAACACTACGTTTACGCCTAAATCTTTACACTTATTGATGATTAGTTCGATTTCCTTATCGGTATCGGTCGGGAAACGGTTAACCGCAACTACTGAAGGAAGTTTATAAACTTCTTTGATATTCTTTACATGTCTAAGTAGGTTAGGAATACCCTTTTCGAGTGCAACTAAATCTTCACTATTAAGCTCGGTTTTAGCAAGACCGCCGTGCATCTTAAGAGCTCTAACGGTAGCAACGATAACTACTGCGTCAGGTTTAAGTCCGCCAAGTCTACACTTGATGTCTAAGAATTTTTCCGCGCCAAGATCCGCGCCGAAACCCGCCTCAGTCACCACGTAATCACCAAACTTTAACGCCATTTTGGTTGCAACTACCGAGTTGCATCCATGCGCAATGTTCGCAAACGGTCCGCCGTGTACGAACGCGGGCGTTCCTTCTAACGTTTGAACGAGATTAGGTTTAATTGCATCCTTTAAGAGTGCCGTCATAGCGCCTTGCGCCTTTAAGTCGCCCGCAGTAACGGGCTTTTCGTCGTAAGTGTATCCAACGATAATTTTAGACAATCTTTCCTTTAGATCGGTAATAGAAGATGCTAGACATAAAATTGCCATAATTTCAGATGCAACCGTAATATCGTATCCGTCCTCTCTAGGAACACCGTTAACTCTTCCGCCAAGCCCGTCCGTAACGAATCTAAGTTGACGGTCGTTCATATCAACGCAACGTTTCCAAGTGATTCTTCTAGGATCGATATTAAGCGAATTCCCTTGATAAATATGGTTGTCGAGCATGGCTGCAAGACGGTTATTTGGCCCGCCGATTGCGTGGAAATCACCCGTAAAGTGAAGGTTAATATCTTCCATAGGAATAACTTGCGCGTATCCACCGCCTGCAGCACCGCCTTTAACGCCGAAAACAGGACCTAACGAGGGCTCGCGAAGAGCAACTACTACGTTTTTACCCATTCTTTTTAATCCGTCAGCAAGACCGATCGTGGTGGTGGTTTTACCTTCGCCTGCAGGAGTAGGAGTGATAGCGGTAACTAAAATTAATTTACCGTTTTCTTTTTTTGAGTCCGTGGTTAAAGAAAGATCAACTTTAGCCTTGTAGTTTCCGTATTGCTCGATATACTTTTGATCAATACCTGCAGTTTTAGCAATTTCTAAAATATGATTTGGAGTTACGCTTTGCGCAATTTCAATATCGCTTTTATAAGCCATAATCTACCGCCTTTTTATTTGAAATATTTTACTGCCGATTCGAACATCTTAATGTCGAATTCGCCGGGAACGTTCTTATATAAGCCGTTGCCCGTTCTTTCAGAGTGTCCCATCTTACCAAAAACTCTACCGTCAACCGAAGTAATACCTTCGATAGCGAGCATTGAGTTGTTGGGGTTAAATCTTACGTCGTAAGTGGGTAAGCCGTTCATATCAACGTATTGAGTAGCGATTTGACCGTTTTCGATTAACGAGTTAAGCGTTTGTTCGTTAGCGATAAATCTACCTTCACCGTGAGAGATAGGAACGTTTACGATATCGCCCACGTTCATCATAGAAAGCCAAGGCGATTTATTAGACGCGATACGCGTTCTAACGATCATCGATTGGTGACGCGCGATCGTGTTAAAGGTTAAGGTCGGCATATCTTCGGTAACCGTGTCGGTAATTAGTCCGTAAGGAACGAGTCCAAGTTTTATTATCGCTTGGAAACCGTTACAAATACCGCCAACTAGTCCCTTTCTAACGTCTAGGAGTTTATTCACGTTTTCTTTAATAGCGCCGTTACGGAAGAACGCAGTAATGAATTTACCCGATCCGTCCGGTTCGTCACCGCCGGAGAATCCACCGGGAACGAAAATAATTTGGCTATTATTTACCTTTTTAGCAAATTCTTCAACCGATTCTTTAACGTCTACGATGTTCTTTATAACGAAGATCTCAACGTCAGCCCCAGCCCTAGCAAAGGCTTTCTTCGTGTCGTATTCACAGTTAGTTCCGGGGAATACGGGAACGAGGACTCTAGGACGAGCGAATTTTTCTACCGAAATAGGTCTATCGGTTGCAGAGAAACTAATTTCAGGGATTTGATCTTTAGAAAAATCAACGTCGTTGCACTTAAATACCGATTCAAGCTTGTCTTCGTATTCGCCCAAGAGGTTATCAAGAGAGATTTCTTGACCGTTATAGAAAATCGCTTGCTTTTCGGTAGTCGTACCAAGTTCAATCGCCTTTTCTACTGCACTTTCGCTTTCAATTACGAATCCGCCGTAGTTATACGAGAAGATTTCGTTTAAAGAAATATCGTTAAACTTAAAGCCGATTCCGTTACCGAAGGTCATCTTCATAACTGCTTCGGCAATACCGCCGTAAGTAGTGGTATAGCAACTTAAAATGCTCTTTTTAGCGTTTAAGTCTTCAATAATCTTAAAGTTTTCTCTTAAGTCGCAAATATCGATAAGTCCGTTTGCGGTCTTTTTAACCGGTAAGAAATAAACTTTGCTATTTGCCTTTTTAAATTCCGGAGAAATAACTTTGTCTAAATTATCGGTCGTAACGGCAAAAGAAACTAAAGTCGGCGGAACGTCAATATTTTCAAACGAACCACTCATCGAGTCCTTACCGCCGATAGCAGAAAGTCCTAATTCCTTTTGCGCTCTAAACGCACCGAGCAGTGCAGACATGGGCTTACCCCAACGCTTTGCGTCTTTGTTGGGTTTTTCAAAATATTCTTGGAAGGTTAAATATACGTCGTTAAAGGTTGCGCCTGATGCAATAAGCTTGCAAACACTTTCCATAACCGCGTAATATCCACCGTAAAGCGGACTCTTTTCGCTAACGAAGGGGTTATATCCCCAGCTCATAAACGAGCAAGTATCGGTATCCGCATTTTCAACCGACACCTTATTAACCATTGCTTGAATAGGAGTGCGTTGGTTTTTACCGCCGAACGGCATTAAAACCGTACCTGCGCCTATCGTAGAGTCAAAACGCTCTGATAATCCGCGTTTCGAGCATACGTTAAGGTCAACGGCTAAATCTTTTATTCCTTTTATAAAATCGGTGGGGATTTCTTTTTCGTCTTGTTCTTGGCAAACGACTTTAACCGCAGTTTTCTTTTCCGCGCCGTTAGAGTTTAAGAATTCTCTTGAAATGTCAACGATAGTCGCACCCTTCCAAGTCATCTTTAATCTTGCGTTATCGGTAACTACCGCAACGGGCGTTGCCTCTAAGTTTTCGCTAGACGCTAACTCTATAAATCTTTCTACGTCCTTTTCTTCAACTACGACAGCCATTCTTTCTTGAGATTCACTAATAGCAAGTTCAGTTCCGTCAAGTCCGTCGTATTTTTTAGGAACTTTATCAAGGTCGATATTGAGTCCGTCGGCAAGTTCGCCGATAGCAACTGAAACACCGCCTGCGCCGAAGTCGTTACAACGTTTGATTAAGCGTGACGCCTCTTCGTTTCTAAATAATCTTTGGAGTTTTCTTTCTTCGGGAGCGTTACCCTTTTGAACTTCCGCACCGCAAGAAGTAAGCGATTCTAAATTGTGTGATTTAGAAGATCCAGTTGCGCCACCGCAACCGTCTCTACCCGTTCTACCGCCAAGTAGAATTACAACGTCCCCTTTAGAAGGCACTTCACGACGAACGTTCTTTTCGGGCGCTGCCGCGATAACCGCACCGATTTCCATACGCTTTGCAACGTATCCTTCGTGATAAATTTCATCAACGATACCCGTTGCTAAGCCGATTTGGTTGCCGTAAGAAGAATATCCGCTTGCAGCGGTAGTTACGATCTTTCTTTGGGGAAGCTTACCCTTAATAGTTTCAGAAAGTGATTTTAAGGGGTTGCCCGCACCAGTCACGCGCATTGCCGCGTAAACGTAACTTCTACCTGATAACGGGTCTCTAATCGCGCCACCGATACAAGTTGCCGCACCACCAAACGGCTCGATTTCAGTCGGGTGGTTGTGCGTTTCATTTTTAAATAAAAGTAACCAATCTTGAAGTTCTCCACCAACGTTAACCTTAATTTTAACCGTGCAAGCGTTGATTTCTTCAGATTCGTCAATTTTGGGGAGTTTGCCCGTCTTTTTATGGTATCTAGTAGCGATAGTAGCAAGGTCCATAAGATTTACGGGTTTAGTTCTATTAAGTTCCTTTCTGGTCGCAATATAGTCGTCGTAAATTTCCTTAGCAAGTTCGTCTTCAAACTCAACGTTTTCGATAGTCGTAAGGAAGGTCGTATGACGACAGTGATCCGACCAGTAGGTATCGATCATTTTAATTTCGGTGATCGTGGGATCTCTATCTTCGCTCTTAAAGTATGCTTGTAGAAACTTTAGATCGTCTAAGTCCATAGCGAGTCCCTTTTCTTTCAAGAAAGATGCAAGACCACTTTGGTCTAAAGCGTTAAATCCAACTAAGGTTTCAACGTTTTCAGGAATATCGTAGCTCATAGCAAGAGTTTGCTTTTCACCAAGATCAGCCTCTCTACTTTCTACGGGGTTGATAACGTATTTTTTAATTTCGTCAAGCTCTTCTTCGGTAAGTTTTCCGTCGATTGCGTAAACCTTAGCCGTTCTAACCACGGGACGATTTCCCGCCGAGAAAAGTTGGATACATTGAGCGGCCGAGTCTGCCCTTTGATCGAATTGACCGGGAAGGGGTTCAACCGCAAAAACGTAGTCGGCTTTAGGGAGAGTGGTCGAAGTTTCGTCGATTTGCGGTTCAGAGAAAACCGCAGTAACGCATTTATCGAAGAGATCCTTTTCGATATCTTCAACGTCGTAACGATTAACGACCGCTAAACTCTTAACACCGTTAATTTTAAGTAAATTTTTGATTTCATTTTCAAGCGCCTTTGCTTCATTTGCGAACTCGCGCTTCTTTGCAACGTAAATTCTAAATACCATTATTGTTCTCCGTATGCTTTTAGTGCTTTTTTTCCTATATCCTTACGATAATATGCATTTCCAAAATGAATTTTGTTAACTTTTTTATAAGCCTTAAGTATTGCTTTATCAAGCCTTTTCGCGATTGCGGTAACGCCTAAAACTCTACCGCCGTTCGTTAAAAGTTTACCCCCGTCAAGCTTTGCGCCTGCAACGAAAACGTTCTTTTTATTAGTCTTAAAGGTTATTTCGTAACCCTTTTCATATGATTCGGGATAGCCTTTGCTTGCCATGATTACACAGCAAGCGCATTTATTCATAAACTCCACGTTAACTTCGCTAAGTCTTTCTTCGCTAACCGCCATCATGATTTCTAAAAGGTCGGTCTTAAGTAACGGCAACACGACTTGCGTTTCAGGATCGCCAAAACGACAGTTGTATTCGATTACTTTAGGTCCTTTGGGGGTGAGCATAAGTCCAAAGTATAAGCAACCTTTGAACGTTCTACCCTCTTTATTCATAGCGTCCATGGTAGGAATAAAAATCTTCTCCATGCACGCTTTAGCAACGCTTTCGGTGTAATATGGGTTAGGTGCAACCGTTCCCATACCGCCGGTATTAAGTCCCTTATCGTCGTCAAGCGCACGCTTATGATCCATAGAAGAAACCATGGGGACGAGCGTCTTTCCGTCCGTGAAAGATAAAACCGAAACTTCTGGACCGGTTAGGAATTCTTCGATTACTACGTTAGAACCCGACGCGCCAAAAACCTTATCTTCCATCATAGATTTAACGGCTTTTTTAGCGTCCTCAAGCGTTTCAGCGATAATAACGCCCTTGCCGAGCGCTAAGCCGTCCGCCTTTATAACGATCGGCATATCGCATTTATCAAGGTAGTTAAACGCACTTTCCATATCCGAGAAGGTTTCGTACTCGGCAGTGGGAATACCGTATTTTTTCATAAGGTTTTTTGAAAAAATCTTGCTACCTTCAATTATTGCGGCGTCCTTTTTAGGTCCAAAGCACTTAATTCCTTTTTCTTCTAAAAGGTCAACCGCGCCAAGTACTAGCGGATCGTCGGGAGCAACGATAGCAAAATCAATTGCGTTCTCTTTTGCCCATTCAGAAACTTTAACTACGTCTTTAACGTCGATATTTACGGTTATTGCATCTTCGGCGATACCGCCGTTACCTGCTATTGCGTAAATTTCGTCTACTTTTTTACTCTTTTTAATGCTCTTAATGATGGCGTGTTCTCTGCCACCGTTTCCTATAACAAGAACTTTCATTTATCTCTCCAAATATTAGTGGTGGAATAATCTCATACCCGTGAACGACATAACCATATCTCTATCGTCGCACGCTTTGATAACTAGATCGTCTCTAACCGATCCACCCGGTTCACAAACGTAAGAAACACCACTCTTTGCCGCGCGTTCAATGTTGTCGCTAAACGGGAAGAAGGCGTCACTACCTAAAACCACACCGCTAACCTTGCTTAAAACTTCCTTCTTTTCTTCACGGGTGAATAAGGTGGGTTTAACCGAGAAGTATTTTTGCCATACGCCGTCTACTAAAAGGTCTTCACATTCGTCAGAAATATAAATATCGATAACGTTATTTCTGTCAGGTCTACCAACGGTAGGTAAGAAAGGAAGATTTAACACCTTTTCGCTTTGACGTAAGAACCAGTTGTCAGCCTTACTAGCCGCCAAACGAGTACAATGGATTCTAGACTGTTGACCTGCGCCAACGCCGACTGCTTGACCGCCGTGCGCAAAGCAAACGGAGTTAGATTGCGTGTATTTTAAGGTTATTAAAGCGATAATCATATCTTGAATAGCGCTTTCGGGAAGATTTTTGTTTTTAGTAACGATTTCTTTGGTTACGAGTTCTCTATCGATCTTAAAGTTGTTTCTACCTTGTTCAAAAGAAACGCCGAAAACTTGCTTGGTTTCCTTTTCTTCAGGAACGTAATTAGGATCGATTTTAACCACGTTATAAGTGCCGTTTCTCTTTGCCTTTAAGATTTCTAACGCTTCGGGAGAGTAAGACGGAGCGATAACGCCGTCCGAAACTTCTCTTTTGATGATTAAAGCGGTAGTTTTATCACATTCGCCGGATAATGCAATCCAGTCGCCGAACGAACTCATTCTATCCGTTCCCCTAGCCCTTGCGTAAGCGCAAGCCATGGGAGAATCGTCTAAGCCTTCAATATCGTCAACAAAGCAGGATTTCTTTAATACTTCGGGGAGTTTTTCGCCAACTGCAGCGCTAGTAGGACTAACGTGCTTAAACGAAGTAGCGCAAGGCTTACCCGTTGCTTCGCTAAGTTCCTTAACTAATTGCCAAGAGTTAAACGCATCGAGAAAGTTAATGTATCCCGGTCTTCCGTTTAAGATTTCAACGGGGAGATCCTTTCCGTTTGCCATATAAATTCTAGAAGGTTTTTGGTTGGGATTACAACCGTATTTTAATTCTAATTCGTTCATAACTTTCTCCTATTTGTTTTTATTGATTAAAATATTTTCTTCTTTGCCAGTTTCTAAATTAATGTAACGAACGTAAAGAGAAATTTTATTGTCTTCATTTAAATTTGCCCAAATATCGTCGGCAAGTTCATTAGCGGTGTTGGGCATAATAACTCTTTCGGGTTCTCCTTCAAAAGTAGGAATAGGATTGCCGTCGCACTTATAAGTGTGAATAAAGTGACCGATTCCGTCTAAAGAACGATAATCGAAAGTAAATCTATTGCAAGCCGTACCTTCGTTATCCGCCGCCTTTAAGATGCTCATTTTATAAGTAAAACCGTCGCTAAAATCGAGCATTCCGCTAATTCTTGGGGTAAGATTAGGCGCGTCGGGTTCAAACTCACGAGTTAAAAGCGCTTGTTCAAAGGTCTTTCCCTCTTTAATAAAGTCGTAAATGGTATCCGTTTGGTTTCCGTTGGTTACGATAACTTTATCGCCGATACATTTTACGGGAGAGTAAATGATAAGCGTGGGATCGCCCGCCTTTTCAGCGTCGAACGGATAAATAGTCACGTCCTTTCCCTCTTCTACGAAAATTCTATTACGGCTATTTACGCTTCTTCCCATAATAAAGTAAGCAAAGCAAGCGCTCTTGCCGTCTTGACTCTTACCTATAACGATGCCTCTGCCAACGTAGGGATTGCCGTTAACGAGTTCACCTATTTTCATTTCTTTAACTACGCTCATTTTTATTCTCCTTTACAAATGTTTTCGCATACTTTTTCGATTGAAAGGGGCAAAATCTTCCATTCTGCCACTTCCATTACTCTTTTTTGTAATATTTCGGGTGTATCGCCGTCTTCAATATCAACGGCCTTTTGCATTATAATTTCTCCACCGTCGGGAATTTCGTTCACGAAATGCACGGTAGCACCCGTAACCTTAACGCCGTAACTAAGCGCCGCCTCGTGAACTTTAAGCCCGTAAAATCCTTCTCCACAAAAACTCGGAATTAAGGACGGGTGGACGTTTATTATCCTCTTTGGGAATTTATCGGTGAAATCTTTTGAGAGAATACACATAAATCCTGCAAGTACGATAACCTCCGCTCCGCACGAATTTAACTCGGCTAAAATGCCGTTTTCAAATTCCGCTTGAGTTTTGCCCTTTCTTTGAACGACCACGCCTTCTATTCCTGCGTTTTCAGCACGAGTAAGGGCGTAAGCGCCTTCCTTACTAGAAATTACTTTAACCACCTTGCCGTGTTTAAGATTACCCGCCGACTGATAGTCGATAATGGCTTGAAGGTTAGTTCCTCCGCCCGACACCAAAACGGCGATTTTAACTTGTTCTCTCATCAAAATTTCTCCTAAAGCCTAAACGATTTCGATTTTTGAATCTGATTTTACGATAGAGCCGATAACGTAAGCGTCTTCGCCGTTTGCCTTTAAGATTTCAAGTGCGCTGTCCACGTCGTTTTTATCAACTACTACGCACATGCCAACGCCCATGTTAAAGGTGTTGAACATATCTCTTTCGCAAACGTTTCCAGTTTTAGCGATCAAATCGAAAATGGGAAGAATCTTAACGCTCTTTCTATCGATTTTAGCGCCGTATCCGTCAGGGATACATCTAGGAATATTTTCATAAAATCCTCCGCCAGTGATATGTGAAATACCCTTAACTGCAACCTTTTCGATTAACGCAAGGATAGACTTAACGTAAATTTTAGTGGGGGTTAATAAGGTTTCGCCAAGGCTCTTGCCGTTAAGTTCTTCTCTAGGAGTTTTAAGGTCTGCCGATTCAATATCGAAAACCTTTCTAACTAATGAAAAACCGTTACTGTGAACACCAGTTGACGCCATAGCGATAATAACGTCGCCGTCTTTCATGGTTTTGTTGTCTAAAATTTTAGTTTTATCAACTACGCCAACTGAAAAACCTGCTAAGTCGTATTCGTCAACGGGATAGAATCCGGGCATTTCGGCAGTTTCGCCACCGATAAGAGCGCATCCCGATTGAACGCAACCTTCCGCAACGCCTTCTACGATAGACGCAACTTTTTCAGGAACGTTTTTACCTACTGCGATATAGTCGAGGAAAAATAAAGGTTTTGCTCCGCAACAAATAACGTCGTTAACGCACATAGCAACGCAGTCGATACCAACCGTGTTATGCTTGTCCATTAAAAATGCAATTTTAAGTTTCGTACCAACGCCGTCCGTACCACTAACGAGTACGGGGTTTTTTACGTCACCAAGTTCAAAAAGACCACCGAATCCACCAACGTCGGTATTAGCGCCCGCCGTGGTAGTTCTCTTGATGTGCTTTTTCATGAGTTCAACTGCTTTGTAGCCGGCGGTAATGTCAACGCCTGCTTGCTTATAACTTTCACTAAAACTTTTTTCGTGCATGATTATTCTCCCTGATTAATGTCTTTTGGTATTTTCTTCAATATTGATTTTGTTTTGAAATTTAGATACTTCTTCTTCGCCGGGAACTTCGGTAGGATAAATTCCGTCGAAGCACGCCGAGCAAAATCCCATATATTTTCCCTTGCAGTTCTTAGACGGTGCAAGTTTTTTAACGTCTTCGTAAGCGAGATATCCTAAACTATCTACGCCTGCGATTTGTCTTATTTCTTCCAACGTGTGCTTATACGCAACTAAAACTTCTCTGCTCGAAATGTCCGTTCCGTAGTAGCAAGGATTTAAGAAGGGCGGAGAGGATACTCTAAAGTGAACTTCGGTTGCGCCTGCCTCTCTTAAGAGTTTAACTATTCTCGCGCAAGTAGTTCCTCTAACGATCGAATCGTCTACCATAACCACTCTCTTGCCCCTAACCGTCGACGCAATGGGGTTAAGTTTTTTTCTAACTTGATCTTCCCTATCCTTTTGGTCGGGGAAGATAAAGGTTCTGCCTATATATTTATTTTTCAAAAAGCCTATGTCGTAAGGAATACCCGATTCTATGGAGTAGCCGAGTGCCGCGTCCATACCTGAATCTGGAACACCGATTACTACGTCGGCTTCTACGGGGTGGCTTTTCGCTAAAAATCTTCCTGCGTTTACTCTTGCTTGGTGAACTGAATGTCCGTCGATAATCGAATCGGGACGAGCGTTATAAACGAACTCGAAAACGCACATCGTTCTATCGCACTTGTCACAGTGCTCTCTCATCGAGCGAACGCCCAAGGAATCGAATATTACGATTTCACCAGGATCAATATCACGAATAAGTTTTGCACCAACTGAATCAAGTGCGCAACTTTCCGACGCAACGACGTATGATCCGTCTTCCTTTTGACCGAAACATAAAGGTCTAAATCCGTGCGGATCTCTTGCCGCTATAAGCTTTGTGGGCGACATTACTAAAATGCAATACGCTCCCTTTAAGTGATCCATAGCGCGACATAGCGCGTGTTCAATAGAGGGTGCTGAAAGTCTTTCTCTAATAATCTCGTAAGCGATAACTTCGGTTGCGCCCGTCGAGTGGAATATAGAACCTTGAAGTTCAAGTTCGTTTCTTAATGAGTTTTTGTTGATAAGGTTTCCGTTATGCGCTATCGCCATAGTACCTTTAACGTGGTTTACTACGAGCGGTTGAGCGTTTGCTTGGGTGATCGTTCCCTTAACGCCTGCGCGAACGTGTCCTACTGCGATTCTGCCTTTGCCAAGGCTTGCAAGATTTTCTTTAGTAAAGACGTCCCCAACCAAGCCCAAGGCCTTATGCGCGGTGAAAACACCTCCGTCGTTAACGACGATACCACAACTGTCTTGTCCTCTATGTTGAAGGGCATACAAGCCGTAATAAGTCATACTTGCAACGTCTTGATCCTTGTTGGCGTAAACGCCGAAAACTCCGCATTCTTCGTGTATTTTTTGCATAAATCCTCCGTAAGTTTATACACTCTTTAACTCAAAAAAGTGAAGACCCTTTCGTCCCTTCACTTTTTTCTTTTTAATTTTACATATATTTTGCGTTGATTTCCTTATCGGTTTCGAGAATCTTTTGTTTTTTCGCATCTCTTGCCGATTGCAATTTATTTTCAAGTTCTTTGTCTTCTACCGCTAAAATTTGAATTGCTAAAAGCGCGGCGTTTTCAGCCCCGTCGATAGCAACGGTAGCAACGGGAATGCCCGCAGGCATTTGCACGGTAGATAAAAGTGCGTCTATTCCCTCTAAAGCAGATGCTTTTATCGGAATGCCGATAACGGGAAGAGTAGTGTTTGCAGCGATTGCACCTGCAAGGTGCGCTGCCTTACCTGCCGCCGCAATAATAACGCCTATTCCGTTTGCTCTTGCGTTTGCAGTAAATTCTTTTGCTTCTACGGGCGTACGGTGAGCCGAATAAATGTGCACTTCGGTGGGTACTCCGTAATTCTTTAAGGTTAAAATTGCCTTTTCTACTACTTTAAGGTCGCTATCGCTACCCATAATAACGGCTACTTTTTTCACTTTGTGATCTCCTTGAGTTTGATTTTACGCTAAAAATTATTTAAAAAGGGCAGTTTGAAAAAACAAACTGCCCAGACGGTCGACAAAACGGTATGTTTTTCACTTCCCGCGGGGTCTCCCGCTTATCCGTCAGTTGCAAAAAACATTTGATAACTTAAGTGTTTACAGTATAACATTTTGCCGTAAAAATTGTCAATGAAATTTACCCTATAAAATAGAGTATTTAAATATATAATTTATTTAATCAGCCTTCTATACTCCCCTTTTCCACGTTCTCGGCATAAATAATAATAGCATCGGGAAAATCTCAAGCCTACCGACGAGCATTACGAAGGACAGTATGAGTTTTGATATCGGACTATAAAGCGCAAAATTCGCCATCGGACCTACTTGATTAAATCCCGGACCAATATTGCTTATAGCCGATAAGGTTGCGGAAAAATTAGTCATAAAATCGTTCACGTCTAAACATAAAACGAGCGTGCACACGGCGATTATTATAACGAATAAAGAGAAGAAAGATCTAACGTTTCTTTCGGTGTCACGAGTAAGGGGTTCACCTTCAAACTTTAAGGTGTCGACCGCTCTTGGGTGGAGCATCTTCTTAACGTCCTTAAACACCGATTTTACGAGTATTGCTAGCCTTGAAACCTTTAATCCACCACCCGTTGATCCACCACACGCGCCTATAACCATCAATACTAAAAGTATTGATTTTGAAAATTCCGGCCACCCGTTAAAGTCAATTGATGCAAATCCCGTGGTTGAACTAATACTAGTAACTTGGAAAAAGGCGTGTTCAAGCGCACTAAAGAAATTTCCAACTTGCGAAATAATATTGATCGCAATAGCTAGCGTTGCAACCAAAGTCGTAATAAGATAAATCCTTAATTCTTCGCTCTTAAACGCTTTTTTAACGCTACCTATCAAAATCAAATAGAAAACGTTAAAGTTGATCGAAAACAAGAGCATAAACACGGACATAACCAAGTTTACGTAAGTGCTGTCGTAATAGGCGATACTATTCCCCCACATGCCAAAACCACCCGTTCCGGCAAGCGCTAATGAATGAACTAAACTTTCAAAGAAAGGAATTCCCCCAAATAGTAACATGATTACCAAAAGGGCAGTCATACCAGCGTAAATCGCATATAAAATTCTTGCTGTATGCGACATTTTACTAACGAGTTTTCCTACCGACGGACCGGGGGATTCTGCCCTTAAAACGTGCATTACGCCAGAGCTATATCTAGGGGTTATAGCAAGCACGAAAACGAGCACGCCCATACCGCCCACGAACTGCATAAGGCTTCGCCAAAATATAATACCATACGGCACGATTTCAATATTTTGAATTACAGAACTACCAGTCGTAGAAAAACCTGAAACCGTTTCAAAAAACGCGTCGAAAAAAGATGGTAAGACTCCACTTATCATAAATGGAATACATCCAACTAAGGACATTATTATCCACGCAAGAGCAACGATAACGAACCCTTCTTTGGCGTAAATAGAGCCACCTTTAGTCTTGATAAAAGATAAGGGTGCCCCCACGACGACTGCGCCAATCATAGGAGCTAAAAACGCCCATTCGTTACTTTCTGTGTATATGAAGTTAATTAGCATCGGGAAAAGAAGTAAAAACGCCTCTAATAGTAGCACTTTCCCCAAGATGTTAAGCACCATTTTGTAATTCATTATTTAAGCACCTGTGATAAATCGGTTATCTGACGAACTGCCGTAACTACGATAACTTCGTCACCAGAAAGTAAAATGCTATCACCTACGGGAAGAATATATTCGCCGTTTCTAACGATACCAACGATTAAAACGTCCCTTTTAATGGCAATTTCTTTTAAGGGGATTCCCCTTGCCGTAAACGAATCTCTAACCGTAAATTCTAAAGCCTCTACCTTATCGTGAAGTTTATAAAGAGTGTTTATTCCGTTGCTCGTTTCCGCTTGGTGAGCACGAACGAATCTTACGATATGATTTGCTATTATCTCTTTGGGTGAAACGACCGTTTCAAGCCCAAGTTTATCCATCATGTTATAAATGGGATCTCTATCTACTTTGGTCACGACCTTATTTATACCGCTTTGTTTAGCAAGAAGCGAAATAATAACGTTTTCTTCGTCCATACCGGTTAAAGTGATGCACGCGTCGTTACTTTGGAAACCTTCTTCTTTTAAGACTTCTTGGTCGCTACCGTCCCCACAAAGTATTATTGCCCTATCGAGTTCGCTAGAAAGTTCGCTTGCCCTTTCAGGATTACTTTCTAAAATCTTAACGTCTATCTTATTTTCAATAAGATTTTTCGCTAGATAATAGGCAATCTTTCCACCGCCAACTATAAAGGCGTTTTTAGCGCGTGGCTTAAAGATCTTAAGCTTTTTGCAAAACCCGATAATTTCGATTTCCGAACCAATTATGTGGATATAGTCCCCTTCTTTAATGACGAAATCTCCCTTAGGAATAAACACGTCGTCACCACGAGTAACCATACTAATTAGAATTTTTTTACCGTATTCGGCTGAAATTGCCATAAGGGTTTTGCCAATAATGGGGTTGCCTTTGCAAATCTCAAATTCGGTCATAGTGGTTTTGCCACGAGCAAAACTTTCCACCGACACTGCGGACGGGAACTTAAGAGCCTGTTCGATTTCGATAGCCGTTTGATATTCGGGATTAAACGCCATATCTAGCCCAAGATCGGTGCGCATATTCTCCATTTCTTTGAAATATTCAGGATCTCTAACCCTTGCGATAGTACGCTTTGCCCCTAATTTTTTTGCAAGAACGCAACAAAGGATATTAACCTCGTCACGAGAAGTACAAGCGATAAAAAAGTCTGCCTCGTTAACGCCGGCGTTAAGCAAAACGCCACGCTCTAAGCAACCGCCTTGAACGCCTTTAACGTCGTAACGATTAACGATACTTTCAACCGTTTCGTTATCAATATCGACTAAAACAATGTCGTGATTTTCTTTGACGAGATGTTTGATTAGCGTTTCGCCAACCTTACCTGCGCCTATAACAACTAGATTCATAATTTTCTCCGTAGAATATTAAGATGAATTTTAAGTATTTTTTAATCTAATCTTTAATAGTATAACATATAAAAGGTTTAAAAACAACAAAATACGAAAATTTAAAGGATAAAGCTCAAAAAGCACAAAATAAAAAATAATAAAAATAATCGCTTAAAAAGTTTGCTTTTTTTGGTAAATATGATATACTAAATAAGGTTATGCGGATATGGCGGAATTGGCAGACGCGCTAGACTTAGGATCTAGTTCGAGAGAGTGGGGGTTCAAGTCCCTTTATCCGCACCACTAAAAGAGAGAAATTGAACGAAAGTTTAGTTTCTCTCTTTTTGTTTGAATTAAGAATATAAAGGGACTTGAATTAGGAGAAAAATTGCTTGCAATTTTCCCGTTAGGGTAAACAGTGGACACCCACTGTTTATCGGGAGGCTCGAGAGAGCAAGTCCCTTTATCCGCACCACTAAAAGAGAGAAATTGAACGAAAGTTTAGTTTCTCTCTTTTTGTTTGAATTAAGAATATAAAGGGACTTGAATTAGGAGCTGGCAAGTTTAGTTGCATATTCGACATCAGTCCAGTTAAACATAAAAAACCCACCGAGATCGGTGGGTTTTGCTTTTATAAACTTAAGACTACATTACTACCTTGTTTCTCATATTCATCTTTACATGCTTTATAATTTTTTTCAATCTTTTTATTGTCTATTCTAAAAATTGTTTCACTTTTTTCAATTAACCACATGCTAATAGGCACGACATTACATTTCACCGGGTTAAAATTCGAAATATTTCTTATATCGCATATTATTTTTACTTCTTCCTCTTGCTTAAATCCTGCATTTTTATAGTTGTATGCTCCATACCCTGGTGCCATATAATATCCCACCGCAATTTCTTTATTGTTTTCATTTAAAACACTTACCTTAAGCGTCCCGTCTAAAATTGCAGACCTAGATTCAATGGTTGGTTCTACAAGAAGTTTCATTTTCATCGTTACTTCTAATTTTACACCTTCTACCATCTTAAAAGAATAATCCCCACACTCTATCATCTTAAATTTTTCCAATACTTCTGAAGTGTCAATTTTTACATCCTTCATTTTCTCTAGATAAGATTGAACCTTTTTTTCTTGTTCAGCAGCAAATTTCCCCATATTCATCGCAATAACGCCTTGATTTATCGCTTTGTTAAATTTTTCTTTTTTCAACTCAAGCTGCGCCTGATTATGTTCCTCTGCAGAAACACCTGCTTCTAAACCCGCTCCAAATCCTCCTATAGCAGTTGCCATACCACTTATAATATCAGAATCATATCTCATAGGTCTATATGTGGCATTATACGTGCTTATTTTATCTAATAAGGCAGCCGCTTCTTTTTGTTTAACAACAATAAAAGCCCAATCCCTAATTGTAGCCAAATACTTTTCCTTTCCCACTTTGCCTTCGGGTCTTGTTCTTAAAATCTTTTCATCTCTTCTAGTCGCAACCAGTTGTTTATTATTTGAACAAATTTCTTTTTCACATATATATGCCGCAACATATATACTCAAAGCAAATATTATTTCCTGTAATATCCCTTCAATCGTAATATAACTTAACAAGCAACAAAACGTTAATCTACAGCTAAAATATACCCAGCACAAAATCTTGCTAAGTTTAAAAGAGTTTTTATCATTAGGCAACAAGGTTATTCCTTGAAAAATCAATATAATAGAAGATACTGTCGTAAAAATCTTATCTGTAGAGATTAAGCTTAGTTGCACAATAAACACTGTTGATAAAAGGAAACATATAAATGCAAATATTTTTCGTGCTCTAAATTTGATTTCTTTCTTGTCAAGATTAAAATCTGTAATCTCACAATTATCATCTATTTTTTCAAGTTCATATGCAACAATATATACGATTAGAATATAGACAATTTCTAATAGAATACTAGATATAGATAAATATATATCAAATCCAACTTGGAAGATTATCTCTAATACTATAGCAACAGCATATATCCAGCAATAATGTCTCCTCAATGACGAAGGAGTAAAGTTCCCGCTTGTTTTCTGCGTCGCGATACCTATAAAAAGTATTACGAGTGCTAAAAATGAAAAAATTTGCCAAATTATATAAGTACAAAAAAGTACAACATCAAAATAACTAAATAAGTATGACAACCAAGGCAAAAGTGTTGCGATCTGAATTATTGCCAAATTTGCGCATAGAAACATCGAGAAAGCTTTGCCCTCTTTAATTTTATTCATAATAATTCTCCAATAAAATTTGTCTTTTGTAAAATTACTTTCTCATTATAGCACAGAATATGGTTGTGTGCAACCATATTTTTGTGTTTTCCTATAATAAAATATGGTTGTTAATAACCATAAGGAAAGAATAACTATGAACAATGTAAATCACGCATTAGCGTTACGTATCAAGGAATTACTAAAAGAAAAAGGTATGACTCGATATAGATTAGCTATGAATAGTGGCGTGACTCATTCAACGCTTAAAAACATTATTCACGAAACTGTAAAAGATAATCTGTTATCGACTACTATTCTAATTGCAAGCGGTTTTGATATGACCGTAAGCGAATTCCTAAATAGTCCGCTTTTTCTTGAAGAAAATCTTAACGTTTAATACAAAAAACCCACCGAGATCGGTGGGTTTTGCTTTTATAATATCGGCAAGAATTTTTCTATTCTTGCTTTTGTTTTTTGATTTTCACTTAAAACGACGAGCGTTTTATTTTGCGCTTTTAGTTTTTTAATTATGGTTGCAATCTTCTCTAGCGCCGTTTGATCGATACTTGAAATATTCGTTAAATCAAGCGTTAAATTCTCGCAATTTTCGCACTCTTTATCTATTCTCTTGATGAGTTTTTCAGCGTTTACAAAGTATAGCGCGCCACTAACTTTTAGCGTTGCCCCGTCAGTTTCTACCTTTAATTTATTCTTAAAATTTTGAACGTTGGCGATAACGGTTACTACAACTCCTCCCAAAACCCCATACGTTAAGTCGAATACGATAGTTAAAATACACGTCACGAACAAGATTATGCCGTCTCTTATACCAAAGGTAGAAAGGCGAGCGAAAACCTTAAACCTACTCATGTTTATTGCAACCGAAATAAGGATTGCAGAGAACACGCAAAGCGGAATATATTTAACCACGCCCATAAGTGCAAAATACATTATTAAAACGAATATGGAGTGGAAAACGCCGGATAGCGGACTTCTTGCCCCGTTCTCTATTCCCGCTGCAGTTCTTGCGATTGCGCCCGTTGCGGGAAGACCGCCAAGTAATGCAGAAAAGATATTTGCCACCCCTTGCCCCATAAGTTCTTGGTTGGGGTTAAAGGTCGTGTTCGTCATACCAGACGCAACAGTTGCGGATAGTAAACTTTCAATAGCACAAAGGAAAGCGATCACTATTGCGGGAACGATAAGCGCTGAAAAGTTAACGCTACCGATAGACGAAAAATCTATGGGAAAAAATCCCGCCTTAATATCGCCGTATTTAGAACCGATAGTAGCAACGTTTTGGTGGAAAACCCCGTTTAATAAAAGCGTTAATCCCGTGCAAAGGATAAGAGCAACGAACGCGGACGGAATTTTCTTGTTTATTTTAGGAATACCTATAACACACAAAAGACCTAAGACGCCAACTCCAAAGGTTGCAAGATCGAAAGAAGAAATATTTTGCGCGTAAGAAATGATTTTTTCGATCGCCTCAGTGCCACTTGCCGTAAATCCGCAAAGATCTTTAATTTGACCGATTAAAAGAGTTACGCCTATGCCCGTAGTAAAGCCGATAGTTATCGGATACGGGAAAAATTTCATAACGCTACCACACCTTAGCGCGCCCATTAAAATAAGTATAACGCCCGCCATCATCGCCGAAATCGCAAGTCCTAAAACTCCGATTTCAGGATTTAATAAATATCCAAATAAAATTACCACGAAGGCGGCGGTAGGTCCACCTATTTGAAATTTACTTCCGCCGAGCGCCGAAATAAAAAATCCCGCAACGATTGCCGTTATTATTCCGAACTGAATACCGTTTGAAGAAACCGATTCAGGCACGGACTGAATACCGAGCGCAATTGATAACGGAAGTGCAATAATCGCGACCATAAGCCCTGCGAAAAGATCGTGGAAAAGATCGCTTTTTTTGTAGCCTTTAAGTGAAGAAAATAATTGTGGTTTCATAACTTTTCCTTTAGTAAAATAAAAATACGGCAAGCGAAAGCTTGCCGTGTTTGTATGGAGCTGGTGAGCGGACTTGAACCACCGACCTGCTGATTACGAATCAGCTGCTCTACCGACTGAGCCACACCAGCGAATATATAAACGGCAACTTTTATCTTTACCGCCTACATATATTATCATAATTTTTTAAAAATATCAACGTTTTTTTAACCCTCTATTTAATTTTTTTTTGATTTTTCGGCTTTGCCGTTTTTAACCGCCAAAATCTGTTTTATTTCGTTTGCGTTTTCTATTCCGCACTTATACCCCATATCGAAAGCAAAGCGTAAATCCTTGAACTTAAACTGCGACATTTCCCCAAGATCGGGCGTTAAATATA
This sequence comes from Christensenellaceae bacterium, assembly GCA_045651465.1. Taxonomy (GTDB): domain Bacteria; phylum Bacillota; class Clostridia; order Christensenellales; family Borkfalkiaceae; genus UBA1259. The sequence continues at coordinate 59,241 of JAZRSG010000029.1, forward strand.
GGTCGGGCTTGCTCTTTTCTATTTTAAGTTTAGTAAGTTCGGAGTCCATTATTTCTTGCATGCGGAAAAGCACGCCGATTAAATTGTGCTTTTTGTTCGACGGGCGAATTTCGCCTAAAACGTCCACCGCGATAACGACGTCTGCGCCCATGTCTCTAACTTCGTCAACGGGTACACGGCAAAGTATTCCGCCGTCAATAAGCCTAGTGCCGTGCTGTTCGGGAGCGCGAAAAACGGCTGGAATAGAAAGACTTGCAACCACGCCGTCAATAACGTAATCGGTAGGCTCAAACAAGTGTTTTTTACCCAAGGTCATATCGACTGAAACGCAGTTGAAAGGGATTTTGGTTTCATTAAATTTGGTTTTATCAAAATAGGTTAAAAGTTTTTTTCTAACCTTTTTTGCGCGAAGTAACGCTCCAGATCCTATCGGATTAAGGGATAGATCAAAAATGTCTGAAAATTTAAGCTTATCAACCTCTTCGATCATTTTATCGGGCGAAAGTCCAACCGAATAGCAACCACCGACTACTGCACCCATAGAAGATCCCACGACGAAATCGGGATAAATCCCATTTTCCTCCATCGCTTTTAGAAATCCTATATGCGCAACGCCACGGCTACCGCCTGCCCCTAACGCGAACCCGATTTTCTTATCCATTTTTACCCCTTTTTTTAGTATTATAGCCGAAAACCTCTCTTTTTAAGCCAGTTAAAGCATAAATTTAACCAACTTTTTGCCTCTTTGTTAACGAAAAAGGTTTCTTCGTCACAACAAGATAAACCGTGAACGCCCTCTTCAAACATATGAAATTCAAAAGGTGCGCCTGCTCTTTTGTATGCATACGCCATTTCGAGCGAGTTTTCACTAGGCACGGTTTGATCGTCTACCGTTGCCCAAATAAACGCAGGAACGGACGACGAGGTTACCCTACTCTCTAGACTCAATTTAGCCATTAAATCTTTATCCTCACCAGATATCTTGTGCATACTTCCGACGTGTGCAATTTTTTCATCCGCACATATCACGGGATAGGATAAAACGACGGCGTTCGGCACGCAAAAATCAAAACTGTCCTTAAGTGCATCTTTCACCACTTGTTCACCCATTAAAGTAGCAAGCATACCGCAAAGATGTCCTCCCGCCGAAAAACCGATAGCCCCAACGTGATCTTTGTCAACGCCAAGTTCAATATAATTTTTTCTAATATAAGCGATAGCCATAGTCGCTTCTATAAGCTGATACGGATACGAAACGGGATAAGTAGAATACTTTAGAGTAAAAGCGTTAAAACCGCGTTCTAAAAATTTTACGGCGATAGGCTCTTTTTCTCTATCTGAAAGCCAAGCGTAACCACCACCGGGGATAACGAGCATGGCGGGGCGAAATCTTCTTTCGTGCCCGTCGTGTTCGTCTAAGATATAAGCAGTAAGATAGCCCGCACCGTTTTCCGGTCTAGCGATCTTAAAATATTCGTATAAATCCACGGTAATAAGGTTCATATTCTTTATTCCTTTATATAATTATATTAAGCCGTTAACTTATACACAATTATACAACAAAGAAAATTTATTTTCAATACTAGCTATTGAAAAATTAAAATAAATTTGATATAATAATCATATGGAATATCATATCAACACAGGATTAGTAATAGAAAAATTTTCAACCGACACCGAGTGTCCGCTTTGTGAAATTCAAAAAGTGATCGAAGAGCAATACGTTCATGAGTTTCTTAACGATGCGGTTATGGAAGATAACACTAGAATAAGAGTCGGAAAAGAAGGCTTTTGTGACAAACATTTCGACATGATGTTTGCTCGCCCAAATAAACTTAGCTTAGCCTTACAAATGGGAACTAGAGCGGATAAGATAAAAGACCTTTTTTCTCCAATAAAAAGCGTTAAGTCCGCCGTAAAGCTTGCAAACGAGATTGAAAAAAGCGGAAAAACGTGCGTTATTTGCGACTACGTAAACCAAAGCATGGCAAAATATTATAAAGGCGTTGCCGAAATGTTTATGAACGAGCGAAATTTTTATAAACTCGTTATTTCGTCAAAAGGCTTTTGCATGCACCACTACGCCGAACTTTTAAGATACGCAAAATACGCAGGGTACGTTTCTAAAAACTACGTGGAAGTTTTAAGCGGAGTTCAAAAGCGCAATTTTGATAGACTTATGGGCGAACTAAAAGAGTTTTGCGATAGCCACGATTATAGAAACGCTCATAAACCGCTAGGATCAGCCGAAACGGCGCTCCCACGCACGCGCGAAAAATTCTTCGGCAAAAAGATAGATTAAGTAAAAGAAAAACTAAAAAGGATAACGAAATTCGTTATCCTTTTTTTTATGAAACTAAATCGGGAATATCTACTACCGCATCGCCAAAACTAAATTCAAATTCGTATAAATAGCAAATTGTTTTGATTACCAACCCGTCTTTTACAGTTATTTCATACCTATTCCATCCAGGCTCGCCCTTCCCTGCAGGGGCTTTCATTTTATATACGTTGTCACAATATTCCTCTATTTCAAAAACCCCTACAAAAGCACATCCCATTTCAACCATGTTATAGAATGTCCCAGCATTAATTAAAGCCTCGTCTTCAAAACCATTAGTAGGCATCGCTTTCCACGCCTCTTCGTCTTCCCCTTTTATTATCTTTTGATAAATATTAAATGCTCCGTCAGGATTCTTTAATATATAGTTGATTTTTTCCACCATAACACCATCTTTTTTTACAATATACGATTCATAAAATTGGTTTTCGGTACATTCGTATCGCCAAAAACCAGGATTATTTTCTCCCGTTGCATAATCGACCATATTTACCGTAAAATTTGACTCAAAGAATTTTGTTGCTTTTTTTGTATTTTCAATGGCCGTTTGTAAATCGGTAAAGCCACAAATCTTACATACGCCGTCTTCTAAATCGTGCAAGCTTTTCTCCCCTATTTCAACGCCGTCCTCATTTACTTCCCAACAAGACGTTAAATCATGTTCATAAATTTTCGTTGCGTTTACATTATCACCATTAGATAAACCTCCGTCATCGCCCGTAGATCCATCCCCATCACAACCGCACGCACAAAGCGTAAAAGCAAACGATACGCACAAACATAATAAAATTAGTTTCTTTAGTGTTTTCATAAAAACCTCCTTAAAAACAAAAAATGCGCCAACCAAAGTTGACGCATAAAAACGCAAACTCCGATTGTCGCTAAACTAATTCTTAAATAGCGATATAGGTGTTGACTATATCTTTTTAAGTGGAATTTGCATTTTATCAAATTCTAAAAGATATAATCAAAAAAGCATATTATCTCCATAAGAGAAAAACACACCTACAAATCGCCGTATGAAATTAGTTTAGCATTAACAGTATAACACAGTTATAACTTTTTATCAAGGACTTTAAAAGAAAACTCGGCGAATATCTCGCCGAGTCTTAGTTTTTTATTCTTCTATTTTATCCGTTTCTTCGGTTTTTGGCTCGTTTGCTAGCCTAATTGCTTGTTCTATAATGCTTAATACTTGATCTTTCCCAAAGCCCGTTTCGGCAGAAGACGCCGAAATATCGTCTATCCCCACCTTTAGGCAGGTTGCGATTTCTTTTAGTCTTGGCTTGATTTTGGTTTTGCCTATCTTATCCGCCTTGGTTGCGACGAGTGCAAACGGAACTCTATAATGGTATAGATAATTTACCATCATTTTATCGTCTTCGGTCGGATCGTGGCGAATATCAACTAAAGATAACAATAGGTCGATTTTTTCAGTAGCCAAAAAGGTTTCAAGTAGTTTTGCCCATTTTTTCTTTTCTTCTTTGCTTACTTTAGCAAAGCCGTAGCCCGGTAAATCCGCCAAAACGAATTCGCCAAAATCAAAGTAGTTAATAAGTCTAGTTCTACCCGGCGTAACCGAAGTTTTAGCAAGTTTTTTCTTGTTTGCGAGCATATTTATAAGTGAACTCTTCCCAACGTTAGACTTGCCAGCAACGGCAATTATGGGTTTATTCGTCTTATAAAATTTATCCACGCTTGCCACGCTCGTTATAAAGGTGGCGTCTTTAATCTTCATCTTTTGCTCCTTAAAATTTTATAGCTTCCTTAAATACCGTATCAACGGTATCCGCCGTAATGAATCTAATTTCCTTTCTTATTTCTTCGGGGATTTCTTCTAAATCCTTCTTGTTTGCCGAAGGAATTATTATAGTCTTTATACCTTGTCTAAACGCGGCAAGCGATTTTTCCTTTAGTCCGCCGATCGCAAGCACTCTTCCACGAAGAGTAATTTCACCCGTCATAGCAACGCTCTTTTTAACCGCCTTTTTAGTAAACGCCGAAAGGATAGCCGTCGCCATAGTTATGCCTGCGCTAGGTCCGTCTTTCGGGGTTGCGCCCTCTGGCACGTGAATATGAATATCGGTATTTTCAAAGACTTCGTCGCTTAAATCGTACTTTTTAGCGTTTGCGCGAATATAACTTATCGCCGCTCTAGCAGACTCTTTCATAACGTCGCCAAGTTTACCCGTTAAAAGGATTTCGCCTTTACCTTTCATAAGCCCAACTTCAATCGTAAGCGTTGCTCCGCCTACGCTCGTCCACGCTAGGCCCGTACAAGCACCTACTTCGTCGCTTTCAAGAGTCATATCGCGTTCGTGTTTTCTAACGCCTAAATATTTATAAACGTCTTCTTTTTTAACGACAGTCTTTCTTGCGCGCTTGTTTTCAGCAACCTTGCAAGCAACCTTTCTTATAACGCTACCTATTTCGCGTTCTAAGTTTCTTACCCCCGCTTCCATAGTGTAACCTTCGATTATATCCATAATCGCCTCGTCGGTTATTTCCACCTTTTTATCGGTAAGCCCGTTGAGAACGGTTTGCTTGGGGATTAAATATTGTTTTGCAATTTGCAATTTTTCTTGCGCAGTATAGCCGGTTAGCGTTATAACTTCCATACGGTCGAGCAAGGGGTATGGAATAGTATCTAAACTATTTGCCGTCGTTATAAACATAACTTTAGATAGATCGAAGGGAACTTCAAGATATCTATCTCTAAAGGTAGTATTTTGTTCGGGATCTAATACTTCTAAAAGTGCGCTTGCGGGATCGCCGTGAATATCTGACGACAGTTTATCGATTTCGTCAAGCAAGAACACGGGGTTATTTGAACCCGCATTTTTAAGACCGTTTATAATTCTACCCGGCATAGCGCCAACGTACGTTTTTCTATGACCTCTAATTTCCGCCTCGTCTTTAACGCCACCAAGACTCATTCTAACGAACTTTCTATTTAGCGCTCTTGCAATAGACGTTGCGACCGAAGTCTTACCCACCCCGGGTGGGCCTACGAAACATAGGATAGGTCCTTTTATTTGTTTGGTTAATTGAAGAACTGCGATATATTCAACTATTCTTTGCTTAACCTTTTCTAAACCGAAATGATCCTTGTCTAAAATTTCCTTTGCTTTTACAAGCGATTCTGCGTCTTCGGTACTCGTCGTAAACGGTAGTTCTTTGATCCAATCAAGATAGTTTAATATTATCGAATAATCGGGAGAAGACGGATTGATTTTATCTAGTCTAGATAATTCTTTTAGGGCTTTTTCTTCTACTTCTTTAGGAAGATTTTTGGCTTTTAACTGAGATAAAAGCAAATCGTTTTCTTCTTGATTATCGCCAAGTTCAGAGTGAATTGCCTTTATTTGTTCGCGAAGATAAAACTCTTTTTGGCTCTTGTCGATTTCGTCTTTTACCCTACCGCTAATTTTCTTTTCTATCTTTAAGATATCAAGTTCTCTCGAAAAAAGTTTTTCAAACTTAATAAGGCGCTCTATCGTATCGTCACATTCAAGAATTTCTTGAACGTATTTTTCCTTGAAATTTACCACCGAGATAGCGTTATCAACGAATTCGTCGGGATTAGAAAGCATATATAAAGACGCGATCACCTCTTTTGAAATTCGCTTGTCAAAACTTGCGTATTCGTCGAAAATTTTGCCTGCCGAGCGGAAATACGCCTCGGTTTCAAGCTCGTCTGCATCGTTGTGGTACGCAAGTTCTTCAACCGTAACGGTAAAATGCCCTCTAGTATCAACGTAGTTAACTATTTTTGCGCGCGTTAAAGCTTCTACCGACACCTTCATCGTGTTTGACGGTAGTTTTAGGATTTGTTTTATTTTTGCAATAACGCCCACCGTAAATACGTCGCTCTTTTTTGGATTGTCAATAACAGCGTTTCTTTGGGCTGCAATAAAAAGCAAAGATCCGCTATTTGCCGCCTTGTTAACCGCCGAAACGCTCATGGGTCTGCCCACGTCAAAATTAAGGAAGGTCTTTGGAAATAAAACCTTACCTCTTAATACTACCATGGGTAGCGTTCTCGTTTTTGGATTAATTAATTCTTCTAATCTTTTGTCTTCCATTTTTATCCTTTCTTATGTAAATTATAAACAGTATTTTTCAAGTAAAACCTTAACTGGGTGCTCGCTAAACGGAACGGTTATCTCGTCCGCAATTTCTTTAAGTTTTTCGTGTCCGTCGCCAACCGAAACGCCGTACCACTCCCCGTCAAGCAAGGGAATATCGTTAGAGCTATCGCCAACCGTGATGATTTTATCAAAGGGGATATCGTAATGTTTTGCTAAAAACCTTACCGCCGCCCCTTTATCTAATTTAGGATTAATAACTTCGCAAATTATATCCGCGCCACTATTAAAAGATAACGCGCCAGAATATTTTTGATTATATTTGTTTTCTAAATTTTTAACGTCGCTAGGAGCGCACACGGCAACCAACTTATAGGGATTTTTGCCCTTTTCTTTAATAGTATCTGCAATACTTTCAACTTTTTGCGTTTTTAGAAAAGATGAACAAATATCCGTATACACGTTTTCATTATCAAGGTATTGAATATCGTCGATATAGCAAACGGTCGCAAGCACACCTTTTTCGTCTTTCAACTCGTTTGCAACTTCTATCGCTAAATCCTTGTCCACACCGTCACGAAGCAAATCTTCACCCGTTTCGATATCGGTTATTCTAGCGCCCTGAAAACTAACGACTAATCCCTTAAGGCCCTTTTCTCTACAAAGAGGCAAAATCATTTCGGTTGCTCTACCCGTGCAAACCACGAAAATTCCACCTTTATTTACGTATTCTTTTATCGCACTAACGCTAGGCTCGGGGAAATTCATTCTAAGGTCTTTCTCTTCCTTGAAAACGCCCATCGTTTCGAACTCTTTAGGTTTTCCACCGAGCGTTCTATCAAAGTCGCTAATCATCATATCGAATTTCATTTGAGTTTCTCCTTCGTAATCGTTTGTATAATACTCTCCGCATGCTTTTCGCCTATGCCTTCAACTTGCATTAGCTCTTCTTTTGTTGCCGAAAGAATTCCGCCTAAATCCTTAAATCTATCAAGTAACGCCTTTTTCTTTACCTTACCAAGACCTTTAACCGTATCTAGTACCGAAGATAACGAGCGTTTTCCACGCAAAGTCCTGTGATAAGTTATGGCGAATCTATGCGCCTCGTCACGAATACGCTGTAACATTTTTAAGCAATAATCCCTGCGTTCTAAAACAATGGGTAAACTTGAAAAAAGCGTGTAAATCTCTTCGTTTTTTTCGGCAAGTGCAATTAAATCGATATCGGTAATATTGAACTTGTCAAAAACCTCTTTTACGCTAGAGAGTTGCCCTTTTCCCCCGTCGATGACGATTAAATCGGGCTTTGGGAACTTTTCTGGATCGCTAGAAAGTCTTTCTAACCTTCTTTCCATCATCTCTTGGTGCGAGCGATAATCGTCCGCACCAGCGAAAGACTTAATCTTAAAGCGACGATAACTGTCCCTATCCGGCTCACCGTCACAAAAAACGACCATACTGCCCACTTTATCCACACCGCTAACGTTAGAAATATCGTAACATTCCATACGCTTGGGGTAGTTTTTAAGAGAAAGTTTTTCTTTTAAGCCCATACAAGCGGAAACGGTCATATCGTCTTTGTGCTTAATCTTATCGACTGCCGTTTCTAAATGTTCGGTTGCGTTCACGGTCGCCATATCGGCAAGTTGACGCCTTGCCCCGATTTTAGCGTGAATAATTTCCACGCGTTTATTAAAGTTTTTCTTAAAATATTCGGTTAAAAGATTTTGGTCGGGCACGCTATCTGAAAGAATTATTTCTTCGGGAATCTCAATTCCAGACTTATAATAACGAAGAATAAATTCTTCTAGGGCGTCACCGTCCGATAGACTTGCGCTTTCGAACGAGAAATTTTTAGCGCCGAGCATTCTTCCACTACGCACGAATAAAACGCTAACGGTGGAATAAATTCCGTTAGATTGATATGCAATAACGTCCGCGCTAATAAACTTATTAAGAGCGGTTATACGCTTGATCTTTATTTTATCTAAACTTTCTAGGTTTTGTTTATATTTTAGGGCGAGTTCAAATTCTTCGTTATTCGCCGCTAAAAGCATCTTTTCTTTTAGAAGCTTTTCGGTTTTTGCCGTATCCCCGCTTAAAAAATCGATCGCATTATTTACCTTTTCTAAATATTCTTCTTTGCTAATTAGTTTAGCGCAAGGTGCGGGGCATTTTTTTATGTGGTAATTAAGACAAGGTTTTTCGCTTTTAGTTGCCGATAACTTTTTATCGCACGGGCGAATACCAAAAGCAAGATTTATAATTTCTAAAACGCTTTTGACCGAAACTCCACCCATAAACGGACCAAAATATTTAGATCCGTCTTTGTTTATTCGCCTTGTAATCTTAAAGGTTGGATAATTTTCTTTTAGATCGACCTTTACGTAAGGATAAGTCTTATCGTCTTTAAGAAGTATATTGTATCTTGGTTTATGTTTTTTGATAAGATTGTTCTCTAAAGATAGAGCGTCGATCTCGCTGGGTGCGATTATATAGTAAAAGTCGGCAATGCGTTCAACCATTGCCATAACCTTATCCGTTTTAACACCGTTAAAAAAATATTGTCTTACCCTGTTTTTAAGATTTTTAGCTTTGCCGACGTAAATAATTTGCCCGTCTTTATCGAGCATAACGTAAACGCCGGGATTTTCGGGTAAAAATTTTAATTTTTCTCTTAAATCGCCCACGGAATTATTATAAACCATTTTCGCGCAATTTTCAAGTGATTAATAACCTAAAAACTCCACGCCTTTTAAAAGAACGTCTGAAAGCGTTTGATTACGCAAAGAATAAAAGACCACCTTGCCTTGACGCTTAGTCTTAACCGCATTAAGGTTTTTTAATAATCTTAGTTGATGCGACACGGTAGTTTGATTAAGTTTAAGTAAATTTGATAGATCGCTAACACACATTTCGCTAATAGCGAGCGCGGAGATCATCTTTAGTCTAGTATAGTCCGAAAAGATAGAGAAAAAGCAAACGAGTTCATCTAGAACTTCCCCGTCGGGGACGTAATCTTTAACCATAGTTTGGAGTCTTTTGTCTAATAAAATTTCCATATGTACAAATCTCCTTTTTTAATTATTGTACATATATTATAACAAAATAGAAGAACAGTCATTTTAAAATTAAATACCGCATAATATACAAAAATAGCGTATTTTGCCATAAAGGAGGTATGAAAATGAATTCAAATAGTATCGTTTTGATTGCGCTTTTATTTTTACTTACGAACAACAATACGATAAATAACACTCAACTACTTCTACTTTTAGCACTATTGACAACAACAAATTGCAACCCACTATGTTCTACTAACCCCACTCTTTAAGGAAAAAAGGCAGTGCTTTCTCACTGCCCTTTTTAATGTTATTTTTTTATTTAATTATACTCTTCCGTCCGAACATTGAATGTACTTCGCTGGAACACCCGATCTCCACGCCGCACCTTTGTTTATAGCCTTCCATTCGTCTATGGTTCCTTCATAACTAATATTCGTTAATTTGTAACAGTCATAGAATGCACTTTTTCCAATGGAATTAACGCTGTTGGGAATCACTATACTCTCAAGAGAAGCAATGCCGCGAAACGCACCTGTCCCAATAGAAACTAATTGACTATTTTCTTCAAACGTTATACTTTCAAGCGAATCGCAATCATGGAACGCCTGTGTTCCAATAGAAGTAACATTTGACGGAATTTTTATACTTTTAAGCGAATCACATCCCTCAAATGCAAAATCTTCTATAATCTCTACCCCGTTAGGAATTACTACGCTTATAAGCCAATCACATCCAGAAAAAGCTGTTCTTCCTACACTTTTAACCGAGCTTGGTATAATAAATTTTTTCTCTGTTTTTCCTGTTGCGTAGTGAATTAAGGTTTTACCATCTTTACTATATAGATTTCCATCCATTGACTTATAATCGGGATTATTTTTATCTACTTCTATGCTTTTAAGTTGATAACATTCAGTGAACGCGCTTTTTCCTATAATCGTTACTTTGCTGGGAATTGTTATTTTTTTAAGTGAAAAGCACTCATTAAATGCAGCATCTCCGATTCTTTGCAACTGACTTTTTATTCCAAACGTTATATTTGTTAAAGACCCGCACTCCACAAACGCACCTTCTCCAATAGAAACTAATTGACTATTATCTTCAAACGTTACGGTTTTAAGCGATCTACATTCCCAAAATGCATAAGAGCCTATGCTAGTAACACCATTGGGAATTACTATGCTTTTAAGAGAGTCGCACCTTCTAAACGCCCAACTCCCTATACTTTGTAATTTGTTATTTTCCCCGAACGTTATCCTTTCTAATGCGCAACAAAACCAGAACGCCTCTGATCCGATAGAAGTGACGCCATTAGGGATTACGATGCTTTTAATGGACTTGCAGTGTTCAAACGCAGAATATCCAATGGAAGCCAATTGACTCTTCTCTCCAAAAGTTACATTTTCTAATGAACTACAAACTTTGAATGCACAATCCCCAATAGAAGTGACGCTGTCAGGTATCTCTATCTTTATTAATGATTCACAGTTTTCGAACGCGTATTCTCCAATAAAGATAACGCCAGATGGAATCTCTATACTTGTTAATGAACTGCAAGCTGCGAACGCGGCATATCCAATAGAAGTTAATTGGCTATTTTCTTCAAATATTACATTCCTTAACAATTTACAAGAATAGAACGTGTGTTCTCCAATAAAGTTAACGCCAGATGGAATCTCTATACTTGTTAATGAACTGCAAGCTGCGAACGCCCCGGCCCCAATAGAAGTCAATTGAGTGTTTTTCCCAAATGATGCCCTTTTAAGTGCCAAACAACCACTAAACGCCCCCATTTCTATAGCTGTAATACTATTAGGTATATCTACGCTTTTTAATGTTCTATTATACCCGAAAGCCTCTTCTCCAATTCTTGTTACGGGCTTATTGTTATAGGTCGAGGGAATGACTATATCGGAATCCATGCAAGTGCCAATGCTGGCAACCTCGTATTCCGTATCATTATTTATAAGCCTATATTCTAAACCCTGGCTTGCTTTTCTTTCTTTTCCGCACCACGTACAGGTACTACCATTTACATATTTATGTCCACCAATCTCTCCATACTTTTGTCCACAAAGACTACATTCTGCTTTTTCTTTACAAGTAGCTTGTCCCCCAAAACAATTTTCAGTTAAAATATGAGTATTGTCAGTAGAGCATAATTTCTTGTGCGTATTATCTCCATTGCTAATTACGTGGTCATAATCATGCCCCAACGCGTTGCCGACACCAAATGTTTCCTCTCCTTTTAATCCACACATACAAGCATAATAATACTTTGCTGAGTTTTCACAAGTGGCACTACTTGCAAAATATTCATCTTCAACTATTTTTAATTCATACTTATGGTCGTGGACAGGAGGAAGAATTTGCCCACTATTATTACCTCCACTATTACCACCTCCACCGCAAGCGGTTAAAATTAGACCACTAGCCGAGACAAATAAAATGCCAAATAAGACTGCTAAAAACTTTTTCATAAATTTTCTCCTTATAAAAAAACGTCGCCCCAAACGAGACGACGCTTTTAGAATGTACAATCTCGCTTGCCGCGACGCAACATAATTGTGTTTATTCAACAAAGTTTTATGTGATGCGAAATAAGTACAATTCTACCTAGAGAATTATACTTCGCCAAATAAACACTGCTATTCAGTTACGTCGCAAGTATATTTTATCACTTTTTATTCCCCATTGCAACGATATTTTAAATAAAAAACAAGTTAGGCTAGGCTCGACAAGCCAAAGGGTGAGATAGACCTTGTTGGTCATCGAAATCTTTGGCGCAGACAGTTAACGACGCATAACGAAGCTTATAACCGAGTAATAAGAAAACGGCAGAGCCTTATGCTCTGCCGTTTGATTTATACGTCTTAAAATTAGATTTCTGAGAAGTATTTGATAGTTCTTACCATTTGGCTGGTGTAAGAGTTTTCGTTGTCGTACCAAGAAACAACTTGAACTTGGTAAGTTTCGTCATCGATCTTTGATACCATGGTTTGGGTAGCATCAAAGAGTGAACCAAATTTCATACCGATAACGTCAGAAGAAACGATTTCGTCGGTGTTGTAGCCGAAAGATTCGGTAGCTTGAGCCTTCATAGCTGCGTTGATACCGTCTTTGGTTACGTCCTTACCCTTAACTACTGCAATAAGAATGGTGGTTGAACCAGTTGCAGTGGGAACACGTTGAGCAGCGCCGATGAGCTTGCCGTTGAGTTCGGGGATAACAAGACCGATTGCTTTTGCAGCGCCGGTGCTGTTGGGAACGATGTTCATTGCGCCAGCACGTGAACGTCTCTTGTCGCCCTTTCTTTGGGGTCCGTCAAGAATCATTTGATCGCCGGTGTATGCGTGAACGGTGGTCATGATACCAGATTGAATGGGAGCGTAATCGTTAAGAGCCTTAGCCATGGGAGCAAGACAGTTGGTGGTGCAAGATGCAGCAGAAATAATCTTGTCGTCAGCGGTTAAGTTCTTGTGGTTTACGTTATAAACGATGGTGGGAAGATCGTTGCCTGCAGGAGCAGAGATAACAACTTTCTTAGCGCCAGCAACGATGTGTGCTTGTGCTTTTTCTTTGCTGGTATAGAAGCCGGTGCATTCTAATACAACATCAACGTCGTATTGAGCCCAGGGGCATTCAGCAGCGTTTGCGCACTTAGAAATTTTGATTTCCTTTCCGTCAACGATGATTGAATCTTCGGTAGATTCAACAGTGTGACCTTGCGCTACGTAGTTACCTTGCATGGTGTCATATTTAAGAAGATGAGCGAGCATTTCAGGGCTAGTTAAGTCGTTAATAGCAACAACTTCATAACCTTCTGCGCCGAACATTTGTCTAAATGCAAGACGACCGATACGACCAAAACCGTTAATTGCAACTTTTGTTACTTTTGACATTATAATGTCCTCCAAAAATGATTTTTTACAAATTTTTCCTAATTATTATATCTTTTTAGTTATTTTAAGTCAATTGTTTTTAACTGCTATTTTAAATTTTCGGGATTTAAACACCTTAAATCGTCTACTACGAACAATCCGTCCTTTCTAATTAGCTCTCCGTCGAGATAAATCTCCCCACCGCCGTACTCTTTGGTTTGGATTAATACCAAGTCCCAATGTATCGCCGAAACGTTTCCGTTATAACAGTCGTCGTAGCAACAACCTGGTGTAAAATGGATAGACCCAGAGATCTTTTCGTCAAATAAAATATCCCCCATAGGTCTTACTATATAAGGATTAACGCCGAGCGCAAATTCGCCAACGTATCTCGCGCCCTCGTCAGTATCGAACACGGCGTTAATTTTTGCCTCGTCGTTACCCGTTGCCTTGATAATTTTACCGTCCTTAAAGGTTAAAGATACGTTTTCGTACTTAAAGCCGTTTTGAACGGACGGAGCGTTATAGGTAATAACCCCATTTACGCTATCCTTGACGGGCGCAGTATAAATCTCGCCGTCGGGAATATTTCTCTCGCCCGAACACTTTTTACTACCGATACCTTTAACAGAAAAGGTAAGGTCTGTGCCCTTGCCGGTAATTCTAACTTTATCGGCCTTGTCAAGGCGAGCCTTTAGCGCGTCCATAGCCTTGTCCATTTTAGAATAGTCAAGATTGCAAACGTTAAAATAAAAATCTTCAAACGCATCCGTGCTCATACCCGCTTGTTGCGCCATACCTTGATTTGGATAACGAAGAACTACCCATTTGGTCTTTTTAACGCGAAGTTCGTGGTGAACGGGGTGCGAATAAAATTCGCTTTCGGCTTGCAAATTTTCTTCGGGAACGTCTGATAATTCGTTGCAATTCTCACCACCGCGAATACCGATATAAGCGTCCATTTCCGCCATACGTACTGAATCGTATTTTGCCTTTAATTTTGCAAGTTCTTCGGTTTCGCCAAGTAAAAGCTCTCTCGTTACCCTATTATCGTAAATTTCAACGAAGGGAAATCCCCCCACGGCGTAAACCTCCTTAACGATAGCGTTAACGAGCATATAGTCGATACCCTTTGCCTCGATAAGAATTTTTTCGCCCTTTTTAAGCGAACACGAATAATTAACTAAAACTTTTGCGAGTTTATTGATTCTTGGATCTTGCATTTTCGTCCCCTTTTATTAGTAAAGTTAGTTGTTTTTTCGTTTATTATACAACTAAACGCTAAATTTATAAAGTATTTTTGATTAAATTTAAAATTTATTTGCTAAATTTAAAAAAACAAGTTATAATGTATAATGCACTAGAGTGCGAATACGTAAAAGAAAAAATTTTTATTTATTATTTGGAGGATAATATAATGGCATTAGTAAACTCAAAGAAAATGTTCGAACAAGCTTACAAAAACGGCTATGCAATCGGCGCTTTCAACGTTAACAACATGGAAATCGTTCAAGGTATTACCGAAGCGTGCAAAGAAGAAAACGCTCCCGTAATTCTTCAAGTATCTAAGGGTGCAAGAGCATACGCAAACCACACCTACTTAGTTAAACTCGTAGAAGCAGCTGTTATTGAATGCCCCGACATTCCGATCGTTCTTCACCTCGACCACGGTCCCGACTTCGAAACTTGTAAAGCAGTTATCGACGGCGGTTTCACCTCAGTTATGATCGACGGTTCACACCTCCCCTTCGAAGAAAACGTTGCTTTAACCAAGAAGGTTGTTGATTACGCTCACGACGTTGCTGCTCGTGGCAGATACATCACCGTTGAAGGCGAACTTGGAACTTTAGCTGGTATTGAAGACGACGTTAAGGTTGAACACGGTGCGGAAAGCTACACCAAACCCGAAGAAGTTATTGAATTCGTAACTAGAACTGGCGTTGACTCACTTGCAATCGCTATCGGAACTAGCCACGGCGCATATAAATTCAAACCCGAACAATGCACCAGAAACGAAAAGGGTATCTTAGTTCCCCCGGCACTCCGCTTCGACATCTTAGAAGAAGTTTCTAAGAAACTCCCTGGTTTCCCCATCGTATTACACGGTTCTTCTTCAGTTCCCCAAGAATACGTTAAGATGGTAAACGACAACGGCGGTAAAATGCCTGACGCTATCGGCGTTCCCGAAGAACAACTTCGTAAGGCTGCAACCCTTTCAGTTTGCAAAATGAACATCGACTCTGACTTACGTTTAGCTATGACCGGTACCGTTCGTAAATTCTACAACGAACACCCCGACAAGTTCGACCCCAGAGAATACTTAAAACCCGCACGTGCTAACATCAAAGAAATCGTTAGACACAAACTCGTTAACGTTTTAGGTTGCGCTGGCAAGGCTGACGAATGCAAATAAGATAAATCCTAAATAAAACAAAAAACTCTCTTTCAAAACGAAAGAGAGTTTTTTAAACGAAAAAAGAGTTATCCCTTAAAAAAAAGAGTTTAGTTAAAACTAAACTCTTTTTATTTGTTTATTTTGTAGCTTCTTTTTCGTTATTTCTGACTAATCTAATAAGTTTTGTTAAATACGCTATATGTAAGATCTTATAGGAAAAAACAATTTTAAGAAGAAGAAAGGTTACTGTTGACATGATTCCACCCACAAGCCAAGAAAGAAATAATGCAAGCACTGCACTTCCTGTTGTTGGCATAATAGCACTCAATACTATTCCCGCAATAAAACTTATTGACATAATTACGATCGCCACTATCAATGGCAAATAAGAATAAACATTAAACCAACGTCTATTTTCTATGATAGTGTGTTTTAAAGTAAGTTCTTGCATCTCTTCCCTACTCATTATTTTTGCCATAATTTTTCCTCCGTTTTCTATTATTGTTTACTAAATTATTTACGACAATATTATACTAGATATTTTATCTAGCGTCAAGACATTTTGTCTAGTTTATAATAAAATTAAGATATGGATTTAAAGTTTTGCAATAATCTTAAAAATGCTCGAAAAGATAAGGGCTTAACCCAAAAACAAGTGGCTATTATGCTTGACGTTGTCGAGAGTTGCTATGCAAACTGGGAACAAGGACGAACTGAGCCTAACGTTGATTTTTTAAGAAAATTAAGCAATATTTTTGAAGTAAGTTTAGACGATTTGATAAAAAACGAAATATAAAAAAACCATGCACGAGCATGGTTTTTCTTTTTATTTAGATTAAAGTTTGATCCACTTAATTTCGTAAGGAGCAAGCGTTAATTCGCTTTCCTTACCATTGATATCGTAGAATTGCGTTTTTTGTTCTTCGGCAGTGTTGTTAATAACTGCGTATTTGTCGCCATAGAAATGCGCTTCGGTTAAAGCGTTCGTGCAGTAAGATTTCTTATCCATATCTTCTTTGCCCGCTGCCCATAAAATTGCACGGTAAAGTAGTTTTGCGTTTTGCGGACTATACGGCATACCAGTCGCATAGAAACTTCTACCCTTTCCGTATTCGTTTACCGCCATTTTAACTTCGCCAACGTTAACCTTTCTAACGAATCTATCCGAGAACACGATATCCAAAACCTTCGTTCCGTCAAGTGCAAAGATGTTTTTCTTATCTTCGCCGTAATCAACCGCGTCGTTTATACCGTCGAGAATAAAGTGTTCGTGCTTTTCGATATTATACTTATCTTCGCCAAGTGAAATTCCGCATTCCTTATCAACGCCTAAAACGTCACTAAGTTGGAAGAACTTACCTTGTCTTTGAAGAGCAGTAGGTTCGCCAACGCCGATAAATCCACCGCCGTTATGAACGAAAGAACGAACTTTAGTCAATACTTCTTCGTCTTGCCAATATTCGCCACCGCTCCAAGCAGTACCTGCGTCACCAGCGTTAATTACAACGTCAAACTCGTCGAGTTTGCCCGCCTTAACGTCGTCAAAGTTGATAAACTGTACGTCTACGGGAAGACCTGATAAAATTTCGTAAATACCTTGGTAAGAATAACTTTGTTGATACCATAGTTCGTGCGCGGTCATATTGCACATCCAACTTCTAACCTTACCCCACGCGTTAAGAACTGCAACCTTTGCAAAATTCTTGGGCGTTTGAGTCTTAACCGTATCGTAAATGAAACGGAATTCATCACAAATCTCTGCGGCACGATTGATAAATTTGGGGAACATTGCCGCCATTTCTAAATATCCGCCGAAACCTATTCTATCAAGCGGATTTCTCATCATCGCACGACGTGCGGTTATCCAGTTAGTATTGAGTTCTTTAACCGCGTTTTCTTCGTTTCCTTCGTGGAAGGTGTCCATAAAGAAGTAAGGTAAAAATCTTCCTTCTTTATATCTAACGCCCTCAACGTCTGATAACATACGAACGGTAACGCCACCGCCAACAGAACCTACTAACGCGTCGAGGTCAAGTTCAGCGTATCTATCGCCAAAGATTTCCGCGCCGATCCAACAGTCGCCAAGGAACATCATTGCCTCTTTGTCGTTAGCGTGCGTGATTTTTACTAAATCTTTAACCGTTTCGATAACGAAATCCTCAACGAATTTCATATAGTCTTTATATTCTTTAGACGGTACTCTATGCGTTTGGTTATAGTAGCCTTGATCAACTAAATATTCCGCACGCATCTTATAGCCGTATTTCTTTTCGAAATCGTCAAGCATACGGGGGCTTACCGCCATATTATAACCGAACCAGTCAACGTTTCTTTCTTTGCCGTGTTGGTTGCACACGAGCGAGAACATATATAAGAAAGTCGTGAAACGAACTACGTTAGTATCGGGGTTTTCGTCACACCATTTTTGAAGAGCTTCCCTAATAAACTTATTCGTCTTAGGATAATACGGATCGTACATGATATGGTGGGGTTCGTTCCAGTTGTTTGTTTTATAGTTGTACATATGAACGGGGTGCCATAACGAAATACCAAGGAACGCAACCGTATATTGATGGAAAGGAACTGCGTTGTTAATAACCACGTTTTCGCCTTCAAGATCAAGCGTCCAATCTTCGTGGATTTCGCCCAAGGTTCTATCCATGACTTCGATATGTTTAACCGCTTCAGGTGTGAGATCGGGTTTAACTTGTTCGTCATAGAAAGAATCCATAAGATGAACGGTTAAAGTATTTTCCGTTGCAGTTATAAACGGCGTCATAATGAACATATGTTGCCATTCGTCGGGGTTATTTGCAGCCCATTCGTGGTTGCCCCTATCAACGAAATAAACGTTATAAACCTTATCCGCTATTTGCTTGGGGTTTTTTGGAAGTTTAACGCCGTCACAGTCACGAACGGCATCCGCACCCCAAAGGTCGGCAATTTTAATAGTGCCTTCAACAAAGTTTGCATCCGTAGGGATAGTAATTCTACCTTTTCTTTTCATTTTATTCTCCTAAATGAAATATTAATATTATATTTATTGTAATAAATATATCACATCTTTTACAATAGGTCAAGGTATCCAAAAAGAGTAAAATAGTCTACAACCAAAATTTGTTTAATAACAACGCACTTTTACCTTAAAAAAAAGTACCGAACGAATTTCGGTACTTTTTATCTATTATTTAATTGTATCTAGGTCAACCGTGAAAAGTATCGCCCCACGACCCCTTAAGTCGCGTCCGGTATAACTTGCAGTTGCAATTATATATAATTTTCCGTCCTTTTCGCACACGCCCGGATAATGGCATTGTTTTATGCCGTCGTCACGTTTCTTACAGTCGGTTAAAATCATTTGTTTGGTAAATTTAAGTTCACCTTTTTCACTTACGTATAAAACCAACTTAGAACGATCTTCTCTATCCGAATTTGCAACGAGATAATATCTGCCGTCTAAAAGTTTACCCGCGTATATTTTAGAGCTTACGTAGGGAATATCGTGAGCAGTAAGTTCGCTCCACGTTTCACCAAAGTCGTTTGAAGTATAAACGATAGGAACTCTTCTATAATCGTTTCTATTGAACATATAAAGAACGTCGTCAACGCAAATAACAGTCGTTTCAGGATAGATTAACGTTTCTCCATCGGGTAAAAGTCCGTCTTTTGCAACGTTTACTACTCTCCATTCGCCGTCCATTTTGCCACTATCGGAAATCATAACCGCAGGGGTTACGGGGAATCCGTCAAGCTCGCCAATTCTTCCAGGTAACAATAACTTGCCGTTAGGAAGTTCTACGACGTTAGTATTTAATTTGAACGGGATCGGTCTTGACCAAAGGAACTCGAATTTATCCGTTTCTTTATTGAGAACGTAAAGATCTAACGAGTGCATATAATCGGCGTCTACCATTTGGTTCATGATCATATATAATTTGCCGTCCGAAACGCCGTAAACGGGCGGGCAATACATGTATTTAGCACTTTTATCTTCGGCGATAACTTGTGCAGGCGTCCACGTCCTACCACCGTCGTAAGAACGTCTCTCAACGATAGGCGTATATCCCACGAGTTCAGTTTCGGTGCAATTATACCAAGACGCGTATAGAACGCCTTCAAATTCTATAATTGCCGCTTCGTGCAAGAAATATCCGAAATCAGGGCCCGGATTATGAACTTGTAAATACGGAATACCTTCGTCGCCCCCTATTTGTTTTAGGTCGCCTAAAAAACGCATAGACTGCATTTTTAAAGATAAAAGGATATCTTCTAACTCGTAGAATGAGTGTAAGATTAAATCGCCGTGGTTTTTTCTAAAATCGCTAGGCGTTTCCCCAACGTGCTTAAAGAAGATTTCAGAAAAATAGCTAACGTTATCAAAGCCACAAGAAGTAGCGATATCGGTTATTTTTTGATCGCTTTCTAAAAGCGCGCGAATTGCCTTTTCAAGTCTTTTTGCCGTTCTATATTGATTGAGGGTTTTTTTAACGTGCTTTTTGAAAAGATGACAAAGATAATAGTAGCTAATATAAAACTTGCTTGCGATTTGTTCAACCGAAATATTTTCAGTCAAATGCTCGATAATATAATTTTTAACTTGAGCCAAAAATTCTTTTTCGTCTTTGCCCGCAGATTTTTTTCCGTTTTGAATCAAAGAAATGATAGCAATTAAACTATCTAAATCTTTTTCTTTATAAAACTTATCAACGCACGCGTCAAGTTCGTTAGGATCTAAATATCTTCTAACTGAGCAATCAAACTCTAAATCATCAAAGATTTTAGAAATAATGTTTTCGTCGTCTAACTTGTCCTTAAATAAGTTTGCAATCTCTCTAATCGTTAAATCGTTATACATCTCTACCTCTATTATGTAAATATTAATGTATAATTATTATAGCAAACGTTATCAAAATAATCTATAACATTTTTGCTTATCTTAAATTGCCAATAAACACGCAAACCTTCGTTTGCTCGCTCCCTATTCAAGTCCCATCATTTTCGTATAAACAAAAAAACACTCAACCTTGTGGTTAAGTGTTTCTTGTTGGTGTGAAGG